>JAEWSQ010000011.1 GCA_023398165.1 Spirochaetota bacterium | reverse complement strand
ACCGGTATCTGCGGGGATGGTGGAATTGGTAGACACGCTAGCTTGAGGTGCTAGTGGCGCGAGCTGTGCCTGTTCAAGTCAGGTTCTCCGCATAAACGAAGAAAGGAAACTTTCTTCGTTTTTTTTTTGCTTAAATGCGTGAGGCACAGCGCGGTGCGCTTAAGGCGCGAGCTGTGAATGTTCTATTTGTAAAGAAAACAGGCAACCTGGTGTCCGTTATCCTTTTCCACAAAAGGAGGCTGCATTTGTTTACAGCATTCCATTCGTGAAGGGCAGCGGTCATAGAAATAACAGCCCGGACGCTGCATAACTGGAGAAGGAACATCACCGGTTAAAATAATACGCTGCCTCTGTCTTTCAATTTCAGGATCAGGAATAGGCGCAGCTGAAAGTAATGCCTTCGTATAGGGATGATACGGGTCAGCATACAATTTTTGATAGCTTCCAATTTCTACAATTTTGCCTAAATACATTACCGCAATCCTGTCTGAAATATACTTTATTACTGCAAGATCGTGTGCAATAAATAAGTACGACAATCCCATTTCCTTTTGAATATCTTTAAAAAGATTTAAGATTTGAGCCTGAATTGAAACATCAAGGGCACTGACCGGTTCGTCTGCTAAAATGATTTTTGGTTTTAATGCCAAGGCACGGGCAATACCTATACGCTGTCTTTGACCTCCA
The DNA here is from genome assembly GCA_023398165.1 of Spirochaetota bacterium. Lineage (GTDB taxonomy): Bacteria > Spirochaetota > Spirochaetia > Treponematales > Treponemataceae > JAAZLA01. Next base: position 122,556 of record JAEWSQ010000011.1, on the reverse strand, counting down.
GAAAACTCATGAGGGAAGCGGTGTTTAAAAAATCGTGATAAGCCCACCTGTTCCATTAAATCTTCGACCCTTGCATTAATTTGTGCGTCGGTTATTGAAAGCATTCCAAGCTTGCGGTAAATAACCAAGGGCTCAGCAATAATTTTTGCGGTAGACATTCTTGGATCAAGAGAAGAATACGGATCCTGAAAAACCATCTGCATATCTTTTCTCGCAGCAGACAGCTGTCTTCCGCCTATCCTGGTTAAATCTTTTCCTTCAAGCAGCACCTGTCCGGAAGTAGGTCTGTATAACTGGGAAACAGCACGGGCTACGGTGGATTTACCGCATCCTGACTCGCCTACCAGTCCCAAAGTCTCGCCTTTTGCAAGTGAGAAGCTGATCCCGTCCACGGCATATATATAATTCTTTTTCCCCGCAAAAATACCTTCGTGACCCGTATAGAAATGCATTTTTAGATCTTTTACTTCTAGAATATTTTCACTCATGGTCTTCATCCTGTTTGCTTTCTGACTTTAAATCCGGTTTTCTGTATTGATTATCGTACAGCCAGCAGGAAGTGCTGTGCCCATTATTAAAAGAGATTAGAGGAGGATATTTTTTTTTGCAAATATCCATGCATTTTTCGCAGCGCGGATAAAAAGCACAACAGTCAGGCAAATCAATAACATTCGGAGGCTGTCCGGGTATTGAATAGAGCCGCTCATCGCTTATTTTATCGAGGCGGGGAACAGATTGAATAAGCCCCTTTGTATAGGGATGTTTGGTATTATAAAAAATATCATCAGTTTTGCCGTATTCCACCGTACGTCCAGCATACATAACCATAATATTGTCGCACATTCCTGCAACGACACCCAGGGAATGAGTAATCATTATTACAGCGGTTCCAAGCCGTTTAGTTAAATCCTGCATAAGTTCTATGATCTGAGCCTGAATGGTGACATCAAGTGCGCTCGTCGGTTCATCGGCAATGAGCACATCGGGATTACACGAAAGCGCCATTGCAATCATAACACGCTGCCTCATTCCTCCTGAAAACTGATGAGGGTACCCGTCAATGCGCTCTTGAGGAGAAGGAATGCCTGCAAGTTCAAGCATTTCGACTGCTTTTGCCTTAGCTTCTTTTTTACCCATTTTTTGATGCAGCTGGAGCGTTTCTATCATTTGAACTGATATTTTTAAAAACGGGTTTAAACTAGATAAAGGATCCTGAAAAATCATAGCTATACGGTCTCCCCGTATCTGTCTGATTCGTCTGCCGTCCATTTTAAGAACATCTTCACCTTGAAAAATAACTTCGCCGCCTTCAATTTTACCGGGAGGACTCTGTATTAAATTGATAACTGAAAGATTTGTGACACTTTTCCCCGAACCTGATTCTCCCACGATGCCTAACGTTTCTCCTTTGTTAAGGTTAAAAGATACTCCATCGACTGCTTTCACAACACCGGCATCGGTATAAAAATATGTTCTAAGATTTTTTACCTGTAAAATAGGTTTTTCTGCAGCATTTTTTTCTGTCATGAATTACCCCTATAACCTGTTTTTACTCTGCGGATCCAATGCGTCCCGTATTCCGTCTCCGATAAAATTCATCGAAAAAAGGAATAATGTCATAGTAACAGCCGGAACAAGTAAAATCCATGGGTACAGTTCCATTCCCTGAACTCCGTCTGAAACAAGGGAACCCCAGGAAGCAAGAGGAGCAGAAACACCAAGACCTAAAAAAGATAAAAAGCTTTCAGACATTATGAATGACGGAATTGATAAGGTGGCATATGCAATTATTATTCCCATAGTATTAGGTATCAGATGGCGGGTAATTATATGCCAGCCGGAAGCACCCATAGAGCGCGCCGCGAGTATATACTCAGAGTTTTTCAAACTGATAACCTGCCCTCTTACAACACGCGCAATTGTCAGCCAGGAAACGAGAGCTATGGCCACAAACAAAATTGCGAGGCTTTTTCCAAGAATTGCCATCATGATTATTACAATGAGCATATACGGAAGACCGTACATAATATCAACAAAACGCATCAATATCATATCAAGCCGGCCCCCTGCATAACCGGCTATAGCTCCGACTAACACACCAATAATGAGGGCTGTAATAGTACCTATTAATCCTATAGCCATAGAAATGCGCCCGCCGTATATTGTCCGGGCCAGCATATCGCGCCCGAGGGAATCTGTTCCTAAAAGGTAACGCCGTTTCTGTACAGATTCTGTTTCATTCGCGTTCATGATCCGTTCCAGTTCAGATTTTTCTGCGTTTGTCAGCTCTGTTCTTTTTTGAATCTTCATTACACGTTCATAATATGCATTTCTAACTTCCAATTGAACCTCTCCGGCTGTACGGAAAGACGGCGGCAGATTTGCATGATCTATCACCTGTTCATAATAGGGATGGAAAGGTAAAATCGGGGCTAAGATTGAAATTATCATATATATGCCTGCCGCCCACAGACTGATATATGACATCTTATTCTTTTTAAATCGTTTCCATGCTTCGACGGTCAGAGAAATGCTTTTCATCTGCCGGCTGAATTCATTGGTGTCTTGTACAGTGTCTTTTAAATGTGCCACAATAGTACCTTCTATCTTGAATCTGTATATGTTACACGCGGATCAAGCAGTCCATATAGGACATCCACAATAAGGTTCATAATAACGAGAATGAGGGAATAAACAATTACTGTTCCCAATATCAATGTATAGTCTCTATTCAATGCTGATTTAACAAAAAAGTTACCTATTCCAGGTACAAGAAAAATTTGTTCAATAACAACCGAGCCTGTTACAATACCTGCAAAAGCCGGTCCTAAATAACTGACCACAGGCAGTAAGGCTCCTTTCAATACATGCTTCGTCATAATGACAATTTCTTTCAAGCCTTTCGAGCGCGCTGTTCGAATATAGTCGGATCTCAGTGTTTCCACGACACTTGCCCTTGTTAAGCGGGCTATGGAGGAAAAAAAAGGCAGGCTCAATGTTAATGCAGGCAATATCAGTGTTTGCAGTCCGTACCTCCCGGTAATCCATCCGGAAGTTGGAAGCCATTTGAGTTTTATGGCAAAAACGAGAACTGAAAGAGGACCCACAACAAAAAGAGGTATTGCAAGACCGAGATTTGAAATTCCTGTAAAGGCATAATCTGCAATGCTGTTTTGTTTGAGAGCGGAAACTAATCCTGACGATACACCGAAGAAAAATGCTATAGCTAATGCTACAATGCCTAAAAGAAGTGAATGAGGCATGCTTGTCCCGATTAGCTGGTTTACCGTGTAATCTTTATTCTTAAAAGAAGGTCCCAAGTCACCCTGCAGCACATCGCCTAAGTACCTCAAATACTGATTTACCAAGGGCTCATCCATATGATATTTTTTTAATAAATTTTCCATAACTTCCGGAGTAACTTTTTTTTCACTGGAAAAAGGACCTCCGGGTGCAAGCCGTATCATAAAAAAACTTAAACTGACAATAATGAACATTGTAGGAATGAGAACCAAAAGACGTCTTAGTATAAATCTGCCCATATAATACATCCTTTCCCGGTAATTCATGTGTCTCAAAGCAGGCAGCAGCTTTACAAGCGTTAACGGCTCAAAAAGCTGCCGCTTTTAAAACCTTATACCATGCTTTTACTTATCTTTGAGTTTAAATCCTACCAGAGGATGTTTATCCGCAGCGTTCGGATACCAGCCTTCCCATTTATTCAAGTCGATCATATTTTGTGTTGTGTAAATATAGAACGGGATAACCGCTGCATCCTGCTTTACACCGAGCATTTCTGCTTCTCGCAGTATTTTATTCCGTTCTGCACCGTCCTGCATTTGTGCTGCCTTATCAAGCAGTGCATCATACGCAGGATTCGAGTACCGTCCATCGTTATTGCCGCTGTCTTTACGGAGCAGATCGAGGAAATTGGAAGGATCCTGATAATCGCTGTTCCAGCCTGAACGGGAAATATCAAAATCATTCGACTGGCGTTTATCAAGGAAAGAACCCCACTCCATATTCTGCAGTTCAATATCTATGTTAAGGTTATTCTTCCACTGCTGCTGTACCCATTCAGCAATCTTTTTATGATTTTCGCTGGTGTTGTAAATAACGGTAAATTTCGGGAATCCCTTTCCGTCAGGGTATCCTGCATCAGACAGAAGACTCCGGGCTTTTGCAATATCCAGAGTAAAACCTTCAGCCGGTGTGTAGCCTGCCATTTCCGGGACAAAAGCACCTGAAGGAATCTGACCGCCTTTCAATACTTTTTCAACAAGCTCAATACGGTCAATTGAATAGCACAGTGCCTGCCGCACTCTGACATCTTTCAATACGGGATTATTAACGTTGAGAATATAATAATATGATGTCAAAAAGGGAGCCGAATGGAAATTTGGATCAAGGCTTATTTCATCAATTAAGCTGACAGGAATGCTTGGGATCCAGTCGATTTCGCCGTTCTTGTATTTATTGTATGCGGTAGTATCATTTTCAATTGCAAGGAATGTTACACGGGAAAGATGCACGTTCTTCTTATTCCAATACGTTTCGTTCGGTACAGCAGTGATCTTTTCCTGGGGAGTCCATGATTCAAGTGTAAAAGGTCCGTTGCCTACAAAATTGCCCGGTTTTGTCCATTCGGAGCCGAGTTTTTTCATCACATGAAGAGGAAGAGGTCCGAAGGAATAGTGAGTCATCATATCTACCGCATAGGGAACAGGCCCGATTAGAGTTACTTCAAAGGTGTAGTCATCAACGGCGCGGATTCCGACACCGCTTGCAGGTCCGTTTCCTGCATTATATTCTGTAGCTCCTTTTATCACTGAAGCAGGCATATAGGCATACACAGCCGCAGTTTCAGGAGACAAATAATACAGCCATGAATCGACAAAGGTTTTAGCATTAATAGGAGTGCCGTCGCTCCACTTTGCATTTTTCCTCAAATAGAATGTTATAACCGATCCATCAGCATTGCGTTCCCATTTTTCAGCAACTCCGGGGATTGCTTTATTTGTTTCAGGATTGCTTGCAACAAGACCTTCAAATAAAGCAGTCCACAAGCGGTCTTCAGGAACACCCTGAATTTGTGTGGGATCAAGAGACTGTGGTTCTGTCTGATTGTTAAGAATAAATTCAACCCCGGCAGTTTTTGCATTTTTACCGCATCCGGTAAAAAGACTTGCTGCTATAAGCAGCACTAACGCGACAAAGAGCACTCGTTTCATCATCGTTTCTCCTTTATCTGCTTCTATACATAAACCGGGAGCAATACAAGGAAGATGAAAACCGGCTTAAATACCTAAGCGGTTGTATGTAATTAATAATACATCGATATTGTAATATTACAAGAAGATTTTATACTGTTATTCGAATATTTCCCAAATACATACCGGGATGTATATGACAATCAGTACATATGAGAGGTATTTGTATTTTTAGACTATATTGAGTTATTAGAGCTTACTCTACTCTCCATTCATGATATTTGAAAGATCATCGGCAATACGCCTCAGGTTTTCAGAGGCAGATGTGACTGTCTGCGTAGATACTGAAAAACTTTCAATGCTCGCAGAAATTTGACGCAGCGTTATTACAATCTGTTCAAAGGCATATGTCTGCTGGTTAATAATGTCCTTAATATCATTTGAGGATTCTGCTGTGATTTCCGCAGAACTCTTAATATTTTCAAAGTTTATCTCAAGGTTTACAGAAAGCTCGCTCCCTTCATGAATTTTCTCTGTTCCGCCTTCAGAAGTAATAATAAGGTTATCTGATGAATGCTGAATTTCAGTAATTCTTGATTTAATCTCCTTAGTCGAGTTTGTTGTCAAATCTGCAAGGCGCCTTATCTCATTTGCTACTATGTGAAAATTCTTTCCTGCCTCTCCTGCGCTTGCTGCTTCCAATTCCGCGTTAAAGGCTATAATTTTAGTCTGATCTGCAATACTATTGATAATATTCACTATATCCCAAATGCTTTCAATTTTCTCGCTTAATGCCTTAATGCCGTTAATAGTCTCAATATTTGCTTCTGTTATTTCATTCATTTTCTGCAGATTTGTTGCAAGCGTACTGAATCCTTTCTGTACATCTTCAGTTGTCTTATTCGCAACCAAGGCAACTTCAGCTATTCTCGTTGCTATGTTTCGTGACAGCTTGTCGGCATCCTCCATGGTTGCAACAATCTCCTTTACGGAAGACGACTGCTCTATGGAAATTGATTCAGTTTCCCTTGAAGTTACAACAAGATCCTGGGTTGACTGCATTACAGAACCTGCAAGTTTTCCAGCCCTTGCGAGAATATCCCTGAAAAGAAGTATTGTTTGATTTATCAAGTAGGCATTATAGGAAAGTTCATTTGCCAGATCTGACGGGAGCAGGTCTGCAGTGAGAGCGCCTTTTGATGTAATAGTAATCATCGTATTTGTAATCTGTTCATTATTAGTAAGTATCTTATTAAAATACAGTCTGCTCAGGATAATGCACAATAATACATTTGCAAGAAAAATAGTAACAACTCTCAGTATGCCTTGCGCCGTTGATCCGGCATGAAGCAGCGGTGTATCAGATAAGTAGCCTATCCATAATAAAAATAAAAGAATTATTGTTGAAAATATCAGAGGATACACCACATAAAAATTGAATGATACTTTCACGGGCATGCCGAAAAATTTCATTCGTGCAACAGTTTTATTATCCACACCCTGGGCAATGAAAGATTTTGCATAGAATGAACAAACACCTTCTGCCATATTCAGTGAGAACAATCCGGAAATCATAGAGCCAAAAAAAGCGGCAGTAATTGCAAATCCCGCTTCAGCGGTAGAAAAGCCGGCAAGAAATCTGCATAAGATAAGCCAGATTATGCTTCCAATTAGAAAAATAACAAAAACCTGAAGAGCAACATATTTTGGAACAGCCATCATGTCTTTAATTAAAAGGGTTCTTTCGTGGATTGTGGTTTCTTTTTTTGAATACTGCAGAATCCTTTGTGAAACTGATTTTGTAATACGCCGGTTTGTAAAAGGAGCCAGCGCATTCTGCAGTATTCCCATTACAAGCAGTCCTATAAGGAGAGCCTTGGGAACAAGCGATATACCAACGCCTGAAAAAAGGAAAATGTATGCCATCATTACGGCGCCCGTTATCATATTTGGCGCCAATCCTGAAGCCATCATTTGTTTTTCCAAATCTTTTTTATCCATCTTCATATGTCAACCTTCCATGAGTATGTCTATTTAGTTATTCCAGTCAGCGTATCTGCTATTGCCTGCAGCTGCATTGAAGCTTCATTCACGCTTTTAGTCGCTGATGAGAAATTCTCTATACCGCTCGATATCTGCTTTAGTGTTATAACTATCTGATCAAAAGCTGCAGACTGCTGTTCAATAATCATTTTAATTTCTCCTGCTGTTTCTGCGGTTTCATCGGTTGAAACATGGATACTATCAAAGTTTTCTTCCAGTCTTGTATTTAGTTCGCAGCCTTCCTGTATTTTATTAGTTCCTTCTTCCGATGTAACAATGAGTTTATCTGAAGCATATTGAATCTCGGTGATTCTTTCCTTTATTTCCCTTGTTGATTCCATTGTTCCGTCGGCTAAACGTCTTATTTCATTTGCAACAATGTGAAAGTTCTTACCCGATTCACCTGCGCTCGCCGCTTCAAGTTCAGCATTAAAAGCGATAATTTTTGTCTGATCTGCAATATTATTAATAATTTTAACAACATCCCATATACTTTCAATCTGTTCACTAAGAGATTTTATTCCGTTTATAGTCTCAAGGTTGGCATTAGTAATTTCCTTCATTTTTTCAAAATTACAGTGAAGGGTTTCAATTCCGCTCTTAACATCCTGGGCATTTTTTGCCGCTGCTTCATACACTTCCTGAACTCTGTTTGAAATATTTTTAGACAAATGATCAGAATCTTCCATTGCACTCACAATCTCTCTAACGCCTGCAGCCTGTTCGACAGATGTTGCAGAATTTTCATTCGAAGTTACCACCAGTTCATGTGTTGATTTTAAAACAGCACTGCTTATTTCATTTGCCTTATCAATTATGCCTCTGAATTTTTTTATTGTAAGATTCATTAAATATATATTAAATGACAATTCATTTGACAAATCTGTTTCTAGGAATTCATCTTTTTTTATGTCGCTGCTGTTGATTCGCAGTAATGTCTCTGCAATCTGTTCAGAGTTTTTCTTAATGAGACTGTAAAAAAGATACGAAAGTAAAATTGATAAGACAATATTCACAAGCGATATTACAGACAGTCTTAGTACCTGGGCGCTGAAAGAAGGGAGTACGTTGGATGCATCAGGTATATACCCTTTAAGTATTACACAGCATGCAATACAGGTAGTAAAAACAATTGGAACGACGCAATATAATACGAAGAGATTACCCAAACCGTAATTAAATATTCTTGTTTTTCTTATTTTCTTCTCGTTAACTCCCTGCATTACTATTTTTCTTGCATAAGATGAACATATTTTTTCCGAGAAATTCAAACCGAGCATATGCGCATTATATGCACCGAATAGACAGATAAACAAAGACATAAGATTTGTATACATATCTATTTTACTTATAAAATAGTTTGCACCGAAGAGCAGAAATGCACATATAACGAAAAATGTAAGAGTCTCAAGACCTTTTATCTTCGGAAAATTCATTATTTTTTCCAGCAGCTCAGTCCGTTCGTCATCGTTCAGTTCAGAATTTTCCCAAATATCAATTTCTTTAGAAAGCTGTGTTGCTGCAATTTTATTGGTCAATGGAGCGATTCCAGCCTGGGCTAAACCTACCATGACGACAACAAAAATACCTGAATAAAGCATCTGCTGCAGATTCATTCCAATAAAGTACGAGGAGTACAGAAAAATAATCAATGCGGCAAACAGATTATACGGTATGCCCTTTAATAAAACTATTGTTTCGAAATTTCTTTTTTTACCATTACTCATTATATCCTCCGTCCTTTACTTTTGTGAAATATCTGCCAGTTTATCGGCTATCGACTGAAGCTGCACAGAAGAATCGTTAACACTTTGTGTTGATGATGAGAAGTTCTCAATTCCGGCAGATATCTGTTTTAGAGTTATTAATATTTGATCGAAAGCTGCCGTCTGCTGTTCAATAATCATTTTAATCTCACCAGCGGTATCTGCAGTTGTCTCCGATGAATCCTTTATATTTCCAAAACTGTTTTCCAGTTTTGCCGTGAGTTCGCATCCTTCCTGAATCTTTGACGTTCCGCCTTCGGATGTAATTATCAGCTTATCTGAAGAATGCTGTATTTCAGTGATTCTTTCCTTTATTTCTCTGGTTGATTCCATTGTTCCGTCTGCCAGACGCCGTATTTCATTAGCAACAATATGAAAGTTTTTACCGGCTTCCCCTGCACTTGCAGCTTCGAGTTCCGCATTAAAAGCAATAATTTTTGTCTGATCTGCAATATTATTTATTATTGTTACAATGTCCCAAATACTCTCAATCTGCTCGCTCAGCGATTTTATACCCGTCGTCGTTTCAATATTTGCCTCTGTTATTTCTTTCATTTTATTAAGATTTATTGATAATGTCTGAACACCCTCTTGAACATCAAGGGCTGTCTTTACGGCAGCATCATTTACCTCTGAAACCTTATGAGCAATATTTTTAGTAAGCTGATCTGAATCTTCCATCGCATTTACTATTTCTTTCACACCTGCCGCCTGCTCTACAGAGGTGGACGAATTTTCATTAGAAATGACCACAAGATCCTGTGTTGAGTTTAGAATCATTTTTCCAATTTCTTTTGTTTTATCTATCATTGTCTGGAAAAGACGTATAGTTTCATTGATCATATACATGCTGTAAGAAAGTTCATTGGAAAGATCTGTTGGTATAAGCTGTGATTTTATAACTTCTTTAGTATGCATAGATGAAAGAGCGTCCTGAATATCCTTCATGCTCTTATACACTCTGATTCCCAAACTTGTAGAAAGAACAACAGTGATAATGGTATTAAATGTAATGACAATAGCTATACCGTATATTTGATGCAGTGAGGCTGCATTACTGTAATAACCTTTCCATGCAAAAAGGAATGCTACAAGATTGGTAAAAGCCAGAGGAATAACTATAAAAAGAATAAAATATGAAAGTAATGAGGTGCCGAAAAACTTTCTATTTTGAACAAGTTTTTCATCGACCCCTTCTTCAATTAAATCAACTGCATATTTTGAGCAGACTGTTTCGGCAAAATAAAGCCCGAGAACAGAGGCTATATAGGCTGCAAAAACACAGGACATAAGAACAAAAATTTCTGTGACAACATCAACCTTTATATAAAAATAGAAAAACAAAGCCCAAATAATTGTTCCGCTTCCAAAAACAACAAAAACTGATTTACCGACATGTTTGGGGCAGTATAATAATCTTTCAAGAAGTTCCGACCGTTCTTCCAAATTCAGTCCGTTTTCTTTCCATTCTTTTATTGAAAGTGAAATTTTTCTTGTTGAATTTGCATTAGTAAACGGCCCTAGAACAAACTGCATCGAGAATATAACGAGTAAAGCCACAATTCCGGCATCAAGAAATTGACGGCCGCTTATTCCGGCAAAAAAGAATACATATACAACAACAACAACCGCAGCTCCCAGATTAGGAAAAAGTCCTGAATTAAGTATTTGCTTTTCAAATGTTATTTCTTTTTTCTTTTTTTCCATACAAAAATCTCCTTATATAATCAACAGCCGGAATCTTTACTTTGAAGTTAACGCAAGAGCTCCATCCCAGTTTTTCGGGGGTTCCTTAATAAAACGCCCGCAGCGTTCATACAAAAGCTGTGCAGCACTGTCCTCAGGACAGATGTCGAGAGCTTTTTTAAAATATTCAGATGCCAGATTCCAGCCTCCGAGAATATACAGTTCCATTGCCTTATTGTAAAATTCAAGATACTTATCCGGGAACAGATCCCTGCTGTTTTCCACTGAGAATATAGAGACTGCAATTGATTTTCCCTTAACCTTAACATTATCCAGATGGCGAAGGAAAAACTCATTACCCAAGTCCTGTTTAACCGCATTGGAAATAATGATTCTTACACCGTACTGTTTCGTAAGTCCCTCAAGACGGGAAGCAAGATTTACCGAGTCGCCTATAACAGTATAGTCGGTTTTATCGGTGCAGCCGATGCTTCCTACGACCACGTCTCCATAATGGATTCCCACTCCTATATTGAATACATGACCGTCGGGTATTTTTAAAAGGCTGAAATCCAGCTTGGATACAGCATTGCACATTTCAAGAGCCACAGTCACCGCACGCAGAGCATTATCCTCATAGCTTACTGTTGCACCGAACAATGCCATGATCGCGTCTCCCATAAATTTATCTATACTGCCGCCGTGTTTTTTAATAATATCCACCATTACAGAAAAGTATTGATTTAAAAACCGGACAACATTTTCAGGACTGTTAACCTCACTGATCGTTGTAAAATCACGTATATCCGAAATTAGAACAGCAACCTTGCGTTTTTCACCCATAAACTCGGTCTTAGTATTTTCGCCTTTAAGCAGATTTTCAATTATTTCCTCAGGGACGAATCTTGAAAAGAGTTTTCTCATTCTCTTTTCTTTCTCTGTAATGTTTTTTTGATTCAGAGCCATCTCTATAAGTATGCCTATCTTCTCACAAAAATACAGAAGTCTTTTGTACATTCTGTCCGAGAAAAACAAATTTTTTATGGAAGCGACATGGAGAGTACCTACAAAATCATTGGCATAAATTACAAAACATTCATACGACTGTATTTTATCATGCTTGTTTTTTCGTTCTGCGGAAGAAACACTCTGTATTTCTTTTGAAACATACTGATAGTCCCGGTTTTGAGAGGCATATCCTTCAAAATCCTTTTTTGTAACCCTTAGGAAATCCGACATCTCGCTTTTAAAACTGCCGCTTACCGCTGTGTGGTAATCATAGACAATACTTTCGTTACAAACTTCCATTGCAAACAAATCCGCATCGCATATACCCGACAGCAGAAGAACCGCATGCTTTATGAATTCATCCATATCGTTAATGTAAGGACTCAGTTCAAAAATCGAATCTAGAACAATATAGTTGAAATATTCTTTATCAATAGAGCCGGCAGTCAACAATGCAAGATCTTTATCCTGGACATCAATTTTTTTCTCTGCTGAAGGACCGTCGCAGAATTCCAGAAGCTGTTTAACTTCATCAACAATTTTTTCAGGATGTGTTGGATCCAGCTGATAAAAAAGATCAGTTCCGGATTTCTCTGCCCAGAAAGAATGAACATTTGTTCCTTCACTGTAATATAATATAACTTTTGGAACTGAGGCGGATGGGATGGACTTCACGAATCTGCAAAACTGATATCCGTCAAACGGTTGTACATCAATAGAGGAAAGTACAATACAAGATTTATCACCATTAATGTATTTTAAAGCATCAAAGCTATTATCACATAACGTAATTTCAAAGTTTTCCACACTGAAAACAGCCTGAAGAATGGAACGCATTGTCGATGAATAATCGCATACTAATATTCTATACTTTGCCATGTAGTAATTCCTTTACTATGGAAACAAGATTGCCGCGTTCGAAATCGGATTTGACTATAAAACCCTGGACGCCCGATTCCATGAAACGTTTTTTTGATTCGGCGTCATACACTGACGATACTACCACAATCGGAACAGATTCATACCCTGAAAGGCGTTTAATATTTTCGATGAGAACAAAGCCGTCCATTCTCGGCATCTTAATATCTGTGACGATAGCATCATAATGTTTCATTTTCAGCCGTTCCAATGCTTCTATTCCGTCATTAGCCGTCTCAACAATATAGCCTTCTGTTTCCAAGATAGTTTTTTCGATTTGCCGGGTTGTATATGAATCATCAACGACTAAGACCCTGTTTTCCTTTACCGATGAATGGGCTTCATATTTTTTCATATCATATGCGAGCAGAGATTTCATCCGGTTCATAAGATCGGGAATATGAAGGATCGGAACAATGGCATAGTTTTCATCAAATACAACGCCCTGTATAGGAGTGAAATTCTTAAAAACATCAGGAAGCGGTTTTACCACTACAGATACTGTTTTCAGCACGTCGGTTACACTTATTCCCAGTCTTTTCTCAAGATACTCAACAACAAGAACTGTTGTCTGTGAATTTTGGGAAAGTTTTCTTTCGGTTCCTATTACAGAAGCTAATGAGTATACAGGAAGAATTTGGTCGCGAAGCCGGAACATATTCTGATTTTGAAGATTAATATATTCACCGGGATCGCAGTTGGTAATTTCGATGATATAATGAGAAGGAATTAAATATTTTATACCGTCTGCAATAATAAATACACCCTGAAGCGTTGCAAGAGACAAAGGCAGCGACAATTCAAAAGTGGTTCCTTCATCAGGCTTTGAGGTAAAATTTATTTTTCCTTTTATTTCTTCAATATTCTGCCGTACCACATCAAGCCCGACTCCCCTGCCTGATAAGGATGAAGTTTCCGTCTTTGTGGAAAAACCTGACATAAACAAAAAGGATGAAAGATCTTTCTCGCTCATTGCCAAAATTTCATCAGCCTGCTCAGGAAGATATGCAATTGCTTTTTCCCGTACTTTTGTATAATTAATTCCCGCACCGTCGTCGGTTATACTGATAAATATTCTATTCGAAATAGATTTTATACCAATACTGATAAAGCCCCTTTCATTTTTACCTTTATTCTTTCTAACTTCAGGAGTCTCAATCCCATGATCCACTGCATTTCGTAATAAATGTATCAGGATATCGGACAATGGTTCAAGAATCATTTTATCCATGGTAATATCGGTATCAGGAATATCCACGTGAATTTCCTTCTGCTGATTAATGGCTTCCATTTCAAGCATTTTTTTCAGAGGATGAAGAATCATGTCTATGGGAAGCATCCTCAAGTCGAATATTTTATTTTGAACACTAAACACCATTGCTTCAAGCTGCTGCAGATCTTCAGCAAACTGCTTTCTGATTTTTCTTATCTCCCTGCTCTGTGTTCGTGATTCCTCCTGTTCCAGTTCTTCAAGCTGCTTTTTTAATTTGAACTCGCGGATAATCAGATTATCAAAGCTATGTATTAAATCATTAATTCTGTCAATCTTTACCCTGATTGATTTAACTTCTCCCAATGAAGAATTATTTTCCTCATAATCTTCATCATCGCCCTGCTCTGTAATTCTGCTGTTAACAGCCAGGAGCTCTTCTATAGAAAACGGGGAACCGCTTGAAGCTTTTTCAAATGTTGTAAGAAACATAGATACCGGAAGCCCGTCATTTTTATTTTCCTGTATTTTTTTGAGCGCAAGCGCAAGCGCATCGCAGGTTAAAAAAACAAGCTGAATGATTCTTGAGTTTAATTCATATTTCGCTTCACGGATGCCCTTGAATACATCTTCGAGCCCGTGAGATATTTCTTCTATTGAAGTATACCCCATCATTCGCGATGTTCCCTTAATGGTGTGCAGCTCCCTCAACAGAACCGATAATGATTCTTTGTTATCAGGGTTTTCTTTAAGGCTGATAATAGCATTATTGATTGAGTCCAAATGTTCCTGGGTTTCGACTATATAGCCTTCTATAAACTGATTTCTATCTACTGACATTCTGTATTCCTTTTTCTATATTCTTTGTGCATATAGAATAAAAGTATTCAGCACTGAATGATTCTAATAAAAAATCATACTTTGTTGATTTTTCTTCAATATATTTTTCCAGCAGTTCGGCACAGCGTATATATTTTCTTCTGGCCTTTACAGGATCTTTGTCATTCAACAACAATGCACATTGAATATGTGCTGTCCAGAAAAGCGGATTCAGCTGTGCCGCTCTTTCAAACCACTGTAAAGCCGAATCATCATTACCTCTCATTTTCTCAATAAGCCCTTTATAATAAGATTTAACGTATTGAATGTCTATTTGAAGAACATGAGAATCAAGAAGTCTTTCCGCTTCATCAAGTTTATTTTTATCAAGATATTGTACAACACTTTCAAAAATACCGGTATCCCGTCTATCGGTATCTGCCTTATGTACTTCAGATGCCAGCGGCAGCTCATTTTCATTTTTTGCGCCAGTTTTTTCTGAATGTCCTTCTGAATGTTTACTCTTTTTTTTATGAGCAGTACTTTGCATATGTACTTTTTCTGCTATTTTTCTTTGAGGAGAATTATCTTCCGCATTTTGTTTTTTCTGAATCACAATCTGTTCTGTTCCCTTTTGAAGGAAATAGACCATATCATGTTTCTGCTTCACCAGAGATGAGTTTTTCAAGGGTGTAATAGAAGCTATCTCGCTCATGGAAAAAAACAGCAGTCCATTATGGGTCAGCTTCTTTTCCATAAAAGACAGTATATTTTTTCTGGTATCATCATCAAAATAAATAAACACATTTCTAAGGAATATGATATCCGCTGTCCCGTCAGGAGGTATTTCTGCAGTTCCTGAAAAGGTATTCAAATTAAAAATTCCCTTTTTAATCTGTTGAATCACGGTACTGTTTACCCTAATACAGCCGTTCTCCTTAACAGAATTCTTTTCGAGTATGGAATGAAATACCGTTCCGTCTGTACGCACGGATACTGAATTGTATTCGCCCTTTGCCAATACTTCCAAAGCATTTGAATCAATATCGGTACCATAGATGCGTGCATTGATTCCGCATTCGGCGCACAGCATTGCAAGAGAGATAACCTCTTCTCCGGTGGAACAAGCCGCGCTCCAGATTGTAATACTCCGGCCTTTCCACAGCGGAAAGACTTCATTTTTGAGGTAAAGAAATTGTTTCTCTTCTCTGAAAAAATAAGTTTCATTTATGGTAGATTCATTTATTAACTGTTTTAATTCATTCGAGTCGTTTTCAATAAGCGTAAGATACTGATCGCAGGTAATCTCAAGTTCATCAATCCTTTTCTGGATATATGAACATAGAAACTCAACATGTGCACCCGTTACGCATATTCCTGAATGAGATTTTATTATGCTGCAAATTTTTAAAAACTCTTTTTCTTTATTTACCATTTATCTGCCTATTAACGACACAATCCTCGTACAAATATCAGGAAGGCTTACTATTTCTGATACAGCTCCTGCATCTATTGCAGCCTTGGGCATTCCAAAAACTATACATGTTTCCTCTGACTCCGCAATAGTATAGCCCCCTACCATTTTAATTATTCTGCAGCCTTCGGCACCGTCTTTACCCATACCCGTTAATAAAACGGCTATGCATTTTTGCCCGTACACTTCCGATGCGCTGAAAAAAAGTTTATCAACAGCGGGGCGCAGAAAATGAACCGGAGGATCCAGTGTAAGACGGATTACCGCTGTGCCGTCAGCTAGCGATCTTTCAAGAATCATATGTCTGTCCGCGGGTGCCACATATGCATTTCCAGGCTGCGGAATTTCACCATCGTTGGCAAGTTTAACATGTATTCCGCTTGTTTCAGAAAGCCATGATGCATAATGATGATCAAATGACTTATCTATATGCTGGGTAATGAGTATCGGTACCGGGAAATGAGGTGAAAGGCCTTTTAAGACTTTCTGTACCGCAAGAGGACCTCCGGTAGATGCCCCTATGCATAACACTTCATAATTGGCAGACGTATGAGGTATTTCGTATTTTTTTACCTGAATACTAGCCTGGCTTTTTGATCCCGCTACAGAAATAATTTTTGACAGAAAAAATGAGTAGAAAACTGAGGTGACTTTTGATAAATCGGGTTTTGGAATAATGTCGACTGCGCCGTATTCCAAGGCCTGGTATCCTACTCTTGCAACATCCTCTGTTGTAAACATAAGAATAGAAGTCGGACAGGTCTTCATTATCTGCCGGGTTGCTTCAAGTCCGTCCATTACCGGCATATTTATATCCATAATGATAACATCGGGTTTTAGAATTTTTGCCTCATGAACAGCTTTCTCGCCGTCTCCCGCTTCGCCTGCAATTTCAATTTCATTGCTTCTGAGAAGGATTTGCTTTACCATAGTTCTAATTACTGCAGAATCATCGACAATAAGGACTCTAATCATTTTTTACACCTCAGCAATGCAGATAATAGTTTATCAAAATCTGTGAGATACTGAATTCTACCTCCGGATGTAAAACGAACTGCTATAAAACCTTTGAGAAGGAGTTCTTTGCCGGTTGTGCCGGGGAGTAAAGAAAAATCTGATACATTGAGAGATAAGACCCTCGTCTCTGCGGCCGTTAAAAAAGAGAAATATCCGTCATCTTTTTTCTTAAAATTGCCGTATTTTTTTGCGGTTTCACAGGAAAAATGTTTTTGAGAAAATATAAGGGAAGTCAATGCATTACCGGAATTTGCACAGGAAAATAACGGATGAATAATATCATCCAAAAGAACCGGAACAGTTTTTGCACCTTTATATACGAGCTGATACCGGGACGGATCCATATGTTTATCTCCTGCATACATGCTTGCTTCGACAAATTCATTGGGAAAAAGAATGTCCAAAGTAGAATATGAAATGCATATAAAATTCTTATACATTCTTTAAATCTAACCTGAGTTTATCAATAAAAGAACTGATATTTAATATTGGAATATCTTTTTCTTTCCACAATATAGTACCTTCAAAATGAGCTACAGACAGATGATTGGAGAATGTTTTAATCTCTGAAGCCTTTACGGGAAGAAATTCGACTACGTCGCTTATACGCAGACAAAGCTGCTCATTTTCAAAATTTACAACTAAAAACAAAGAACCCTTCTGGGGTTCTTTGCCGAGAATTATCATGGGATCTATTACGGTGTACGGATCTCCGTGACGGTTTAGTACACCGTTAACATAGGAGGGAACAAAGGGAAGAGGATATACCGTCAGATCCCTCATTATCTCCCTTGACAATGATGCCTGAACAGTATAAGTCTCTGTGTTCATATTAAAAACAAGAAAGGTTTTATCCTTTTCCAAAGTATCTGATACTTTAGTTTCCGCAATATCAACGGCTTCTATTTCATGTATTAAATCGTCACTTATCATATTATACTAAGTGTAGCCCGATACAGTACCGTTGTCAAGAATTTTTAATCACCCACAGTAGAGATTTTAGATTTTTTACTGCCCGCTTTTCTCTGCAGTTAACCCCGGTACCCCGATGCGTGATACAGGCCAGAATCTGAATACAGGTGTACCGAGAATACGTGCCGATGACACTTCTCTCTGTTCAATGTTTGAATAACAGCGTACTGAGTAAGAATCATACGGCGTAAGTGAAATATAAAAAGAATCATAGGAATGCCGCATATCCAGCGAATTAAATCTGTTATCTCCCATGAGAAAATATGAATTATCATGTAAATACTGAGGCTGTCCGTCAGCGGCATTTTTCGGGAATACAGGCATATTTCGTGAATCATTAAGTATTATATAGGTGTGCAGATCTTCTGCTTCCCCGAGGCTCTTAAGAATAATACTGTCTTTGGAAAAAGACTGAACAGCCGTACCGGAGAGGATGAGCTGCGTATTGCGTACAATTAACCTGCCGAATACAAGTTTCGCCATCAGATTAAGATTGTACATTGCTTGTTCATACATATCAAGATTTTGAGGCACTGTATTAATCCACGATGTCATGTATGAAGTAAACCATTGCGCGCCGCCGTCCACCGTAAGCAGTTTTCGTGTTATGTTAATATTCTGAGAGAATAGGTAATACTCATTCATTTCCTGATCAGTGAACAATGAAGGAACAGAAGTACCGGCTGTTTCTTTATTTTTAGAAAAGGTATTTTTTGCTTTTGTAAACTCAAGGGATAAAGCAAGCGCTTCTTTTTCTGCCTCTGCAAGTGAAATAGTTCTCCGTTTATTTTCAACAGAAAGAAGCGTTTCATATACATCATTTGAAATAGGAATCCTGTTTATTTTTGCTTTAAGAGCAGAACTCAGGCCGTCGACATCCCATTCCGCCCACAGATTATCATCCTCGACCGGTTTAAAATCTTTACTGTCTTTAGTCCGTGCATACAGCGTACCGTCAAGCATGACAAGCTGCTCTCCGCTTATACCGCAGACCCTTTTAACAAGGGGATCAGCTTTCATTTCACCGTATTCATCAACATTAAGATTTACCTTCGTAAAGGTCAGCATGAACACTATCTGGGAAACAAAGTTCTTCACCTCGGACTTTCTTGTCGATTCATAATGGGGATTTCTAAAAACAACTATGTCTCCCCTTTTATAGGTGCGAAACGACGGCAGCCCGACTTCTGAAAGCGGGAATTTGGGACCTGAGGGAGTCTTAAAAACGACCACCCTGTCTTTTATTAAAAACTCAGGAACCATTGATTCCGAAGGAATTTCATAAAGCTGAAAAATGAAAACATTGACTAAAAGAACGATTAAGGCAGCCTGAATGAACGCATCAATCCAGCTGATAATTTCACGTATAATTTTTGTAACCGGAGTTTTTATCCTTGAAGGAAGATTATTGCGTGACAATTCCAGATCGGGATTTTGTGCATAAATTCTTTTTTCAGACATACCATACAACAGAATACTGGTGCTTATTGCAACCGCAGCCCAAACAATGACCGATGCAAGATCGAGAATAAAATTTGTTCCGTTATGACCGGCCCGTCGTAGAACGAATGCAATAAGAAGAACAAAGGGAAGATACTCGTACAATTTCCGTACTGCGCTTACAAGGGCGGCATTTTTGGTTCTTTGAAATCGTACAATACCTGTATAATATGTTACAGCGGTAAAGACGAGACACATCAAAACAGCAAAAATGGAAATATCAAATGATGTTGGAATTGACAGCAGCGTAAAAACCGCAGATCCTGTAAGTGAAGCAACTTGTAAATACCATATTCTTTTTTTCATAGTAACTCCCAGTATAGAAAAAAAACAAAGAATAATCTACAATTGTTACATGGTTTCAAATTTTTTTGATTTTTATCCCCATGAAAAAGAAGAAGATGCACATCTGTTACAAGTACCGGAAATGAAGCAGAATTTCCTCATTATATCTGAGCGTGCGGTAGAACGTCTCGTATACGAGTCTTTTAAACGCCTTTCATTCACTTTCACCAGGTCTCATATTGATCACCTTATTAAAGCCTGCCTCTCTCCGGATGCCTCAGATAACGACCGCTATGTACTGGCGTCTCTTTTAAAAAATGCACAGTGTTCTTCTGACTATATATTACCTTTGTGTCAGGACACTGGCATTGCCCATACCTTTGCATGGATACCGCAGGGTGTTGTGCTGAGCGGTTCTGTTAAATCCATAATCAGCAGTTCGGTATATTCAGTGTATAAAGACTGTAATCTGCGGTATTCAACGTCAGTACCCCTTTCCTTTTATGAGGAAAAGGATCCTCAAAATAATCTTCCCTGCCAGACATATCTATTCAGCGAACCGCCTTCTTCCCCATTCAGTTCCGGTTCCGAACAGGCAGCCTCATTTTTGTTCTGTGCAAAGGGAGGGGGTTCATCCAACAAAACTGTCTTCATACAGGGTACGAAGGCTGATTTAACAGAGGAAAAATTTGTGCAAATATTGGAGGACAAGATACGTGGATTGGGAACAAGCGCCTGCCCGCCGTATACTATTGCGGCAGTCGCAGGCGGTTTAAGTCCGGAGCAGAATCTTCTTACTTTGAAATTAGCCACATGCGGCTATATTTCAAATGAAAAAGATACTTTCCGTGATGAAGAACTGGAAAAAAAAGTGCTCGATATAGCTCACAATGCCGGATACGGAGCCCAGTTCGGAGGCACGCAGGCGGCAGTGGAAGCCGTTGTTATCCGGCTCCCGCGCCACGGAGCAAGCTGTCCCATATCCATCGGTGTTTCCTGCTCGGCTCACCGGAATCTAAAAGCGTTTATTACAAAAGAAGGCATATACCTTGAAAAAACGGTCTCAAACCTGGAAGAACTTGACGGATTCACCCGTGCGGTATCCTATGCGGAAAATAAGGTCTCATCGGGGAATAATGCTGAAGCTATGAGAGAGATTAAAACTGTTTCCGTGAACACAGAAGACGGAATAGAGGCAATGCTCTCTTCCATCTCACAACTTAAACCGGGTTCCAGAATACTGCTGTCAGGAAGCATTCTAGTTGCCCGCGATGCTGCTCATGCACGGTGGAAAAAACTCATCGATGAGGGGAAAGAGCTGCCGCCGTACACGGTACAGTATCCTGTGTGTTATGCAGGCCCTTCAAGAACACCTGACGGCTTGTGCATCGGAAGCTTCGGTCCGACCACGGCAGGCAGAATGGATTCCTATGCGGAGCTTCTCATGTCCCGTAATGCCGAACGCATAACGCTGGCAAAAGGAAACAGAAGTCCTTCGTGGAAAGAAGCCTGTAAAAAATACAACTCATGCTACCTTGGAACAATCGGCGGAGCAGCAGCACTCATCACGAATAATTATATTACTTCAAGTGAAGTTATCGATTATGATGATTTGGGAATGGAAGCGGTAAGGCTTGTTACCGTTAAGAATCTGCCGGTTTTTATGCTTATAAACGGAAACGGAGAAGACTTTTATGACGGATTACGAAATACGTAATGAAATATTGAACGAAAAAGAGGCTCTCGAACGATTTGGAGGAGATAAAGAATTATATACTGAACTCCTACAGATGTTTATTACGGAGCCTCAGTTTTCCCTTCAGTCGGTTAAGGACTTACTGGCGGCTGATAAAATACAGGAATCTGCCAGTGAAATTCACCGGTTAAAAGGAACGGCGGGAACAATCGGAGCCGAAAAACTGTATGCTGCCTGCACTTCCCTTGAAGCAGTGCTGCGCGGTAAAAAAGAGGGAAATGTGGAAAGTCTATTAAACAGCATTGAAAAGTACTATGAGGAAGTCAATAACGTTATAAAGGTTAAATTCTGAATACAGAAAAAAAGTTTTTTTCCACCTGACACAGACTGTCTTCTGAACTATTTCTTATACTGCTGAAAAATGAATATACTTTAATAATATCTTCAGGCGGAGTTATACATTCGCCCCTTAATGTCTGATACGGTCCGTCAGTCTCAAGCAGTATCCACTCCAGAGGAAGATGAGCTGCACAGCGCAAAGCATTTTTATGGTTATTTAGAAGCGGTTTTCCGAATGAAAAAAAAGCGTTAATTCCCTTTTTCCTCAGCGATACAGCCTCTTCGGGCGAATTAGAATAAGAGTGAAATACCACTGACGGTATTTTCTTAAGCAGCGGAGCTGAGGCAAAAATAAGATCGAGAGCTTTTCTAGAGTGAACTACAAGAGGTTTGGAATACGAGAGGGCAAGTTCAAGCTGTTCGTACCATACCAGTTTTTGAACGGAAAGCTGTTCTTTGAACCCGTCTGTATAGAGATCAAATCCTGCTTCCCCTATTGCATTAATACTATTCTGCTCAAGAAGTTTTTTAAGAAACGGCAGAAGCGACGGATCAGGATTTTGCGGGTGAATACCGAAAGAGACGGATAATAGATCCTTATATTGTTCTTTCAAGAGACACAGCGTATTCCATTCAGCAATGCTGTGTGCAGCAGAACATACATGAGAATTTTGTACCGGTTTCCAGTAATCATACATGGCGCAGTGTATGTGTGCATCACAGTAATTCATACGGTTATAATACTCTTTTTTGAAAAAAAGTCTAACATAAATCGGTGAGGAACCGAAAATATAAGTGATATCCCACAACGGAGGAAACAGTATGGAATGTTATTCACTTAAAGGTCACGCAAATACAAGCGATTATATGATGATAATGAGACAGATGGATGAAGGATATGTTGTTCGTATTGTCCGTGATAAAGACGGATATGAAGACATTACTACAGATTTCATTTCACGGGACTTATTCGAAAGCTGTGTCCGAACAGGCTACATCACTAAGATAGAAATCAGCGAGTGCGCGGCTGTTACCGCATAGTTTTCTCCAGGAAATGGAAAAGTCTAATAATCTTAAGTGCATCAAACCTGTTGTGAAAAGCGCTCTCGAGATTGAAAACTGATTTTTGATGTACTTCATATATACCAAGCCAGTCAGAGAAAAATCCGTCTTTTTCAAGAAACGGAATAATACAAGGAAGCTCTAGAGAAACCTCACGGAAAAACTCCGCGGGGTTTTCTTTTTTTGTACTATGGAAAATACTGATAAACTTTTCCAGGACTTCGTAGGATTGATCTTTAAAGGCACTGCATTCATTACCGTTCATAATTTCTTCAATTTTTTTTCCTGTTCCAAAAAGAACGCGGGAGGAAAGTCTTGAAGAAGGATACACCCGGCATAGTAAATATTCAACCTGGTAGTTTCTTTTTGCTATACTGATCTTAATAAGAGACTGTAGAAAGTAAAAATCCTCGCCTGCACATCTTGTATTCATACCGGCGCAGGAAGCATAGGCATAACTGGTGCAGATAATAGTCGGTCCAAGCGCTACAGGATAATAAGGAGTTTGGCAGAAAAATAAACGGGCAGAATGCTCAAGAAGATAGTTTTCATACATTCTTACAGCTCTTTCCTGTTCCGTGTTTTCACTTTTCTGATGATTAAATCCGCACAGCGCCCATGAAAGAGGCTCTTTAGTGCGGCCTTCTTTCATAGCGGATTCTCCATAGTTTTGCATATAAAAAAATTGGAGACATGATATATACGATGAGCTTACAAGAGTGTCTGCATCGAGGCAGGCAAGGACGCGGGCTCCGTGAATAACTGCATAGTCCATGCAGATCTTCCTTGCTAGTCCCACGCCTTCATGTGAGGGGAAACAACATGAATCACTCGAATGATCAAGTACAATAAGATTAAGCAAAGGATGAAAAGTATATTCCGTCCGGCTTAAACGCTCCAGTTCATACAGCATCTTCGCGTTATTTTCCCTTACATCCCGTTCATCTGTACTTCGTGAATTCACACAAACGATTATTGAAACTGGAATCCGTCCGTTTTTTCCCATAGATTCGCTGAAAGCTGAACTAAGATGCAGAGAGCGGAGAGTGGAAAAAAAACCGGGATACTCGTTATAAACAGGAATACAGATAGAGATCGGGTTTACTCCAGCGGATGGAGTTATGGTATTTCCGGAACAAAAGGCTTTTTTTAAACAGTACTTTTCCAGAGTATTACTCATGCAATACCCGGCATTTCATGAGTAATAATTTCTCTAGCCTTTAAAAAACGGCTTTCGACTGAACAATCTTCCATACTGCCGTCATGACTCAGCCAGTATATTACAACACCTTTTTTCTCCATACCCCTGAACCAGGTTTCCTGCCTTTTAACAAACTGATGAATTGCTGTATTGAGTTTTGAAAATAAGTCGTCACTGTTTCTAATTTTTCCCTGCAGAAATTCTGCAATGAAACGGTATTCAAGACCGAGTCTTTCAAGTCTTTCATAACTGACGCCGTTTTCATGAAGAGATTTAACCTCTTCAATCATACCTTCCTGCAAACGGATTCGAAGTCTTTCGGTAACCCGTTTTCTAACCATGCTGCGGGGGAACGTTGTACCGATTATTACAGGATTAATTTCCGGCCGGCCGATCATTGAAAGCCGCTGTTGTTCAGCTTCAGGGGAACGGTAATACTGTTCAATTTCTATTGCACGAATAAGCCGGTGCCGTTCATCTGTGTCTGTGTGATTATGGAGCGTTCCTCTGTAATCCAGAAGAAGCTGTGTTAATTCATCCATAGTTTTACCGTTAAGGCTTTCACGGAGATTAATGTTCACCGGCACCTGAATTAAGTCATAACCGCGGATAACAGCATCAAGATACATTCCTGTTCCGCCTGCAACAACGGGTATTATTTTTTTTTCACTGAGTTTAGGGAATATTTTATAAAAATCCATCTGATAATCGAATACAGAGTATTCGGTGCTTAAGTCTGCAACATCTATTAAATGATACGGAATCACCTTCTGCCCTGAACATTTGTGAAAACATACACTGCTGTCAAGGGTAAATTCGCACAGATCTTTTCCTGAGCCGATGTCAAGACCACGGTATACCTGCCGTGAATCTGCAGAAATTACTTCAGAGTTTAAATATTCGGCAATCCTCACCGCCAAAGCCGTTTTTCCGACAGCGGTCGGTCCCAATACAACCACACAATTTTTATTCATACAGCATCAGGTTATTTTTGCAATAACACACTTTAAATATTCAGATTTAGTATACCCTGATAATACAGGGTGATCAGGTGAGGCAAAACGTTTTTCTAAAATTTGAACATGTCTATGGGCATCCGTTGCAGCATGATCAATCATGGAATAGAAAGTGGAGGAATCAAAAAAGTGGGAACAGGAGCAGGTAACCAATATGCCCCCGGGGTTGAGTATTTTCATAGCCCTAAGATTAATTTCCTTGTATCCGCCGTAGGCTTTTTTTATATCTTTAGCACTCTTGGTAAAAGCAGGAGGGTCAAGAATAATCACATCATACTTTTCGCCCCGTTTTTCTTCATCTTTCAAGAAATCAAAAACATCGGCGCATACCGCTTTCAATGCAGTTCCGGCTTTATTAAGGCCGGCATTCAAGGTAATTGTATGGACAGCATCGGAAGAAATATCCACACAGACAACGTCCTTTGCTCCGTTCATTACAGCATTAAGACCAAAAGCCCCGATGTGTGAAAAAGTGTCGAGAACCTTTTTCCCTTTACACAAACGGGCCGCTGCTTTTCTATTAAATTTCTGGTCAAGAAAAAATCCTGTTTTTTGACCCTTAGCAATATCAACCTGAAGAAGAACATTATTTTCCCGTATTGTAATAAGAGTGTTGGACTCTGCCCCGATCCATCCTGTTGAAGAACTTAGTCCTTCTTTCTCACGGACGGATGCATCGCTCCTTTCATAAATTCCATCCGGTCTCACAATTGAACGCAAAGCGTTAAGAATTTCTTTTCTGAATTTTTCACAGGCAAGAGCAAGAAATTGGACAACAAGAACTGTCTTATTTTCGACAGTTCTATAATGCTCAACGATTAAACCGGGAAGAAAATCGGCTTCGGCAAATACAAGCCTGAAGGACTCATCAAGAGTAAAATACGCAAGCCTCAAGTCAAGGGCATGCTGAATTTTTTCATCAAAAAACTGCTGATTAAACTGCAGCTCATCAAGCTTCTCCCGCGACAAAAGTCTTACGGTTATTTTGGATGTTTTATTCAAAACACCGGAGCCCAAATAAAGACCGGATTTAGAAAAAATCTGAACAATACTCCCGTCGGCTGCCTTGGTTTCCTGCAGAGTTGTTTGAACAATCTCATGCTGTTCTTTTTCATCATAAACGTCTGCCTTAATAAAGGCAATTTCGTTATCAAAAACCCAGGGGAAACCGGCTTTAATCTGATCTTCTTCATTTGCGTTGAGAAAAACGCGTATATTCTTCATCATAGAAATGCAGTGTACGTAGATTACTTAAAATAATCAAGATACAAAGGAAACACAATGGGAGAAAATCTTATGCACTGCCGCTGTCGGTCATTGATACATAGTATGTTTTCATACTGCCCTTCCCTTTTACATCGAGAGTCATTTCCCCGGTAAAACATACGCTATTTTTTGCAAGAAGCCAGGTTTCCTCGCTAACATGAATACTGCCCGGAATGCCTGAGGATTCCATGCGGCTTGCTACATTGACAGTATCTCCCCATAAATCATATATAAATTTCGTTTTTCCAATTACCCCGGCAATAACCTCTCCGGAGTTTATTCCTATCCGCATTTTAAATTTCAAGGGTGATGTCAGGTTAAACTGTTCTATGTCAAGAAGCATGCCGCGCGCAAACTGAATCATCGAAGCGGCATGGGAAGGATTCGGTTCCGGAAGACCGCAGACAGCCATATAGGCATCTCCGATAGTTTTAATTTTTTCGATTCCCAGTGTTTGTGCTCTTTCATCAAAACGGGAAAATAAATCATTCAGCGCAAAAATTACTGTCTCGGGGCTTGAAGATGCAGTCATTTTTGTGAAACCTGCAATATCAGCAAAAAGGACCGATACATTCTCAAATTTATCTGCAATTATGTCCGATTTGCGCTCTTTTAATCTTTCAGCTATGGGCTTGGGAAGAATATTAAGCAGCAGTCTTTCTGAATTATCACGCTCTATTTCCAAATCTATGGTTTTCATCTGAACCATTGTCTCAAGCCGCAGCTGCTCTCTTTTAAGTCTGTTGATGCGTATAACAATGATCGAGTAAATTAGAACACACATACAAAAGCCTATTCCGATCCAGAAAACGGGAATCTGATAGATAAACGGTTTTTGAATCAGTGTAATAACAGAGGGTTTTTCACACCAAAGCATATCGCTGTTTGCCGCCCAGACTTTAAAGGTATATGTTCCCGGTGCGAGATTGGTATAAGACACTGAACGCTTTGAAGTGAGGATTGAATAATCGGTGTCAAAACCTTCAAGAACGTACCGGAACCTCACTAAATCAGTCGAGACAAAACTCACTGCAGTATAATCTATATCTATTCTTTTTGTACCGGCTGGAATGATGAGGGTTCCTCCGTTTCCAATACTCTTTTTATCGCTGTCTATACTCAATTGTTCAATATGAACTAAAGGAGGAATTAGGTTTGATTTTACCTTCACAGGATCATATATTGCAAAACCGTCAATAAGGGTAAACCACAGGCGCCCCAGGCTGTCGAGCATGCATAATGATGTTGATGTCACGCCTCCTGAACGGAGTCCGTCATTTTTAGTATAAAATTTAGGATCTAAAAAAACATTGTTCTCTTTTGAGGCTTTTTCAAGAGCATGCAGCGAAATAGAAGAAATACCGCGGTTACTCGTCATCCACAGGGTATCTGTGTAGTCAATCAATATCTGAAAAATGGAATCTGTTCCCAAACCGTTTGTAGCACTGTAATTGGTAATATGATCATTATCAATTCTCGAGAGTCCGGTACCGGTGGAAACCCAGGTAATACCGTTTTTTTCTTCCTGTATTTTAAAAATTACATTTCCTGCCAAACCTTCTTTTGTGCCGAGCGTTTTCACTATTTCACCGTTTTTCATGATGCATACGCCGCCGCCGTCGGTTCCTATCCATAACAGTCCGCTGCGGTCTTCATGCAGACACATAACATACTCGTTTGTTAATCCGTCCTTCTTTGTATATGTTACACTCGTTCCATCTGTTCTATTGATGCTTGTTAATCCGGTTGTTGTACCTACCCAAAGATTTCGCTGTGAATCCTCAATTGCGACTCTGACTCTGTCGCCTGCCAGACCCTGCTTCGTTGTCCATGATGCAACGGTACCGTTTTTATCCATAACAATTTGTCCGTATTTTGCATAAGTGCTCACAAGAAGATCCCCGCCCTCTGTTGTTCCAATATGGCGGATCCTTATACCTTCAAGCATTGTTGTCAATTTATTCTCTATCTTTTCATTTCTATCGTAGCAAAGAAGTCCGTTATCAGTACCTACCCAGACAATACCGTCTTCTGATTCTGCAATACAGTTTACAGGGGATGGTAAGCTCACCGTTCGAAATTTACCCGGACTCATTTTCTGAACACCGCCGCGGTCTGTCGCAAACCACATATTTCCCTCGCGGTCTTCAATTATTTTTTTTACATTATTATTGGTAAGACCGTCATTTTCGGTAAAGGTTGAGAACTTGCCTTCCTTATAGAGAACAACTCCCTTTTCGGTTCCAAACCAGAGAGAATTTGTGGTATCAACATAAATATCATTAACGGTTGTCTCTATCATTCCTTCTTGTGCACCGTACAGCACAACCTTCCCTTCGCTTACCCTCACTACTCCTTTTTGTGTAAGGCCGAACCAGAAATCACCCGAATCATCCTGATTTATTGCAGTTATGGTTGAATAGTCTATTGAACTGAACGCAGTGTACCGTGAAAACTTTCCGTTTGAAAATAAATACAGACCGTGCTTTTTAGTTGTTGTAAGCCAGATTCTTCCTGCCGTATCGCAGTATAACGAAATAACAAGACACTGATTCTCATCATACTCATCCAGCCCCGGAGGAGTAATAAAATTACCTTCGGGAGTGATGTAGACAATACCTGCAGATGTTCCGATCCAGATATTTCCCGATTTATCCTGGGCAATGTCGCGGATTGAATTATTGGGAAGACCGTTTTCCATCGTAAACATCTCAATACCTGATGCAGTTATTTTAGCAATACCCTCATCATTTGAACCTACCCAGAGGTTACAAGCGGTATCCTCAAATATTGTACGGGCGGAAACACAGCGGAAGTCTTTTAGCGTATTCTTATTTAAAATTGTAAATTTTGCGCCGTCAAAACGCACTAAACCGTCATAGGTACCAATGTAAATATACCCGTCGCTTTTTTGAAGGAGGTCTGTAACGGTATTTCCCGGGAGCCCCTCTGCCGCCGTCCAAACCTGATTAACATAATCGGCCCAAATAATTTGAGCAGCCTGCGGTTGGGCATAAATAGTGTGTGTAATAATAAAAATGGAAAAAAGGATGAAGAAACGTTTCATAGCAGACCCCCATGAGGCACTATTCTACAGCATATTCTCCATTGTATAAAGCTTTCCTCTGGAAATTTTCTGCGCATGCAGCTGTTCTGTCATCCACTGTGCAGCCCTGACGGCGCCCACGGCAAATCCTTCTCTTGAACGGGCACGGTGCGTCAGTTCGACAGTATCCGCTTTGGAATCAAAAAACACCGTATGTGTTCCCGGTTCGCTGCCGAAACGAGTACTTGAAACATGGAGCTGGTGCGGTTTTGGAGCTTCATGGAAAGCATCTGTTACCAATTCGGTTTTTTTCTTATACACCGACATGAGATGTTTTGCAATATCGAGGGCCGTGCCGGAAGGACTGTCCGCTTTCTGTGTATGATGTGCTTCCCAAATTGCAGCATCATATTCATCATACTGTGAAAATAGAATTCCAGCTTCCCTGACTATTTTATAAAACAGGTTTACCCCGATAGAATAATTTGCAGCATAAAAAAGACAGGAATTATGCTTTTCAACAAGAGATCTCACCGTTTCCAGTTTTGAAAGCCAGCCTGTAGTACCGACAATAACCGGGATTCCTGTGGGAACGATCGACTCTATATTGCCAAGGACTGCATCAGGAGAAGTAAATTCAATCACGGCATCCGCACCGCTATATTTTACCGCGTCTGAGAGTTCACTCTGATTCTTTATGCGGCAGCTTGCATCAGGAGCAAAGATGTCGATAGTTGCAGCAATTCCGACGCCGCGTTTCAAAGCTTCGGCTTCAATCATATGCCCCATTTTACCATAACCCACTATTGCAATATTCATGTCGTACCTCGCTGATAGTAAATTTATTACATTAGAATTTTAGAGCAGAGCATCGGCTGTAAAAGCTTCATGAAGAACCATAACAACTTTATTCACTTCGGATTCTTCACACAGCATGCTGATGTTTACCTTCGAAGCGCCCTGACTTATCATCTGAACTGTAATATGTTCCTTATCGAGCGCGGAAAAACAGGAGGAAAGAATAGCACTCGAACGTTTTACATCGCAGATTATTGTGACAATTGCCTTACCCCTCTTTACATTGATATCTGCAACTTTTTGAAGATCTTCAACAAGACCTGACACATCTTTTTTTGAATTCACCGTCAGAGAAACTGATACTTCACTTGTTGCTATGACATCTATACTCAAATCCCATTTTAAAAACTGGTTGAAGATATGAGCTAAAAATCCCGATGCGCCGAGCATACGGGTCGAAACAATATCAAAAAGAGTAACACCTTTAACCGCAGTGATTGCTCTGACAGGTTTTACATCCTTTGTATGTTTTTCAACAATAATGGAACCCGGCGACTGTATGTTATACGAATTCTTTACACGGACAGGAGTACCGGTTCTTCGGCACGGCATCATCGAACGGGGATGAAGAACCTGAGCTCCGAAATAGGCGAGTTCAGAGGCTTCTTCATAGGTGGCTTCCTCAACGGGACGGGCAGATTTAACAATTCTCGGATCAGTGGTCAAAATACCGTCAACATCCTTCCATGTTTGAATCTCTTCTACCTTTAGTGCTGCACCGAGCATGGTTGCTGTCAGATCGCTTCCGCCCCTGCCAAGCGTAGTTATATAGCCGTTTTTATCTTTTGCAATAAAACCGGTGACAATAGGTATCTCTTTCTGCAGTCCTTTTGTATATGACTCAAAGCATTTTGGTATTGAAGTCCAGACCGATTCATCGAGTTCTGCCGACATGAAATTTGAATCTGATAAAAAACCTGCATCCCATGCATCATAAAATTGTGACGGAGTGCCTGATGAGCTTAGATAAGAAGCCATCATCCTGACAGACAGCCGCTCGCCGAAAGATACAAGATAATCCCTGGTTCTCTTGGTAAGCTCTCTAAGCATGGAAATACCAGTCAATAACGTTTTTAGCTCTTCAAGAAGGGAAAATATTTCTTTATCGTTAATATTAAGAATTTTTGCAGTCTCTAAATGCAGTGTTTCGACATTGGAAATATTCACTGTTCCTAATACTGCCTCCTCTGCCGCTTCAAGCAGAAAATCGGTAGTATCGCCCATTGCAGACAAAACAACTAAAGGCTGTCTATCCCTATATGCCTTAATAATCGAGGCAACATGCTTAATACGCTCAGCATCGGCTACAGATGAGCCGCCAAATTTCATTACTATCATGATCGTATACTATCATAAACAATAAAACTTTTCTACATGAGGCAATTTTAAGAGTCTGACGAGTTTTAAAATTGCTTCTTAACTGTAGCGAGTGAAAAATCATAATTGTTTCAAATTAAAGACATTATACGCAGTACTCTTGAAGTTCGCTTGCACAGCTTCTTTTTATAGTCTATAGTTTACCAATGCTTGCAAAACATTCAGTAGTTTCGTATAAAAAAAATCCTGCAGTAATACTTGAAGCAGGTGAAAAGTATACCATAGAGTATCCCCAGTATCCTGCCAAACCAGGCGGAAAAATAACCTATGCTTCTTTGAACGTCCGTGCAAAAGATATTGTATTTCTTCATTCAGGACCGGTGTCATCTGTTACAACAATAGCAGAGCAAACATATACTGACGATCAGAATTCTCTTTTTGAGAACTCGATTAAAGAATGCTGGGAACTTCTTACAGGAGATGACAGCACAAAAGATAAAAGTGCATCAATACAAGAAATAAGCGAGCTGGCCTTTGGATCATATGAGGCAGTCACCGCGTACACTGTTTACAGTCTTCTGTTAAACCTCCCGTATTTTTCCCCGGTGAATCCTGAGGAACAGGAACTCCCGCGTTTTCTTCCTTTACCGGCAAGTAAGGTAGAACTTCTAAAAGCAAAGGAAAGCTCTAAAGAAGAAGAAACACAGAAAAGACAGGAATTTATTGAGCGGCTGAAGAGAAAAAAAATTGATATTCCCAACGACAATCAGTTTATGCAGGAAATTGAAGCGCTTGCCCTTGGAAAAACTGATAAATCAAAGTTCTTAAAAGAAGCGGGATTCTCTGAAACGCCCGAAACAGCCCATGCAATACTCCTCCAGACAAATTTCTGGCCGGTAACAAAAAATCCCCATCCCTCCCGCTGGGGCTTATCAATGCTTTCATCGCAGGATTCCCTTACCTCACCGCCGGATGAAGAAAGAGTAAAAGTATGCCATAGAGCGTTTGCAATAGACAATGAATGGAGTGCAGATCCAGATGATGCTGTTGCCTTTGACGGAACCTTTGTCTGGATTCATGTTGCAGATCCTGCATCCACAGTGCATCCTGGAAGCATTATAGATTTGAGCGCGCGAAGCAGAGGGTCTACCCTGTACATACCGGAAGGCGCATCGCGTATGCTCAGCGAAGAATGTCTTGAAGACTATGCTTTAGGTCTTGTAAAAGCGGATCAATTATCAGCCTTGAATAATAACAATGTCAGCGGTGAAATGAATGCACCTATGG
Organism: Spirochaetota bacterium; assembly: GCA_023398165.1. Lineage (GTDB taxonomy): Bacteria > Spirochaetota > Spirochaetia > Treponematales > Treponemataceae > JAAZLA01. The sequence continues at coordinate 89,560 of JAEWSQ010000011.1, read as the reverse complement.
AACTATCCGGCCCTGTTTCAAGGGCGTTATCATTTAAAATACTTCTTGATTCAAATGGAGCAATAGAACAGGTAACTGTGTTAAAAACCTTAGTTGAAGTTAAACGGCTGAGTTATTCCCATGCAGATACTCTGAAAAATTCTCCTGAACTTTCTCCCCTTTTTACAATCGCACAACGAAATTTAGAAAGAAGGAAAAAAGCGGGAGCGGTAAGTATTGAACTGCCAGAAGTTTCCATACATGCCATAAAGTCAGGTACAGACACTCCCGTAGTTGAAATTTCTGAGACCGTTAAAACAGAATCCTCTGAAGTGGTGCGGGAGTTCATGCTCTTAGCAGGAGAAGCAGCCGCGCGTTTTGCTTTTAAAAACAATATTCCCTTTCCCTATATCAGTCAGGACGAACCCGATATTCCAAGAGAGCTGCCTGAAGGACTTGCGGGTCAATACAGGCTCAGACGCTGTATGAGAAGCAGATCGGTTGGAATAACCCCATCCCAGCATGCAGCTCTGGGTCTGGGCATGTACAGTCAGGTAACGAGTCCTCTCCGCCGTTATGGAGATCTTGTGGCTCATCAGCAGCTGAGGTCCTTCATTGATAACAAGAGTCTTTTATCCAAAGATGAGGTTCTTGAACGTATAAGCGCAGGAGATGCGGCATCTTCTGCATCTGTGAAAGCTGAGCGTAAAAGCAATCTGCACTGGACTCTTGTGTATCTGCTTCAAAATCCGCAATGGACCGGCAGGGCTGTTGCTGTAGAAGATAAAGGGAAACAGTTTGTATTTCTGGTTCCATCTTTGGGGTTGGAGACTGTATTGAATCCTGCAGGTAACATTGCTCTGAATGATACAATACTTGTGAAGGCCGGAAAAATTAATATAAGCGAACTGACCGTTTCATTTATACAGATCACATAGTTTAAAACAGCGTTATAGAGCAATTATTCTATAATGAGTAGTAAAACAAAAAACACGCCCCATAAGAGCGTGTTTTTTTTATTCAAGAAGCTCTCTTAGTAAAGAAAGCATCCGTCCATATTACTCTGACTTTACAACTTCACAGATGGTAAGTTCTGTTTCCTTGTCAAAAAACTTTGCTTTTTCCATAATCGGGGTAAAGTTAGCTGTATCGCCGATCTGAAATTTATTATCAGGAGAGGTAATTGCAATAACAGACTGAGTCTTTGTATTGAGATGGAGGTGTGTTTCAGCTCCAAGAGGCTCAATAACAGAAATCTTCATCTGCATATTATTATTCGGTGTCGGTGTTTTCGTGAAAGACAGATCCTCAGGACGTATACCGAATGCAACTTCTTTACCGATATAACTCTTGAGTGATTTTGCCTGATCTTCAGTAGGTGTCATTTCAAATGAACCTTCATCGGCAATAAGCTTTCCGCCTTTTTCAACAATTTTTACAGTGAGGAAATTCATGGGAGGTGATCCGATGAAACCTGCAACGAACTTGTTGATCGGGTGGTTGTACAGATATAAAGGAGAACCAATCTGCTGAATTTTACCGTCCTTCATAACAACGATTTTATCGGACATAGTCATAGCTTCAATCTGATCGTGTGTTACGTAGATCATTGTTGCCTTGAGTCTGTGGTGAAGGTCTGAAATTTCAGCGCGCATCTGTACACGGAGCTTAGCATCGAGGTTTGAAAGGGGTTCGTCGAAAAGGAATACTTTAGGATTACGAACAATAGCGCGTCCTACTGCAACACGCTGGCGCTGTCCGCCGGAGAGTGCTTTCGGTTTGCGGTCAAGAAGCTTCTCAATATCGAGAATACGTGCAGCTTCATTAACGCGGCGTTCAATTTCTGCTTTATCAGTTTTGCGTATTTTAAGACCAAATGCCATGTTATCATATACTGACATATGGGGATACAAAGCGTAATTCTGGAAAACCATTGCAATATTACGATCTTTGGGCGGTACATCATTCATCAATTCACCATCAATGTAGAGTTCACCTTCTGTAATATCTTCCAGACCTGCAACCATGCGGAGAGTTGTTGATTTACCGCAGCCTGATGGTCCGACGAATACAACAAATTCCTGATCTTCTACAACGATATTTGCGTTATCTACTGCGCGAACGTTACCGTCATAAACTTTACCAATACCTTTAAGTTCAACTTTTGCCATAAAAAGCAAAGCCTCCTTATATTATTTTATAAACTTCATTATAACGTCATAATGTATATCTGTCAAACAAAATCTCTAAAAAACGTGACGATTTTTTCAAACAGCGGTGTCATAACAACAAGAATTATGATAATTAAAAGTGAGGGCAAAAAATTTGCCGTCTTTATTTTTTTAAGCTGGAGCAGATTAATTCCTATCATAATAACTATTGCGCCCCCGAGTCCTGTAAGTTCCTTGAGCATTACATCGCTTACATAAGGCGATACCACCTGTGATAAGAGCGTTAACAGTCCCTGATACACAAATATAGATAGAGCGGAAAACGCCGTACCTGCACCCATCGCGGCAGCAAAAGCAATCGACATAAACCCGTCGAGTACCGATTTTGTGAATATGATACTGTAATCTTTATTAATTCCCGCTTGAAATGAACCGAGAATAGCCATTGCACCAACGCAGAACAATACAGAGGAATTCAAAAAAGCATAGGGAAAATTTGATTTATCAGGCGGCAGCTCGGTTCCGGCAAGCACAGCGGAAGGACCTTTTTTATTTTTTGATATTCTCCGCTCTATTAACGAACCCAAAGACAGTATCTTTCCGTCAATATCGGCCTTATTTCCCAGTATACCGCCTATGATTAACGAAAGAGTCAGATAGATAATATTCTGATAAGAAAATGACATTTGAACGCCGAGCACGATGGTAACAACCCCTGCCCCGGTGCTTATTACATCCGATAATTCACTCGTTATCTTTTTGGCAAAAATTAGACCTATAATAGATCCTGCAATGACCGCTGCACAATTTACAAAAACCGCTATCATGACGTGATGGTAGAACTTATTTCTGAAATAGTCAATAAAAAACCGGTATTATTGTCAATACCGGTTTTTTGTGCAATAAAGCTTGAATTATTCTACTTTAAATTCATATTGTACAATTTTTTCTCCGCCCAAGGCATTTTTTACAGCGAGCTGAAGCAAAACAGTGGAATTTGATTTTGGTATGGAATCCTTCGGGAATGTGATGGAGTACATTAAGTATCCGTTAATGTTGGCTGTTGAAAGATTTGTAAATGAATCTTTAAGGCTTGCAGCATCAGTTGAGTATATGTATATACCCCCTGTTTTCAGCGCTATATCCTGCAGTTCTTGACTGTTGTAGCCCAGAGCTACAGTATGTACAGGTATATTCTGAGCTATAGCATACTGTTTTAAATCCTCATCGGTATAAAGATACGAACCGTTATCCCCGCCGTCTGAAAGCAGGAGCATTTCCCGTGCATACTGTGAAGCCTGCATACTCGAGGTTAAATATGCTGCAAATTCATATGCAGAATCCCATAACGGAGTCCCGCCTGATGCAGGAACGGTGTCTATAGCAGCAGAAAGCAGCGTTTTGTCGGAAGTGAAATCCTGCAGAAGTTTAGTTTCAAGGAACGGATCGGTATAGCCGTCGCCGAATGTTGCTACTGCAATCTTACTGGATGGAGCGGATGTTAGGATGCTGTCAACGAACAACTTTGACGCTTCCACACGAATGCGGCCGCGGTCGGAGGTGCTCATACTGCCGCTTGCGTCTATGTCTATAGCAAAAGCCCAGGGCAGAGCATTTTCTTCAGGTTTATTGACATCCGGATCAGATACGGTAAGCTTGACAGCTGTACCAGTTGAAGGGATGTAGTTAGCCTTAACCGACACTGAATCAGAGATTATTGCGCCGCCTTCCTTATCTAAAGGAATTAGACTAAGTGTTAATACACCGGTCTGAGTGAAGTTTGGATCCGGAATTGCAGATAAAACAGTAACATTTTCCACTTTTGTAAACATATCAGGTGAACATGAAACAAACAGCAGCATGAGCGCGGCCATACTGACAAAAAGAATTTTTCTAAACATACCATTTCTCCCTTCAAATTTTCATTTGACTTGTTTTATGAATAGTAATAGATAGCATAACCTCTGTCAATAATTCCTTACAAAATATCTAATATCTCACAAGGAACAAAAATATTTTTATTAATATAGCTTCTTTATATAGAAACCGTTATAGTAGTCTGATATATTTCGGCTAACGCCGCATTGTTGGAGGGTATAATGAAAAAGTATGTAAAAAAAATACTTTTACTAGCTTTCCTTGCAGTTTCCTTTACTGTTCAGGCACAGGAAACTACAGAGGAAGGGTTATTTCACTATGTATTGGATAACGGACTGGAACTGTTCGTCATGGAAAATCACGAGGCGCCGCTTGCGTATATTGAAATAGCGGTGAAGGCAGGAGGCACTGCACAGACAAAAGAAACGTCAGGACTGTTTCATCTGTATGAGCATATGATGTTTAAAGGCAACACAAAGTATAAAACTGCGGCTGCCGTACAGAGAGCGATGAAAGATCTCGGGGTTGCATCATGGAACGGAAGCACGTCAAACGAGTTCATTAATTATTTTTTCACAGTTCCTTCATCCAGTTTGGCTGAGGGGCTCGAATTCTGGTCTTATGCAGTACGGGAACCTCTGCTCGATAAAAATGAGCTTGAGAACGAGAAGAAAGTTGTTATTTCCGAAATCTCCGCATATCACAGTAATCCGACATGGATACTGCAAACATCCGTCTCTAACACAATCTTTAATAAAGAACCCTGGAAACAGGATGTAACCGGCAGTGAGGGAATCATTACCTCGGCTTCTGTAGAGGATTTACTGGAAATGAAACTAACGTACTATGTTCCGGATAATGCGGCACTCTTTGTAGGCGGAGATGTAGATCCGGAGGACGTCTTAAAAAAAGTTAAGAAGATTTACGGATCGTGGGAAAAAGGACTGAAATTGAGGCCTGCACATGATATTGAACAGGATGAAATAGAGGAAACGGTTTACCTTGTGCAGAGTCATCCCCAAATTTCGCCTCAAATTGCACAAGTAATGGTTTATTTCCGGGGCCCTGACATAGCCTTCGATACAGAAGCAACTTTTACCGCTGATGCATGGGTAAATCTAGTAAATGATCCTTCAAGTAAATTTGAACAGAATCTTCTCTCCAATCAGTCTTTTGGAATTCCTGGTTCCGATTATATTAGCGAAGGCTACCTTACATCCCGTAATCATAGTCTTATTCATTTTACGGCTATAGTGCTTTCCCCTGAACAGATGATGGGACAAAGAGCTGCATATTTAGCGCAAGTGATAAGTACCGATCTTGCTAATCAAATTATTGAAGATTATGATTTCTTCCCGCAGACAAGTTTTAACAAAAACATGACAGGCTTTTCAGATGATGCCGTTATCCGTGCTCAAAGGCCCGAAACATACCTTGCTAATATCCGTTACTGGTGGGCAGTTACAGACACCGCCTATTACTTCAGTCATGATAAAAATACAGCTTCGGTTGAACGAAATGATATTGTGCAATTTGTGAAAAACTATCTTTTAAAAAAACCGTCTGTTGTTGTTGTGCTTGTTAATCCTGAGCTTTATGAAAGTCAGAAAGCTGACTATGAAGCGCTGGGATATAAAGAGATTAATGCAGATTCTGCATTCTGGTGGAAATAAAGTTGGAGTTGCATATGAAAAAAATTATTACCGTACTTATAGCAGTGCTGCTTATTACATCCTGCAGTACTACGAAGCAGTCTATGAATGCCGATGCAAAAAAATACTATACCGATAATGCTTCATCATTTGAAGTATTTACGTTAAAAAACGGCATACCTGTTGTGCTTAAGAAAAATGAAAGCCAAAAAGTATTATCTCTTTCTATTATGATAGATGGGGCTAATGCACTGCTCGATCCGCAGCAGTCAGGCATTGAGAATATAACTCTTGCAATGATGACAAGAGGATCCAAGTATTTTGCGTATGATGTTATTAAAGAGAAAATGCACAAAACAAAAGCCAGTATAGCCGGATATACTGCAAACGGTTATTCTTATTTTACACTTACCTGCATTGATCATTATTTTAGTGATCTTTATCAGGTATTTGCAGATTCATTTTTACATCCTTCTTTTTCTGAAAATGAATTTGAAAATATCAAAACTGCAAATCTTCAAAACCTGCAAAGTCTGCTCAATGATCCCAATTCGCTTGTGCAGTATACGGCAGAACGGGCGGTATATAAGAATCATCCGTTTGAAACTAATATTCGTCCTACCTATGAAACGATTCAAACAATATCGCTCGATGATGTAGCTTCCTTTCATAAAACACTTATGAATGCAAAACGAATCACCATAGTCGCCTCCGGGAATATTGATCCTGCGTATCTTGAAGAAAGACTTACTATGTATTTTGCAGCTATACCTGTATTGGACTATGAAAGCCCTGTCATACCTCCGGTAACAATATCAGGTGATACTGAAATCATTGCACATCCCTCCGCATCCGGCACCGGATTTCTTTCTAAGGTCTATTCCTTCCCTCAGTTTACCGATAAGGATTACATGCCTTCTGTTCTTGCCTGTACTATCTATTCTGAAATTCTTTACAATGTTGTCCGTGAAAAATACGGGGCATGCTACTCTATCGGGAATACTCAGATGCTCAGCAAGGCGCCGTATATGATGCTGTACGTCAACAGTGCAAGCGATCTGCAGAATCTTCCCTATTACATTGATGAAGCACAGAACATTATGAGTGAAGGGAAAATAATAGATTCAAAAAATACCGAGACAAATGAATTTACCTTTTTAACGCTTGAAGAAACTCTTGACGGATATAAAAACTCCCTCATTAATTCTTTGTTTTCTGCATATGTAACTTCTTCGGGTCAGGTTCTTCAAATAATGGGAAGCATTCATCTGACCGGAAATAAAGAAGCATACCTCAAACTTTTAGAACGTATTGACGAAGTCAGTACTGAAGATATTATGAGAGTGTTTAACACTTACTGGATGGAGTCGCCGGGAAGATGGTTTATTGTATGCGGTTCTGAGGATGTGAATTCCATACCGCTTTCTTTATATAAGTAAAAAATCATAGGACTGAATACTTAAAAAGCACCTTCCTGCAGGTAATGATATAATACTGACCCGCGGTAAAGGTGCTTTTTTTTATCAGTGCAGTCCCATGCGTTTCCGCTTCTTCAGTACCGTTTTACTATAAAAAAGATATACAAGAACCGCAAAAAGAGGAAAAGAACTGAACATAATGAATAACATCGGATAGCCTGCTGCGTCTATTATAATTCCCCCGAGGCAGTTTCCTGCTATGTTAGCCAAACCTGTTGCGACGACTGAATAGAGCGTCATGCTGACGACAAGTTTATTTTTTGGCGCGTATTGAGCGGCAAATGAAACCGCTGCAGGATGATACAAACCATAGGTTATTGAGTTAAACAGCTGCCCTATGACCGCACCGGTAAAATTCGGAATCAGTATATAGGTTATTACCCGAAGGAAGATGGTAAAGGTGCCGAAAACAATGAGCTTCATTGAGCCGAAACGCCGTAAAAACCTGGAGGAAAAAAACATAAAAGGAATTTCGGCTGCTGCTGCGAGCGCCCATAATAGGCCTGATGCCTCCATTCCCAAATACTCATACACATACAGTGAAAAAAATTTATTTGCAGGAATAAGACCCAAAAAACCAGAAAAAATGAGAAACATTCCAGCCCAATATATAGACGGGAATTCTTTAATCACCGCTTTTATACGCACTGATAATCTTTCTTTTTTATCAACGGCTGCTTGAACAGGTTTCAAGCCTTTACTGTTTGTATAAGGTATTACAGATTCTTTTTCGTCATCCCTGTACCGTTTAAGAAGACCGGGAATAAGAATAATGGAAAGACTGAACAGGAGAGGAGGAAATACCATCCAAAGAAGAATGGCATCGGTATCTGCTGTTTCAAGACGGGCAACGTACTGCAGAATTAGGCTCATGACAACGAAGCCTATAGAGCCCATTACCCTTACCCGTCCATACTCTGCCCGTTTTTCTCCCAGAAGTCTGTTAATGAGAGAATCAGATACCGGAACGATGCCCTTAAATCCTGCAGCATAGAGCGCCAAAATACCGGCAGTGAGTGAAAATCCGCTTGTTTTTAAAAGCGGATAGGGAAGAATTACCATGAGAAGGCCTGAAGCGAGAAGGAACAAACCGTAAATGCCTTTTTTTGATATGAGAGGGCTCACTACAAATGGAATGACAACCCCGGATATTTCAAAGACTGCAAGCAGAAAGCCTATATTGCTTGCTGAGTAGCCCATAGTGCGGAGAAAAAGAGGGAGATAGGTACTAACCACTCCGTATATGGAAAAAAGTAAAAAGACAGGAATTGACATTATCATACTAAAAGTCCTTGCAATGCTTTTAAGGAATACTGAATATGAGAGAACTTAACGGAGGAATATCAAGTTTACTGAGTGAATACTGATCCGGCGGAAGCAAAAAAGGATCAAGGGAAACCCGGGAACCTGACACGTATACTTGAGCTTCGTTTAAATTACCGTTAATATCAACAGTGGCTATGGTTTTTCGCCCGTTAAAAATAAGATACCACCGGGAAGTGCTGTCTTTTGCATCCGGAAGAATCGTATAACTCAGTAAAAGATCCCCGCTTGCATTATCCATATAAATAATTTTGTTTTTTACTTCCTCTGCTGTCTGCAGTCTGAAGTGATTAAACTTTTTCCGCAGTGCAATGAGGCTGCTTGTAAAAACGCACAACTGTTCATAATCGGCATCTTTTTTCCACATAATATTATTGATCGAATCCGGAGCATTGTACGAGTTTTTGACAAAGGAGTCTAAAATATCATCCTGTATTGTACCGGTTAGATTTTTTGCAGATTTAGTTCTGCCGGATTCCTGACCTGAATGTATGAAAACAATACCCTGGCTGGTTAAAAGAATAGACTGCGCAAGCATTATTCGTGAAAGAAGCTCTTTTTTTTGAAGTTCATTTCTCTCATCCAGCTTAAGATTATAGGCTATATTATCATGAAGGGTTAATCCGTCATGGCATTCAAGATACTGTACATTTCTTGCAGGACTGTTTGCACTGTAGTTAACCTGGGGCAGACCGCAGATATTATAAAACAGCTGCTTTGTATTGACCGTTCCTCCGGTTACAAATCCTTTTTTGCTCTCCTGCATACCGCCGCCCTTGCAGAGATCGCGGAGTTCGTCATTAAAAACAGAAACTTTTTGCGTTTTAGTCATATAATTTTGATCCATACCGCAGCTGCCTTTTTCCCCGTTATACATTTTCCAGCCTTCACCGATGAAAAGCATGTCACGGTTATAAAAGATACATTCATCATATGCATCAAGAATAGTTTGAGAATCGATCAGCCCCATAAGATCAAAACGGAATCCGTCAACATGATATTCCCTTACGAGGTATTTAAGGGAATCAATTATCAGACGGCGTGCCATTGTCCGTTCTGATGCAATATCGTTGCCGCATCCTGAGGCAGAGGTATAGACACACTCTCTTTTAGTCAGTCTGAAATAATACGACGGGACGATGGAATCGAGCAATTCTGCATCAGCCATGTGATTATAGACAACATCAAGAATTACCCGTAATCCTGACTTATGAGATTCCTTAATTAGATTTTTTAATTCACTTATTCTACAGTATTGATCATATGGATTCGAAGCAAACCAGCCCTCAGGGGTAAAATAGTTATGGGGATCATAACCCCAGTTATAATTATTGCCGTACAGATTTGTACCTGCCTCGTAGTTTTTCTTCGTTTCATCATTATTGTAAAAATTCAGTACGGGCATAAGCTGAATATGAGTTATTCCCAAAGTTTTTAAATAATCAAGCTTTTGAATAAAAGCATTATAGCTGCCTTTATGACGGACAAACACCGTCGGCTCGACATCCGAATCATCAGATGCCGTAAAATCCCGGACCGATACTTCATAAATTACTGCATCAGTGTAGGCTGTAAAGGGAGGTAAGACTCCGGCATCCTCTTTCAGAGGATTGCTTTCACTCCAGCCCCCTGAAGGCAGCGTCCGGGGATCAGAAAGATTAATAATGGCGGCTCTTCCGCATGTTTTATCATTAGTATAGGCAGCCATTGAAAGAGCATACGGATCAAGGCACATTCTGCATCCTTTTTCCGTGGTAACCTCATATTCATAGAACCAGTTATCAAGCGATATATCTATTGAACAGTTAAGAGACCAGACCCCGGTCGATTTCTGCAGCTGAAGAGGAAAAATATATGCAGGATGTTTACTGTTGTATTCCTCATATAGAAAAACCCGGACCTTGGAGGCAGACGGAGCCCACAGTGAAAAAGAAGCAGCAAGAGTTTCGGGATTAAAATAACAGCCGAGCTTCACAGAATTTGATGGTGTGGTTTTCTCGCAGATCTTCCATGCATTATATTTATTCATAGCGCGTATTGTACGAAGCTGTCAGAAAAAAAGCAATGGTATAATGATGTTATTGAATAAGGAAAATGAAGCTGATAAAATAAAGGGCATGAATGAAAGCTACTACTTTGACTGGGCTGCGGCCTCTCCTTTTGATTCTGATATTCTGCATAAGGCGTTGGATATATCACAAAGCGCATTTGCAAATCCTTCGAGTATTCACCGGGCAGGACTTGATGCAAAAAAAATTCTGCAGGAATACAGAAAAAGAAGCGCCTTCTGCTTTGGGGTAAAGGAAGAATGTCTTTATTATACATCAGGCGGTACAGAAGGAAGCCAGATTATACTTATGTCTCTTCTTTTACGTCCTTCAAGAGGATCCGTGGTAATCAGCGGAATTGAACACCCGGCAGTCCGCGAACAGGCTTTAATGCTAAAACACCTCGGCTGGGATGTTATAACGGTTGCCCCGGATACTGACGGTATTGTTCAAAGTGATGCGGTCCTTTCCAAAACAAGAGACGACACCGCTTTAGTGTGCGTTATGGCTGTAAACAATGAAACAGGCGCCATTCAGAACGTCGATGAAATAGCTAAAAAGCTTGAAGAAGCATACCCCGGGAAAAAAAAACCAAAATTTCATGTCGATGCAGTACAGGCTGCCGGTAAAATACCGCTCGATCTTTCCTCCTCATCCATAGACAGCGCCTGTATAAGCGGACATAAATTAGGCGCTCCGCGCGGTATAGGATTATTGTATTTAAAATCAAGGCAGGAACCCTTTTTACGCGGCGGCGGACAGGAAGGAGGCATACGAAGCGGAACAGAAAATCTATTCGGCGCCGTTGCATTAGGCCTGTGCCTTGAAAAATACTGTATAAAAAATGAAGGCGATGAAAGATTAAGCAGGCAGAAAAAAACGACATCATTTTTTCTTAATGAATTAAAAAAAATACCCCGGTGTACTCTTATTCCCTCCTCCCGTGAGGATTCAGCTTACTCCGGCAGCACGGAATACGACAACCGCTTTTCCCCGTGGATTGTACAGGCAGCCTTCCCCGGGATTCCTTCTGAAGTGCTTGTACGTTCGTTAAGTGAAAAAGGAATTTTCATTTCTGCAGGTTCTGCTTGTTCTGCGAGGAAAAACTCAAGACCTGTACTTGAAGCAATGAACGTCAGTGAAGAAATTTCATCAAGTGCGGTCCGGTTTTCTTTCGGATACAGTACAACAGAAAATGATATTAGTGTGCTTACAAGCGCTCTTAAACATTCAGTTATGATACTTTCATAACTAGACAGGAAAAACAGGACATTCGTCAATCGAAGCCATAACCCTCAAAATATTACATTCGAGTTCATGCAGTACTTTTGGAAACCGGATATACGTTTTTGAGGGGACTTCCTTCACCGGAACCGGACTGTCAATCAATATGCTAATAGGTGTGCCTGATAATACTATGACTCTTTCTGCAAGACTCAGCGATTCCCGTATATCGTGGGTTACCATGATAACTGTTCTTGGATTCTCATTATGAAGCATATAAAGAAGATCCATGAGCTGAAGTTTTAAGTGAATGTCCTGGGACTGAAAGGCTTCATCCATCAAGAGAACCGGGGACGGAAAAGCAAAGGCTCTGGCAAGCGAAACCCGCTGCCTCTCGCCTCCTGAAAGCTGTGAAGGATAGCGCAGTGCATATTTTTCAAGTCCTACCTTAGTAAGATAATCGAGAGCAGTTTCACGGGCGGATTTTGCATCATATATTGAAGATCCGTCGAGCATCAGTCTTCCTTCAAGAATGAGTGAAATATTGCGTTCAATAGTGTGCCAGGGTAATAATCTAGGCTCCTGAAAAAGATAAGCCGGTTTAATCTGTGAAATAGAGTGTTTGTCCGCTGAACATGAAACTTCCACAGAACCGCTTTGACCTTTAAGAAGAGAAGCAATAATATGAAGTAAACTGGTTTTCCCGCAGCCTGAAGGACCGAGTATTGCGCTTATTGTACCGCCTGAGGCGGAGAGATTAAAATTGGAAAACAGGTTCTTATTTCCCCTTGTCAGGTTAAGATTCTGTATATGAATAGTACATGATGAGCAGGATCTAGACATTCATCTTCCCCTTCTTGAGCGCCTTGGAAACAAGCATGCCTATAATCAGTTCGCAAAGGAAACTTATAATAATTACGCAGATGCTTATGGAAAAAACATCGGATGTTTCCAGATGAACCTTTGCGGTCTGCAGAGCGGAACCTGATGCATAACGGGGAAGACTTATAACCTCAGCTGCAACAACAACTTTCCAGCTCAAGCCGAATGCTGCCAGAGAACCTGAAGCAAAGGATGGAATTATTGAAGGGAAATAAACGTGTTTAATTATTTGAACATTAGACATTCCGTATGAATGAGCCATCTCGAGGAGTTTTGCATCAGTTTTTCTAATGCCGAGAGCAACAGATGCAGTGAGCACCGGAAGAGTCATCAGCACTGATACAAAGATTGGAACCTGGGATGAATTAAACCAGAATAACGCAAGCAATATAAAGGAAACTACCGGAGTAGCTTTTATAATACTCATAGGAAGTTTCAATACTGCATCTGCTGCAGGAAGAATTCCGGAAACACACCCGAGAACCAGGGAGACTGCAAGCGATATACCGAACGATGCAAACGTTCTGCCGACGGTAAAGGCGATGTGTTTCCAAAACAGCAATGATGTACTGAGCTCCTGAAAACTTGCGAGTACAGCATAGGGGGAAGGCAGAATGAGAGGAGATGCTACATAAATGGAAGCTGTCTGCCAAATCCCCACTATAAGCAGTACCGGAACAGCAACTGTTAACAGGAGTTTTTTCATAGCCTATTTAAAATAAAATCCTTCGCCGGGGAGAACTCCGCCGACTGAATCAGGTGCAAATTCCAAAAAGATTGAAAGCAGTTTTTCTACATCGGAAACAGCTTCTTTTGCAGGAGTGAAAACAAAGGCGGATGATGGAACAGATTTTGCAACGACAGGAGCCTTAAGACCAAGGCTGTATTGTTCAACAACAAGACCAGCCGCCTTCGGATCGGCATTAACCCTTTCAATGGAGGCACGGTATTCATCCAAAAATAATGAAACATAGTGCGGATACTTTTCGGCAAATTCTTTACGGATTACTAAAACAGTCATAGGATAGAATTCTGTGTTTCCTGAAACTTGAGCATAGAGTTTTTGAACATCAAATGCACGGCGCACTGATGCTTTATTTATCTGGGCAACTGTTGCAAACGGTTCCGGAACAAACGCATACTGGATTTTTCCCGACACAAGAGCGGCGGCAATTTCCGCAGCAGGAATAGAAAAATCCAGAGTTATGGAAGATGCGGATGAAGTATTTACTTCAATCCCTGATTTTTGCGCAAGGTAGCGGATCATATATTCAGGAGTTGAACCCTGACCTGCAACATATAGTGTTTTACCCTTAAGATCATGTATGGAATTAACAGAAACATCTTCAGTGATGCAGTTTAGCATACCGTTTCCCACAACTGCGCCGATAATTACCTGATTATTATTTTTTGTGTATACCTTGGCAGCAACATTGACGGGAAGAATACCCATATCAACTTCACCTTTCAATAATTTCGGCAGAAGAACATCGGGAGAGGCGGCAATTTCCATGGAGAGCTTTACACCGTCAAGTGTTTTTTCACCGTCAAATAAATATGCCATACCGACACCGCTTGGGCCATTGAGAGCAGAAGCGCGGATAAGTTCCGGTTTTTCTACAGTTTTTACTGCTGATATATCGCTTGAGGACTGATCCCTTCGGGCGCCTGAAAAAACTGACACAAAGCAAAGAGTAAAAACGAAAGAAGCAAATAAGATTTTACCTTTCATAAATAATTTCCTTTATTCTTTGCACAAGATGCAAAGAACTATCAGTGTGATTTATAATTAAAAATAATTACATACTGATACAAGGTATTATAAACAAAAAACTTCTTTCTTCAAGCTAGTTCTCTACTTTTACGGTGCTTCTTTCTTCTTCGGCTTCACTAGAGTGAGAAGGGGTTTCCAGCAGAGGAAATGATACAGCTTTTTTTGCTTTTTTAATTCTCAGTACAACTGCATCTTTGTGCATATCCGCAACAACCGTGTCCCCGCTTGAACATTCGCCGCCGATTATCTTTGTAGCGAGGGCGTCTTCTATTTCTTTCTGAATAAGCCGTCTCATAGGCCGTGCGCCGTATGACGGATCATAACCGTTAGTAATAAAATATTCTCTCGCCTTCGGTTTTATTTCAATCTGCAGGTATTGTTCAGCAATACGTTCCTTAAGCTCGTCAATCTGGGTCGTAAATATTTGAGAGACTTCTTTTTTTGAAAGCACATCGAATACTACAATATCGTCAATACGGTTTAACAGTTCCGGGCTCATGATTTTCTTCAGCTCGCTCATAGCGCTTGTTTTAATTTCCGAAGCAGAAAGAAGGCCGTTACTTGATGAACCGAAGCCGAGACGGTTTTCGTTCGTTATCTGCCTTGCTCCGGCATTACTGGTCATAATAATGAGCGTATTTCTAAAATTTACCACATGACCAAGGTTATCGCGCAGCTCGCCCTCTTCGAGAACCTGAAGAAGAAGATTGAAAACATCGGTGTGTGCTTTTTCAATCTCATCGAGAAGAATGACCGAATACGGCCGTCTCCGCACCTTTTCAGTTAATAGACCTCCCTCCTCGTATCCGACATAGCCCGGAGGAGCTCCTACAAGACGGCTTGAATTATGTTTTTCCATAAAATCGCTCATATCAATACGGATAAGAGCCTCTTCGGTTCCAAATAAAAACTGTGCAAGAGATTTCGCCAGAAGGGTTTTACCGACACCCGTAGGTCCAAGAAATATGAATGAACCAAGAGGCCTTTTACGTGAAGAAACGCCTGCCTTTGCCCTTCTTACCGAAGAAGCAATAACTGATATTGCAGAGTTCTGTCCAATGACGGTTTTATGCAGTTCCTTTTCCATATGCAGAAGCCGGTCAGATTCAGAGTTATCAAGCTGTTCTACAGGAATGCCGGTCATGATTGAAACAACACGGCTTACATCCCGGGCAGTAACAAGTTTTCTTTCATTTAGGGAAGCGGACTGCCATGCAGAACTTATCATTTCAAATTTCTGCCGCAGCAGACGAACCTCATCGCGCACTTCAGCAGCCCTCTCATAATTCTGACTGCTCACGAGATTTTGTTTCTCATCGATGAGAGCATTAATTCTCATCTCCAAATCCTGAAGTTCTGAGGGTCTAATATCTTCGCTGACTTTTTTCATCGCTCCGGCTTCATCGAGAATATCTATAGCCTTGTCCGGAAGAAACCGTTCGGTAATATAGCGTCTGGAGTAGCGGACAATTAGAGAAATAACATCGGAGTCATAGCGGACTCCGTGATAATCCTCGTACTGTTTTTTTATTCCTTCAAGAATTTCTTTTGTATCTTCATCCCTCGGTTCCTGCACCTGTACTATCTGAAATCTTCTTTCGAGGGCGGCGTCTTTTTCAAAATACTTGCGGTATTCCTTAAGCGTTGTTGCACCGATGCACTGCAGCTCTCCTCTTGAAAGAGCGGGTTTAAGCATATTTGACGCATCCATGGCTCCCTCCGCCCCTCCTGCACCGATTATCGTATGAAGTTCATCAATAAAAAGAATTATATTTTTTTGTTCGTTAATCTCTTTCATGATCCGCTTCAAACGCTCTTCAAATTCACCACGGTATTTTGTACCTGCAATAACAGACGCAAGATCCAGGGTGAGAAGGCGTTTATCGAGAAGACTGTGAGGAACTGACTGATTAACGATGCGCTGGGCAAGACCTTCAACTATAGCCGTTTTACCAACTCCCGGCTCACCTACGAGTACCGGATTATTTTTTGTCCTGCGCGAGAGTATTTGTATAACTCTTTGGATTTCAGTATTTCTTCCGATTACCGGATCAATCTCGCCGTTCTTCGCTTTTTGAGTTATATCCCGCGAAAATTCTTTAAGAAGAGAAGCGTTTTGAGAAGACTGCGGGGCCTTATTCTGCTGGACACCCTGATTAGGAACAGTACCTGCGGCACTGAAAACAGACGGAACTATCTGTACGGAATCAGGAGCCTTCGAATTTCTGCTTATTACAAGAGTATAAATAACTCTCCTCAAATCCTCGTATGATATCTCATTTTTTGAGCAGTACTGGTGCATAATGCTCTGGTCTTCGCGTACTGAAGCAAGGAGAAGATGTTCGGTACCGATATATTCAGTTTTCATGGAACGGGATTCCACGGCAGCGACATCGAGCATAGTCCTGAGCCGGCGGGAAGGAGGAACATCTGCAAAGGTTTGAAATCCCTCGCGGACGATTATTGTCTGTTCAAGTGCAAGCTGAAGCGTCAGAATATTGACTTTCAATTCTTTCAAGGCTTCGTATCCAATCCCGTCGGCACTTTTCAAAAGTGCAAGAATAACATGTTCGGGCGACAACGAATCGGAATGAGACCGGCGAGCCTCATCCTGTGCCAGATTTACTATAAGGCGCTGAGCTCTTGATGATAGTCCTTTCATGCGTAAAGCCTCCAAAAACTATGAAGTCAGCTGAACTTTTGCAACAGCTTCCTGAAGAATCAGCGAACGAAGTCTTTCAATTTTCTGTTCCTCGGAACTTACATCCTTTTCATACTTCAATTCACTTGTACGTATAACATACTGGAGATGGGCGCTTTGTATCCTGTATAAGAGTGCAAACAAATCTGTATCAGTAATACCGGTAAGAATTCCGGTATTAATACCCCACTTAATACGTGATATAAGATCAACTCCTTCTCTGCTTCCAATAAACCGCGAATACTTAATCAATGCAAGTGCGCGGTATACCTGATCCCGTATACCCGTAGGTCTATTATCGGTAACTTCCTTGCGAGTCTTGCGTTCAAATTCAGTAATCTGCTTTATTACAAGACTTATGTCGTCCAGCTGGGTTTGTTCTGTTCCTGAAAAAGAATTGCTTATGCTTATCTGATAATATGAACCTAAAGAAGAACCGGTACCGTTTCCCGCACCATAAAAACCGCTTATAACGTAGGACCTGGCCATTAAATCTTTAAACACTCTGTCAAGCAGCCCTGCGGACGAAATAGAGGGAAGATGAACAAGTACCGATACCTTCATCCCGCTCCCGCAGCCGTTCAATGATGAAGTCAGATAGCCGAACTCCTGGGAAGCTGCGAACTGCAGAGTGTTTTGAAGGCTGTCGTCAACCTCTTTACACAATGAAAATGCTTCCCCTGCATTGAGTCCTGTCACAAATGCCGAAATTCTTACATGATCGGAAGTATTTACCGTGCATGCAATTTTACCGTCAGTCCTGACAATAACACCGGCCATGGGAGAAGATGCAACTTCGGGACTTATTATACCTCTTTCCGAAAGTATTCGCTGCCCGAGAGGATCCAGGTTTTTTACCGCAAGAGACTGATACCTTTGTTCGGGATCCATCTGCGTAAAAGAATCAAAAACCAGCGACTTTACACGCTGTGCATCATCGGAGCGGAAAGCATGGGGAAAAGGAAAACTCGCAAGATTACGCGCAAGACGAACCCTTGTTGAGAGAACAACGTCATTGTTCTCTCCGGGATATGAATACCATGCATCCTGCATTGTTTGAGCTGAAGGATTCTCATTCCTATTCATCGGTTAATCCCCCTGTCTGCTCATGATCAGCGCTCAGCACGCCCCTTTTATCAAGAACACGGAGCCTGTCCCTGTAGACGGCCGCTTGTTCGTAATTCTCTTCACTTAATGCCTTTTCAAGTTTTGCCTGAAGCATCATTCTGTCGGTTAAAGAAGATTTGAAATAAGCAAGCTGCTTTGGTAAAGTACCGGAATAACTGCCGTTTATGCCGTCGGAACGCATCTGTGAAAGTATTTCATTTTTAAAATGGGTATAGCACTCCGGGCATCCTGCTTTTCTGGAATCCAAAATATCTTTTAAAATAGAACCGCATACCGTACATGCGCGGTTTTTTGTATTCTGCTGCAGTGTGGTATCAACAAGCCCTGACAGCAGACTGCCCAAAGACATTTCTATTTTAGATTCATCAGCCGAAAAACCGCGTACTTTGGCACAATCCTGGCACATATGAAGTTCACTAACCGCATTCCCGCTGACCTGCCTGATAAAAACGACAGCTTCTTTTTCGTGACATATATCGCATTTCATTTACAGCTCCAAATACACTATACTTTGCGCAGTATGGAAAGAGGCTTATCTTTACCTGCGCGTACAGCGGGAAAAAGGGACACCGCTAAAGACAGGAACATGGTAACAGAGGCTATTAAAAAAAGCTCAGTAAATGGTACCGTAACGGGAACCTTTTCCAAATAGAACTCGGGATCAAGAACCTGAATTGCAGTATAACCACCCCTCTCAATTATACTATACACAAAATGCATGAAAAAGTTAACTATTTTTTCAAACAAGATTATTATTTCGTTTACATTTACAGCACATAAAAGTCCCAGCGGTATACCAAGTATAACACCCAAGCCGCCTATACAGGTTCCAATAATTAAAAATGAGACTGTTATTCCTGTTCCGGAGGCCCCGACGCTTTTTAGGATGCCGATTTCCTTCCGTCTCTCCATAACAAGCATTACGAGGGCAGAAGACACATTAACAGAAGCAACTAATACAATAAGGAACATAACCAGGAGCAAAAGCATCTTTGTAGAGGCATAGTTTTCAAACTGTGCCGTATTAAGTTCGCTCCATAAGTTTGCCGTATCAGACGGATACAGATTATCCTCGACGGCATTATATACATCATATATAGAATCACTGAATGGAGAGGCTGTTTCAAGACCTACAATCATCTGAGTATTTGACGGGGAAAAAACATCAAAAGCATATTCAACAGGAATGAAAACCCACAGAGAATCAAGTTCCTGATACCCGCTTGAAATAATTCCTGCAATTTTAAAAACCGTAACTTTAGGAATGACAGTTCCTCCTGCTGAAGAAGAACTAATGAGGTATAGTGATGAACCGGTACTAAGATCAAGTGTTTTAGCTATTTTCTCACCTATAAGAGCTTTTTTGCCGCCATTTATATCCAATGAACCGTCGATAACGGTAAGGTATTTTTTAAAAGCACTGTTGTCTGTAAATACTGAAGTTTCAACAGCACGGACAGTCACTCCTGTTCTTCCGCCTTTTCCAGAACCAAGTGCTATACCCTGTATTTCAGCCGTACTGCTTTTCACGCCTTCCACGTTTCTCATTCCAAGAGAAATACTTTTCAATTCTTCTATTGCGGAAGAAGGAATTATTTTCGTATTACGGTGTTCAATCTGAATATGATAGCTGGAAAGCCCCACTATTCTTTCTGTTATGCCTTCTATCATTCCGTCAGAGACTACAAGAACAACCACGAGGGGTATGAGGCTCAATGCCACGCACAGAACGGCACCGTTCATGCTTTTTCTTGCGTTCGAAGGCGTCCTGTGTTTAGGAATGAGCATTCTGAAGGCAAAAAGAATTGATGAAGCTGTTTTCATACACGTTCCAGTTTACCATCTGCAAGCTTGTATGCTGCATCGCTGTACTGAGCCAGTTCATGATCATGTGTAACGAGCAGCAGAGTTTTCCCGTATTTCTCAACCATAGAAAACAGAAGACTGCTTATTACACCGGAGTTTGCAGGATCGAGATTCCCTGTGGGTTCATCGGCAAGGATCAGATGAGGATCGTTAACCAGAGAGCGCGCTACGGCCGCTCTCTGTCTTTCACCTCCTGAAAGCTGTGAGGGAATATGATTAAACCGGTGCGACAGACCTACATCGTTTAGAAGAGTCTTTGCCCTTTCCATAGCCTGTTTTTTCGGTACACCCGCCATATATGCGGGAAGAAACACATTTTCCAGAGCGCTGAAGTCTTTTAAAAGGTAATGGAACTGGAAAATTAAACCTAAATACCGGGATCGGAATTCGGTAAGCTGATCCTCATCCATGCCGCTTATAGTATATTTACCGCACTGAATATATCCGCCAGATGCGGCATCAAGTCCGCCTATAATATTAAGCAGCGTGCTTTTACCGCATCCGCTTTCGCCGAGAATGACAACCTTTGTTTTTTCAGGAACCTGCATATCGAGATTTTTTAGTATAGTAAGCGATTCGCCTGAAAGTGAATCACGGTAAGTTTTTTCCAGTCCGATTATAGTCAGTACATTCTCCTGAATGTTGCAGGCAGTATTATTCATCACGCAGAACCTCCGCTATTTTAAAAGATAACACCTTGGTGCTTGCAATCCAGGCGGCGCTCACCGCAGAAAGAAGCCCGAAGAGAGTTATGAAGATAACTTCCCTATTGTATACGCGTGCAGGAATTTCAGCATAAAACATATAGGTCGAATTACCGGTAATATATGCCAATGAACCGGGTGAAAACAATGCAGCAGTTATAGTTTGAAAAAACCAGCTAATCTTGCTGATCAGTATAAATACAGCATCAATTTTAACACTGATTAAAAGACCGAGAAGCAGCCCAGGTATAGAACCGCTTAAGCCTATGAGAAGTCCCTGCATAATGAATATAAGCTGAATGCTGCCGCTTGACGAACCCAATGCGCTTAAAACGCATATTTCCTCACGGCGTTCATAGACCATGCGGCGCATACCGTTAAAAATATTTACCGCCACTACAACAAAAATAAGGAGAGCAAGCATCAAGAGAATGTTTTTTTCAACTCTCAGAGCTCCAAAAAAAGAACGGTTGAAACTTCTCCATGATTCACATTCAACAGAATAACCCTGCAGACGGGTGCGCATCTTCTGCACAATTCTCTCATCATGATTCTTATTGAGAAGTTTTATGCCGTATACCGGAAATGTTTTCATTCCGAATAGTTCTTTTCCGTCTTCAAAGGGAATAAAGGCAAAGGCTGCATTAATGTCCGCATAACCGCAGGAGAATAAAGCAGTTACCTTAAATTTTCTATTTTCAGAAAAAAGATCCACATCCGAACTTCCTGAGAGAGCAAGAATATTTACCTCATCCCCGACTCTGACTCCTAAATTCCTTGCAAGCGTGCTGCCGAGTAGTATTGAGCGCGGAGTATATAAATCAAATGTTCCAGAATAGATCTGCAGCTGCCGTGCAAAACCTTCATCGGTGTATATTTGGGTATGTTCAACAGCACGGATCAATGAAGCGCTTTGTCTTCCGTTTTTACCTACCAGCAGTCCCTGGGCTTCATAAAACGGGTGTATGCTTGTTATCATCGGTTCGTTTTCAGCAAAATCGAGAAGCGCACCGGTACTTTCCTGCGAGTCGGGTAAAGCCCTTATATGGTATGAGCTTATTTCAAGAATACTATCTATAGACTCAAGCTGAAATCCGTTCATCACCGAAAGAATTACAATTAATGCCATTACACCGAATCCAATACCTACTGCGGGAAGAACGCTCGTCATGGCGAATCTTGATCTCCTGTCTATGCGGGAAAAACGTCTGGATACATAGATGATCCAGCGAAGCGGTTCAAAAATGTTTGTTTTCAATAGTGAATTCTCCGTATTACTTTTGAACCGTTTTTAAACAATTCTTCCTTTTTTACCCCGTCACTGTACACTGCACTGACACTCTGATTATTGTCAAAATAAGTTGTTTTTGTGTACGACTGTTCGCCGCTGTACGTAATTTCTTCACGTAAAACTGAATCGCGGAATACCCTTGTATCCGGCTGTGTAAAACCATTATCATAACGGTAGAGTTTCCGCAGATCGCTTGTATCAGTCAGCAAAGCATATTCAGTAACCCTGTTATCGCTGTCATACGTATATTTTTCGGTTTGAAGAAGAATATCCTCCCCTATTTGAGAGCGGGTTAATTCATATTTTCCGGAATACAGTTTTTTAGAAATCACAAAACCGTCTTTATTATAGAGAACATACGTTTTCGTATTATTACCATACTGTACTGCCGTACTTTCACAAGGGTACTGTGATTTTTCTTCGTATAAAAAAACCGTTTTTTCTGTAAGTGTATTAATACTGTTTTCCTGTGAGAAAACAACGGTTTCAATAACCCTCATTAATGTATCGAAAGTTTTTACAACAACATTTGTACCGGCTGCATACACCTTTGTTTTTATTCCGCCGTCTTTATTAAATGTAATATCGAGAACTTCACCGTCATATTCAAGAATTCTAAATTTATTATTGGATGACAGATAATAGATTTCGGCGGGCTCAGCCTGCACTGATGAATCTTCGTTTGCAGTTTTCTCTTCAGAAGTTACACCTTCAGACTGTGTTTCTTCACCCGGTGCGTCACCTTCTTCAGCACTTGTAATTTCAATGTCTGCAATAGTATTAGAAATATCATTCTTTTGATCAGAACTATCTTCTTTTGTACCCCTTGAAAATGCAGATACCGATAACGATGCAAGCAGAACGAGGAAAAAAACCTTTCTTAAAAAAAAAGAATACATTGGTTTAAATACCTAAAAAATCTTTCATAAAAGATTCAGCACTAAAAACGTCTATGTCCTTGTACTGTTCTCCGGTACATAAAAAGGCAACCGGAATGCCGAGTTCTTTTCCAAGAGTGATAATTATTCCGCCCTTTGCCGTTGAATCGTACTTGGTAAGCACAACAGCATCAACACCGACAGACTCATGAAATACCTCAGCCTGGCGAAGCGCATTCTGACCGGTGGTTGCATCGAGTACCAGAATTTTTTTATACGATCCTTCACCTGCTTTTTCACGGGCTATACGGTCGATTTTCTGAAGCTCCCTTACGAGGTTTTCCTTGTTATGAAGCCGGCCTGCCGTATCGGCAAGCACAAGACCCGCCCCTTTCGATGCAACTGCTGAAACTGCATCAAAAACTACCGCGGCAGGATCCGAACCATGTTGATGGCTTACTACCCGCACTCCGGTTTTTTCTCCGTGAAGCATGAGCTGTTCAATAGCCGCGGCACGGAATGTATCAGCTGCCGCCATTACCGTATTGTAGCCTTTTTGACTGTAATAGTGAGAAAGCTTTGCAACAGTTGTAGTTTTCCCTACTCCGTTCACACCAAGCACCATGTATACCGATACCGTATTCCTGTCGGGTTCGAGTACCGTCGTTTTTATAAAAGGAAGCATGAGCTCTTTTAAAGATGCAAGTATGCCGTTTTCTTCGGTGATTTTATCTTTTCTGCATTTTTTTTCAAGGGCATCGCAAATCTCAAAAGCCGTTTTTGCTCCAATGTCGCCTTCAATGAGCATATCGGTAAGATTATCAAAAAAATCATCATTTACTGTCTTATGTAATGAAAAAAATTTTTTTAATGTATCGGTAAATTTCATATTCGCCATGTTATTTTCCTTTATCCTTTTCAGGGCTTTGTTCCATTGGAAGAATTTTATCTGCATCCCGGAGATACAACGCGAGCTGGACACCCATATTTACCGCAAGAACTGCTACTGCCGAGAGAGATATGGTTGATGCGGTTTTCCATGATGCTGGTGTTCCGGTTACCGGTATAAGATTTTCCTGTGCAGCAATAAGATTCTTGTACACTGCATCTGTATAAAAATACACAGGAAGCGCAAAGATTACAGATGCATATGAAATATACAGTCTATTACGGCTTTTTTCTATACGAGAAGCAATATCTTTGTTAGCATACGACAGATTAAACTCTTTGAACTCCTGTGCAAGGTTTCCATTGTAGGTGAAATAGTTGCTCCACCCCTGTTCAGAAACAAATTCACCCAAATAGGGCCGATCATTGACCGTTATTGAGGCAGGGAAAGAACCGTAAGAAACTGCATTCATAAACATTGTACCGGGTGTGGAAAACGGATTATTAACTGTAACAGGGTAAAAAAGCTGCTTTTCCATGGTGACTGACACTGTATATTCAGTATTTTGGTTAAAACTATATGCAAAACTTACAGTTTTAAAACCAGGGCATTCAATTCTTATGCTGTAGATACCCCTGAGAACAGATGCCTGAGAGGATGAACCCTTTAGATACAGGTCTGATAAAAAAACAGATGCCTGTCCGGTTTGATCTTCAGGGTACAATTTAAAATTAACAATAGAGGGTAATGAGTTGGATATACTTTCCATATGACTTGACGCTATCCGGGATGCGGCATATTCAGGCTCGGTTATGCTGCACAGAATAGTAACCGGTTCTGTGATTATATTTTGCGGGAAAAGGCGAATGCTGCTTGTTACCTGAATATATCCGCTTAAAATTTTTATTGAACCGGTAATCAATCCCCGTATCGTATCGTTCTTCATGAGGGCATTAAAATCCGCATCAGTTTTTATTTTCTCTTTGTCGTAAGAAAATAAACTCTCAGAAGAGTTTTTATATATGACTACCTTCTCGCGTCCCGGCGGCGAAGAAGTAAAAGACGATAAAAGTTTACTCTGTGCATCAAAGTTGTCTTTGATTTTTTTTGCCGATTCGGCTATTTTCTTTTCATATTCCTCAATTTTTGTATTCAAATCCCTCTTATTTTGCTCAATAAACACCTGCTGATCACGGGTCTTAAGAGCAGTGCCGTAGTCTGAAAGCAGTGAAGGCATTCTACTCTGCAGCTCGTACAGTTCCCTTGCTGTAAGCTCGGACGAGGAAACAGAGCGCTCAAGAGAACCGGAAATAGATGAGAGAATGAGCATGGGAATATCTTTTGCCAAAGCCCCGGCTGTCTTTTGATCCTCACTAGTAAGCTCCTGTACATCGGTATCAATTGAAAACTCCGAAGCTGCAAGAGTCCATACCTCAGTTTGAGCATATATTGATGCAGGGATCAGTAATAGAATTAGTAAGAGTACCGCACTACATCCGGCGGCTTTTCGTATCATTCGCTGTCATCCCCCAGAGGAAGACCTTTCCATTTTGCTGCAAGAAAGGATTCAATAAATCCGTCTATGTTGCCGTCCATTACAGATTGAATATTCCCCGACTCGTATTTAGTTCTATGATCCTTAACCATTGTATACGGCTGAAACACATATGACCTCATCTGGTTGCCGAATGAAATTCCTCTTTTTTCCTGGGCAAATTTTGCATTTTCTTTTTCCTTCTCTTCCTTGTAATATTCATACAGGCGGGCTTTGAGCACGCTCATTGCAAGAGCGCGGTTCATAGTCTGACTCCGCTCAGACTGACAGGCTACAACAATACCGGTCGGAAGGTGCGTAAAACGTACGGCGGAATCTGTTTTATTAACATGCTGACCTCCGGCTCCGCCTGAGCGGTAGGTATCGACCCGTAAATCCTCGCTGCGTATTTCAACTTCTATCGTGTCGTCAAGAATGGGAAACACATAGACGGAGGAAAATGAAGTATGACGCCGTGCATTAGCATCAAAAGGACTGATGCGGACCAGCCGGTGTACACCCGCTTCGGATTTTAAGTATCCGTATACGTAATCACCTTTAATCTCCATGGTCACTGACTTAATTCCGCCTTCAGCTTCAAGCACATCAATCACATTTACCGTATAATTATGTCTTTCAGCCCAGCGGGTATACATACGGGAGAGCATTTGCGCCCAATCGCATGATTCTGTTCCGCCTGCTCCGGCATGAATTGTTAAAAACGCTCCGTTTTTATCGACCTCATCTGACAATAGATTCAATATGCTTAGTTTCTCATACGTTTCATTGAGTCTTATATAGTTATTTTTAATTTCTTCTTCAAGACTTTGATCGCCGCTTTCTTCTGCAAGCTCGTATAATGTTGCAAGATCTTCAACCTGTGCACACAAATCACGCCAGGGTTCTATGCGGTTTTTCAGCATTTTTATATCTGAAAGTATTTTCTCAGCCTTTGAGGAATCATTCCAGAAACCGCTTTCCGCGGTGAGTTTTTCCTTCGTCTCTATCTTTGCTTCAATGGCAGAAACGTCAAAGACGCCCCCATACTTCAAGAACATCTTCTTTTAAAGTTTCTATTCTAATTTTAAAATCTTCGATCATACATACTCCTGCTTCATTTTTCTGACGGTCTTAACAGGCATTTTTTCCATTTTTTCTTCTGCATCTCTGTGATTGCAAGCATGCCCTCAACCGGATACTGATAAAACCGCACCGAATCATAATAATCTGTAACCCGGTCAACATCTTTTTTAAGAAGGCCCAGCTTTTTTTCAGTAATTGACGGATTTTCCCAGCAGGCCCGCTGTTTTTTAACAAAACCGTACTGTGTGAGAATTGAGGATAAGGCTCGTGCAGAATCCACCTGACCGGGATCCAGTACCACTGAAACAAACATACTGTACAGAATAAAGTAAACTTCATATCTTGTCAAATCGTTAATTTTAGCGCATTATATATACATGAAAAGATTGTTAGTTATTATAATACTAAGTTTTACCGCATTTTCTTTTTTTTCACAGAATACGCCTTCATCATCTTCAGTAGTTACTTCAATTGAAGCCTTTGTTCCTGATCAGAATAAACCCGATGCAGTAACCGTCACGTGGAAACTGCCTGAAAATTCGGTAATATCGCAGATACAGATCTACCGTTCCAATACCCAAATTTTTTCATCGACTCTTCAAACTCTGAAACCGCTGTCATATTTAAAGGCCGATGCAGTACAGTATAACGACACTGTACCCGATGTTGAAGCCTCGTATTATTATGCGGCGGTTTCGGTATTAAAAGACTCTTCGTTGTACGCAGTGGTGATTCCGTCCGTAAATGCTACCGTTACGGCGCTTACCCCCCTTCCGATCCAGGTGAGGCTTGCAGAACTCGTTCAGCCTGTAAAGAAGTCGGATCTGCGTAATGAGCGGACGCTGATTCCGTTACCGTACCTTAACATAATTACCCACTCTGAAGATCTGCGGAACAGCATTTCTCCGGAATCTCAAGCTCTTGCAGTAAAATTAGGTACTGCTTCAAACAGCAGTGCGGTTATGAGAGTATATGTTTTCCCCGAGGATGAGAAGCCATTGTCAGGAGAGCAGTATTTATTAAGCACCATCATCAATACTTCTTTTATTCAAAATGACTGGAGCAAGGCGCAAAAAGATCTTGAGAATTTTCTCAGTATTTATCGTTCAGACGATATAACACAAAGAGCCCTTTTTTATTCAGCACAGGTTCTTTACTATCAGGCATGCTACCCGGAAGCATTAAGACTCTTTATAGACACTGAAGATTCATTCCCGGATCTTTCCCGGAAATGGATAGAATCGGTATTACAACTGTATGAAATTCCCCGTAATTAACGTATAAGCTGCAGCATTTCGATGAGAAGCGGTGTCTGAATCTGTTCGGGCGTGCTTTGCGGTTCTGCATCTTTTTTTTCTTCTGCCGTAACTGCAGGAATCAGTTCATCACCTTCATTAATCCTGTCATAAAATCCCTGTTGTTTTACTTTTCCTTCAGAAATATCCTCGCCTACTGTAGTTATTGTCAGTGTTCCAAGCACAGCAGACGGATTGAAGGTTAAAGCGATCGATGAAGGCTCAAAGACAAGTTCTCCCGATTTAATAATAGTATATACCGCATCCTGCACAACGCCGTCATTCTTTCCAATATCAACAAGAACTTTAGATCCGGAACGCTCAAGGATTGTACCCTTGACAGGAAAAAGCGCAGTTACTGACGAAACAACTTTTTGAACTGCAAGAGAATATCTTCCATTTCCGGTTCTATATACCGAAACAGTACCGACACTGCTTCCGGTTTTTGCTGAATACAGCTGGAGAGAGATAGCTACATCCCGCTGGGTTTCATCAAAATCCACAAGGGCAAAAAAATCAAGGGAAGCGGTTCTGGCAAAACGGAACGCTTCAGCATACCCGGCAACGGGACTTGATATAACAGAAGTTCTTAAAAACCCCTGCGACTCAAAAGTCTCCTTTAACAGCTGTGCAGTAACCTGTACAGAATCCGGATGCAGAAGCTGAACCTGAGCTGATGTATAGTATAGACCCAATGAATAGCGGGTTTTATCAAGATAAAACGGATCAATGCCCCATACAGAAGGCAGCGTATTCTTGAGCAGGGAGCTGTATGATTCAATAGTATCTTCCACCTTCTGTATAGTATTCCCCTGGGACTTAATAAACGTAAGCTGCGAAACATACGCTTCCATCTTCTTTTCCTGCAGCAGCAGATCTGCATACAAGAGCCTGGATGAAGCATCTAGCGGATTCAGCCGCAGAGCCCGTTTATATTCATATGAGGCTCTATCAGACAAAAATGAAGCCATAGCTTCCTTCGCTTTTTTAATATGCGGCTGTGCCCATGTACTTCTTCGAGTATCCTCAATATTCAGCGCTGAAGTTATTAAATTCTCCATTGAAGTTCTCATCACTTCATCGGCACTTTGAATTTCAAGACCGGTTTCATAGGACCGCAAGGCATCTTCCGGTTTTCCCTGCTTTTCAAATATCTTTGCCTTGACGTACCATGCAAGAGATGTATTGCGGTTAAGTGCGATTCTCTTGTCGCAAATTTCCATTGCCTCGTTATATTTGCTCCGGTTATATAGAATTAAAGATAATAACTCCAAAAACTTGTCATTTTTTGGTGAAAGAAGAACAGCATTTCTGCAGTGATTCTCAGCTTCTGAAAGATTCCCGTCCATTACAGCCACATACGAGGCAAAATAATGAACCTCACTTTCACCGTTATGATACAAAAGAGCCTGGGACAAATAGTCTTTTGATGCAGTTTTATTGCCTAATTCATATGAAATAAGAGCCAGTGAAAGAAGCGCTTTTTTATTCTGCACCTGACGGGAGAGTGCATCTTTATAATACTTTTCAGCTCCCGAAATTCTGCCGTTAAAAAGATCGAGTTCGGCAAGACCGAACCGCGCATCCACATCATTTGGAAAGGACGCAAGCACCGAAAGGAAAATAGACTTCGCTTCCTCAAGTCTTCCGAGTCCAATGAGGGAAAACCCTTTCAGATTTTGAAGCGTGCTTGAGTCTTTAAGATATTTTAAGGCTGTATCTATATACGTCAGCGCCAGAGCGTACTCGCTCATCGAATACGCGCACTCGGAAAGGGAAACCCAAACATCTGTATACGTCGGGTTTAAGCGGAGCGCCTCCTGGTATTGCTCAACAGCGCCTGCCCAGTCCTCCTCCTGCTGAAAAGATTGGCCTTTTTTGTAAAAATCCAAGGCAGTCCCGGTTTTTAACGGACTCTGACTGTATGCCGCGCCGCAAAGTATAAGAGAAAGTAATACAAGTGCTGTAAGACGATATAGTTTGTTCATTCGGCAGAAGCTTCCTTTTCATTCTTAATAACTTTAATAAGATTAATTCTATGCCCTTCCATATCCTGTACTATAAAATCATAATTACCGGATGAAACTTTTTCATACTTCACAGGAATTTTTCCGAACAAATCGAAAACATATCCTCCTAAAGTATCAAATTCCTCATTCGGGAAATTTGAAGTGATAGTTTCATTCAAATCTTCAAGATTAACCCTTGCATCACACAGCCAAATAGAATCGCCCAAGGGAAGAATATCCTCGCGCTCATTATCAAATTCATCCTGTATATCGCCGACAATTTCCTCTATAATATCTTCCATGCAGACAATACCCGATATTCCGCCGTACTCATCGATCGCTATGGCAATGTGTATATGTCTCCTCTTAAACTCGCGGAGAAGAGTGTCAATTCTCTTTGATTCGGGAACAAAAAAAGCTTTTCTGATGATTTTCTCCAGATCTACAGGATCATGACGCAGAAGAACCTTAATAAGATCTTTGACATAGAGTACACCCACAACATTATCTATTGAATCGCTGTACACTGGAAAGCGGGAATGTCCGCTTTCTGCAACCAGGGACAGTAGCTCTTCTTCACTGCAGTTGAGCGGTATAAAATCCACATCAATACGGGGAATCATTACCTCTTTAACGGAAGTTTGCGACAAATCTTCTATGCCTCTGATCATGTCGCGTTTTTCCTCGTTTAAAATCTGCTCCGTCAGAGGATCTGTACTATGCGCACCCCCATCTGTACTTGAGTTTTCTTCACCCTTTTTTCCTGAAAATAATTTTTTAAATAAATGCATTACTTTTCATCCTTAATAATCGTATCGGTCATGTAGCAGGCAAGAAGATTTTCCTGGAGTACAAGCATTTCTCCCTGAACAGCTTTACCCCGTTCTATATGTTCCTCCTGATGATCGTACCCGTCAAGATGAAGTATTCCGTGAATTAATAACCGTTTTAATTCCTCATCTCGGGAAACGCCGTATTCAGAAGCATTATATGCAAGCATATCAATACTGATAATAATATCGCCTGCAACATACCATGTCCTGCCTTCATCATCAGTATATTCATCGCCCTGTTCAAACGACAATACATCGGTTGCACCGTCTATTGAACGGTACTGTTTATTCAAATCCGCAATGAATGCATCATTGCAGAACATAATTGATAATTCCCAATTTATGATGCCCAGATCTTCAAGAACCGACTGGACAAAGGGTTCAACTTCAGAAATCCAGGGTACAGATTCGCATGAAGATTCCATATCAATTACTAATTTGTTACACATACATCCCTCATCAATCCTTTACTCATCAATTTTTTTGGTTTTTCAGTACAGCATAATTCTTCTCAGTCGAAACAGCATCTTTTTTATCGGGCACAGCGGTTTCGCCGACATCGGGATCTTTTTGATTAGGATACTCGATTCTCGAATGATAATACCCGGCAAGTATTTTCACAAACGACTGCTGTATAAGATCCAGATCTTTGAATGTAAGACCCGATTTGTCTAACTGATGATGTTCAACCTTATTCATAATAAGCTGCCGTATAAATTTTTCCAGTCTGGAAACAGAAGGTTTTTCAAGTGTCCGGCATGCCGCTTCAACAGTATCTGCAAGCATTACTACGGCAGATTCTTTGCTTGAAGGAGGTGTTCCTATGTATGAAAATTCCTCGGGAGTTACCTGATCGTCCTGTTTTTTTGCTTCTGCATAGAAATATGATATAAGGCTGTTTCCGTGATGTTCTGCAATTATGTCCATTACTTCTTTCGGCAGCCTCAGCTGGTTTGCTTTCTCAAGACCCTTTTTAACGTGCCGCCTGATAACTGATGCAGAAAGTCGCGGATTTATCTCGTTGTGTTTATTATTTCCGTTTTGGTTTTCGACAAAGTATTCGGGCTGTTCCATTTTTCCAAGGTCGTGATAATACGCTCCGACACGTGCGAGAAGCGGATTTGCACCTATTTCGGTACATGCGCTTTCAGCCAGAGTAGCTACCATCATTGAATGATTGTATGTTCCAGGCGCAGTTAGAAGCATCCGTCTCATCATCGGATTATTCAGGTCTGAAAGATCCATAAGACGGAAAACTGATGCGGTATTTAAAAGCGATTCAAGAGGTGTAAGGAGTCCAAGAGCAAGAATACCCGAAATAAATCCGTTAAATACATTACCCATAATAATGGAAAGCGGAAGGCTTGAAGCTTCATTGAATATTAATTTAAAGGCAAAGAGAAATACCGCATGGAGAATGCCTAAAATTGTTGAAGCAAAAATCATATCTATACGTTTTTCCGTCTTTCTTACGATTCTTGCCGCAGCTATTGAGGAACACAGTATAAAAAAAGAGGGAACGGGATCAAACGATGTTATATACAGTACAGCAAAAGAAACAAGCAGAGAAAAGTAAACCGCACTCAGCTGGCCGAATAGAACAGTTATGAGCATTACAGAGAGACTGGCAGGAATTAAAATGGGCAGAGCAAAAGAATAGGAAAAAAAAGGAATTTTTATTCCAAACGATGTTATTGCAAAGACAATAACAAAAAGAACTGAAAGGAAAATAAGCTCCCGCGGGGCGGCTTTTCTTTGAAGAATACGCCGGGAGAACAAAAAAGCGGCAAAAGCTCCTAACAGCACATAGAAAAGAACGGAATTTGCAAAAGAGCGGTAATCAACATACGAAGGGGTTTTTGCCATTTTTTCAAGTTTACTGTATGCCTCTTCTGTAATAGGAAAACCCTTTCTTATTACTTTTTCACCTTCACTTATCTGAACGGGATTTTCAAGACTGGCAGGAAGCGATTTCTCTGCAATTATAGTCCGGTCTGCTATTTGACCAACCTCAAATTCCTCCAGAGTAAAACTTACTACAGTTTCCTTGCTTGCAGAATCCAGAAATGATACTGTAATGACGCTTAAAAAAGCAGTTATAAAAATAATAAGAATGACAGTATTTTGTTTAATATACGATTTAACCGCAGTTAAAAATTGTGTAACAGGAGGGTTATGCTCAGAAGACACTGAATTTGAGTTATGTTTCTGCTTCATTGTCTGTAAATTGTACCTGTAATAAGAGCATTCCGTCAAGGGTTTAACTGGAATGTACCGTACTCATCAACAATCTGTGTTTTAAGACTCTTCATCGGATTCCATACAACAGAAATTGAAAAATAGGGACTGAAATCATAATAGTACGGTTTTTTGTCAGTTTTTAAACGCGGTGAAAAAGAAAACTCGGATTTTAACAGCCAGTCATGAAGATCATGTTCCACTTTAAGTGTAAGTTTCTTCAGCTTAAAACCTGAGGTAAGCCGGTCTACTTCATTGAAAAAATTGAATGATTTTACCAGATCTTTGAAAATATTTTTTTCACCGGGAATTACAATATCATAGTCATAAAAATCCTGCATGTATCTGAACATTACATCATTTGCCGATTCTGATGAAAAACTTATTTTAAGGAATTCATAAATTGTAAAATTAAGCGATGGAGAAAAAGAAAAAATTGTATTTGTCGGACGTATTAAATCCATTTTGAGCTGTGTTGTCACAGCAGGATCAAGGGTTATCCTGTTTTTCCAAAACGGGTATTTTTTTGAATTTAATGTGTACTGAGCGGTAAAATCACTTGGAATGAACTTTTTCTCCTCCTGTACTACCCATCCTTTGAGGGTATCAAGCTCATAGGGGAACGTGTACTGCATGGAATATGAAAGCCGGAGACCGAATACCGAAAGAGCCGCCTGTAATGATGTTGATTTTTTTTCCTCGAAATCAAATTTATAACTCTGTGTAAAACTGATTTTTTTTTCCAGTACGGAAAGGTTTAAACTCTCTGTCATAGGTATGAAAACAAATTCAGTTGTTTTTTCTCCGGTTACGGCATCAGTTTTCTCCTCCTGCTTATATCCGCTGTCCGCACTGACCGATACAAAAGGGAAAGTTACGGAAAGTTTCCCGGTGTATGACTGCAGTAAAGGAGGAAGACTCGCGTTTAAAGACAAAGTCTGAGAGGAAGATCCTTCCCTGGCTGAAATGTTCAAACCTACGTTATGCTCTGTAAAACTCTCCTTATCCCATTCAGGTGTATTATACAGCCACACGGGCTCACTTACCAATCCGTTATATTCTGTCCTGATTATTTTTATGTTTGAAGACCAGTTTACCGTTGACGATGAAAGAATATCGAGAAGAAGGAAAGGTTTAATGATTATTTCATTTTTATTATCAAGATCAAGTTTTTTTTCCGCATTATCATTGATTATAATTTTCTGTCTGTCCAGTTCATTAGGATACGACAGTTCAGAAATATACGGATGCTCCTGTGTTTGCGGTAGAAATGAAAGCGAGTTTTTTAGGCTGAAAAGCTCGCTGAAAAAAGAAAGCGAACTTGAAAGGCTGACCGGGGATTTTATTTGATAAAATGTGGATTGGAAACTTTCTTCTCTGAAAAGGAAATCTTCGGGTTTTTTCAAGAGTGAGACTTCCGAAGTAACGAGCGAATTCACATTTGGTGAAATATCATATGAAAGAACATAAGAAAAGTTTTTGGTGTGCTTTATTGATTCGGAGGATATTGTGACTGCAGGCATCATTGTCTCAGGCAGTGTCTGTTCAACTGTAATTTCATTGTTTATTTTCTTATCAGTATCTGTAAGTTCAGACGGAACTAAAATATTTAAATCGCCTCTTTGTGCAGTGCTGTCATCTTTTGACGTTTGAGGATTATTAGTTTTCACAAACGGCAGACTGATAATAGTACCCGATATTTTTGCACTCCCTGTTCCGGGATTGATCGAAGACGGATAAAAGAAAAGTCTTGAGGGGCTGTATAGTTTTTCATATTCATCCAGATCCGTCTGGCTCTTGGTCGCAAAAAGAACTGAAGATTCAAAATTTTGAATAGAAAGAGATGAAATATACGGCTTCAAAGCCTGAAATGCAGGGGTATATGAACCTTTCAAGGTCCACTTGTAACTCGATACTGCTGTTTTTTTAGATGCGTCTGAACTCTCTCCCTTTGAAGACAAAACAGGGCTGTCTAAAAAAAAGTTAATCCAGTCCATGGATTCAGAACGCTGTGTAAAATCACTGTTTATATAGGGATCTGAATAAAATGGGAGTGCTATGGTTAGTTTAAAATCTTGTATAGAAAATCCGGTTGAAAGTGATTCGGCATGTCTGAAGGGAAGTTTTTTGCCCAGAAAATAGGAAGTATCCCAGGTTACCTCCCCGGTCTGAGGATTATACGGAAGATTATTGCTGCTTTCATAAATTCTCCGGCTGAAAGCGAGGCCGGCAGTAAACTTTACTTCAGTTACTACGGCCTTCGGTTTGAATTTTCCCTCAATACCTGCATACGCTCCGAGGGTTGTATAATAATCAGCCATAAATTTCAAATAATCAGATGAAACTTCTTGTGCATCATCATCTAAATTATGCAAGAATAACCCGCGCCGCTCCTGTTCTTTTAAGGATGACGGTTTTATAAAATTGAATAAATCCTCCTGGCTTTCGGATTTTGCACCTGTTTCAGTTTCAGTTTTATCAAGCGGTTTTCTTCCAAGTATATACGTTGTTGTCTGCAGATAATACCCTTCCCTGTCCCTGTAGCCGAAAACAGGATTGAATATAAGCTCATCCTTCGGATAATAAAAGAAAGGAAGATACACAAGAGGAATATGACCTATGTATAAAAATGCATTAAAAAAAGCAAATTCATTTCCCGGAAGAAGCCATATTCTTGAAGCCTTTATTTTCCAATGAGGATCCTCATCTGAGCAAAATGAAAGAGTGGCATTTTTAAACGCTATGGTACTTGCATCGTTTTTAGCGAAAAGTTCTGATGAAACGACCAGTTTAGAACCGGAAGGAAGATTTATAGCACCGCTTTTTGTCTGAACAATACGGCCGTCGTCAAATACCCCTTCAAGAGTATCTATGTTGAATAGAAGTGAATACGCTTTCATGCTTTCCGATACTGTATTTCCTGAATACTGATCCAGTACAACAGAGCCTTCGGCATAAAGCATCTTCCGTTCCCTGTTATAATTTATAAGATCGGCTTTAATGCTTGTTTTTGTGTCTCCCGATACTACTGATAAAACAACACCGCCTTTCAAAACGATGATTTCTGTATCTGTTTCCTTATCCTTCGTGTATTCGGTTTTTTGTGCATTTTCTATTGTCACTGTACTGGTTTTAGATTCAGAAGTCTGCAACTCCTTCTGTGCAGACTGATTTTCACCTGATCTGTTTTGAGCAAAAAAAGAAAATGACAGAAGCAGACCGATCACAACAGCAGCAGTTTTTTTCATCAGCTTTTCCGGTCGAGCATTTCTTTAATGAATTTACCTGTATGGCTTTTTTTACACAAAGCAACTTCTTCGGGCTTTCCCGCCGTAATAATTTCACCGCCCCTGAAACCGCCTTCCGGACCGAGGTCTATTATGTAGTCAGACTGAAGAATAACATCGAGATTATGTTCGATCATCACAACACTGTTTCCCTGATTAACCAGCCTTTGTATTACATCCATCAGCTGTTTGACATCGGCAAAATGAAGACCGGTGGTAGGTTCATCGAGAATGTATAAGGTTTTTCCTGTTGAGCGCCGTGCAAGTTCATTGGCAAGCTTTACCCGCTGGGCTTCGCCCCCTGAAAGCGTTAATGCAGACTGCCCGAGTTTGATATAACCCAGACCGACGGAAAGAAGCGTTTCCATCTTGCGGGCAATATGAGGTATGTGAATAAAAAAATCGGCAGCTTCCTCAATGGTCATATCGAGGACATCATGAATATTTTTTCCTTTATAACGGACATCAAGTGTTTCCTGATTAAACCGTTTTCCGTGGCATAC
Organism: Spirochaetota bacterium; assembly: GCA_023398165.1. Taxonomy (GTDB): domain Bacteria; phylum Spirochaetota; class Spirochaetia; order Treponematales; family Treponemataceae; genus JAAZLA01. The sequence goes on along the minus strand of JAEWSQ010000011.1, from coordinate 52,912 downwards.
TTCACAGTTTATATAGACATCAGAAAGGAAATTCATTTCTATGGTAATAGTTCCCGCTCCCTGACAGTTTTCACACCGCCCGCCTTTAACATTGAAGCTGAATCGGCCGGACTTGTACCCCCTGGCTTTAGCTTCCGGAAGACTTGCGTAAAGATCTCTTATGCCGTTGAATACTCCGACATAAGTGGCAGGGTTTGACCGGGGAGTTCTTCCTATAGGACTTTGGTCGATGTTAATAACCTTGTCTATATGCTCAAGTCCTGTAATATCTTTATATTTTCCAACCTGATGGGACGATCTCATAATTTTATTTGATGCTGCAGGATAAAAAACATCGCTTATAAGCGTTGATTTTCCTGATCCCGAAACTCCCGTAATGCAGGAGAACAGTCCCAGAGGAATAGTAACATCAATATTTTTAAGATTGTGCTCGGTAACTCCGCTGATGGTAATACAGTTCCCGTTTCCTTCGCGGCGTTTTTGAGGAATATCCATCTTTAAAGTTCCCGCAAGGTATTGACCGGTTAGGCTCTTTTTGGAAAGCATAACCTGTCCGGGCGTGCCGCTTGCTACAATATGACCGCCGTGAACGCCTGCGCCCGGACCTAGATCCACAATCCAGTCTGCAGTGCGCAGCGTCTGCTCATCATGCTCCACAACAATAAGAGTATTTCCAAGGTCGCGCAGGTACAGGAGCGTGTCAATTAACCGTTGGTTATCTCTTTGATGAAGACCTATGGACGGTTCATCGAGAATGTATAAGACGCCTACAAGGCTGGAACCGATTTGTGTTGCAAGCCTTATACGCTGGGCTTCTCCGCCCGAAAGAGTAGCAGCCTGTCTTTCCAGTGTTAAGTAGTCCAAACCGACATTCTGCAGGAATGAAAGACGGTTTTTTATCTCTTTTTCAATCTGTGAAGCTATCTGTTTTTCAGTTTCAGAGAGCTTAATATCATTAAAAAATTTAATAGAATCGCTGACAGAAAGACACGAAACCTCGTGAATATTTTTTCCATTGATTGTTACAGCTAGCGCTTCGGGCTTAAGCCTCATTCCCCTGCAGGTTTCGCAGGGACGGTGGGCCATGAAGCGTTCAAAGTTCTCTTTTTGCGCATCTGAAAAAGTTTCGTTATAACGTCGTTTCAAATCGCTGTAGATTCCGTTCCATGCCTGATTGTACGTGAACTGTCCTGAACCGTCGGCTTTAACATATTTAAACTGAATATTATCCTTGGTACCGTTCATTATCGCATCAATGTGAGATTTTTTGAGCTTATTTACCGGAGTGTCAAGTGAAAACCCGAGATTCTTTGCAAGACTTTCAAAACGCGAATGATTCCACGCAGAGTCGGGGTTATACGGTAAAAAAGCTCCCTCATTGAAAGATAGAGAAGTGTCAGGAACGATAAGAGAAAAATCAAATTCCATTTTTTCACCCAGTCCGGTACACTCAGGACAGGCGCCGAAAGGGTTATTAAATGAAAAAAGCCGCGGCTGCATTTCCGGAAAAGAGATGCCGCAGTCGGGACAGGCATTTTTCTGCGAGAAAAAAACTTCAGAGTGCTCTCTTAGAACGATTATTAATCCGTTGGAGACAGCAAGGGCTCCTTCCACCGAATCGGCCAGGCGTTTTCTTACATCGGATGAAAGCTTGATCCTGTCTATGACAAGCTCTATGGTATGTTTTTTTTGTTTATCCAGTTTTATTGTATCGTCAATTTCCACAATGATGCCGTCAATACGGGCGCGGAGAAAGCTGTCTTTCACCGCATCTTCAAGTATTTTTTGATGCTCGCCCTTCTTACCTCTGACGACAGGAGAAAGAATCTGTATTTTTTCGCCCTCGTCCCAGCTCATTATTGTATCAATTATCTGGTCAACACTCTGCTCTTTAATTTCCTTCCCGCACTGGGGGCAGTGAGGCTTACCTATGCGCGCAAACAATAGCCGGTAATAGTCGAAAATTTCGGTAACAGTTCCTACCGTTGACCGGGGATTTTTATGCGTCGTTTTCTGCTCGATTGATATTGCAGGCGATAAACCCTCTATTAGATCCAGGTCTGGTTTATCCATACGGCCTAGAAACTGGCGTGCATATGCAGATAAGCTTTCGACATACCTTCTCTGCCCTTCGGCAAATATAGTGTCAAAAGCCAAAGAACTTTTACCGGAACCCGATAAGCCTGAAATAACCACAAGTTTATTTCGCGGAATTTCAATATCAATATTTTTTAAATTATGTTCACGCGCTCCCCTGACAATGAGCTTGTCATCAGTCTGAGGAATATGTATGTCTTTGTTCATAGGAATAGTTCGCTCCAACGGTCGCATTTTTTCATTTCACATAAATCATTTACAAGCTGCTGTTTCTTCGGATAATAGAAAACAGCATGAATCAGCCAGGAGAAGATAAGAACGGCAGCGGGTATTACAAACCAGGGAAAAGCCATTGTTGTAATAGCGTTAATATAGAAAAGAAGAAACGAGACACTGAAGGCCGAACACGAATGTTGAACCATTTCCGACCGGTGCCTTGTAATTCTTAAGTACAATGAATACTCCGATTCGGAAAGAGGATTAATTTTTAAAAGCTCTTTCATTTTTCTCTTAGCCAGAACCAGGTCAAAGAAATTTGCAATAATACCGATACCCCATGCAAAGGTAATGATACCGGCCCACGGAAAAAAATTATCATTGGTTATAACAGCGTTAAGTTTCATCATTTTCTGATCGGAAGAAATATTAAACTCAATTGCATCTTTTTCCATATGAGATAGTATTGCATCCCTATTGGTATAGGCTGCAATATTTAAAAACCACAATAAGGCATTGACAAACATGAATGTTAAAAGATGAGCAATAAAGCCGGTGACCGCTTTTGAGTATGAGGACTTTGACTTCTTTGCCATTTTTTCAAAATCCCAGTCGCCCGGAGATGCTTTCTGTTTCCGCAGTTCTGCATAATCTTTATGGAATGAATCCCAATCATGCTGACTTTTTGCCTGGGAAAAATCGGTGGTAACAATTTTTACATCCGGGCTAACCTTCTGTTCTTTTTGTTCCTTTCTTTTTGAGAATCTGCCGGAGTAACCGGAATACGACGAATAAGTCTTTTCCGATTTTGATTTATCGCCCTCAAGCTTTTCAAAAAAATCGTTTATCTTTTTTCCAGCAGCACTTGCAATAGTTTCGATTGCATGTCCAAGCTCATCAACAGCATCTTCAACACCGGCCTCATGTTCCGCATCACAGCATGAACTTCCCCTATTGCGGGTTTCTGTCTTTTCTGCAAATCCGCTGTTCCCATATATTTGGGCATAATCAGATTGACTTGCAGCATCAGATTCTGAGGTGACGGTTTCTGACTTCTGTTCCCGGATTGATTCATTTTGAGCTATGGATTCCGAATGCATCTTTGCCGTATTCTTGAGTTCCTCATTTTTTTCTTCGACTTCTATGGGATCAAGAAGTATTTTCCTGTTTCTGCTTGTTTTTTCCTTGTCAAATTCAGTATTTTTCGTTTCAATTTCGTATGCATGGATTTCTTTTGCAATATTTTTCAATGAAACACGGCCAAGTTTTTCCGCATGAAAATCTATTTTATTTAAGACCTGATTAAAAACATCCTGGGAAAAGCAGATGCAGCCGGGTTTTGCAAATGACTGAAGGCGGGCGGCAATATTAATTCCTTCTCCGAAAGCGTCTTTTTCATAAAAGTAAATATCGCCCAGATGAAGACCGATGCGGATAAGCAGTTTATAGCCTTCCGATGACTGGTTATATTCATACAGTCTTTCCTGAATTTCTATAGCACATTGAAGAGCTTCCACAGTATTGCGGAAATCTACCATGTACGCATCGCCGATGGTTTTGATGACTTTTCCATGAAAAAGAGAAACGGCTTTTTCAATTATTTTGTTATGAATATCGAGAATTCTAAGCGTTTCAGCCTCATTTTCTCCCATCATCTTTGAAAAACCGACAATATCAGTATACAAGATTGCAGCCAATCGATAGTCTTTCTGTTCCATTGGTAAATAATACAGCCAATCACAGAAAAAAACAAGTAAATTTGAATAATACTAAACATCTGTATTGTATATTTTTTTTCAAAACAGAATTGACTTTCCCCCTCCCGAACCATATAATGGTTTTTGTTAAGGGCGATTAGCTCAGCTGGGAGAGCATCTGGGTCACAACCAGAGGGTCAGTGGTTCAAACCCGCTATCGCCCATATTTTTACATACCGGTGCATCATTGCTGCAGATAAAAAAATGTACAGAACATCTGCTGTTATAACAATAATTAGACTGCTTATACAGGTAAACCGGTAATACAGCAGAAGCATTTTAATGCAGCTGAGAAAAAAGCATACGAGTGTCAGTATTGAAAATTTTGCATACGATACGGCATAACGGTGAAGAAAATCTTTGATGCTTGTATTGTTTTTACTACATAAAACAGCATCGTAGATGTGCTGCAGCAGGTATACGGCAGCACCGATGGGCAAAAACTTAACTGACAGCAATAGTATTCTATTTGTTATTCCAATTTGCTTCGCAGCTGAAATCCCTATAAAAGAAATGAAAACTGATATATACCATACGATTGTATAAAACGCTAAAGAAAGGAATACTGCGTACAGAGTATTCATGAGCATATAGCCGCACGTACTGTCTATAATACTCTTTTTTTTGATATACATGAGACTCAGCACCTGTAATCCGTAATACATGCAGAGAATTAGAACCTGCTGAAAAAAACCCAGACTGCGGAAGGTAAAGCTATTCCGGCATACGTATATACCAGTATAGAAAACACCCCATACAAAGCATATTAATACTATAAAAAAACAGTTCTGCTTGTAAAAACTTAGTAGAAGAGCATTCTTTTTTACCCATCCTACAGCCAAGGAACACCGCCGTAGTGGGATGCCGCAGTGCGCCCCTGGACAGCACCTTCAAGCAAGGCTTTTTCTATTGAACGGTTTTTTACAAAGGATGCCGTACAGCCGGCCTGGAAAGCATCGCCGCAGCCCGTTGTATCAATCACTTTATCAATGGCCAGCGCACTCTGCCGGTATGATTTTCCCTTTACAAAAGCGATGCTCCCCTTCGCACCAAGTGTTAAAACAAGTATTGTCTTTGTTTTCTTAGAGATGCGGCATAAATCGTCTTCCATATTCTCAGTTCCTCCGAAATAGGCAATATCAATACTATCAAGACCTTTTTCCAGAAGTTCATAGGTATTAAAGTGGAGGAAATCTACTGACAAAAAATTATGTTCTTTCTTATGTTTGAGAGCCGCATCATAATTGGCGCCGTTTGCATGTGTTGCCCAAATAGAAAAGTCTTTTATATAATCCCAGTCTGATGTACTCAACAGGAAACTGTCATACACACCGCTGTCCCATGCCCCTTCCTCCCCGAAACGTTCCCCGTGCTTGTCGTTGATAATTCTGTTTGATGCGGTTTTTCCCGGAAGCGTAACCGTATGAGACGTGTCAACGTCCGCTTTGTGCAGAAGATTAAGTATTTTTAATCCTGCCTCATCATTACCAAGAGCTCCTATAAAACTTGCAGAGTATCCTGCAAGAGAGAAACGGACAGATTGATTAAGTGAATTACCGCCGGCATAGGACTGATTAAGAAGCGGAAAAAAATCGAGAGCAGCGACGCTGAAGCATGCCGCCCTTATTTCCTTAAGCGATGCATTTTTCATATATACCTCTTTCTTAACTGATATATACGAGTATACACCTGTAGAAAAAGATTTGTACAGAACATTTTTACAGTAAGGCAAGAATATCCCGGGCAGCTTCGGCCTTATTCATAACATACAGGTGAATGCTGCAGTCTGTTTTACGTCTGACATCCTGAATCTGATGAGCCGCATATTCAATACCGGCTTTGTACATGGAAACTGCATCGTGTTCATATTTTTCAATCAGAGAAGCTAGAGAACCGGGGATTTTTGCATTCGACATGGATACCATCCGCTTTACGCGGGAGGCATCGAGCACAGGCATAATTCCTGCATCTATGGGAATTGAAATGCCTTTGGAACGTGCTTTTGAGATAAATGAACAAAACGCATCGGTGTTAAAAAACAGCTGACTTATGAGTCTGTCCGCACCGCAGGAAACTTTATATACCAATGCAGATATATCATCGTCCAGATTTTTCGATTCCACATGCCCTTCGGGGTAGCAGGCAGCCCAGATAGTAAACTTGTACGTTTCTTTAAGATACGTAATAAGATCGCTTGCATACATAAAGTCATTGCATTCTATTCTGTCCTCCTGTTTGTCTCCCCGAAGTGCAAGCACATTGTCAACTCCAGCTGATATAAACTCCTCACATAATGAGTCAATATCAGCTTTGGTCTGATGAAGACAGGTCACATGCACCATGCTTTGAGTCTTGTACGTATTGATAATTTTTTGAGCAATATTCACTGTGGAAGATTTCCCCGAAGTTCCGCCCGCGCCGAATGTCACACTGATATATTCAGGGGACAAATCACAAAGATCTTTTAAAAGCACATCGATATTTTCAAGCGCTTCAGTTTTGCGGGGAGGAAATATTTCAAATGAAATTCTATTATTCATATAGACTCCTTGTCCTCTTCACTGCTTCGATCATTGCCTCAAGCGCTTTACCAGCTTCTTCATCTTTTCTTGTTTTTAAACCGCAGTCAGGGTTTATCCATAAAGAGTCTATGGGAAGCACGCTACAAATTTTTGCAATACACTCCTCAATTTCACCGGCAGACGGAATCCTGCTCGAGTGAATATCGTACACACCGGGACCCGTCTGCGTTTGAAAATTATGTTCTTTTAGGGGAATAAGAATATCGAGACCGGAACGGGAAGCTTCAAAAGTGATAACATCGGCATCGAGGTTATCAATATGACCAATAATATTCATAAACTCGCTGTAGCACATATGAGTATGAATCTGCGTTGCGTCTTTAACACCGCTTGAACAGTATCTGAATGCGTTAACCGCCCAATCCAGATATTTTTTGTTCCAGTCGTTTTTTCTAAGCGGAAGCCTTTCTTTTAGAGCCGCCTCATCAATCTGGATCATAGAGATTCCGTTTTTTTCAAGCGATAAAACTTCCTCCCGAAGAGCCTCGGCAATCTGATATGCGGAAACTTCATTGGGAATATCATCACAGGGGAACGACCAGTTGACGATTGTAGCAGGTCCGGTGAGCATACCCTTTACAGGCTTAGCAGTAAGACTTTGTGCATAGGTAATCCACTTAACTGTAATATCGCCGGAACGCGAAATATCAGAATAAATTATGGGAGGTTTAACGCACCTGGTGCCGTATGACTGGACCCAGCCGTAAGAAGTAATGACAAAGCCTTCGAGGTTTTCACCGAAGTATTCGGCCATATCGTTTCGTTCATATTCACCGTGCACAAGTACATCGAGCCCCAGCCTTTCCTGAAGAGCAATGCACTTTGAAATGTTTTCTTTTATTGTATTTTCATATTCCCCGTTAGTAACGGTTCCGTTTTTAAGATCCCTGCGCAGTTTTTTTAGTTCCGCATTTTGAGGGAAAGATCCGATTGTCGTAGTTGGAAGAACTGGAAGATTAAAAATTTGTTTCTGCACTTCCCGCCTTACATTTCTGTTTGAAGTACGGTTCAGTTTTTTATCAATATCTTCCGGAATCTTTCTGGTGACCGATGTATCCCGATTTCTGTTTTGTACATTGGTCTTGTACAGCTGCTCCTGCGTAAAGTCTTGTGACTCTGCTAATTGAGACAGTGCTTGTAATTCCTGAAGTTTTTCCTCTGCAAAAGAAAAATGCTTTGTGATGTTTTGAGGAAGAGAGCCTTCATTTTCGACAGTATACGGAACATGAAGAAGTGAACAGGATGTTGATAGTACGATTTTGCTGGTATACTTTTTAAGTTCAGTAATTAATTTCAATGTTTTTTCATAATTGTTTTTCCAGATATTTTTACCGTACACAAGACCTGCAAAGAGAACTGTATTCTTTGGAAATCCGAATCTCTCAATGAGAGAAAGCGTTTCCTCCCCTTCTACAAAATCAGCACCGAATCCTCTAAACGGAAACTGAATGAGTTCCTTATAAATATCGCGCGTGTCGCCGAACGATGTCTGAAGAATAATTCCTGTATCAATCCGGGAAGCAAATAGTTTCGAATAGATGCTTTTAAAAAAAACGCAATCTTCTTCTGATAAATCTTCACAGAGATAACTCTCCTCAAAACGGACAAGAGTAATACCGTGTGAGCTTAGAGTGTTGAGCACTTCTCTATAAGCCTGAGCTGCAGCCTGTGCAAAATCAACCGCTCCTTTGCTTCCGGTGAAGTGTGATTTTTTTAAGAATGTAAACGGCCCATGGATATACGGCACAGTAGTAATGCCCAGATCTTTTGCTTCATTATATTCTGTAATTATTTTTTTACAGTTTATGAAGAACTTAGAATTATCTGAAATTTCCGGCACTATGTAATGATAGTTAGTGGTAAACCACTTTTTCATGGAAAGAGGTTTTAAGTCGATAGTATCTTTCTGATATCCGCGGGCGAGTGCAAAATAAGTATCCAGTTCACTGAGTCGTGCATCCTTATAACGTGAGGGAATTAAACCGAGCATTACTGCAGTATCCAAAAAAGTATCGTATAAAGAAAAATCATTTGAACTGATATAATCAATACCGGCATCTTTCTGCACAAGCCAGTGCTTTTTTCTCAGTTCTGATGCACAGCTAAGAAGTTCAGTTTCTGATGCTTCACCGGAGAAATACAGTTCCTCCGCCTTCTTCAGTTCCCTCTTTTCACCTATTCTCGGAAACCCGATAACTGCTGTTTTCATAGTTCACCTCCATATCTAGAAGTGATTATATGAGATTATTTAATTAAAGCATAATACTATTTTTATATGGTTAGTTATAGTTTTTTACTATAACAAAAGAAAAACACAAAATACACGAAAAGAACGGAGTATACGAAAAGGTTATAAAAAGTGCAAAGTAGGGAACTGGAGTTGGTTAGAATAATGAGAGCGCTATAGACTACGTAAAGCGAAGAGGCTACGGGGAAACAGAGGTAAATATCTTGATTGGGAAGATCACAAGTTATCTTTAATAGAACGAACGTTCGTTCTATTAATTTACATTCCTGCCACTAGTTGTATCGTTTATGTACATCCAAAGGACACCATAAATTCCTCAATGAATGAGACCGTAATCCGCTGCTTATGTATCACCTCATAATACGTATTCTTCCCTGACTTTATGACAACTGGAACACTTCCATTCCCTATATGTGTCATAATCAACATACCTGGAGGCGCAAGTGAAAAAATACTGCTTTTCTGTAGTCTGCTGCATAATGATTTCTGTTATTGTATGCGGATGTTCTTCTGATTTGTCTTTAAAAGATACTATAGATTTTAAATCCCTGCCGGGTTATTTAGATGAAACTGTCCCCGGCATGATTACCTTTTTAAATCCTGCAGTACAGATAGCTCTAGTAGAAAACGGAGAGATTATATATGAAAAAGCATTTGGTTTTGCCGACTGGAAAAATAAAGTTCCCGCCGACACTAATACTATCTTTCAGGTAGCCTCGGTTTCAAAAAGTGTTACCGCATGGGGACTCCTTGCACTTGCAGAAAGCGGTCTTATTTCTCTCGATGACTCTGTACAAAGCCATGTTAAACGCTGGACATTACCTGATACCCGTTTTGATGAAAGCGGTGTCACAATCAGAAGAGCTATGTCCCATTGTGCAGGATTAAATCTGCACGGGTATGCCGGTTATCATCCTGATAAAAATCCGCTTCCATCTCTTGAAGAATCATTGTCCGGTAAAAGCGGAAGTGTTGAAGTAAAAACTATTTATAAGCCGGGCAGCAAATTTTCTTATTCAGGAGGCGGTTATACTTTCATGCAGCTGATGATGGAAGAAATAACGCCTTCCGGATACTGCAGTTACATGAATAATGCTGTTTTAATTCCTCTCGGGATGAATTCAAGCACTTTTGAATACGGGGAGGTTGATCTTTCTCATCTTGCAAAACCATACAATGTTCTGGGTATCGAAATTCCAAACTATCTTTTTACCGAAAAGGCTGCAGCCGGCTTATATACAACCGCCGGCGATTTAGCCCGTGTTCTTAATGAAATGTATCATCTGCAGTTTGAACCTGATTATCAGGGAAAAATAATCTCACAAGAAAGCTATGAAAATTTTCTAACTCCCCTAATACAAGTTGATAATACTGTTTTCTACGGAACGGGATACTGCATCAGGAATCTTGAGAATGGGAGTGCATTTATTTCACACGGAGGATCCAATTTCGGATGGCAATGTACGTATGGAATTGATATATCATCAGGCAGAGGACTCGTAGTATTAACCAATTCAGATAACGGTACAAAAATATATGATAAGATAGAATCGGTATTTCTAAAATCCGTTCAGTAATACACTTATAAGAGATAAACTTAATGCAGCAGAATAAAGTATTCTGCAGAAGAGGAGCGGGCTGTCAATTTACTTCTGTATTCATATATTGTTTCAAATACCGTATGTATTCTTCACACAGCACGCTTCTATTCATATTTTTTTTTAGTACTGTTCCAATTCTCATTGTTTCTTCGCTTGCAAGAGGGATTGATACAATATCGCTCCCGTTAAGTTCCCTGCTGATAATTCCTGAGCAGACGGTGTATCCATTGAGTCCTATGAGAAGATTGAACAAGGTTGCTCTGTCTGATACTTTAATGCTTTTTTTTATATCACGGGTACTTAGTAATTCTTCAGAAAAATACAGTGAATTATATTCACCCTGTTCAAATGAAAGACATACATAATCTTCAAGATCTTCAATATTTACTTCTTTTTTCTTTGCAAGCGGATTATTAGTACTCACAAAAATATGGGGACGTGCTGTATAAAGCTGTTCAAAAACAAGATCCGATTCTGCTAAAAATTTGCGTAAGATTTTTTCATTAAAGTCTGAAAGATACAGTATGCCGATGTCGCTTTTCAAACTGCTTACATCATGTATAATTTCAAAAGTTCGCGTTTCCCTCAGGGTAAAATCATAGTCGTCCATGTTGTATTTTTTTATAAGCTCCACAAAGGCATTTACAGCAAATGAGTAGTGCTGTGTTGTTACATTGAATCTCTGCTTTGCTTTTTTTGTACTGCAGTATTTTTCTTCAATTAAGTCCGACTGCTGTACGAGCTGGCGTACGTAGCCTAAGAACTCTTCCCCTTCCCTCGTAACAAACATACCCTTGCTGTTTCTTGAAAATATGCTGATGCCTATTTCTTTTTCGAGTTCTTTTATTGAGAATGATAAACTCGGCTGCGAAATATTTAAATGTTTTGCAGCTTCATTAATTGAAGGATACCTTGAAACGCCTATTGCATATTTTAACTGCTGTAAGGTCATATTACTCCCTTCTTATATCTTTTGAAAAAAATGTATCAGCTTGAGGCGCTGTTATAGTGACGTAGTCCTGTCTTCCAGACTACCGCTGTTAAAAGTGTAAACATAGCAACTACACCGCTGAATAGAAATGCACCGCCAGGGTTTAAGGCTCCTGTCAAGGCCTGTACCGGTATTGTTGCCATTATCCCGTACGGTAAAATAAAGTAAAAGAGCACCTTAAAAAAACCACGCAGTGCTATACCGGGAACAGTGAATGCAAATTCCAGACATGCCACTTCGATTCTTGTAATATTATCAACTGATAGTATAAAAAACGAAAGGGAGCGTAGTATTACTTCCATATCGTACCAGAGTACTGTCATAAGAATTATGAAATATACATACAGAAGCATATGAGATGGAGACGGTACAATTCCAGTTACTGTTATACCATAGCTGATGATAACAAAACTGGTTAAAAGAAGAGGCAGTGATCCCGGATCTATACTTTCAAAACTTATTCTAAACAGGGGGCTCACCGGTTTTGTAAGGTATAAATCCATGCTGCCGTTTTTCACTTTTTCGGGAATGGTTATAACACCGAAAAAATATAGAATCATATTTAAAGCATTAATGAGAGAAAAAGTTCCTATGAAAATGAGCATCTGCCCCTGAGCCCAGCCGCCTATAGAATCCACATTTGCATATATTGTTTTAAAAATTAACACTTGAACTATAAATAAACTTGAATCAATGAAAAACGGCCCGAAAAAACTCAGGCGGAATTCAGTTAAGCGTGCAAATCTCAGTTTAAAGAGCATAAAAAAGATCCTGACATTTTTTGGCAGACTTATCTTCATCAAATTCCGGCTCCCTCAAATTTGGTTCTATAATAGGTATATGTTGCAGGATTTAAAAAGGCAAAAAATAGTATCCATACAAACATAATAATAAAAGCAAATGGAATTTCTTCGGTATTGCGGCCGAGAAAAAGCATTGCAGGTAAATAGGATATATAGTAAAAGGGAAAAAATCTAAAAACAGAAAGGAATGCATCCGGGAGCAGAATAAGAGGTATTACGGAGCCGCTTATAAGTGCAAAAAGATTATCCTTAATCATCAAAAAGATAAAGATATTCTTAAATTTAAAAGTTAATAGTCCAAGAAAATAATGAAACTGGTGCATAAAATACCAGCCTGATAATAAAATACTTACAGCAGATACAATAGTGAAAATATTTTTAGTAAATACAAAATCCAGTTTAAAAATAAAAATCCACACAAATGAAGCAATACATGTAAAAATGAAATAAAAAAGCATTTTTCCGATTGTCTGACATAAAAAATAGGATTGAATTTTCACAGGAATGACCATGTATTTTGAAAAACTGCCGTTTCGTATTTTATCATCCATTTCATAGCTTATTTGCGATGACATTTCCATCGATGAAATAAAAGAGTTAAGAACATAGTACGAAATCATCATATTGTAAGAAAACCCGGCAATGTCATCTTTTCCTTCAAAAATAATACCCCATAATAAATACGCAAAAAGCATTCTAGCACTCACACTTATAATGCTGAAAAACGCATCTGTTCTCCAGATAAGCTGAGTCTTAAGGTTTATTTTTATGAGTTCAAGATACTTCTTCATACTATGAATACATCCGCTCTACAACATTTCCAATATCTTCTTCCTCGAGAGTAATATCTTGAATGGAATAGGATTTAAAAAGGTAGTCGAGAATTTTTGATGAAGAGTTTTTGGGAACCTGCAGTGATGTTTTATACTCTCCCCTGTCTATCACAGAGGAGTCTTTTAAATGACTGTCTTCCATGCGGAGAATTGTTTTATCAGTAAAACTAATGTGTATTATTTTGTATTTCTGATATGTATTGAACAGTTCTTCTGTTGTACCGTCAAAAATTTTCATTCCCTTGTTTATTACAATTGAGCGTTTGCAAAGCTGTTTTATATCTTCCATGTAATGTGATGTGAGAACAATGGTTGTCCCCTTGTCTTCATTCACGTCATGTAAGAATCCGCGTATCTGCTTTACTGCTATTGCGTCAAGTCCTATCGTGGGTTCATCTAAAAAGAGAACCTGCGGATTATGAATAAGAGCAGTAACAAGTTCCATCTTCATTCTTTCTCCAAGAGACAAATTTCTTACCTGTACATCCATGAGTTCTTTAATTCTGAAAAGTTCAATAAAATAATCTCTGCTTTTTGTAAATTCAGGTTTCGGAATATCGTAAATTTCTTTAAACAATGAAAGCGTGTCATTTGCCGTAAGTTCAAAAAAAAGCTGACTCTTTTGTCCCATAACTACTGCATACTGTTTTTTAAACGCGTTTTCAAGTTTGTTCGGATAATAACCAAGAACAGATACTATTCCTGATGTAGGTGCTATAATACCGGTAAGCATTTTTATGAGCGTAGTTTTTCCGGCGCCGTTGGGACCTATGAGACCTGTAAATTCACCCTTATCAATTGATACGCTGAATGAGTCTACAGCATTTTTTGTCTCATACTCTCTTTTAAAAAGTCCTGCAAGGCTTCCCTTTAATCCTTCAGCTTTTTTGTAGCGTTTATACGTTTTTGTCAGGTTTTTTGTTTCTATTAAAGGCATATGTATAATACTACACTTCACTATGCAAACAGGTCAAGGTATTAATAGTTTTTCATATCTTCTAATCTTGACTGTATGCGGAAGCTGTATTATTCTTGTATTCAGTTATACTGCTAAGGAGTTTTCATGGAATTATTTACCTGGTCGGATTCATTAAAAACAGGCATCGACAGCATTGATATTCAGCATAAGAAGCTCTTATCCTTTGTCAATGAACTGCATTCTGCAATGCGAAATAGAGAAGCAGGAAAAGTTATTTCCAGAATCCTTAAAGATTTGGTAGAATATACTGATTATCATTTTAAAAACGAAGAAAAAGCCTTCGAAAAGTTTTCATACCCTGACTCTCGTTCACACAAACAATCTCATGCTGATTTAACAAAGCAGATTCATGATCTTCTGCAAAAACAGGAAGCAGGAGATCTCGCACTGAGCGTTACTACACTCAGCTTCCTGATTGACTGGGTTACCAATCATATTATGAAAGAAGATATGAATTATGTGCCGTTTTTCACCGGTAAGTCTGAAGAATTTGAATAGCAGATGCAGGAACCTTCCTCAGTATATGATATAAAACGAACTGCTTCAGGTTCGTAAATTCTTATAAGGTTTTTATACTCTTCCGGTATGGTAATAATGGCAGCTGTATTAACGTACCCTGATAAAAAACCGGATTTGAGGCTCTTTTCTTTTAAAGCTGCGTAGTAAATATTATTTTCCACAAGGTCCTGAAAAAAGTGGCTGCCGAATGAAAGTTCGCTCTGATACCCGTATGTACTGTCTTCCATCTCACATAGTATTTTAAAACTGTTTATATCTGCAAAACTTACAGGAACACCTAATTCACACGAACTTGTTCCCAGTCTGCCCGGTGCTATAAGCATTGCTTGTAATTTTTTCCCGCGGCAGTATGAGTTAACGCTGTTTATGAGCCGGGCTGCTTCAGGTTTTTCTTTCCATTTCATTTCATAGTATTCCTTTGAATCAATTACGATAATTAAATCGATCGTAATATCCATTTGCGGGCCCATAACGTTTTCCGTTAAATTGAAAAAAATTTCTTGTGCTCTCATCGCAGCTTCAGTACGGCTTAAGGTTTGTACAGAAGTCTCGTCGCGGATAGTCTGAAGAGGTCTGCACTGCAGCAGGTTCAGCACAAACTCGTTCTTATCATTCCAGTTAGCAGTAAATTCAATATCAACCGGACATGAATAGACCGTTTCGAGTGTTTTCAGGATTGTATAACAAAATGTTATAAACTCATTATTTTGCGCTGCTCCTCCGCAGGTTGCATCTGAAACACTTCTTTCTATGCCTTTTTCAGCAAGCTTCATCTCAATTTCCCTATTTCGTTCCATTATCAGTTTTTCTAAATATGAGGGAAAATACGGCAGAATTGTTTCAATCGAAACTGTTTCAAATTCTTTTTTTTCAAGATTTAAAACATCTATTACTTTTTGACTGTAAAGGCTTTTATCCTCTCCCTGAGATGGAGGTATATGAGGGTGCTTGAGGGCTATGAGTCGTGGATATCCGCTTGCTCTTCTGTCAACCGCACTTGTTCCCAATCCTGCTACGAGACGGATCATTCCATCTTTTCTTTGAATATCGGAATGCCACTTCCACATATTATATGAGTAACCGACCCCGGCCGTATCCGGGAAAAAATATGTATGTCGAAGAGATCCCGATACACGTTGCACAAGAACAGCCATCTGTTCATCCTCATCTTCCAAACCCCTCTCTCTCCTATACATAAGAGCTGACTCATCCATTGTGCTTGCATACACTGTAAGAACTGCCTTTTCAAAATTCTTCAGCCGTTCCTCAGGGCTTCCGGTATTTACACAAAAAACAGATTCATATTTTCCTGCGAAAGCATTGCCGAAACTGTCTTCCAGCAAACTGCTTGAACGTACAATGACGGGAGACTGACCGTAATACTCGAGAGTTCTCATAAATTGTTCCCTGATGGTTTCCGGGAAAAATCCGTGTAGAATTCCATTTTTAAGTTCCCTGGCTTTTTCAAAGTATCCGGTATGTGTTTTTTGAAGTACCCGGAGTTTCCATAAATTATTGTGTACAAGATAGGTGTAAAAAACATCCGAACCTATAAAAAAAGAGTCATGCGGTTCTAATAGATACACTTTGTCTGGCATTGAGTTTTTCAGTATACGGCGTGCAAGAAGCATTCCGATTGCCTTGCCTCCGATTTTTCCCGAACCAATAAGTCTGTCTTTTATTTCCAATAATCCGCTTACGGTATACTGTGTGCTTATGAGTGAAAAGAAGCGGGGATTGACGCCCACAAGCCGTTCGGTTATTTTCTTCATTGCATCAGTATCGTCATCCCTGAATTTTTTAATATCAAGAAAGAACCTTTCAAAACTGTCAAAATTTCTACTTTGGTCATCAGCGCTTATTCTTCCGGCCAGTTCATAAAAACGGGATACTGCGATTCCGTCTGTAACAGCGGTTACGCTCATATTTTTATACTCAAGACGGTGGGGGAAAAACATAACCGGTGAATAGCGTTTCCAAACTTTAACCGGATGTATGTATAAATAATCAGTATCCGGGTACAAATCTATAAGCAGCTGTGTTGTATCGCGTATTCGGGCAATAGTCGCATAGTTGTGAGTATTCCGGAGTATGCAGAACCATGCAACAGTATCGAGCTCGTAGAGAAAGGGACAGGTCACCGCAAAAAAGTTTCCCATCATTAAATCGGCGGCCCATACGCTTTGAAGCTGTGAAAGGCAGTCAAACACATACATGACCGAACTTCCTTCCTGTGCAATAATGCGGTGAAGTTCTGTTGTAAAATTTTCAAACCCGTTTGAGGGATCAAGGTTATATACCGTTAAGCCTTCCTGTTCCCCCAGAATCGCTTCGTGAGGAGCAAATCGTATATAAACGGTTCTCCTCTTATCGTTGATGCATGACTGTGCAAAACAGCGCGCAAGAAACTGATACTCTTCTATGTTTTCAACCTGAAATACTACATTGTCGCCGAGCCTGATGGAATCAACTGTTTTATCCAGTCCTTGAATACCGCTTGAAACTCTTTCATTAAATCCGTCAGTTTTCTTTATGCTGAATCCTACAGTATTGTACATAACACCTTCCTTCGGACTGAATTTATCATCCAAACCTGCTGAGCTTCACGTATATCTTTTTCATATAGTATTTTCTCAGTGCACTGCCCCGATTCCAACAAGAATTCTCTGTACGTACCCGCAAGCAGCCCTGAGCTTTCACAGGGTGTGAACAACCCTTCAGGAGTTTGTATCAGTATGTTTCCCCGTGTTGTTTCTGTTGCCTCTCCGTTTTCATTTATTAGAAGTACATCATCAGCATACGGATATTGATTTTTAATACCGCTGTATGCATTTCTATATGATGTTTTGAAGGTGAAAAACGGGGTCTTTGTGTATACCGTATCTTTCATAACAGCAAGTTTAAGAGTATGTTCGGCGGTGCTTATCACCTCTGAAGTAACCGTATGCACTAAATCTTTCGTGATGCTTGTTCTAATCTTATAAGAACCCTCCGGGTGCTTTTGAGAAAGACTGATCAAGTGTCTTTCGATGGCTTCAAAAAGATCCCGCAATGAATCTGGATTTTTGTTATAAAAAAAAGAGACAGCCTTCTCAAGACGTTTACGGTGCTTATCTAAAAGAAATAACACCCCTTCTTCCAGCAGCATTGAGTCAAAAACATAAAAACTGCTGTCGTTTTCAGCTTTTAAAACAGAGGCCTTGTTTCTGCATTCTTCATACTCATCATTACTTTGTGAATCCCACACTATTCCGCTCCCAACTCCATAGGTAAGGAGATTTGATTCTTTACTCAAGAAGGCGGTCCGAATTGGAATACTGAACACTGCATTGCCGTTTTTATCGACATACCCTATAGCTCCAGTATACACCCCCCGTTCGGTTTTTTCCAGTTCATTAATTATTTTCATACTTTGTATCTTAGGAGCGCCTGTTATTGATGCGCAAGGATACACAGCACACAGAGTGTCATATAATGATGCGTCTGATACAGCATGTATTGTTGAAGTCATTTGAATTACAGATGTATAGATTTCTGTTTCATATAATCTTGGGACAGTTACCGTTCCCGTTAATGCAGTCTTGGATACATCATTACGGACCATATCGGTAATCATCAGATTTTCAGCCCTGTTTTTAGGGCTTTGTGAAAGAGTACGGGCATCTTCAGCTTCATACCCTTCTCTTCTTTTGATTGTGCCTTTCATCGGTTTAAAAACAAGCTCGTAATGTGTTTCTTTTCTTTGCCGTGTGAAAAACAGCTCGGGAGAAAATGAACAGACTGCAGTGTTTTCATCTTCATGATAAAAAGCATAGGGGCTTGGATTTCTTCTTACTGCGTCTATAAACCATGACAGAAGACAGCCGTCAAAAAAAGAAGTGAAGGGAAAGGTATAGTTTATCTGATACGTGTTGCCGGATTTTATTTGCGCCTTTATTGCGTAAAATGATTTTTCATATTCATCCTCAGTCATGAAATTAACCGGGGACATACAATACTTCTTCTGCCCCAATGCATAGAAGCTTTCAGGGGTTAATTCCTCGTATGTTTCATAATAAGCAATAGACGCAAGAACCTGCTTCGTATTTTTTACCGTAAGCAGAGAATCAAAGGCAGGCGCTGCTTCGTAATGTAATAGAAGCAGTGCAAATAAAGATTTTTCATGACAAATTGTTTCTATTTCTTTAGTAATGTTCGTAACTTCGCCATACGAAAATGCTTTTTTCACGATAACAGGATTCGTAAAACACTGCCAGGTATCGGTTTCTTTATTATAGCGGAGACTTCTCATCCGTTACCCTTTAAAAACAGATATTCTGTTCCCGCAGTTCAATAACCGTACCCTCGGGGGCAATAACCTTGCAAACCTTGGCGTTGTCGACTAAATACACAACTTCTCCCTCTTTTGTATTGAATTTATCCCATCCTCTCTGCCTTATGAGAGAAACTTCGAGATCAATATTATCTACAAGAAAACATACATGATTTAAACCGGTAAGAATTGACCCGTTTCCGGACGGAAGTACTTTATCATTGTGTTTTGGAGTTTGAATTTCAATTAAAATATCGTTTTTTTTAAGCCAGGAGTTATATGTTCTGTTTTCCTGATCCATGTCCTCATAAACCACCGTAAAACCCATGACTGAAGCATAAAAATCGATGCTCTGCTTGTAACAGTCTGTGTCTATACAAATATGATGAATCATTCTTAACATAGGTATCTCCCGGTACTTTGAAGATAGTATACGGCAGCAATTTTAATTGTGCAAGATTACGTAGTAAAGGTATTCAAAACCTCCCAAAAATCAGGGAAGGATTTTGAAACACACTCAGGATGGGCTATCGTCTGGCCGCTGAGCAGTAAACCGGGCACGGCAAAACTCATAGCAATACGGTGATCGTTGTGCGAGTGTATTGCAGCCGCATGTATTTTTTCTCTGGAGCCGTAGACCGCAAGATCACTGCCTTCAAGTTCGGCGTGTATTCCCATTTTTGCAAGTTCAGTACAAACAGCTGTAATTCTGTCGCACTCTTTGAATTTCAAATGCGCGACATTTTTTAAAAGGCTCTTCCCCTCTGCAAAGGCCGCACAGACGGCAAGCGTCGGAACAAGATCCGGTGTTCCATTGCAGTCTGCTATGAGGGGCTTTAGTTTTCCGCCTCTTACAGCAAGGACACTGCCGTTTTTTTGAATAGTACAGCCCATGTCTTTCATATATTCAATTATTTTCTTATCACCCTGCACAGAATTTTCATTCATATTTGACAAATGTACTGTGATGCCGCAGACCGCTGCAGCCTCGAAAAAATACGAGGCGCTCGAATAATCACCTTCGACGGCAATAGTACATGAAGTATAGTACTGACCGGATTCAATGAGCATCCGTTTATACTCCTGATTACTGACCTTTACCCCGAATTTTTCCATCATCTCGAGAGTTATATCGTAATACGGTTTTTCAGACATTTCATCGGTACAATTAATTTCCACGTCCTCCCCCGCAAGCGCGGAGGCAATGGTAAGCGAACTGAAGTACTGCGAGGTGAAGGCTCCTTTCATCTCAGTTTTCCCGCCCCGTAAGGGTGACGGTTTTATTCGCAGAGGAGGATAATTTTCTGTATCCTCATAACTGATATCCGCACCGAGCCTGAGCAAACCGCTTACTATTTCGCCTACAGGACGCTTCAGTAAGCCTTCCTTTCCGGTTAGTACAACAGGCTTTAATGAAAAGGGACATAACGCGCTCAAGAAATTCATTGCAACTCCAGACTCCCCGCAGTTGAGTTCTTCACAAATGGGAGTAAATGTTCCGCCTGTACCGGTAACAGTTATTGAATTATTACTGACTGATACCGGAACTCCCAGGTTTTTCAAGCATGCTATTAGATTCTTTTGATCTTCACCCATGAGAGGATTTGTTATTACTGACGTACCGCGGGCTACAGATGCCAATAAAAGAGCTCTAAGTGTATGAGCCTTTGAAGGGGGGACAGAAATATCAGCGTGCTGCACCGAAAGCGGTTTTACCCGGCGGGTTAATTCAACATCCATACTATTACTCCGGATTTGTATCTTTTTATAGTAACAGGGCGATTCTACACAGAAAAGACAAAGAGGTCAAGATTATTCTTTCGTCCGTTTTAATACAATTAGAAGTTTTCGTTCTGAGCAATACACCGCAAAGCAAAGAACTTGTGCATTCATAGGATCCTGTGCATTCGATACCGCATAACTATAATAGTTCCCTTTTTCACGTAATACAGCTTTCATTAATATTTCAATTTCCTGAACCACCTGGATGCCTTCGTTATCTTCCAGCAGGGAAGAACGGAAATACTTCATATTGACATCCTCCATAGGAAGTGAAGTCCATCGTATAAAAGAAAGCTCACTGTCTTTAAAATCAGGACAGTTCTGTGAAATTTTTAAAAACTGTTTATTGATCTTTTTTGTATAAGAAGGCGGAAGAGACCATACATCAAAAACATACGTATATCTGTCTGAAGCTTTTGTATATGATTTAGATGGTTTCTCAATAGAAACACCATAACCCAAAAAATCTTTTGTAAGCTCATATGAGGGCTGTACCGGCCGGCAGGAGAAGCAAAATAAAAATAAAACACAAAGAGAACTGTATAGAAAACGCTTGATGCGCACCTTTTTCATGAACACATTATAGCATACTTTCTATGAGTTGTTTCAAAATAGGACCTGCAATTTTGTACCCTTCAGCATTTAAATGCAGACCGTCTTCCTGCACTCTTCTGTCAACGCTTCCGTCTTGTGCAAGAAGCTTGTCGCCGTAATAGAAATACGGGAATCCCTCCGTTTTACTCAGGGGCTTCAGCAGCTCATTAACTTCATCAACCTTTTTTCTGCAGTCGACGCCGCTGTCATCCTGCACACGGGGAAGGAGTCCGCAGATGACCAATTTTGATTTTGGACATTTTTTTTGTATTTCCTTAGCCAGATAGATAATGCCTTTTGCAATATAGTCTACCGGAGACTGGGTAATATTATTTGTTCCTGCAAGCAGCAGTATGAGGGAAGGTTTTAAGCCGTCGAGCTGTCCGTTTTGAACCCGCCAGAGCATGTTTTCAAGGGTATCCATTCCTACACCCATATTTAGAGGATTAAAAGAGGAAAAGTATTGATTCCAAAGTTCAATATTATCCTCCCAGCGCCGGGTTATTGAATCTCCGAAAAAAACAACGTTATAGGTATGTTTATCGGGGAGCGACATAAAATGAGTATGTTTTAGTATGTGATGTTCATCTGTTCTTTCAACTGCTTTCATTATAATCCTCCAGTGTACTTGTATATCAGTTTCAGTATACTGTAAGTGATAATTGAAAGTCTATCAGTATTTACTCCTACCCTTAAGCCAATTCGATGAGAACCGCCCGTATCGGCGAAGCTTCCACCCCTTTAATGTGTAACGGAAAAGCTGATAATGCATATGTTCCTTCGGGAACATGGGAGAGGCACAGTCCCTCAATAATTAAAACGCCCTTATTCATGAGAGCTAAATGGGTTTCATGACCGTTTTGCGCCCTTTCTATGCCGAGCGCATCGATTCCCACCCCTTTAATTTTCTTTTCGGCAAGGTATGACGCACCTGTTTTATTAAGGTAGATATAATTTCCCTCAAGAATATCAGTGAAGGAATTTTTTGTTTTTAATACAATAAAGTCGCCGCGCTTAATGTCACGGGATTCCAGATCCTCTTTTCCGATTGAGTCAATACACTGTGTGAAGTCGAGAACCTTGCATACCGTGAACAGAGAAGTAAGCGGCAGAGTTTCCAGATCACAGCCACCCTCGATCATGTGAAGGGGAGAATCAATATGGGTACCGGTATGAAGATTCATGGTAATAAGGCTTTCAAATGAAGTACCCGTTTTCATATCGGAGAATACTTTTATATGAGGTTTTTTCTCCTTTTTGCCCTTGTACACCTTCATGCCTTCCTCTATGGGCATGGAGATATCGTACATCTTTTCTGAATTAACTGTAATTATCATAATTTTTCCTTTTATATTTCGCGCCAGACTCTCCCGTCTTTTTTTACAAGCTCCTCCGCTCTTTCAGGTCCCATGCTTCCCGCACGGTAATTAGGAAATGAGCTTTTTTTCTGTTCGCGGTAGTGTATTAATTTATCTGCAATGATCCATGCCGATTCCACTTCATCCCATCTGGAAAAGAGAGAAGCATCGCCCCGTAAAATATCGTATATGAGCCTCTCGTAGGCTTCGGGTGTATTTCCCTGGGCGGAGCTTGCAGAGCTTGTATCCATAATAGAGGGAATTATTCCGCTGTGAGACGTAAAATCCTTGGTATTAAACTGGAAAAACACACCTACCTTGGGCTGGATGCGCAGCACTAGAAGATTTGGCTGTGCATTGGCGTTTTCTTTTTTAAACAGTGTATGAGGCAGATCTTTAAATTGAATAATAATTTCTCCTGATGATTTCTTGAGCCGTTTACCCGTCCTAATATAAAACGGAGTTCCCGCCCATCTGAAATTATTTATATGCAGTTTCAGCGCCACAAAGGTTTCTGTTTCAGATTCTTTACTAACCTTCATTTCACTGCGGTAGGCGCATACCTCCTTTCCGTCTATGACTCCTTCATCATACTGACCGAAAACAACATTGTTTTCAAGAAATGTACAGTCAATATCTTCAATTGCCTCGAGAACTTTCTGCTTTTCATTGCGGATGGAATCCATCTTCAAATTCACCGGAGGTTCCATTGCTACCATTGACAGGATCTGCATTATATGGTTCTGAACCATATCCCTCATTGCTCCGGAGTTTTCGTAATAATCTCCGCGTGTTTCAACCCCGAGTGTTTCTGTCAATGATATTTGTACATTATCTATGTAGCGGTTATTCCACATCGATTCGAATATTGGATTGCAGAAACGGAGAACCATGATATTCTGTATCATATCTTTCCCAAGATAATGATCTATACGGTAAATATCTTTTTCCGGGAAAACCTCTAAAATGGCATCATTAAGTTTCCGCGCTGTAGACAGATCCTTACCGAACGGTTTTTCTATAACACAGCGGCAGAAACCTCCGCAGCGGTCTGCCATCTTTCCGCCCTGTATGCCTTTTACTATGGTTTCAAAATACTCAGGCGCCACGGCCAAATAAAAAACTCTATTTCCCCCTGCATCCGATTCACGATCAGTCTTCCGCAAGTATTCATGGAGTTCGGCGTATCCTTCACTACGGGTAAAATCAAATTTATAGTAGCGTATCATAGCATACAGTTTAAGCCATACCTGTGCATCAACCGGATTTCTGGAATGCTTTATAATGGATTCGTGAACACTTTCTTTGTATTCTTCTTCGCTTATATCCCGCCGTCCGATCGCAACAACGGCAAATTTCTCACTTATAAGATCATCGCGTACAAGATTATAGAGAGCGCTCATGAGCTTCCGGTGTGTTAAATCTCCTGTTGCTCCGAATATGACAAATACGGCGGAAAGTTTCTCATTATTTAAAGCTTTACTCATAGATTTCTCCTCGTAGTATTCGATGAAATTCCTTCTACCACCGGGTATGAAAAACGCCTTCTTTATCTATGCGTTCGTATGTATGAGCGCCGAAATAATCCCGCTGTGCCTGCAGGAGATTCATGGGCATTGAAGCACTGCGGTAATTATCAAAGTATGACAGAGCGGAGGAGAAAGCGCTCACTGCAATGCCGTTTTCTACCGCCAGCGAAATTACAGTTCTCCAGTCTTTTTCATAATCCTTGATAATGTTTGAGAAAAAAGGTGATAAAAGAATATTTTGAAGGCCTTTATCTGATGAGAACTCTTTCGCGAGCTGTGTTAAAAATTTTGCCCGGATTATGCACCCGCCGCGAAAAATCTTTGCAATCTGAGCATAATCAAGGTTCCAGTTATATGCAGAAGAGGCGTCTTTGAGCATGCTGAAACCCTGGGCATAGGCGCATATTTTGCTTGCATATAAGGCTTTTCTCACCTGTTCAATGAGTGCTTTACCGAAAACAGCATGATTGGAAGGTTCGCTGAAAATTTGAGAAGCTCTAACCCGTTCATCTTTTTTAGCTGATAAGTACCGGTCGTATACTGCACCTGTAATAGTCGGCACAGGACTTCCCAATTCGAGCGATATTTGCCCGGTCCATTTTCCTGTTCCCTTTTGCCCTGCCGTATCGAGTATAACATCCACAAGAGGAAGACCTGTTTCCTCGTCATTCTTCCTGAATATGTCTGAAGTAATACTTATGAGATAACTCTCAAGCTCGCCCTTATTCCAGTCTTCAAAAACCTGTGAAAGACTGTCAGCACTGAGACCGAGAAGTTTTTTTAAGATTGCGTATGATTCTCCAATGAGCTGCATATCAGCATATTCAATTCCGTTGTGAACCATTTTTACAAAATGCCCCGCCCCGCCGTCACCGACAAAACCGCAGCAGTCTTCGCCTTCGGCCTTTGCTGAAATTGAAGCAAAAACGGGTTTAACATACTTATACGCATCTATGTTGCCGCCTGCCATTATTGCAGGTCCGTTTCGGGCGCCTTCTTCTCCGCCTGATACTCCTGTCCCAAGGTATAAAATACCCTTTTCTTTGAGAGCCGCAGTTCTCCGTGCTGTATCACCGTAATGGGAATTCCCGCCGTCAACAAGTATATCGCCCTGTTGTAAAAGTGGAACCAGATGCATAATAGATTCATCAACCGCACTGCCTGATTTTACCATGAGAATTATTTTTTTGGGGCTTTCCAGAGATTGAACAAATTCCTCAAGGGAGTAAAAACCTTCCAGATTTTTTTTCCCGTATTCGGCTGCTGTTTCCCGCGTTTTTTCCGGTGTTCTGTTATACACTGCAATAGAAAAACCTTTATCTGCTATATTATATGCCAAATTCTTACCCATAACGGCTAAACCGATTAATCCGATGGAATACTTCATTCAACACCCCCTTACTTTTGTTCAATAATAAATTGATATACGTCTCAGTTCAAGTAACGCAGTCACCAGGATGATGTTGCGTCTGTATGCTTATCTCAGCGATTTTGCGCTCATGCTTATAACTTCTATCTTGAATACCCTTGTTGCTTCCATAACGTGAGGCTGAAATGTATGATTGTCTTTCTTTCCGTAATGCTCCATAAGACATTCCAGCCCGTGTACTTTCTCCTCTCCAAAAATCTCATAAACCTGAGCTGTTCCTATAATGCTCGCATACTTATATCCCCAGTCGCAGTCGGTTTCTCCTGTAACCAGTTCACCGCAGGCATCGATTTCAAAACCCGCCTTATTATTCTGTTCGATACAATCCAGTTTTCTGCCTTCCTTTGCACAATGAAAATAAAAAATAAGTTTTTCCTTCCATTCAAAGCCGTAACTCAGCGGAATAATATACGGATACTCTCCTGCATTAAGTGCAAGTTTTAAACTCTGCGCTTTACCTATAATACTTTCTATTTCATTTCTGTTTGTTATTTCGCGGTCTTTTCGTCTCATTATTTCTCCTTCATCTGTTTTTTATATATCATCTATGGGTGCTTCATGTTCTATCCAGTTCATTTCACTGTCTTTCATGAACTGATTAGACCAGTCAACTTCCTGCTCCTTAACACCGAGAAAAGCTAAGATGGAATCTGCTAATGACTGTGCACCAGTAAAAGAAGGCTTCGAGAGAAAGGATTCCACTATCCCCATGAATCCGCCGGGCTTATTTTTTGCCATCTCTGTTTCCTTTAAAAGCCATTTGTGATACGGATAGAGCATTGCATTTTCATTGAGCACGCTACGGCAGGCAAAAAGAACCAGACGCTGGGCGGAAAGATACTTCAGATACAGGCTTTCTTTTTCCTCCGCCTGACTCATATACCATTTCCATGCAAGTATCTGGCAAACAAACCGGTATCTGCGGTTTTCATACTGATGTTGAGGATACACACTAACCTTTTGAATAAGTGTCTTCAAAGATTCATCACGGCATAAAAGAAAAACAGAATCTTTGAAGGCATACCGGGCAGGATCGCTTCCTTTATCGGCAATACGCTTAATGGAGGACGGACATAAGAACTTACAGTCAACATACCCTCCCTTATAGGTCACAAAATCCCATACACTGAAAGCTAGTTTCTTTTCAGTTTTCTTTTTTTCATACTCTTCATCAGTAATGATTAATAGAATATCAACATCAGAACTGCTCTTTGCAAAACCGTGAGCCAGTGAACCCGCAAGCAGCACTGCAAGCAAGCCTTCCGTGTTTTTGTATTTATCAATAAAAATATTGATAGTGTCTTCATGATGTTTTTCCATATTTCACTCCTTCGGATTTTTTTTAAATACTTTCTGCATTTCAACATCCAGAGCACCGATTGATAAAATCAATTCATGTAGAGATAAAAGCAGCGATACAAATAATAAAATCAGACTTATACCGAAAACAATTTCTGCCTGTATTACCCACCCCAAAAAAATGCAGAACATTGATACAACACAAAAAAGAAAACTTAATACACCGACAATCTGAGTATATTTTATTACCACAATTCTTTGTCTGAAATTCTTAAGCTGACGCAGAATGCTTTCATCAGGATTATCTTTATACAGTGCAATATGCTGACGGACGAGGGAAGCAAGAGAAAGAAAACGGTTTGTATAGGCTAGAATCAGTATAGTAATTGCAGAAAAAAGCAGAGCCGGGGTACTTATTGAGAAATCCATAATCACCTCCGCCGTATATAATACCTTAGAAATCCAAAGCGCAAAAGAGGCATGAAGGTAAAATGTGCAATTGATATGTATAATGTAAGGTAATGTGTATTAGTGCTTTTATACCTTTAAGACATTAATACTATTTATACTCTTTTAGTCATAGTACATTTTTATCAATTCTTCTTTACTCTTTCTCTGTCTCAGTTTATTATAGTACTATGATAAGAAACTTGTGGTATGCGGTTTTAGAGTCCAGAGAAATTGGAAATAAACCAGTCAGCCTTTTACGGCTGGGTGAAAGAATGTTGTTTTGGCGTACCGGAGATGGTACTATATCGTGCTTGTATGACCGCTGTGCTCACCGCGGAGCATCATTAGGGAAAGGAATCATTTGCGGTGATGCTCATGATAAAATGCGCTGCCCCTTCCACGGTCTTGAGTATGATGTATCAGGCCGGTGTACTAAAATTCCTGCAAACGGTAAAAATGCGCCGGTTCCGCCGCAGTTTAAAATGAAATCATATCCTGTACATGAAGAGTACGGTATAATCTGGATTTGGTGGGGTGACAATCCGCCTGAGAATCTCGCGCCTCCCCCGTTTTTTGATGATTTAAAAGATTTTAAGTATTGGAAAACCGTAGTCGATCCCTGGGACAATCATTATACAAAGGTGCTTGAAAATCAGCTCGATGTCGTTCATCTTCCCTTTGTTCATCACAACACTATAGGCAGAGGAAATAAAACCCTGGTTGAAGGTCCTGGACTTGAATGGAAAGGAGATACCATGTTCTTTCACTACGTCTATAATAAAGTAGATGACGGTTCAACTCCGAGAACTCCAAAAGAAGTTCCTGTACCGAATCCTGACAAGTATTTCAAACTTGAATGCATTCTCCCCAACATGTGGGAAAACTGCATAGCAAAAAAAGTCCGTGTACTGGGTCTCTTCGTACCTGTGGATGAGACACATACCCTTTTATATCTGCGCTTTTATCAGAATTTTATGAAGCTCCCTCTCTTACGTTCTCTCATCATGTGGGCGGCAGGAAGATTCAATCTCATTGTTGCGCATCAGGACAGACGTGTTGTTAATACGCAAATCCCGAAGACAAGCGGCATAGGACAAGGCGAATTCCTTTTTCAGGGTGATTATCCGATTATGGAATTTAGAAAAAAGAGAATTGCCCTTCAAAAAGAAGCGGAGAAAACTCAGAAAAATTCCTGAGAGGATGAATATTTTTGCTTGACTTTACCGTCTTATTTCCGTAGGCTGTACAGGTACTTACTAATAGTATGAACTATCTCTATGTTAATGAAAAGAGGATATATGGATTCTATATCAATAAAAAAAGAAAATTCGTTTGAAGAATTGTTTGAAAAAAGTCTTGCAAAAATGGAAAAACTCGTTCCCGGTCAGAGTGTAAAAACAACTATAATAGCTATCGGCAATGACTGTGTATTTCTTCAGCTCAGCGGTAAAAGTGAAGGAATACTGGATAAAGCCGAAGTTACCAATGATGACGGATCTGTAAATGTTTCTGTCGGTGATGAAATTACAGTGTTTTTTCTGTCAAATCAGCGCGGCGAGATGAGATTTACAAGGCGCATCAGCGGTCAGTCTGCAAACGATGAAATGATAGAAAATGCATATAAAAACAAAATTCCTGTTGAAGGTGTTGTGGAAAAAGAAATAAAAGGCGGATACGAGGTCATAGTGGGCACGAAGAGAGCTTTCTGTCCTTTCTCGCAAATAGGTCTTAAGAAAGATGAAAATCAGAGTCCCGTTGGAAAGCACCTTATTTTTTCAATTATCGAATACAAGGAAGGCGGAAAATCTATTACGGTTTCACACCGTGCAATTCTTGATAAAGAGAGAGAAGAACACATCGAATCTCTTAAGAATACTCTCGAAGCCGGCATGAAGGTAAACGGAAAAGTTATTTCACTGCAGAGTTTCGGCGCCTTTGTTGATATTCAAGGATTCCAGGCATTACTTCCCATTTCAGAAATATCAAGAGAACGTGTAAGCTCAGTAGAGGATGTACTTCAGGTTGGACAAATTATTGATGTTGTAATTCTTTCAACCGATTGGAAACTGGGGAAAATGAGTGTAAGCATGAAATCTCTTGAAAGCGATCCATGGGACCAGGCTTCGAAATATACTATAGACTCAAAGCATACAGGTAAAGTAGTACGTATAACAAATTTCGGTGTGTTTATATCTCTCGAAAACGGTATTGACGGATTGTTGCATAATTCCGAAATCCGCGGCGATGACCGGTACAACAATACCCAAAGAGTATTTAAAAATGGAGACACCGTTACGGTTCTTATAAAGGATATTGATATTGGAAATAAGAGAATATCTCTAAAACAGGTACCATCAAAAGAAGAAGAAGAAAATGCACAAGAGTTTTTAAAGCACGAAGAAGTTAATGACACGTATAACCCTTTTGCCGCATTATTAAAGAAAAAATAATGGAAATTGAAAAAAGAATCAAAGAGCTCAGTGCTGCAACAATAGCTATAGAAAACGCAATACGTTCAATACCGTTTGGTAGGGTATCGACATACGGGCGTGTTGCTCTTGCGGCAGGGTATCCAGGAGGCGCCAGACAGGTGTCACGCATCCTTCACACAAGATGGGAAGCAGGGAAGCTTCCATGGCACCGGGTCGTAGGTTTGGGAAAGTCAGGTAAAGCACAGATAAAACTGTCAGGAGAGGGATTCATTCAGCAGCGCATGTATCTTCAAGAGGAAGGAATAGCCGTAAATGACAAAGGCGAAATTGACTTTGAAATTTACGGCTTTTATACTTGATATCGAGGTATGGAACCCTACTTTTTAGGCGGTTTTGCGTTTCTAACAAAGATAAAAAATAAACCCAAACCTATACAGATACAGGGAACAATGATTGAGCTGTTGAGTATCTCGAATGAAAGATCCAGTAAGAGAAGTACTTGAGACACACCGCCGATTAAAGCAAGTATAAAAACAGGCACTAATAAGCCTCTCGGTTTTCCTGAAAACCAGTACAGCTGATACAATCCGATTGCCACAGAGAAAATATATACAGGCCATGTATATTCTGAAAAATGCCATCTTGTAATAACTTCAAAAAAGAACAACAAACCCAATACAGTTAAAATACCGCCGGGGACAAGCAGCCCCGGATTCTTTCTGTTATTAAAAAAAGCATACTCAAAAGTCAAACCCGGAACTAATAAAAAAAGCGGCCAAAGATTATCCATCCTTAAGAAATTCCAGTCAAATAATGCATTAAGCAGCAGTACTACTCCAAGAACAACAAGTAGAATACCGAAGAAGATTGTATTTCCCCTGTCATACTCCTGTGTTTTTTTATCATCCATAAAAAACTCCTTTTACACATTCTAAATAGTAACACCTATATTGATAAAAAATGATACCTTGCTGTCTTTTTTTATGTTTCTTTAATACAGTATGTATTTTTCCCGTTTTTTTTGGCCTCGTACAGTGCTGTATCAGCACGTTTTAATGCAGCCTGGTAATTACTGTCTGTTCCACTAAACCATGATATGCCGATAGATACTGTTACTGAAATAGTATTGATGTTATCTTTCTGCCAATATTCAACGATCATATTCTTAATAGAAGTATTCAAACGTTCTGCTAAAAATGAAGCCTTATTCACTTCAGCATCGTAAAGTATTAGAAACTCCTCTCCTCCCCACCTGAATGCAAAATCGCTTTCTCTCATAGTATTTTTAATCACCGATACAAGCTTTTGTAAAACAGTATCGCCGGCATCATGACCGTAAGTATCATTAATCACCTTAAAATCATCAATATCCAGAGAAAGGATCAATGGAAATTTTGTTCCCTGTTTAAACCGTATAAAATTCTGCCGAAGAACCTCGTTGCCTATACGTCTGTTTAATGCACCGGTTAAGGGATCTCTATTCGCCTCGCTGCGAATTTCAGCCTTTGTTTGCTTCAAGTATTTAAATCCGGTAATCACAAAAAGAACAAAGAAGGCTGTAAAAAAGAAAACAAGGAATACCGATGCAATAATAAAAACTTTTGCATTAAGCTGTTCGCCTGTTTTTTCCACTTTTTCAACATAGTATTCCAAATCGTCCACATGGATTCCCATGGCAATAATCCAGTTAAAATCTTTATACAGCGAAGCATACGTGAGTTTTTCTGCAATTTCATTGCTTTCGAGCCGTTTAAAGTAATACCGTGAAAAAAGTGATCCGTTTTCCTTAATTCCGTTAAGCTCTTCAAGATACGGCATATTTCCTGCTATATCTTTAGTTTCTGTCGATAACAAAAGACCCTCAGTGTCTTTTAAATTCGGATGAACTCTGCGGACTGCATACCCGTCGCCGCCATCCCAATTAATGACTTCATTAACCCACATATAGCTGTTATTCGCAAATTTTTGAGCATGAATTTCGTCATGAATTATCTGCTTTGTTTTAGCATCAATAATGCTTTGCGGATATGAATAGGTAATTGTGTATTCGTTTATTGATTTTGATATGATAAACGAAACGTCACTTGAAGGTATTTCATTTTGTGAAAAAAGGATCTTATTTGAGTATGTGTTGACTATCCGCATACAAGCTTTTTCATCAATTGCCAGCGGGGGGAAACGGATAGATGAAGTAAAAGTATCTGAAGCTATAGCAGCTACAGCTTGTGCTGCGGCAAATTCACCGCGGTTATACTCATCGAGTGCGGTATGTTTCCTTACCGCCTCAATATGCACTATCATGTTCTCCACGGTATCTTTAAGAAAATTTTTTTTAAGCTCATATATCTGGGTCCGCACAAGATCAGCATGGATTTTTTCACTCTGGTCAACAACCCATACGGCAACACCAATGCTGGCAGCACATAGGAGTAGCATCAGTAAAAAAAAAACTAATGAATACTTTCTATTACTGAGGAATATTGTTTTTACCCGGGAATAGTCTTTCATGGTTATCTTTTTGCAATCATTTCTATTTCGATCAAGGCATTTAAAGGCAGCTGCTTAACTCCTATGGTAGAGCGTGCAGGATACGGCTGGGAAAACTCCTGCGCATAGATTTCATTCATATCCTTAAAATCAGCCATATCAGTAAGAAATACCGTAGTTTTAATAACATCATCAGAAGTAAGTCCGCAGGCCTCGAGAACCGCTTTCAGATTTTTAAAACACTGTTTTGTCTGTTCCTTTATACCGCCTGTAACAACTGTTCCTCCCGCACTGTCGAGAGGCGTTTGTCCCGATAAGTACACAAGACCATCCATTTCAACTGCATGAGAATACGGACCAACTGCGACTGCGCCTTTGGCAGTAAATGCCTTTCTTTTCATACTAAATACTCCTTTTTTCCCGTATAACTTCACTTAACGTGAATATATCATATAGCTGCTCGAGCCATTTTTCACGGGTGAAGAAACGGCTGGAACGTAAAATTTTACCCAAACGCTCTGAGAATTCTTTATTATACGTATGGCCGGGTCCGAATGAGACCGTACCGTTATCAGTATTCATGATTATAAATGAATTTTTCATCTTGCCCGATTTTTTTGCCTCTTTAACATCCAGGGTCTCATATAAATATATTCCCCCGTGAGTTGAACAAACATACCAAATACACCGGATTTTCTTATACTTCCTGTACGGATCCGTACTGTAGTGTTCATTCAATGTCTGCAGAATTGATTTCAAGGGAACGGTGGTATCTTTTAAATCAAGCACGATTTTCGTATACGATTTGGTAAATATTTTTAAACTGCGCTTACAACTAATGGTATTCGCAGCATACAGTGTATAGTCATTGTGTCTATAAACACTACTACCCTGTATGAATTCTTCAAGCGCTTTTACAAGCACAATGACTCCTTTACTTACATATGAAGCTGCCAGTAGCCGACATCAAGCCAGGTATCGAATTTCTTTCCGATTTCGCTAAAATGAGCGACTTTTAAGAAACCGATTTTTTCATGAAGTTTTTGGCTTTTTTCATTCGGAAGTGTAATTCCTGCAACCAGGGTATGAATACCGTATTTTTTAACTTCAGAAAGAAGATGCATATATAATGCGGTTCCAATCCCTTTACTTTGCTGTTGTTCCTGTACATACACCGTAGTCTCTGCTGAAAAACGGTAAGCAGATCTTGTCTTCCACTGGGATGCATAACAATAACCTAAAATCCTGCCGTCCTCTTCAAAAACAAGCCAGGGATAGGATGCGGTGTACTCCTTTATCCTTCGTACCATTTCATCCACACTTACTCTTTTTTCTTCAAAAGTAATCACGGTGTTTTCAATATAATAATTATATATACCCGAAATGTCTTCTGCATCTGAAATTCTTACCGCACGTATCATACCAGCTCCTTGGATAGAGTATAACTGGAATTTACAAAAAAAAGAAGCATCTTGTTTCAAGTACTCGATGTTATTCTTTTAAAAAATAAAGACCGCACATACAGGCACCGGCTGGAAGTAATACCTTCTTCAATACCGATATATGTGCGGTCTTTATACAGTAATACAGAACCTTACTTGGAGGCTGTCTGGTAGGGTTTTATTGTCTGAATTGTACCGTCTTTATTATACGCGAGTTCTTTAACCTGAACAGAACGTTTATTATCAGCACCGGAGAGAGCTGCATCATGATGGAACAAAAACCAGTTTCCCTTGAATTCAACGATTGAATGATGAGTAGTCCATCCTTTAACCGGTTCTAGTATTTTTCCACGATAGGTAAAGGGACCATAAGGATTACTAGCCGTTGCATAGACGAGGAAATGTGTGTCGCCTGTGGAATATGAAAGATAATAGGTATCCTTGTAACGGTGCATCCAGACGCCCTCAAAGAAACGCTTAGTTGTGTTATGGGCTTTGAGAGGTTTTCCCGTTTCATCGAGAATGACTATCTCTTTAACTTCGCCGTCAAATTCGGTCATAGAATCTTTCATTTTTGCCACACGGGGCCCCAGGGCATTTTCATTGAAAGCCGGACCCTGTGCATCGGGAACATATGAGCCTGTCTGCCATCTTTCAAGCTGACCGCCCCAAAGACCGCCGAAGTACATATAGGAAGACCCGTCTTTATCGGTAAAGACTGCCGGATCTATACTGAAACTGCCCTTAATCGGCTCTTTTTCAGGAGTAAAGGGTCCCTCAGGTTTGTCAGACACAGCAACACCGATTCTAAAAATCTCATTTTTATCCTTTGCAGGAAAATAAAAATAGTATTTTCCGTTTTTGTACGCAGCATCGGGCGCCCACATCTGCTTTGAAGCCCAGGGCACATCTTTTACATGAAGTGCAATACCATGATCAATTACGGGTGAATATACATCATCGCAGGAAAATATATGATAATCTTCCATGTCGTACTGATCTCCCGTGTCATTGGAAACTGCATCCTGCCCCTTGTCGTGAGAGGGATAAATATAAATTTTACCGTTAAATACGTGGGCAGAAGGATCTGCCGTATAAATGCCTTTGATAAAAGGTGCCGGTATAACACCAGTTTTTTCACATGACTGCAACAAAATGAACGCTCCTACTATACAGATTATGCATCTGTTTATTTTATTTCTCACTTTACCCGCCTTTCTTACATGAGGGTTATCTACTATAATAGTAACGTTTCTTTGTTTGTATGGATATAGGAAAAAAAACCTATTATTTCAAATTTTATTGATATAGTAGCCTGAATATCAGATGTAAATGCTTCAGTTTAATTTATTATCTTCTTCCCTTCCATTTTGCAGCTCACGCCTTGATGAAATACCGTTTTTTTGGAATATTGTCGCAAGATGCCTTTTAACGGTAGCTTCTGAAATATACAGAGTGTCTGCAATCTGTAAATTCGTCAGCCCCCTTGAAACAAGCCGGGCTACTTCCATTTCTCTTCGTGATAATTTAGGAGTATTTACCGTCTCTGCGGATTCTGCATCATCGGTATTTTTATTATTCCTGGTATACAAAACGATCCAGATAACAGCGCCGTAAAGAAAGGGTCTCGTATTCTCAAGCATTACTTTTGACAGTACCGCCCCGCCCTCACCGCTCAAAAGAACAGCAGAGTTAATATCAGTGAGAATAAATATAAGACTTATAAAAACACCTGATATGAGAGCATTTTGTGCAAACTGGGAAACAACACCGGCAAACGCATTGTATTTACCCTTTTTCAAAAACTGTACGAGAAAGCTGAGGGTAAAGAGCACTGCACCGCAGACAACAAGCAAAAACTCTTCGAGTATAACTATCTTTTTCAATGAGATTCCTGAAAGCAGAATGATGAGAACTAATAAAAATACAAATGATGCTGCTTTAAGTACCAGTTTTTTCATATGTTATTCCTGATTCATGCTGTTGATTTTTTTTGAAAGTATAGTTTTCACAGGAAATAAAACCGCAGTTATAACAAGTGCATAAAACACCGGTATAAAAGATACATACGAATTTATAACGAGAGAAGAGCGGTCTTCCAGATTACAAAGTATAGAAAGAAAACCTCTCAGGCTGATAAAAAAACTTGAAAATACGATGCAGGAAATCATGGAAGATACGAACGCTCTCTTTTTACATAGTAGAGAATACGAAGATGTATTTCCGGATTTACCGAAACCGGAGGAAGAAAAAGTTCCCGATGAAACAGCTAGACCTATTGCAGATATACTTAGAAGAATAATTGAAGGAATATTAAACGGAAACGGAATATCTTTATTATTTTTCAAGAAAATAGATGAATACAAAAACAGCATAGCAAGAAAAATAATACTGATGCCGATAACTGCTGCTATTGTAAGTATGCTTCCGCTTTTCGATGAAACTGTCCCATTTGAATCTTTTTCTTCATCCATGAATGAAAGAAGGGCATATTTATATTGCAGTCTTACCGGCAGAAGAACGATACAAAACAGAGAAACATAATACAGCGAAGACAGCAGGGAACTGGCATTTGGTCCCGTAAATTGTTTGTTCTCCCAATTATACATGAGGGCAGCACCGCTTATAAGAGCAAGAAAGACTCCGGCGGTGATTATCATATTCATGACCAGCTTAATAGCTTCATAAGAGTTTTGAAGCTGAATATAAGAAAATGTGAATCTCTTTTTTTTTGATGAAAAAAGACTCGTAAAAAAATCTTTTACGGATCTTGAATATGCAAGGGCCGGCAGGGAGATGACAAGCAGTGTTATAAACACTGACGGATCCAGAAAGTCCAACATGCCTCCGGACATAAAAGAGCTTAAAACATACACAAACGCTGTACATACGATGGAAATTACTAATGCAGAATTCATAGAACACCTCTCATTGGAATAAAGTCATCCCGGAAACTGCTTCCCAGGATGCATTTTCAGTATCATCTGATATATGCTCTTTGAAAAGGGTGCAAAAGATGTAATTTTAGATGTATTTTCCAAAATCAGAGGAACAGCAGCCCTACTTTTTCCAGGTATTATACCATCCATTAAGAAGCGTAATAAACTCTTTTGTTGCTTTCTTCTGGCCTTCATCATTCGGGTGGTCATCTCCTGAAGGATAATATAGTTCATGAGCTCTCAAAGGTTTTGCAGGATTCGGTGTTATTACATTCTGTTCCTTTCCATTATTGCCTACATAATGATGATTGTTAGGGTCAGTTAAAATGTTGTAATAATTAAAGGCATAGACATTATTGTATGCATACGATGCAAGCCAGCCGTTAGTCCGGTCTACTAGCCATTGCGATAAATCCCTTGTAAGCTCTGCGCTCGATATATCAATTTCAGGAGGAGGAATAACAAGAATGAACATTTTATCGGTGTGCTGTGAAAAATACTGCAGTAAACTGTTATATATTTCTTTTTCATCAGTGATGGAACTACCCACTTCACTGTTCGGAAAACATGATTTAAACATTATAATTTCATTTTCACCGGCTGCTTCCTGGAGCGTATTATCGTAATCATAATGAGCGGTGTTAGCATACACATAGGGCATCTTTTCATCGTTAAACCAGCTGCTCCAATCCCCCGTGTCGGTTCTATTTCCCAGCTCATCGCCTGCCTGGGCGCTCCATCCGTAGTCGCATTCGCTTACATAGTAATTATTCTGATTCAATGCAGTTCCCAGCCCCCCGGAAGAACTGCTGATCCAGTCACTGCCGGTACTGTGGTGAATAAAGCAAATTTTCACCGTTTGTGATGGACCAGCTGTATTGAGAACAGAATCATATTCAATAAGATTATAGCCGGATATATCATCACCCATAGTACAGGACAAACAGATGATACATAAAAATACAATTAAGAGTCTTTTCATACGTAACCGCCTAAAAGTTTAAATTTTAATAACAGCTGAAAATACTGTATCACATTTTTAATTTAAAACAGCAGTGTATGGGAGAAACCCGGTCTATAGGTAAAACGCCATCTAAAACTGATAGCCGAATCTAAATCCTGTCTCAAAGCTCCATGGCGGCATAGGATACGTATAGCCTTCATGCACGGTCAGCTGAGGATTTCCTATAGTAAAGTGTATTGATACAGAAGGTCCAAAATATACGTGTTCCGCTTTGAAAAGATACCCTGTTGTGAATCCTCCGCTCATGATAAATATTTTACTCTTATAATCCTCTGTACTTACAACATCGGCGAATTCGGCTGAAAGAGAGGGTCCGATCCAAAACCCCTTCAGATCCTTGTTTATAAACCAGTCAGAGCGCAGCTGTGCTATATAAGCAGTATTCGACTTTACAAAATCAGGAAGATGCCCCGGATTAACATTCATAGCCCCGCCGCTTAAAACAAATTTCCAATGAGGAATTCCGATCCAAGCGCCTAAATAGATGTTTTCAAAAAGTTCTCCGATTCTCCAAGCAAATAGATCCGTTTCAATTCCGAATTCAGTATAGTCTTTTTTATCACCTTCTACAGCTTCTGTCTGAGCATTAATACCATAAAGTGATGCGGTTAACAGTAATACTAATACAATTTTTTTCAATTACATACCTCTTTATTTACTATTGTATATTTTTAAAACACTTTATTTGTGGGAAAGTAGTACTTTACCGCTTTATCTTTAGACGAAACATAGTATGCTAATTCTAAAGCTATATCAAAATGCCCTGAATCATGCTGTGTTCCTTTTTTTTCTCCGATGATACAGCGGGCATCCCATTTTGGAGCATCAAGCAGGTCGCCGCTTGTAAAGAAAACATACAGCTGTAAATTTCTAAAATTGCACATTGCCTGCAATGCTGAACATTCCATCTCAACTGATATACATCCGTCTTCTTTATGCTTTTTAAAATTATTTACTGTTTCCCTGTAGAATGAATCTGTCGTCCATGTTTTTCCTTTAACATAAGGAATTTCATTCTTCTCCATGAACTCTGCAACAATAGATGAATTAGGAACAGCAACATAATCTGATGCACTCATATAATGAAACGAAGTTCCCTCATCACGGTACGCTTCTGTCGGAACCATTATTTTCCCATGTGCAATTTCTTTATTGAGGCATCCGGCTCCGCCGAATACTATATAGTTATCAGTTTTAAAGATCGAAAGAGTGTCTTCAACCGAACCTACACATGCCGGCGCACCGACATATGTGGCGTATTCTCATTACTGCAAGGATTAATTATTGCTTCAGATTTATCATCAAAGGTTTCTGTAATCATTTTTTTTCCTTTTTTAAAACAGTAAAATGCAGGATTAACCGGTAAATCCACCGATTCTTGAATAGCAATATTCAGGATTACGGGGGAAAGGGCATCCCAGTATCATCCGGTGAATTTGCTTCAGCTCTTTGTATCCTTCCGATAAAAGATATTTGTATCCTGCTTCATTCTCCGCAGGAATAAATATTTTGGCATCTTCGAATATTCTTTCCTGCAGCAATGCAATTCCAGCTTCTTCAGTTAATGCCGTTACTCCGGAATCACCAAATTGCGGTATATAGAAGCCCTGCACGTGATTATTTTTCACATACATAAATCCTTTTGCAAGCAAGGGTCTTAAAAATTCATTTCTTTGTTCACCTGAAGTTTTGAAATCTAGTGCAAATATCTCATCATAATATTTTTCTTCAATTTCATAAATGTTTGAAGTATGTCTTTCAGGGAAAACTACGTTTTCCGGTTTTATCATTATTCTATACATACTTTCTTCTTTAAAGCCGATTTTTTTGTACACAGGATAACCTTGATCGGTGGCAGTTAAGGTAATTGTTTTACAGCCGCACCTCTCCCGTAAAAATTCTACACGGTTATTAACGACCGCTGTTCCAATTCCCCTGTTCTGATATAAACCAGACACAATAATATGAGCGAGCCATCCTGTCTTATTAAATAATAATCCTGTTCCTATTCCAAGAATTTCACCGTCAGAACCGACAGCTTTGATTGGATAAGCGCTTTTTACCGTAAGATAATGATTATGTATTTCGCTAATACTTGACCAGGTATCTGGCTTAATTGAATTAAGAAGGGAAATATCTTCGTGTTCAAGAGTAACAATTTTGTAATCTATTTTTGCGTTTTTATCGGTTTCTTCCGCTTTTGTTGTTCCAAACTTATTTGATTTAAAATGATCAGGTAAATACTTCATTTCTGTTCACCCTTAATCTTTTTTATTCCTCTTGAAAATAACTTATTTGCAAAATACAGCTGCAGAAGTAAGAGAACGGAACCTCCTCCAATAATAATCAGCACTATATTTCTTTGACTTACAGTATTGTTAAGTCCAAGCATACCTTTCAAATTATCACCGGTATAAGGATCTTTTAATGCTATGTATGCCGATGCGCAAAAAACAGCCAGTAAAACTATAGATATTGTAATAAGCATACTATGTTTCTTTTTCAGTATACCATTGTCTTTGTACTCAGAAAGCCCCATTCCATAAAGAAATGCATACATAATTCCAGGAAGTACATTGAACACAGGAACACCCATAAACACACCAAACAGTACTATCATATATGCACAATAAACTATAAAACAATAATATCTGTTATGTATAAGCATATATTGCAGTTTCTTTCTATTCAATATTGAAAATATAAGTAAAATAAAGCCGGCAGTGAATGAAAAAATAACCACAGTTTTAATCATCGTATCATCCAGTAAACTATATAAGATGTAAAACACCAGAGAAAAACCAGTGATAAAAAAAATCAAAAAATTAATAGAATATAAAAACACATCAGCTGCTGTATGCTTCCTCATTACTGTATCCTCCGTTCAATTTGTATAAGTCTATGTTCCTTTTTTACCAATAAGAACAATATCATTTGTAATGCTGCCGTCATTTTCCTTATATGCTAATTCAAACTCTTTAAGTATTTTCATTCCTGACTTTTCTAGTAATTGTATTATATACTCTTTAGTGTAATAATGCAGTAAAAAATCACATCCGCCGCCAAACGATGTTTTCTCAAGCCGGGAACCGGAACCTTCCATAAAGCTCACATACACATACCCTCCTTCTTTGGTATTTTGAATTGCATTGGAAATACACGCATCTGTTTGTTCTTCATTCAGATAGGGAATTCCAAAGCCGATTATTACTGCATAATATTTTTTCCCGTTAGTGAAATCAATAATCGATCTTTTATAAAACTGACCTTTTGGTACCGCTGTTTGTGCCAGATTGAGCATTTTTTCAGATAAATCAACTCCGGTAACTGAAACTTTCTTTTTACCGGAAATATAACTGCTGATTTTTCCTGAACCGCAGGCGAGATCAAGTATTTCTCCTCCATCTTCCAGTAAATTCACTAAGTAATCATACGTTATGTCATAATTTGACAACAGAGCAATTGTAGAATTAAACATTTCAGCAGATTGATTATACGATTCAATTGTATGCAGCTGAAGTTCAGTCAGTACAGAATGAGATGTACTATCTTCTGCAGATGACAGAGTATAGTCAACATCAAACAGTTCCTGTATGTTATTCTTTATTTCATTTTCGTAAATACCGGTTACGTCTTTAATTTTAAAAAACATACAACGAGCGTGACCTATTTTTCCATGCCGGATTAGGTTTTTCTTTTCCGCAAGAGACTGTACTCGAAGCCAGCCTTTAAGATACTTCGGCAATTCTTCTGTTGTAAGAAAATACTCATCCGATCTATATGTTTTTTCAATATCAGGATTCAAGGGACTAAAGAGAAGCGGCCATACCTTTTCAGGAATACAGCCTTCTACATAATGCATTGCCGTCAGTCTTCTAATATCCACTCCGATCATCAGTGCATACCCGTCGTTATTGATGAGGTAATTCAAATCTTTAATAATCTCATTTGAGTTTTTTCCCCACGCGGACATTCTATGCCGCCCGCTTCCCGTTATAACACCCTCTGATACTTTAAATGTATCTGATATGATTCCCATATCTGTCCGCTCGTTGTGATTTTCGCAAAGCCACTTAGATTTAGAAAAAATACCCATTTTTTTTATCTGATTCTGTAAGCTCAATACCTTTTGACAGAGGAAATGAGGACATTACTATAGTTCCCTCACAGGTAATATAGTTTTCAATTTCTCCAATAATTTCCTCAGGAGAAATACCGATATTCATTTGCTTGTATGAACTATGTATTTCTAAAGACATGCCTGGAAGTACCCCTATTTCTCTTAATTGTGATGCTATCATATCTTCCCCTGTATCATATTAAAAAGTAATACTCTTATTCGTTCGTAGACTTACAAATATTCCTGCATCTGATAATTCAGAAGCATCCCTGAAGTTGTAGTAAACCCATCCTCCGCTGCTGCACGGATATTTATTTGCCCAGCTGCTTTTTCCATTATCAGAAAGTTTATTGAGTAATTCCTTATCAATATCCCCGGTCGGCTCAGTGATATGAATCATAAGCGTTATACTCCTGCTTTCAAAAAAAATGTAGAACAGATGCTTTGTTTTGTGACTGTATTTATAACCCCATCCGTAATTATTTCCAAAAGGAAATTTGAGTTCCACTTTTAATTCAAATACTGCACTAAGTTTTTTCTGAATCAGCAAAAGACATGCATATGCATCATCGCCGATAAACTGCTTTATCTCATCATCTGACGGTTTGGAATTTTTATTCAGCATTCGTTCACTCATTTTTTCCTCCATTTTCTACTTCATCCCATTGTACAGACGTAAAGAAATTATAAATTCCATCATCATCATTTGTATCGGCAACATAATCTGCAATATCCTTTAATTCTTGAATTGAATTACCCATTGCAAAACTGTATCCTGCTATAGTAAACATACCTATATCGTTATAATCATCACCAAAGCAAATTACATCTTCTTTCGTCTTTTGCCTTTCAACAAGTATTTTTGCCAGCACCGCTTCCTTGGAAGCACTTTTACTCATTATTTGAACAAGAGCATTAGTATCAGTCAGAATGACTAGGGCCTTATCATAAAATGTTTCCTTTATCTTCATACCCTTATCTGTATTATTCACTAGTATTTTTGTACATGGATATGTATACAATTCTTCTTTTGTTATTTTCTCAGGTGTAATATCAATAGAGCGGTAGAATGATGCATAATCATAATCAGAAATGGTATACCACTCATCATTACTCATGATGGATACTGCCGAATCTGCATCATGCTTCAGAATAAATTCCACAATGCTTATTACCAGTTCTTTATCTAAATAGTTTGAAACTAATTCGTTGTCAGTATTAAAGTAACAGGCGCCGTTTTGAAGAATTAATAAAACAGGTATATGCAGCCGTTGTGCAAATTTAGAAGCGGTTCTTAAAGGACGAGCCGTTGCAAGAATAAACTGATGCCCCTTGCCATATAACTGTTTAATTATTTCTACTGATTTCTCAGGAATTTCTTTAGTTGAATTCAGTAAAGTACCGTCCAAATCAAAAACTATAATCTTTTTATTCAATTGTTATTTTCTCCCTATTTCTAATTAACGCGGCTATAGAGTATTCTTTACTTTTAGAATAATCATAATTATAAAAAAGGGTAATTGTCATTTTTGAAAGATTCATTATATAAGAATACACTGTAGGATATCCTCCCTCCTGATGAACAGCATCAAGTACATTTACTAAATTCTGATTTTTCAAACCGGTATTGCAGAGCATCCTGGATAATGTTTCATAACGGCTGCACGGATACCATCCAGCTTCTTTATCTGTTATGTTAAAATTAGTAATATACTGTGTACAGCTGCTTTTAATAACTTTTAACTCCCCTTTAGTAAATTCAATAATGCAGGAATTTCCGCTTCTGTCTGCAAACATAATATGTTCCTCTGCTATATGTGGAAAATTCGCTTTCTTAATAAAATCAACTGCTTCATCAACTGTTCTGCATTTTTTTAGAATACGTATTGTATCATTACTATTGAGGTATTGCTTATCTTTTTCAAGAGTATACTTCTGTGCAGGTACAGAAGCCCAGTCAAAACACAGACCGAAGGAATTCACTCCCGCTTGAGGATAACTTGGAAGCAGCGTGTCCCATCCAAGCAGGAGAACTCCATATTCATCTTCCTCAGACGGCACACAAAGCAATGAAGGATTTTTATACATCCAGTCTTCATTACCGCAAAAATAAATATCTGAACCATCGACATACGTAAAAATACTGCATGGAAATAATGCAAATGAATTCACTAATAATATGAATATACATAGTTTTTTCATATAAAATCCTTTTTTCAGCACTACAAGTATCATTTTATAGATAACCCTCATTTCCTTATTTTTAATTGTATCACAAGTTTGTATAACCTCTGATACATGATACTGAACTTCCTTAGTATCAGTTTTCAATAAATCCTGAAATAAATCCCTGTGATAAAACGATGGAAATAAATCTTTTTAGAATCATAGGCCTCTATCGTATCAATGAATATTTCCCTGCAGCACCTGAAACAGCGTGAGCTGCTGATATTCGCACGTTGACTGTGCTATTTCTTTTTCTTTAAAAGTCAATTTTTTTCTAGGCTTCCTCCGCCTCAAAATATCATAGAACCGGAAACTCCCAGTCGTATACTGCAAACACAATATCAGCAGCAGGTTCAATGCCTATCACTCTTTCTTGCCGATGATTTCCATATTCTTTGACGACAATAACATTCCGGATCCTTGATCAACGACGCAGGAAATATCTTCTTTCTATGTACGTTTATTTATACCACTTTATCAGGCGGATTTTGTCTTGCGTTATTATATAAATCAGAAAAACCTATAAACCTGTATGTATTAACTATATACAAATGTTTTTTCATCCTTTAATAGTACTTTCGGCTTTTTCACTGTTAAATTTCTTCTATTCTTGAAATTCCGCTTTTACCAGCATCCCATTTCCATTTTTCATTGTAGGCTATTTTCCCATTCGAAAGTTTTTCCAGAGTAGAAGTACATTCCCCGCTTTTAATTTCATTAGTAGTATTTACGTGCTGATACTTAAAATAAAGATTGCCATGAAAATCACGGGTTCCTACGAGAAATCCTTTTTGAATCATACCGCCCGAATACTCAGCCCAAATAG
Organism: Spirochaetota bacterium; assembly: GCA_023398165.1. Classification (GTDB taxonomy): domain Bacteria; phylum Spirochaetota; class Spirochaetia; order Treponematales; family Treponemataceae; genus JAAZLA01. The sequence goes on along the minus strand of JAEWSQ010000011.1, from coordinate 8,037 downwards.
TATCATTTTTTTGGTGATATGAGAAAATAGTCTGATCTGATGATTCACCTGCTTCTGTATTTTGCACTGCCTTGAAATATTTTCCTTCTACAGTATAAACTTCCTGACTTCCTTCAAAAAACCGAAGAGCCTTCTCATATACAGAATTTAAATATGCAGTTCTGTATATTTCCCTTGTTTCAGTATTTTTTGCTGTTTCTCCCAATACCATAAACTCATGTGTTTTTGCCCGGCTGAATAATCTGTCGCCGATCATTACTTTTTTCATTGCATCTAAAAGTCCGTACTGTTCCAGTTCCTTTTCAGAGTGTCCAGCACTGCAGATAAAAAGCGCTTTTTCCATCACTTTCATTGATCTCTGGCAGCCTGCGTTTTTTGAGTATGCAAAACCATACGTCCATACTCTGTCAAACCATCCCACAAGTTTAGCCGGAGCTTCTGTCCAGAACACAGGATAAATGAAAACTATTGCATCTGAACTGTTGATATTATTCTGTTCTGTTGTAATGTCATCAGCAATATCGTTATTATTAATGTAATTAGAATCCCGAAGGTATTCTTTTTCCGACATATCTGTTTGAAAATTCATTTTATATAAATCCGATATGCAATACTCATTACCGCTGTCCTGTATTCCTTTAATGAATATATCTCTTACTTCTTTAGTAAATGAATTTTCAGAAGGGTGACAATAGACAATAAAGACTTTTTTCATGTATTAATCCTCTTACACTATAATAAAACTATTTTATACTATTACATATTCAGCTTTTACCAGTTTTATAACATGTTCATTACTGATTATTTCAACCGGTACAAAACCGTTACGCGTATAAAGCTCTGTAATAGGCTTTCTATTACCATCATAATCCAGTCTTATGTATTTCTTATTTTTCTCTTTTCCATGCTTTTTTACCCAGCTTAGAATGCTGTCTGAAAAACCTTTTCCGCAATACATAGTATCAATAACAAATTTATGAAAGTAATATGCATTATCATTTATTTTATCAGGCCAAAAAAGTAAGTCATATTCAAGCAGAATGAAACCGCCAATAACTGTATCATTGAGAATACTAACATAGTAAACCGGATTTCCATATTTTTTCTTTAACTCATCTAAAGTAAACTGCGATTCATCCCAAAGAGGCATGTGCATTTCTCTAAGCCTTTTTACTTTTTCTATGTAAATTGTAAATAGTTCATTAATTTCTCTAGAATCAGCCTCTTTAATTATCAGCATATTACTTTCCCTTCCTGCAAATAATCAACTGTTTCGGTGAATCTGCCTTAAATTCTGACATATCATAGTCTCCATATTTGTCAATAATTTTTAAATTATGACTCTCTATATAAAAATCAAGCTCCCTGGGATAAAATATTCTCATATCAAGCGATTGTGTTGAATGTTCGCTGTTGTTGATAATATATTGCCATTTAATTCTATTAATCTGTGTATCGTCTTCATATTTCATTGTTTGATTAACTACTACCTTTCTTCCGTCTTGTGTAGTATAGCTCCCGATCGAAACAGATTTGTTTTCATTTTCAACGATATATCGTATGTTTGGATTGAAGTAATCTATGATTAAACAGCCGTCATTCACTAAATGTTCGTGTGCAGAATGCAATGTACTAAACAAATCTTCATTTGAATAAAGATGATGAATCGAATTAAACGGAATAAAGACTGCATCAAATTCAGTATTTATACTAAATGAACGCATATCACCATAAAGCATTGGGATTTTATATCCTTTTTCAGCAGATTTTCTTTTTGCCTCCTCAAGCATTGTAGTACTCAGATCTATTCCTGTTATACTAAAACCGGATTCAAATAATGGTATTGTTAATCTTCCCGTACCGCAGCAAAGTTCGAGAATTTTTACACCACTGAATTTAGAAAAAACTTTCTTATAAAATACCAAATCATCAATTTTACTATTCAAGCCGTCATATATTTGAGCATCATATACGTAATCGCCCACACCGTAGTTTGTATTCATATTTTTAATCCCGCTACTCCAAAAAATTAATCACGCACTTCGATAATATCTTCTATTAGCCAGTTAATAAATTTTAAAGAATTCAGCATAGTACACCTCTTAAGAATTGCAAGAATATTTAAGTATTCTTTTACAAGATACGGTTTTGCATTGAATCCCTGAGAGTATGTATAATCAAGAAAACTGTATAAATACAGTTTTACTTTATTAAAATCCTGTTCAACCATACCTGTATTGAGCTTTAATGTAAGCATTTCAGCTTCAAACAGTACAAAAAGATCTTTGCAGTCATTTATATAATAATTTAATGCAGTAGTAAGATCTAAAACTCTATTGATATATAATTTATTTTTATTTTTAGTTTCCGTTTCCAATGGAAAATTACTTGCTAAGAGTTCTAGAAAAGTGGTAATACATTCCTGCTTACTTTTTTTTGGGCACTGTACCTCCGGAATTTTCTTACTTGACGTAAGTACTTCGACCGATAAATCATAGTCCTCTTTTAATTTAACAAACTTATCTTTATTATCATAAATACCTGTAGTATCAGGATGTATTTTTTTTTACAAGCTCCCGGAAAAGCTTTTTGAGTTCATCTTCGTTTTTAATTTTATTACGGCTGATCATTTCATGAAATATATTCATAAATTTTCCAATAAAAACATTTCTATCCTAATATTGCGATAATTTCATCGTATTTCTTCTTAAATTTTCTTCTTCCTTTTTCACTCATCTTATTCCAATCTCTTTGAATTTTACTTTTAATCCATTCTATTCCATCATCGATGCTCATATTCATTTCTTTATATGCAACATAAAAAAGGGAACCTATTTCCTGAATATGAGCAACAGCATCTGCGTCTGCTACACATATTTCTTCCGCTGTTCCCTTAGGATTATTAACACTGCCCCGGTGATTCAAAATACATTTCATTACTAATTCAGTTTTTTCAGGCGGGTAGTTTTCATTCAGCAAATATGCTTGAGCCTCTTGTGCTCCAAAGACATGATGTTCCTTTTTTTTAGCACCGTCTTTAATGGCTGATAGATCATGAAGAAGAACAGCAATAACCACAATTTCTTCATCTGCATGATACTCTGATGCAAGCTCCTTTCCAATTTGAACCATAGGTTTAATATGATGAGACCATATTCCATACCCAAACGGATTAAGAGGCGATTTGCATGCATTTTCAGCATAAATTGAAAGCTTATTAATAAGGTCGCTATTCAATGATTTTTTCTCCTGTATATGTAATTATATCTTAATCAGCTATACTGTTAAATATGTATCTGTTTATTACAAGGGGATTATTCGTAGGAATATACGTTTTTTTAACCGTACCTTTTTCTTTATAACATACTTTATACTCTAAATTGAAATATTTCTTAAGGTAGTAGTATGTAAATGTTTCTGCAAAATCATCGGCCCAGTTTTTTGCACCATATAGAGAACTGAAAGGACTCTTATTTAAATAATCTATCAGTCTTCCTGCTTCAGTAATTTTTATTTTTTTCCCAAATCCATAGAAACTTATCTTACTGATATTCTTATTCACATATTTACTAACCGGCTGATAATAATCATCCCAAACATTAACAAAGGGCGTTTTTCCCACACCGGATTCCTGCAAACTCACTTCTGTATAAGGTGTACTATGATTATAGTAATCGTAAATATGACAGGCTTCATGAATCAGTACGTGTAACAAGCCCTTATAGGTAGAACTGCAGCTCACTTCCACAGCTTTACTAATACTGCTTTCGAATGGAGAATTATCCCGCTCCGTTAGCCACTCAGAGAGAGAAACCCGCAGAACTTTTGCATTAATATACAAAACAGAGAACATCTCTCCTTTTTCATCAAAGGTATAATCTGCCATTCCGCCGAATGAAAAGCCGTCTATAAAATATACGGCCAAAACCTTTTCTTGTATTTGTTTTTTAAATGCTTCAGGCAGATATGAGTAGTATTCAATAAAAAGATGTTTTTCACTATCTGATAATACATAATTTTTATACGTCGTTGTGTTATCCATACTGCATAAATAAGCAATCACATTAAACGGTGTATTTTGAATTTTGTCATTTATGTCAGTAGATAAACTGCTTCTAAAAAAACTCGTCTTTTTCTCAGGCAATGCTTTTATTTGTTCCAATGAAAACTGCTGTGCTGTTACTCCCTGACAGACCATAAAAGCACCGCAAAGCAGCATATAAAAACTCATTTTTTTCATATTACTCCCTGTATAGTTCTATAAACTTCTGTACTACCTGATTTCTTGACTTACCGAAAGACTTCTCATAATTTCCTATGTTAAAGAATTTTGTAATAAAATTGAAAACAATAAAGCCGTTGTTTTTACAGACTCTTTTACATTCACTGATTTTTTTTTCCGGTCTGATTCTTTAATAATGTAATACATTGTTCACATACATAAAACAACATTAAACAATGAATCTCTACAATTTTCCAATGATACTTCCATCCCCGCTTCAGTTTTTTAAAGATGAATATTCAGTTCAGCCTGTTTCTTCCGGATAAATTCAATAATCTCCAGAGATAAATTTATTAATGTAGCTTTATGTCCAGGAGAAGCATAATGTAATGAATACCTTCCCAGACCGCCCCAAGGTCTAGAAAAGATTGCTTTATACCAAGGATTACATCAATATGTTTTTTTAGTAAGCTCGAATTTCAATGGATGCCGTTCAAGCCTTCCCCATTCTGTATGTACATAATCGTTTTAAAAGTCCTCTACAGTTTTACTCATTATCATACTTCTTCACGTAATTATAACCCTGACGGGTTCAAAAAAATCAATGATATCAATACAGATCCGTGGAGTTCTTCTTACATTTTATAAGATAACTATAAATGAGAAAAGACAGTATCGTAAAGGAAATACTATGAAAATGACGGTGAAAATTTCCCGGTTGTTACCGCGCCTCAAGTGCTAATTACGAAAAGACTCATCCATGCAGTTGATACTTGAACTCAAGAGCTCGTCTAAATATTATACTAGTACTATATTTATAAGGAGCATTCAATTATGGGAAAACTAAAAAATCAAATGATATCTAATATGATTGTACGTGGATATTCAAAAAAAACAATACAGTGCTATACAACTTGTGTAAATTCTTTTTGTAATTACTTTCAAAAGTCGCCTTTACTAATTGAAAAACATGAAATTGAACACTTTTTCCACTACTTAAGACAATCATCAAAAAGTGATTCCACCATCCATATTTATTATGAATCACTGAAATACTTCTATAAGATGCATAATCTTTTAGACAAATTGCCAAAAATTGTTTTTAGTAGAATAAACAATAAAATTCCTTTGATTCTTTCAAAAGAAGAAATTCAAAATATGTTAAAGGAATGTAAGAGTCTTAAATACAAAACAATCTTTTCAATAATATATTCTGCAGGCTTGCGTATTTCCGAATTAGTTAATTTGAAATTATCTGATATAGATTTTTCAAGAAGAACAATTTTTATTAGAAATGGTAAAAACAAAAAAGACAGATATACTATTTTAGGTACAGAAACAATGTTATTACTACAAAAATATCTTGAATACTATAAACCAATTAATTTCCTTTTTCATGCAAATGATATATACAATCCTATTTCTACAGATTGTATTCACGGACATTTTAAGAACTTGATCAAACAATGTAATTTACCTAAATCAATTCATGTTCATACTTTACGACATTGTTTCGCAACTCATCTTCTTGAAGATGGAACAAGTATTTTCTATATCATGAATCTCCTTGGTCATTCAAACATACAAACTACAATGGTATATTTACATATGCAATCACTTGAAAAATTGAACATAAAATCACCAATTGATAACATGAATATTGATAATTTTTTTTCATCAAATTCATTACATCTTGAATCGGCTTAATATCCCCCTGCCCGAGTGCGTGCACCAAAGTTTTTCTTAACTTGTATTTACATTCCTTTGTAAAGCAAAGGATTGCAAGTACCTTTTTGGCACGCCTCAAGTGCGAAGTAGCAAAAAGTATGACATAGCTTGGGATATAAATACATTAATCGATTCAAAAAAATGGGATTTGCCGGTCTTAATGAACTTTCAAAAAAGCCTAAGTCTAGCCCAACCAAAACACCTGCAGGAATAACCAGAGATATTATTTCTATTAGGAAAAAACATTCTCGATACGGTGCTGATAAAATTAAAACAATACTCGAAAGGGACAAACCAGATATACACCGGCCTTCTCAAACAACAATCCACACAATCTTAAAAAATGAAGGCCTCATACCTGAGAGAAAAACCAATCGTCATATTTATCCCTGTAACCCTAAGTTTGATCCAAAACAGATTAACGACATGTGGGGCATTGATTACAAGGGAAAGATGCGATTGATTGATGCAGCTTACTCATACCCTCTTACCATTACAGATTCATTTTCCCGCTTTCTTCTCGCTGCCGATGCTCTTGAAAGACCTGCCTCGGAAGCTACAAAGGCTGTATTTATAAGGGTTTTTAAAGACTTTTGATTACCAAACTATATTCATAGTGATAATGGAGTACCTTTTGCAGGATCAACTTCCTTGGCCCGCTTGTCTAGTTTATCTGTATGGTTTATTGAACTTGGTATTTCTCCTGTGTACTCGGATCCTGCTAGTCCCGGCAAAAATGGTAGACATGAACGAATGCACAGAGAATTAAAAGCTGAAACTGCTAGTCCTTTACCTAAATCTCATTCTGAATTACAGAGACGTTTAAATGCCTTTATCAAAGAGTATAATGAATATAGACCCCATAAAGACATTAACAATAATACTCCTGCAAGCATCTATTCACGATCGGATCGTATATACCCTAAAACTATTGATCCGTGGGATTATCCGGGAACATTCGAAGTTAAAAGGGTTCTAAAAAATGGTGCAATTCGCTGGGGCAATCATAATTGGGTAATGGTTGCTACCCCGCTTATTGGAAAAGATATTGGTCTTGAAGAAATCAGCGACGGTCTTTTCCGTGTATATTTTAGGTTCAAGCTCCTTGGATATCTTGACGTCAGAAGACTTAGAATACAAGATGTACAGGGACGTTTTAAGCGTCAATAAAAGTGTAAACGATGTCCTCGTAGTTTTGTAAACTATGTCCTAGTTTGTACTTTTCTTTAAGCTATATAACTTGAAAAAGGCCGAATAACTATTTGTTTTTCTTGATTTACTCGCCATAAATCTAATTTACTTTGCATATTTATCCAACTCTCAGGACTCGTATTAGTTGCCTTTCCAATTCTTACTGCCATTTCTGGTGTTAAATTTGTCCTTTCATTTATTAATTCAGATAATGCCTTTCTTGAAACACCCAATCTTAAAGCAGCCTCGGTTATTGTGATATTTAATTCTTTTATTACATCTTCATATAATACTTCACCTGGATGTGTTGGTTTTCTATTATTCATATTGTTTTCTCCTAATGATAATCTTCATAATTGACTAGAATTGCATCTTGATTTATAAACTCAAATGTAATTCTCCAGTTTCCATTTACAGATACAGCCCATCTTCCTTTTTCCTTTCCAAGTAAAGAATGAAGTTGATATCCGGGTAAATCCATATCCTTAACTTGAGTTGATGCATCTAAACGGTCTAATATTCTTGCCAACTTTCTTTCATGTTCGGGTATTATTCCCTTTTTATTTCCAGTTCGAAAGAAATCTTCAATACCTTTATGTTTAAAACTTTTAATCACACGTATAATGTAACCCATAAAGTTACAATATGTCAATATTATTTAAATCTTATCTATTACTACATATTTTGTTATATTACTGTAAATTAGTAATACCTTCATAAATTGTTGATTAATAATTTTTTTTAGTCTTTTCCGCGCGCAGCGTCCTTCTAACATTTGCTTAACCTGGAATGCGTTTTGGCACGTATTCTTGCCTGAGCGTAAGCGAAGATTGGCAAGAATCGTGACATAGCATTCTCAGGTTGAAGCAGTTGTTAGAAACCTCTTCTTTTTCTTC
>JAEWSQ010000026.1 GCA_023398165.1 Spirochaetota bacterium | reverse complement strand
GTTTGTTAACTACTTGTAACACAAGTAATTAGTTCTGTAAAAAATCGAGCGGATGATGGGAATCGAACCCACGTCTCCAGCTTGGAAGGCTGGGGTAATAGCCATTATACGACATCCGCGATAACGGGTATATTTATAACAATTTACATAAAAAAAGTCAAGAGTCAGGATTTAAAATGCATCCTTGAAAAATAAGTAATCATGAAGTACTATACCATAAAAGGAAAAGTCCTTTCAAACAAGAGGTTTATAGTGAGTAAGTCGTCAGTTATACGCGCTGGAGTTCTTGTTTCTGATCAGGAATCTGACTATATCCGCGATTTATTACGGGGTATTCGTGAAGAATGTACTTCGAAAAATATAGATGTTATGGTATTTCCCGCACGGGAAAAAAATTATCCCTTTAGAAACTGCGAGTATCAGCATTATTTTTTAAGACAGCTTATATCAAAAGAATCCTGCGATTTTCTGATCGTTGCAAGCGGAACACAATGTCATTATATAAAACAGGAGGAATTTGTTGCAAAGCTGTATGCATATACAGTTCCCGTTATCAGTGTAGCGCTTGCTGTTCCTTCTGTACCAAGTATTATTGTCGATAATGATCATGCTTTTACTACGCTCCTGGAACATCTCTATACGGTACACCTCAGGCGTAAATTTGCCTTTGTTAAGGTTGATGTTGTTTCACCTGAATCAGAGGAACGCTATGAATCGTATTGTTCCTTCTTACGGTCTAAAAACATGAATCCTGCAGAGTATCCGGTTTTCTATGGTAATTATTCATACGAGTCAGCCTATGCAATATTCAGTTCCTATAAAAAATCTGATATTACCTTCGATACACTGATAGTTTCGAATGATGATATGGCTTACGGATGTATAGATTATCTGCAGTATATGGGTTTTACTATTCCTGATGATATTATTGTCACCGGTTATGATGACAGCAACCGCTGTATTTATAATCATCCTACCTTAACGACCATTAATCAGCAGCTCATGGATCAGGGAAAAAAAGCAGTCTGCATCGGTTTGCAGCTTTTAAACAATGAAGCTGTTCCTCCTGTCAATTACATACTGTCAACAGTCAGATTCAGGCAGACGTGCGGCTGTGTTCCTTCCGGCAATACTTCAATTAATGCATATCTCGAAAACGGGGAAAAAATTGTGTATCAGCAGGATACCGCGGTGTCGCGTGAACTGTTCAAGCGCCGGCATGAAACCACTATGTTGCGGTTTTTTTTTACCAGCATTCTAAGCGATACAACCTTCGATACACTCTTTGGAGCCTTACGGCCGCATCTTTTAAATATGGATGTATCGGCGGCGGCAGTCTGCTTATTTGACGAGCCCTACAGTGTAAAAATTACTGATACATTTGAACTTCCTGAAACAATAAGGCTTGTTCTTGCCTACGATAATTCAACCGATCTGCTTATACAGGGAGAAGAGACTTACTTCAATCCAAGAGAAGCTTTTTTACCCCCCGGGCTGTTCCGCTCGGGGTATACTTATATGACAGTTTCGCCTCTGTATCACGGAGAACACCTTTTCGGCTACTTTATTTATAAACCCGGTTCATATGATGTGCTTATTTATGAGATTTTCTGTACAGCTCTGTCTTTAGCTATTTCTACCGCATCGGAATTTTCAAAGAAAGAAAAGGAAAGGGAAGGTCTTTCGAAAATATCGAAAACCGATGAATTAACCGGCCTTTATAACCGCAGAGGTTTTATACAGCTTAGTAAACAATCTATAAGTTTAGCACTGCAGATGGGGAAAAAAGGTCTCATAATATACGGCGATATGGACGGATTAAAAAAAATAAACGATACATACGGTCACGAAACAGGAGACCGGGCCATACAGGCGGCTTCTTCAATAATTAAATCCAGTTTCAGGAATACCGATATTTGTGCAAGACTCGGGGGGGATGAATTTGCTGTTACCGCAGTGAATATATCGCTTTCCGCGTTTAAAAGAAATATTGAGATGATCCATCATGAATGCAGCCAATGGAGTATTGCTCAGAAAATACCCGTTACGTTATCAGTCAGCTTCGGGTTTATAGAATTCTCGCAGGAGAATTCCGATTTTGACGAGCTTTTACGTCTTGCCGATAAAGCTCTGTATGAAGAAAAACGCAGAAAACACGGCTTATCAGAATAAACAGCTACTTTTTATTTAATTGAAATTTCTTGTTTTTTATCCTCCGCAGTGCTATAATTTACCATCGTTTTCTCTAAAAATTAAGGAGGATTTCATGGAAAAATTGTTCAAGCTCAAAGAGCACGGAACAACTGTGCGCAAGGAAATCATTGCAGGTATTACAACATTCCTCACAATGGCTTATATTCTTGCGGTTAACCCGGGTATGCTGTCTTTAACAGGGATGAGCGCCGGCGGCGTATTTTCAGCTACTGTCATAGCATCTGCAATTGCAACACTTGCAATGGCTTTTATGGCTAATCTACCCGTTGCCTTGGCACCGGGTATGGGCTTAAATGCATTTTTTACGTTTACTGTCGTATTGGGAATGGGTGTTTCATGGCAGGTAGCACTGACTGCAGTTCTTCTTGAAGGTGTTCTATTTATTATACTTTCTTTTTTAATATTCGTGAAGCAATCATTAAAGCAATTCCTGCAAACTTAAAGAAAGCAGTAGCCGTAGGTATAGGTTTGTTTATTGCACTCATCGGTCTTGCAAATGCAGGCATCGTTTCAAGCGAAACAGGAACAATTATCGGCTTCGGTGCTCTAAAAGGACCAGCTCTTGTTGCAGTAATAGGTTTAATTATTACCATTATTTTGTATGCATTGAAAGTACCAGGTTCAATACTTATCGGAATTTTTGCAACAACACTTATCGGTATCCCGTTCGGAGTTACGTCTATTCCTGAAAACTTTAAAGCTTTCAGCCTTCCCGAAGCTCCAATTTTCTGTAAGTTTGACTTTTCAGCTGTTCTTTCGCTGAAGTTTTTTACTATTTTCTTTACGTTCCTCTTTGTTGATATTTTTGACACTGTTGGTACTTTGGTCGGCGTTACTACGCAGGCAGGTTTAGTTGATAAAGACGGAAACATTCCGAAGGCAAAACAGGCTCTGTTAGCAGATGCAATCGGTACTGTAGCAGGTGCAGCGCTCGGTACATCTACGGTAACAAGTTATGTTGAAAGCTCTGCAGGTGTTGCAGCTGGCGGAAGAACCGGTTTAACTTCTGTTGTGACATCTGTTCTTTTCCTCCTTGCTCTTTTCCTGTCACCCTTGTTCCTTCTCGTTCCCTCTGCAGCAACAGCTCCGGCTCTTATTTTTGTAGGCTACTTAATGATGAAGGCTGTTACAGGAATTCAATTTGAAGATCCCACAGAAGGCATTCCCGCCTTTATCTGTATTTTAGTAATGCCGTTTTCATACAGCATTGCTGAAGGAATCGTATGGGGTGTAATTTCCTATGTATTATTAAAAGCTGTAACCGGCAAGTTCAAGGATATATCAGTCGTATCATGGATTCTGGCTGCTATCTTTCTTGCACGTTTTTTTATTAAATAAAGTATAGAGAAATATAAGCTTCAGCAGACTGACAGCTTAAAAAAAACCTCCGCCTTAAAAGGGGAGGTTTTTTGTTTTCTAAATATCAGTAATAAAATTAAAGATTTGCTTTAAGCCATTCTTTGAATGATGAATAATCATTTTTCATGGGAATCGATCTGTCAGGCAGAAGAAGAACTTTTTCAAGTCTGTCAGGCATAACTGGTTCTCTTCCTATTGCTTCCTGGACAATATCTCCGAATTTTGCCGGATGAGCCGTTTCCAGAAGAACTCCTACAACCTGTTTGTCTGCAACTTTTTTTGCCCATGCAGGAATGCTGGGAGTTAATCCGGGTTTTGTGTAGTCATTTTTTTTACCTGAAAGTAAATCCTGCATACCGCCTCTTCTCATATCATCCCACGCCTGCCAGCCTACTGCTCCATGAGGATCTATGATATACCCTGTACGTGTATTACAGTTTCTTATTGCATTCATGGTACCTTCATCATCAAGCCAATAGGAAGCAAACATTGATCTGATTTGATCAAGAGAGTACATGGAGGCAATACGTTCATAATTGCTCGGAGAACCTACATCCATAGCATTAGATACTGTGGAAACAGATGAACGTGCAGTGTAAGCTCCGGTTGCAATCCAGTCCGGTATTGTTCTATTGGAGTTTGTAGCTGCTAGAAATCCGGTTATTGGGGATCCCATTTCTTTTGCAATTAACCCCGATGTAAGATTTCCAAAATTACCTGAAGGCACAACAAATATGATTGAGGGGTTATCAATGTTACTATCCAGCGGGGAACGGGATGCAACAATCAAGGAGGAATAAATATAGTAAAAACTCTGAGGCAGAAGCCTGGAAATATTGATGGAGTTTGCAGAAGAAAGACGGAATGCATTCCGTAAATCAGAATCGGTAAAGGCTGTCTTCACTAATTTCTGACAGTCATCAAAAGTTCCTTCGACTGCAAGCGAGCGCACATTTCCTGTAAATGTTGAAAGCTGTTTTTCCTGCAGGGGACTTATTTTCCCTTTAGGATAAAGAATGGTAACATCAATTCCAGGAACATCCTGAAAAGCGCTTCCGACGGCGCTTCCAGTATCTCCGGAAGTAGCAACAAGAATATGAAGGGATTCATCCTCATCTTTGTTAAAATATGCCATCATGCGGGCCATAAACCGTGCTCCGAAATCTTTAAATGCACAGGTTGGTCCGTGATGAAGTTCAAGCACATAGGTTGTCGGATCTATAGGAACAACCTGCGATGTAAAAGGGTAACAGTCTGCAATGATGCGTTCCAAATCCTGATGAGGTATTTCATCGCCGGTATACAGCTTTGATGCTTCAAAAGCAATATCTCTGAATGAAGGTACCGGATCTTTAAATAAGAAGGAGGAATCAAGTTTTGGATAGGAAACAGGAATGTATAAGCCTCCTGTTTTTTCATTCATGCCGTTTAATACAGCAGTTCTAAAACTGACTGCCGCACTCTTGTCCCGTGTATCTGTGTAAATCATTCTTAACCCGCTTAGATAAAATAATATAGTATTATACAGGTAAATGGCTGATTACGCAATATTAGGTACTTCTTTCATAACTTTTTTGTAATATTAAAAGAAAAACTTATTGACTTTTTTTCCCCTTCCTGTTAGTATCTCTTCATCACGGGCGATTAGCTCAGCTGGGAGAGCACCTGGTTTACACCCAGGTTGTCGGGGGTTCGATCCCCTCATCGCCCAAACCCGTAAAGGACTTGAAGGAAACTTCAAGTCCTTTTTTTATGCATTAGAGGGATAAGTTCCCTTCGGGAATCTTGCGAAACGTAGTGACTTAAGCAGATGAAATATGACGTTTTCATTAATTTATCTGTGTCGCAGAAGGTGCTGTGTGAATCTATGGTAATTAAAGTGAGTTTTTAGTTTTTCACCATCTGTGTCATTTGGAGCATCTGCGGATACATTATTGATAAAAGACTTTCTTTCGTATATCATTACTATATGTTCAACAGCTTAACAGGCATTATAACCGCAAAACTGCCGCAAACAGTCTATCTTAGTGCAGGCGGCATCGAATGGGATCTTTCTGTTCCGGATAAAGATATAGATATTCTTCCCCATGTTCAGGCCGAGGCTAAAGTATTTACATGGCTCTATCATAAAGAAGATGCTATGAAAATATTCGGCTTTGCTACACCGGAATCGAGAAGCGTTTTTTTAGATTTATTGAAAGTTGACGGTGTGGGACCCAAGGCTGCATTAAAAATTCTTTCCAATATAACATACAAGACTCTGGCAAAGGCTCTCGATGAAGAGGATTTGGGAATCCTTGAATCGGTATCTGGTATCGGTAAAAAGACCGCTCAGAAGATGATGCTGTCCCTCAAAGGAAAACTAACTCTCAATGCTACATCCGGTTCATTAAAAGAAAATAAATCTGAATGGGACGATGTTATTTCAGCGCTCGCCTCCATGGGGTACGATAAAAAAGAGTGCGAAGCAGTTATTCAGAAACTCAGTGCAGGTCTTGATCCGTCATTACTGCGTTCTGCAAAAGAGGAAACTTTATTCCGCCAGGCTATTGTGGAGCTTGCCCTATGAGCGAAGCTCTAGTCAGGCCGGATGTAAGTCTGCCCGAAGACGAGAGGGACGGCAGTCTCAGGCCTCTTTTTATTAATGATTTTCTCGGCCAGACAAAGGTTAAGGAAAATTTAAAAGTATTTATAGAAGCAGCACGCACCAGAAGTGAAAGCCTTGATCATCTTTTTCTCATAGGTCCTCCCGGACTTGGGAAGACCACACTTGCTCAAATTACCGCTCACGAGCTTGGTGTGGATTTTAAAGTAACAAGTGCTCCGGCTCTCGATAAGCCAAAAGATCTTGCAGGTATTTTATCTACAATATCAGAGCGCACTGTTTTTTTTATAGATGAGATTCACCGCTTAAAGCCGGCAATAGAAGAAATGCTCTATATAGCAATGGAAGACTATGAGCTCGACTGGATAATCGGGCAGGGGGCTGCTGCCCGGACGGTACGCATTCCGCTTCCGAAATTTACTCTTGTGGGCGCAACTACAAAAGCAGGCATGGTTTCAAGTCCTCTTATAAGCCGTTTCGGTATAGTTCAACGTTTTAATTTTTACTCAGGAGATGAATTGTCCTCAATAATCAAACGCTCTGCAGGAATTCTTGATATTAAAATCGATGATTCGGCTGCCTCCCTTCTTGCTTCCTGCGCCCGCGGTACTCCCCGTGTCGCCAACAGGCTGCTGCGCCGCATGCGGGATTTTGCCCAGGTTTCAGGCACCGATCTTATTACAAGCGATATTGTGCGGTACGGTCTTGATAAACTAGAAATAGATCCGCTTGGTTTGGAAAAATATGACCGCGAGATCTTGTTGTCAATAATCCATAATTTTTCAGGCGGTCCTGTCGGTGCGGAAACCCTTGCAATTTCCATCGGTGAATCGATGGATACTTTGGAAGATTACTATGAACCATATCTTATTCAAACAGGCCTCCTGCAGAGAACAAGCCGCGGAAGGATTGTTACTCCGAAGGCTTATGAACACTTAGGACTGGAAGGAAAACCATACTGTGCTGACGAAAGACTTCTCTTTTAATTTACCTGAAGAGCTTGTAGCTCAATATCCGTCTGAAAAGCGGGGCAATGACAGGCTTCTTCTTCTCAAAAAAAATACTGATATTTCATCGTCCGTTTCTCATTACCGGATGGAAGATTTAGTTTCATTGATTGATGCAAATACACTTATGGTTTTTAACAATTCCAAAGTAAGAAGATCCAGGGTTTATGCAGATAAAGACGGATCCGGAACGAAAGCCGAATTCCTTTTCATTAAAGAACTTGATCTTACCGGCATTAAAACTAATAAAGAAAGCGGTATTACGTGTTTATGGAAAGTTATGGTGAAAAACGCCAAAAGGCATAAACCGCTTTCACTGTACCGCTTTATTGACGGCAGTACTGCTTTTATTTTACCCGATGATGCAGATACAGGAACCGAATTCAGAACGTTAGCATTTACGGTTAAGGTTGATGAGGCTTGGTTCGAGGCCAACGGCCATATTCCGCTTCCTCCATACATAAAGAGAGATGATACAAAAGATGACAGCGAACGGTATCAGAATGTGTATGCTAGAGAAACAGGATCTGCAGCCTGTCCGACAGCAGGACTTCATTTTACAAAACAGATGCTTAAAGCCTTGGAACAAAAAGGCATAGAAACTGCATATGTTACCCTTCATGTGGGGCTTGGCACATTTTTACCTGTCCGCAGTGAAAAAATTGAAGATCATAGAATGCATGAGGAATCATACTCTATCAGTGCTGAAACAGCTTCAAAAGTGACGAAAGCAAAAATTGAAGGGAAGAAAATCCTTGCAGTCGGTACCACATCGGTCAGGACGCTTGAGTCGGCCTGGGACAGCGCGAAAAATGAGCTTTTAAGCGGTACTTCAAATACATCAATTTTTATTTATCCGGGATACTCGTTTAAAGTTGTAGATCAATTATTCACAAACTTCCATACACCGGAATCCACACTCCTGATGCTTGTAAGCGCGTTTGCAGGAAAAGATAAAATTATGTATGCATATGAAAGAGCCGTCGAACAAAAATACCGTTTTTTTTCATACGGCGATGCAATGCTTATTCAGTAATGTTTTATGAAAGCATGTCGAGCGAGTATTCCAGAAGTTCAACATACTGGCTGTGCAGTATCGGATGCAGAGGCGGAATCGCATTTCCCGATTGATTAAAAAAATCTATTGCCGCTGCTTCTAAAACCTCATTCTTCAGCTTTAATGATAGAGGAAGTCTTGTACCTATTAATCTGTTTTCAAGTTCATCGCTTCTGAGACTTATAAGACCGCAGAATGCTATGCGTACATCGGTTAAGATGCCTTTTTCACTCTGTGCCAGAAAGGTATATGAAGCGGATAAATCGTTGATTCCTCCCATCGGTCCGAGTTTTTTAAAAACGGCAACATCCCAATCTTCGATAGGAACTCTTATTTTTGTAATAATACTCTCAGAATCAATAGATGTATATTTGGAGAAGGGAATAAACACTGAATCTTGAATGGAAGATTTGCATTCAATTTTAGCATCCAGAGCAAGAAGAGGAGCAAAAAGAGTCATTTTCCTTTCACTGCAGGATATGTTGCCTCCGATAGTTGCAATATTTCTTACGAGGGGATTCGCTGTTTCCAAGAGGGATTCATACAATACGGAAGGAAGCTTTTTTCTGCCGACCTCAAGCATCTTCGCCAATGTCGAAGCAGAACCGAAATCAATATACCTCTCTTTTTTATCTATAACCGTCAGTTCTTCAACATTTCGTAAGAAGAGGGCAGACTGCTCAAGCGGTAAATTTTCATTTTTGTGAAGGTGCTGTTCAAGAGTCCCCGATCCGAAAATTTTCAAATTCTGAATGGTTTTCAGGTAATAAAAAACGTCGGTAAGAGTTTTCGCATACACAATTGTTTTATCGTTTGCCATGCACAGCTCCTCCTGAACGTTTTGCTCTGATTTTTGAGGCTAAAAGAATTGCATTAACAAGCGATTCGTTATCAACACACTTACACAGAAGATGGGAGACATTTTTCTCAATATCTTCACGGCGGGGTCTTTCCTGGGTTAAAATAATATTGTATGCGGTAAAATATTTTCCTGCATTGCAAAATCCGCACAATTTAATTCCGCTCTGAGTGAATGCCTTGGATATATCTTCATAATCAGGGGATTTCGCAAAATGTTCTAGAGTAATAATGCTGTCATTTTGTACTGATCCTGTATAGATAAGGCATGAAGGTACAGGAAGTCCGTTTAAAAGCACTGTGCATGAACCGCATTTTCCCTGAAGACAGCCGTCTTTAGCACTCAGGAATCCGAGTTTTCTTAACGTGGTTAACAGTCTCTCGCCTGCTTCTGCTTCGATCAGTGTGTCAATGCTGTTTATGGTGCATGGTATTTTCATTACTAATCCCTCGCTGTAAGAATAGTGAAAATTGTTTCCGGTTCTAGCGGATATGAGGTAACCGGTTTATTCAGAGCCACAGAAACAGCATTTAAAAGAGCTGCAGGAACAACCATATCCATGCAGTTGCCGATTTCTTTAGAATCTTCTGTACTTTCTATAAAACTTACCTCAATTTGTGCAGAAGAAAGAATACTGCCGTTCATTGCGTTGGAAAGAATGTGTTCAACTGCCTTTTTTATTGATAATTCTGCCTCTTTTGGCTGGAGTATTTCACCTGCATCTATTACCACACGGACGGAATGCACTGAAAGTTCATAGGTATAGGTATTTATTTCAACCTCTATCACTGCACATACCCAAGCAACCGAATAAAACGGCTTACCCTCAAGCGTATCAAGATTCCAGGTGCCTGGTTTTGAAATCTGAATAGTTCTTTTTACCTTAATGGGAAGGGGCTGACGGAATCTCATTTTCTGAATTGCTGTACTGCATTTTTTTACCAAAGCGGTAACGGTGCTGATTTTACTGGACATTGTTTCCGGTATCTCATCATCGCACAATGATCCGCTTTCAGGATCCAGATGAATTGTATCTTCATGTATTGAAAGAATTTTTGCCGCCTGGTTTTTCCAGATGCGTTGAATATTTTTGGACGGAGTTATTGCATGAATGGTTACCGATTCATCCATTTTCATTGTTACTTCGAGAGAGACTGAATTTTGTATCAGTTTTGATGATAAAAACCCGCTTCCTTGATACCCTGTTGCAATCCCGATTCCCCTGACCGGTGCATGTTTGAAAAAGGAAGGTTTTGATTGCGAAGTAAGGGAATATGAAACATATCGGCGAAGATAGTCACTTCTTTGCACGGCGCTGTCAAGAACGTTGATCATTTTATCAGTATGCAGCTCAGGGAAGCCGGCAGTGCTGTCATGTTCATCGCCATTGACAGAAATCGGGGAAAAAGGACCTGCTTTGCAGTTAATCTTCCTGACATCGTTGGGCATGAGGTTAAGTGTTCTTGAAACTTCCTGCATAAACAGTTCTACCGCCATGAGAGGGTGTGCATCAGCAATGGTAATATCGGTTGATAGAGGCGGTTTGAAGGATTTCTTAATAAAAACTTCAATCTGAAATTGGCTGAATTGATAGGGACCGAAGGAGGAAACAAGAATTCTATTAATAATATCATCAGAAAAAGGTGCAAAAGCGCCGGCATCGACTATGACCATGGCCGTTAATGCCTGTACTCTGCCGTCTTTTTCCAATGCGGCCTGAAATCTTGTTGTAAAATTTACAGGGTTTTCAACGTACTGTTCCATCTCCTTCCGGCTTAATACGAGCTTCACCGGTTTTTTCATAATAATTGCTGCAACAGCTGCTTGTGCTGCAGTCATTCCAGCCGACCACAGATTGGAATGTGACGATCCGATGATTATTGTTTTTTTTATATGAATAGATTCTTCCGGTATTCCGGCTGCTACACTGACTGTTTTCCGTACATGGCACGACCATTGTGCAGGAAGAAATAATGAAATGGAATTTTTATCCGGTATGGCAAGGCATCCCAGCAGCTCCTCATAACTTTTTGTCTTGCAGGATGATGTATATGTTTTTTCCAGCTGTAAAGGCGATTTATAGTATACTGTTGACGGATCTCCCCGTGTAATTACAGAATGTTTAAGAATTTGATTCCCGGTAATAGGAGAATCATCATTATCGTCATCGGCGGTTTGAGCTTCGGTATATTTAATCTCAAGTTCAGAAACCGTTTTTTTTAGGACTGCAGTATCGTTTCCGCAGAGAAGGCCTATAGGTTCTCCTTTGTATGATATTTTTTCGTAAGCAAGAACTGGAAAACTGGTGTCAAGAACAGTAATACTGTTTCTCCCGGGAATATCACGCGATGTGATTATTTTAAAGTTCTTAGGAAGATCAGGATGGCTGATTGAACGTATTGTTCCGGTTGAAACAGGACTGCGGATAATGACTGCGTACAACTGATCATTAACATCAAGATCGGTGTAATATGAGTGAATTATTTCCGGTTGTTTTACGCTTGTTTGTTTATTTGAGCCCATACATGCTGCCTATTTTTTTAACCGATTCAATAACTCTATGGATCATGTCATCGGTCATATCCGGCCAAAGGGGCAGCGACATCGAGGATTCATAGAGTGCTTTAGCATTAGGAAAGTCCTGTTCGCATAAACCTTTGTTTTTCCAGTAAGTCATGAGAAAATGAGGTATAAAATGAACAGAAATACCGATGCCCTGTTCCTGTAAAAAGGCTGCTGTCTGATTCCGTGTGATTGAAAGCTTCGATTCATCAAGGCGGAGCATGTAAAGATGCCATGCGTTTCCTTCCCCGTCCGGAGGGGGAATTATCCAGGGGCAGCTGTCAAATTCATTTCGGTACATCTGAACAATTCTTTTCCTTTTTTGAAGGAAGAGGTCTGCTTTTTTCAGCTGTTCACGCCCCATGGCTGCAAGAATGTCGGGTAGGTTAAACTTGTAGCCTGCTTCTATTACATCATATTCCCATGACGATTTTTTTGATGTATAGCGGTCCCATACTGTTCTATCTATGCCGTGCATTCTCATGGTTGTCATTCTTTGCGCCATTTCATCGCTGCACGTACAGATCATTCCGCCTTCTGCCGTGGTAATCGTTTTTGTTGCATAAAAAGAAAAAACACCTATGTTTCCAAGCGTTCCTGCGTATCCTTGTGAAGTTTTCGAAGGAAATGAGTGAGCGGCATCTTCTATAACATAGACATTATATTTTTGAGCAAGACTCATAATATCAGCCATGCGGCATACATTTCCTGCGATGTGAATCGGGACAATTGCTTTGATTAGCGGTTTTTTCTTTTGCCTGTCTTTTTTTAATGCACGTTCAATTTGTTCAGGATCAATGCTGTAGCTGTCTTTTTCAGTATCGCAGTACACTACCGAAGCGCCGAGGTGAACCGCTACAGAGGATGTAGATATAAAAGTGTAGGGGGAAGTAAGAATTGCGCTTTCTTTACCTATTCCGCAGGCTTCCATTGCAAGCTGGAGTCCGCTTGTCGCAGAATTTACGCTGAGTGCATATTTTGATCCCGTATAAGAGGCAAATTCATTTTCAAAGGCAAGAGCTTCTTTTCCCGTTGTGAGCCATCCGCTCCTCATAACCCGTAAAACAGCCTCTTCCTCTTCAACGCCGAGAGAGGGATACGAAAAAGGAATAAACGAATTTTGCTGTATCATAAATGCCTCTTTGAATAATCAGGATAGTGTATCATACTGTGCTGAAGCAATATGCTTTTTAATAATTGTTTTCAGTAATTCCGCATCGCGGTAGGATTCTTTTTGTGTTTCATCATATATGCACACCGGAGACAGTTCGGTAAGAATATCATGTATATGCGCCAAACTGCCTGTGTTTTTCAGCATAAGTATTTTATTGTAGTCTGTTTTTTGAGGATTCTCTTCCTTTGTCCACAAAGGCTCATCCATACGTTCACCTTTTCTAAGTCCTATAAATTTAATATCAACATCTTTATAGGGTTCAAATCCGTACATACGAATTACTTCTTCGGCAAGAGTTAGAATTTTAATCGGTTCACCCATATCGAGAAGGTAAGGTGTTCCGTTTTTACCAACTCCGCCTGATTGAAGCACCAGAGAACAGGCTTCAGGAATGGTCATGAAAAAACGTTTCATATCGGGGTGTGTTACCGTCAGCGGCCCACCTGTCTTAATCTGCGCATTAAAAAGCGGCAGTATTGAGCCTCTTGAGCCAATAACATTGCCGAACCGCACAAACATGTAAGCAGAACCTTCCGGTGCCTTTTGTGAAGCATGGAGAAGAAGCTTTTCGCAAAGCATTTTTGAAACTCCATAAATACTTACCGGTTCTACAGCCTTATCGGTGGATATGAGAACGAATTTTTTCACGCCGCATTCCAGACATGCATCGAGAAGGTTTTTTGTTCCAAATACGTTGTTTTCGATGACGGCAACGGGATTTTCTTCCATAAGCGGAACATGTTTATAGGCAGCACAGTGAAATACAGCGTCGCACTTGAGCTTATTCATTATATAGAACATATACTGTCTGTCTTTTAATTCTCCGATAACCGGAACTATGGTTGCTTTTTCACCGACTCCCTCTTTCTGCAGAAGGCGCAGTTCCTTATCAATCTGATAAATTGAGTTCTCTCCATGCCCGAAGATATACAACCGTGAAGCTCCACCAGATAAAAGCTGACGGGCCAGTTCAGAGCCGATAGATCCGCCGGCACCGGTTATTAATACTCTCTTGCCTCTAAGATATTGAAGACTTTCTTTTAATGGAATGGTAACCGGAGTTCTACCTAGAATATCAAGGGGATCAATTTCCCTGGTTTGTATGAGGTGAGCATCTTCATCAATAATCTGGGAAACGCTCGGCAGAATTCGTATGCGTGAAAAGCCTGATTTTGTGAGGAGGCTGTAAATTTCGCTGATTCTTTCTTTCGGCGCACTCGGTATAGCAATTATGGCCTCATCTCTGTCGGTATGCCGTAAAAATGATGTGAAGTGGGCTATGGGCCCTAAAACAGGTATACCGTCAATAGTTTTACCTATTATTTCAGGATCATCATCGAGGAAGGCTGCAACTTCTCCAAACAATTTTTTTTGAGTTATTTCTTTTGCAAGCATGCGCCCTGCAAACCCTGCACCAATTATATACATCCCTTTTTTCATGTACTCTGCCATTACTCCGCCTTCTTCTCTTTTGAAATAACTTCAAATGCCAGATCAAGAGTAACACTGTTTTGCGCTATGTCCACACGTATGCGCGCTCTTTTTTTTCTCCGGTCAACCTTTATAATTAATCCTTCAAGTCCTTTGAGCGGGCCCTCGTCAACTACAATTTTGTCATTTTCATCATAATGAACTTTTGATTCCTCTATTATTTCTCCGAAATTTAAGAAATGCTTAATCAAACTTAGATCTTTGCCGTCAAGATGATGAAAATCCTTATTATCGGGCAGAAATCGGTAAAAATCAGGCGTATGCCTCATTATGTTAAACAATTCAGTATCCAAAGTATCTGCTTCTATGAAAATGTATCCGGGAAATAAAGGCAGCATTGCTTTTATTTCTTTTCCCTTTCTCCGTATGGGCATGAGTTTTTTTGGAAATATAAATCTCTGCCTTTCAATCCTGGACAGTAAACGCTCCTCCAGCTTCCGTATATAGTCTTCTTCTTTAAGAGTTTTAACCTGGGCAGTATAGTACTTCATCGTAATATTGATAATATCATAATGAAATGCTTTCTTCAATCTTATAATTTACTAATAATACGTTTTAGATTGCCGACAATTGAGTAGGAAGTTTTTGTAAAGGACAGTGTATGAAAAGAATTCTTTGTATCAGTATGTTTTTGGTAATCGGCGCAGTATGCTTTGCCGCATCCTTGACGGTGCTTGTTAATCAGCGTGATACTTCAGGTACGACAGTATTCGAAAATACCCGTTTGTTCGAGGACGGACTTATTAATTATTTTTTTGAAACAGGCAGTATAGTTTCTAATGAGCCTGTTTGTCTGGACTCTGAATATAAAGGAGCCTTTCAGTCCGCACTGGATGCCTCAAAAACAGGATTCATCGACTATGTGGCAGTATTCAGCGTATCAGTAGATGCTGCTACGCAGAGTATTACCGGAGTTGAATGGAACCTTATACATGTTAAAAGCGGTGAACTTCTGGAAAAGGGAATCATAACGGCTCCAGAAATGAAGAATACAGAAGAGATGCAAAAAGGACTTATAAAATTTGCCGAAGAGAACGGAGCTGTTGTCTTCAAAGCCATGGCAAAGAAGAGATAGGGAGGATGTATGAAAAAATTCGGAGCGTTTTGTGCAGTTATATGTTTTATAACACATATTTTCGCCGTCACAGTTAACCCGTCGCTGGACGGGCGTGCCGTTGTTGCCGACAGAGGCGTATTCCCTTCCGGTAATTACGGAAAAGCACCCGGATATTTACCGGGAGATACGGTAATTGTGACTAATCATTCAACCGGTTTTGCTCTCGAGGTCATGATCCTCAGTACTTCCGATGCATCTGAAGGGGTTGCAATAGTTCTTTCTCCTGAAGCTGCAGCAAAGCTGAACATTATTCAGGGAAAGGATGTATATGTTAAAATTCAAAAGAAACAGGCTGTCCCCTTTGAGAAAGTACTGACAGATTCGGAAAATACATCTGGAAAAGACATTGCATCCGATCCTGATACAAATCCGTCTAAAATCCTGGAATCTTCCCCTGAATTGCTTGAGTTTGTTCAGGATGCAAAGAGAGGTTCTGAAAACGAAGAGCCAAGAGTAATAGAGGTGGTTCCAGAAGAACCTGTTTCGGAAACTCCCCCTGCTGATTCTCCTGTAGAATCTGAACAGCAATCTGAAGTGCAGGAAGAGACAGCAAAACCTGAACAAATTCTTCCAGTACTCGAAGAAACTTCTCCGCTGCCACCGGAAGAAGAACTCACTCCAGCCGAAGAAAATGAACTAATTGAACAGACTTCTGAACCTTTAAATGAGATAGAAGCTGAGGAGGTCCTGGAGGCGCTTCCCGAAGAAGAAATTATGCAGACTTCAGAAACGCCGTTTGAAGAAGAGAAAATTGAAGAGGCAGTACTTGACGAAACTGATCTTGAAGAGCAGTCTGCTGTTGAACAGGTAGAAGAAAGTATTGAACAGCCTGTGGAAACAGCGGCTGAAGAGAAGATAGAAGATATAGCTGTTATTGAAGAAGCAGTTCCTTCACAGGAGGAACAAATTGAGGAATCACCTGAAGAAATAATAGAAACAGCATCCATCGAACCGGAACAGGAACTCGATGTGCTTCCCTCCGAAGAAGAGACGGCACAAATACCGGAAGAGGAAATTGATGCAGCAGAAGAATCAGCTATAAGAGAAGAAGATAAAGTTGTTTCTGCAGTTGAGGAAACTATAGAGATGGAAGAAGCCGAGCTTATTCCGCCTGAAGACCGGACAGAAGAAACAGCTGTAGTAATTGAGGAGACAGTAATTCCTGAAGCCGGGGAACTTTTGCCTGCAGTACAGGAAGAAGAACTGCCTGTTATTGAAGAAAGCGTAATTGTACAGGAAACTCCTGAAGAAATTCCTTCGGAATTTGAAAGTGCTCTTGTAATTGATGAGCCGGTTGTTGAAATTGCTGCAGAAGAACCGAGAAATGTTTTTGAAGAAATAATGAACGGTCTGGGAGAAGAAGTTCCTGAGCTTATTCCTTCAGATGAAAATCCTCCTGCAGAACAAATAGCAGAAGAGCCGATTAAAGTTGAGCCGGTCCCCGTTCAGAAAACAGCTGCTTCAGCAGCCGCAGGAATGGAAAAATACAGCAGTCTCATAAAGAAAACTGAAAATCTTGAAAAGAATAAGTATTATATACAGATTGCTACTTTGAAAGAGATGGAAAGTATTGATACTGTAGTTTCTTCATACGGTAAAAAATACCCGCTGAATCTCATACAGGTCGATACAAAATATCAGGTTTTAGTTGGTCCGTTTTCAGATGATGAATATGCAGTAATCCTGGAGCGCTTTAAACAAAAAGAATTTAAAGATGCCTTTATTAAAAAAATTAAGTAACAGGAGTATGTTCCGGATGGGACATAGAACATAAAAATAAAGCCGGACAAAAGAAGGAATCTTCAGTTGTCCGGCTTTTTTGTGTAATATAGAAATTACCTCTTAGAATTCCGTTCCTTTGGGGATTACCGCATTTTTCTTAATAATTATAATTCCGTCAGCAACGTAAAAATTTTCATATTCTCCG
Source organism: Spirochaetota bacterium (assembly GCA_023398165.1). Lineage (GTDB taxonomy): Bacteria > Spirochaetota > Spirochaetia > Treponematales > Treponemataceae > JAAZLA01. The sequence continues at coordinate 40,311 of JAEWSQ010000026.1, read as the reverse complement.
TCTTTGGGCATTATTGCATTCATTCCTATAGAACAGTTGTCGCCGATGCGGGCATTTTTATCTATGATTGCATTTCTTATTTTGACGTTTTCACCAATTCCGATGTTAGGAATACCCTTCCAATTATTATCCGCCTTCTGCTCATCATTTTCGTAATAGTCTGCACCCATGCAGATTACGCCTTCAAGAACAGAGCCCTTTTCAATAATGCTGCGGATGCCGATTACAGAGTCTGTAATTGAAGCTTCTGTAATAACGCATCCTTCGCTTGCGGTTGATCTGTTCATTATTGCCTTATTCATCTTTGAAGGAGGAAGATTGCGTATATGGGTGAAAATCGGTTTATCCTCATCATAAAAGTTGAATTTCGGTGAAATACGGGTAAGATCCATAGTAGCTTCATAAAAGCTTCTGATCGTTCCAATATCTTCCCAGTATCCGTCATAAACATATGAAGACACTTTGTATTTCTTTATTGCAGAAGGAATTACTTCTTTTCCGAAATCGGTCAGCTGATTATTTAAAGAGGCTTCAAGAATTTCCGCATCAAAAATATATATACCCATTGATGCAAGATAGTCTTTCCCCTGGGTAGCTCCGGCCGTTCTTGAACCGTCAGGTATCTTCCAGTCTGATATATCAAGGTCGGCCTTCGGTTTTTCCATAAAAGCGGTAATTCTGTTTGCCTTATCTATTTTCATAATACCGAATCCGGTTGCATCTTCGCGGGTTACCGCAGTGGTGGCAATAGTTATCTGAGCCTTCGATTTAATATGAGCTTCCATGAAGGAATTTAAATCCATCTTATACAGCTGATCGCCTGCAAGTATTATATAATGAGTCGGATTCTGAGTTTTAAAATGCATGAAGTTTTTTCGTACAGCATCTGCAGTCCCTTCATACCATCCTGAATGCTCAAGCGTCTGTTCCGCGGCAAGAATTTCTACAAATCCGCGTGAAAAGCGGTCAAAGTTATATGCACTTGATATATGCATATGAAGAGAAGCTGAATTAAACTGGGTTAGAATATAAATTTGCTCAAAACCGGAATTGATGCAGTTTGATATGGGAATATCAACAATGCGGTGTTTCCCCCCAAAGGGTACTGCAGGTTTTGAACGTTCTTTTGTCAGGGGGTAAAGACGGGATCCTTTTCCGCCGCCAAGAATGATAGATAAAACTTTTGACACAAATAACTCCTTGTAATTACTCTGGATGTATTATATACCCAAGAATATAAAAACACAATTTTATTTTTCTAAATTAGTTATGAGCAGATCATTAAACTCCTGTGAAGGCATCGGTTTGGCATAATAGTAGCCTTGAACCATTTCGCATCCGATTCTCTTAAGCAAGGTAACTTCTTCAATTACTTCAACGCCTTCTGCAATAGTTTTTAAATTAAGCTGTTTTGCCATTGTAACGACAGATGAAAGAATGATTGCACCCTTAGGATTTTCTGTTGATCTTGATAAGAATTCCTTATCTATTTTAAGAACATCTGCAGGAATATCCTTCAGCATATTGAGAGAAGAGTATCCGCTTCCAAAATCATCAATGGAAATTTTAAATCCTGCTTTTTTCAACGAGAGCATTGTTTCAATTAATTTTTGAATATCCTCGTGCATAAGACTTTCTGTCAGCTCTATTTCGAGATACTGAGTACTCACTTTATACTTCTCTGCAATAGAAGTGAGCATTGATGTAAGCCTCGGATTTTGAAGATGAAGTCTTGAAAGATTGCATGAAATTACAACCGGCTCATGTCCTTCTGTTATCCAGCCGGATAAAAATTTGCATACATTTTCAAAAACGAAAATATCAAGTTTTTGAATAAAACCGTTTTTTTCAAAGAGGGGTAAAAAGGTATTCGGGGGAAGAAGTCCGCGTTCTTTATGGCTCCAGCGTATAAGGGCCTCCGCACCGATGCATTTACTGGTAGTGAATAAAAATTTGGGCTGATAATACACAAGAAATTCATCATTCACGAGCGCATTATCCATGGCAAGCGTGATTTCTTTCTGCCATTCAATTTCATTATCCATTTTAGGTGTATATTCAACCACCGCACTCTTGTAGTGATACCCTTTGACCGATTTTCGCGCAATTGTCGCTTTATCTATCATACCCGTAACTGACAGGGAAAGATTGGAAACGTAGTATACCCCGGCGCTGAAACTGACTTCATAGTGCTCTGAAAGAAGATTTGAAAGCGAATTTTTAACACTGGTAAGTTCTGAGAAACGGTTTAAAAGATCATTCCAGTTTCTTTTACGCGTAAAATAGAGAAAGTAGTCGGCATAGCTTCTGCATATATAATCTTCCGGTCCCTCGAAATCCTTAAAATGAACACCGAGCTCTGAAAGAACCGCATTCCCGATCTCAAACCCGAAGGAATCATTAATATACTTGAAATTATCAATATCGAAGCTGATGATCATATAATCATCGGGATCTGCATAATACAGCTTTGCCTTTATGTCCTTTTTAAACTTTGAAAGAGTGCGCAGTCCTGTCAGTTCATCAACATAAGCGATTGTTCTGAGTCTTTTTTTTGTGTTTTGTCCAAGAATATATATTGTCAATAACAATATTCCGAAAAAGATGAACAGTATTATAATGATCTGTACCGCATTATGTTTAATCTGTACAGAAAAAGGTATACGGTATGTTCTTTCTATTGTGTTCGCATAAATAATGGTCTGTTTTGTCTCATCACTGATGCGCGTTATTGCCTTATTAATAGTGGACAATCCCTGTACCCCGAGATTCTTTGAAAGTCCTATCTGCAACGGATATGAAATTCCGGTATGAATTGTGGAATAATCGGTATACGGCGATTTGCGTACAAATTCATCGAATGCGTATGAATTTAAGAACGCATACTGTACTTCTTTCCTCATCAGTGCATCGAGACACTCATTTGAGTCTCCATATTGAATAAAAGTAAAATTGGGGAAGTCTTCTTTAATTCTTTTTATTGCTAAGGTGTCGTATCCGGGAATAGCTGCTCTTGGACTTCGTCTTTGAATAGGAGCGCTGGTTTTAACCAGCACAATTGGAATTTCAAGGTATGAATTGGTAAGCAGAATATCGGATTTGTACTTTAATTCCTCAGGGTATCCGGTAATGATATCGGCCTGTCCTGATTCAAGCAGTTTTACACTTTCATCATAGTTTTTTGAAGGAATACTCTCAAAAGTAATTCCGGTGATTCTTGTTATTTCCTGCAGAATGGAAATACTGATTCCATCCATTTCCTTTGTTTTTTCGTTTCTGTACTCAATTGGTTTAAGAGAAGGATTATGTACGGCCTTAAGATCCGGATGATTAGAAATAAATTGCTTTTCTTCACGGGTGAATGCAGGGGCATTTATCGATTTGGAACTGAAATACTTATTAGTAAGTTCTGCCGCAAAATAAGGGTTAAAAAAGAAAATGTTTTCAATAGCCTTATTAAACTCATTAAGCAGTTTTTCTTCTGAAATTCTTGTGGTGAAATAATAGGGTAATGCCTGTATTTTCGCAATAATAACACTATCAGGCATTTCTACAAGACTGCTGTATAAAAGAGCGTCAAATTTGCCTGTTCCCAGATCTTTCACGGCGGAAGTTGTTTTTGTAAAGAGTAATGTATAGGTAAAATTATTTTCTTCGGCATACTGCTTCAGGTATTCATTATAAGAATTTTCAGTAAAACTGCCTATTCTAATATTATTAAAATTCGGAAAATCTTCAAAGTGATACGGGGTGTTTTGAGGAGCGTAGAGCAGGCAGTATTCGTAGCCCATCTCCTTATCAGTGTAGCCGTAATATTTAAGTCTTTCCTCTGTTTTCTGCATCGGTCCGAAAAAATCAAGTTCGCCGCGTTTAAGCATTTCAAGCCCGTCTTCCCAATCGCAGGGAACATAGATAAAAGACATATTCGAATACTTTTCAATTTCTGTAAAATAATCAACGGTGTATCCTGCCGGTCTGTTCGTAACCGGATCAAGGTAGATGCCGTAACCCGGCAAAAATCCTACTCTAAGATTCTTTAATGAAGAAGATTGAGAAAAAAACGGTAAACAATGAAAAAGCAGCAGTAATACAAAAAGGATTTTAAATATTTTTTTTAGCATGAAGTATCCGGAAAATTAGTGATGCAAACCCTCGTACTCAAGAGTATAAAGTATAAATATCTAAATAACAAGTTAATTTTTTCATCAGTAAACCGATAATTAGACTGTAGGGCAAAATTTTACTTTTACAGGGGTTTTTATGGTACGCGGATGGTATATCGGTGCAAGCGGAATGAACGCTCAACAGGCAAGACTCGATGCAATATCGAATAATCTGGCTAATGCGGATACTACAGGGTATAAAAAAGATGTAGCTGTAAGCAAATCTTTCCCCGAACTGCTTCTTCGAAGATTAAATGATGACGGCGTGTATAAGACTTTTTTCGGCAGTGCGGATGTTGCCCCGATAATCGGGAAAATCGGACTCGGCGTTGAAACAAATGAGATGTATACAATTCTGGAACAGGGTTCGCTCAAGCAGACCGGAAGTTCGAATGATATGGCCATGAACGGGGAAGGTTTTTTCACTGTTCTTACACCCCAGGGAGAGCGGTATACAAGAAATGGTAATTTCATAATCGGAAAAGAAGGGTACCTTGAAACTAAAGAAGGGTATCCTGTTTTAGGTGAGAAAGGCCGTATATATGTAAAGGATACTTCTTTTTTTGTGAATGAAGACGGAGTAATTTATGATGACACTCAGATGCAGGAAATTGACCGTTTTAAAATAGTCCGTTTTGACACTGAACGGTATTTAACAAAACAGGGTTCCAGCCTTTATAACTCAAATGAAATAACGGGCGACGCGTATATTGCAGAAGGAAATGATAGACCAGGAATTATACAGGGATATACAGAAACTTCAAATGTAAACGTTGTCAATGAAATGGTCTCGATGATTGAAGTGAATAGATCATATGAAGCAAATCAAAAAACAATTCAGGCGGAAGATTCCATGATGACAACACTGTGGTCAAAGGTTGCATCAATACGCTGATAATTTGAAGGTTTAGAATAATACAGGAGAAATAAATGGTAAGAAGTTTATGGACAGCCGCTACAGGCATGAACGGACAGCAGGCAAATATAGATACAATTTCAAATAATCTTTCAAACGTGAATACCACAGGGTATAAACAGCAGCGTGTTGAATTTGAAGATCTGATATATCAGACTGTAAAGATGGCAGGAACTCCAGCAACAGAAGATACGGTGACTCCGGTGGGAATACAGATGGGTACCGGTGTGAAGATCGCTGCAACGCAGAGAATGTTTACACAGGGAAGCCTTCAGAATACAGAAAATGCAACAGATCTCGCGCTTGTCGGAGAAGGTTTTTTCAGAGTCCAGCAGTATGACGGCTCTTTTGCCTACACAAGAGACGGATCATTTAAAATAGATTCTTCCGGTCAGCTTGTTACCTCAAACGGTCTGCGTGTCATGCCGGAAATTATTATGCCCGAAGGTTTTGAAATCAACACTCTTTCCATAAGCAATGACGGCCGTGTTACCGTAAAAGTTGCAGGCAATAATGATCCTCTTGAGATCGGGCAAATGGAAATATACCGTTTCTCTAATCCCATAGGCCTCGAAGCTCAGGGCGATAACCTATATCTCGTAAGCAATGCCTCAGGAGATCCAATAGCGTCCAGACCCGGATTCGAAGGTGCAGCCGTTACTAAGCATAAATTTCTGGAAATGTCCAATGTCTCGGTTGTCAATGAAATGGTACAGATGATAGTTGCACAGCGGGCTTACGAATTTAATTCCAAGGCTATACAGACGAGCGACACAATGCTTTCGACAGCAGTAACCCTGAAGAGATAAGGATATAAACTATGGCTATTAACAGTCTTCCAAGCGGATTAAGCAGTATTACAGGCGGACAAAGCTCCAGCGAGTCTGCACGGATGAATAATGAGATTAATAAATTTGAAGATCTAATCCAGTCCATGAAGACTGTTTCAACTTCGAAAGAAACTGTCAGTTCGAGTCAGGTAGCGGACAGCGGCAGACTTAACGGAGATTATACAACCGGCTTTTCAAATTACTTTACAAGCAGTGATGATGCAAATGCAAAACCGTCAGGTGCAGCAGCAAACAGTGCTTCCACTGCTCAGACAAAAAAAATTGACAAGACAAGCAAATTGTATGAAAAATCCATGGAACTTGAATCGTATCTTGTGAAAATAATGCTTAATTCAATGCGCAGTTCACTAAGTTCCTCCGGTTTGGCAGGTGAGAAAAGTTATGCAGGAAGTATGTATGAAGATATGCTGTATGACGAACTTGCTGTAAGCATGACAAAAAATGCCGGATTCGGTCTTGCAGATCAAATATATCTTCAGTTAGCCTGATTATTGCCCAGTATTTTATTTTCTGTTATAGTATTAATACTTTTATAAATCGTATACTGGAGTAGTTATGGAAGACCAGAATAAATCTTCTGCAGACGGCACATATGAAGAAGCTTTGGCGCGAAGTAAAAAAATCGAAAAGGAAATTGCAGTAAGCCCTGAAAAACACAGAGTCATGACCGGAGACCGGCCTACAGGGCGTCTTCATATAGGACACTATTTCGGATCCCTTCAAAACCGTGTGCGGCTTGCAAAGGCAGGGGTCCCCACCAACATACTCATTGCTGATTATCAGGTCTTAACCGATCACGACGCCTTCAATGAAATTGCTCAAAACACTAAACAGCTTGTAATTGACTATATTGCCTGCGGCATAAAACCTTCAGATGATGTTATTATTTATCCCCACAGTTATGTGCCTGAAGCTAACCAGCTCATGCTTCCTTTTTTAACTCTTGTCAGCAATGCGGAACTGAATAGAAATCCTACTGTTAAAGAGGAAATACAGGCGGCAGGTTTAAAGAGCGTCAATGCGGGAATGTATACGTATCCGGTTCATCAGGCATGCGACATCTTATTCTGCAAGGGTACCATCGTTCCGGTCGGCAAAGATCAATTACCTCATCTTGAGCTTACCCGTCTTATTGCAAGACGTTTTAATGATAAATTCTCTCCCGGCAAACCTGTTTTCCCCGAACCGCAGGCTTTATTGAGTAAAACTCCGACTATTCTCGGACTTGACGGAAGTCAAAAAATGAGCAAAAGCAGGGGAAATGCTATAATGCTCAGCGCAACAGAAGATGAAACTGCAGCAGCGGTAAAAAAAGCAAAAACAGACGCTGACCGAAATATTACCTATGATCCGGTAAATAGACCGGAAGTCGCAAATCTTCTTATGCTCATATCGCTGTGTACAGGTGAAGATCCTGACAGTATTGCCCGGAGAATCGGAGACGGCGGCGGCGGAATGCTTAAAAAAATGCTTACAGAATCTTTGAACGAAACGCTTCGTTCTATGAGAATGGAAAGAAAAAGACTTGAATCATCTCCTGATTATATTAGAAGTGTTCTTCTTGACGGAGCGGCAAAGGCAAGGAACATGGCAATAGCCACTCTCGATGAGGTTCGTTCTGTAATGAATATGATTATTTAGTTCTATAATTCTTCCAAATTTCACCTGCTATGATCAGCAGGTGATCTTTTACATTATCGCCGGGATTATCGACAACCATAGACAGAAGTTCTTCGAGAATAATCCCGATCTGCTTTCCCGGCGGAATACCAATATTCATTAAGTCCATTCCATTTACCGCAAGATCTTTAAGACTCAATGCTGATTTTTCATCAAGAACTTTTTGAATGCGCTCTTTAAACTCCAAAAGAGAAGAAGACCACGGTGTATTATGCATGTCCGCCGGAATCCCTGTCATACCATACACATCGCAGTACCTGAGATTAAACAGCTGTTCAATATGATCTCTTCCTGCTCTCATAATAAATCTTCTTACTGCGGCATCAGTCCATGAAGATTCGTAATGGAACATATGATTATGTATCAGATGCGTTATTGTTTGAATCTGCTTTTTCGGCAGTCTGAGTCTTTCCAGTACTGTCTCCGCGGCAGTAGCGGAGGTTTTTTCATGATTATAAAACGTTATTATAGGACTAAGAATTTCAGGCGTTGAAGGATCCAGAGCCTTTGTCTCTTCTTTCCGCACCGAAGGTTTCCCGATGTCGTGAAACAGAGATGCGAGACGGATTGTTTCATCAAATTCATAGTATGCTGCTCCGTCACACGACGAAAATAAATGCGTCAGTACATCAAACTGATGATGTCCCCTCTCATCGGCCTGGGTAATGCCCCTGCAGTGTTGCAGTTCCGGAAGAAATAGCGATAAAATGCCTGTTTTTTCCATTAAGAGTAATGCTGTTGAAGGGTAGTCACTGTTGATTATTTTTAGAAATTCATCACGGAAACGTTCCATGGATATTTTGCTGGTAATGTTTAGAACTTTTTCAATTGCATCAAAAGTGTTTTTTTCGATGGTAAACCCGAGCTGGGCTGCAAAACGTACCGCTCTTACAGGACGTAACCCGTCTTCTGTGAACCGTTCCAAAGGGTTCCCTACAGTTCTAATAATTTTTTGAGCAATATCGGTGCGGCCGTCAAAAGGATCTATAATCGAACCGGTATTTAAATCCAGTGCAACAGCATTCATGGTAAAATCACGTCTCGATAAATCCTCTTCGATAGTTGCAGCATATGCCACCTCATCAGGATGTCTGCCGTCAGAGTATGAAGATTCTGTTCTGAATGTTGTTACTTCAATTTCCTTTCCCATAAAGTGCACTGTTACGGTACCGTGATCAATACCCGTCGGTATGACGCGATGAAACATTTTCATAACATCACCTGGACTTGCATCGGTTGCAATATCCCAGTCGCTTGCGTCTTTACTTCGGATCATGTCGCGTACAGCTCCGCCGACAAGGTATGCTTTAAAACCGTAACGTTTAAAAAAAGAGTTGAATTTCTGGAGAATGGAAGGAATAAAAAGATGCTTCATGATATAGTACGAGTATAGTAAAAGTAGTGATTTACGTCTACAAAACTTTTTCTGTAAGTACTTCACTCCAGCAGTACACAATACAAGGAATGTATATGAAAAGTAATACCATTGTGATTTTTACAGGGGGGGAAGCCCCTGTCAGGAAGACCGTCGAATGTATTGCAGAAAATGCTTTTACAGACTCTGTGTTTATTGCTGCAGATTCGGGAGCGGCTGCGGCGGAACAGTATGATATTATTCCCGATATTCTCATAGGCGACATGGACAGCATCGGAAGTGAAAAAGCATACATCTCAAAAGCCGCAGAAGTTAAAAAATTTCCGCAGGATAAAGACTACACCGACACTGAGCTTGCTCTTCTTGAGGCTGATAAGTATGAATATGAAAAAATCATCTTAATAGGCGGAAACGGTGGCAGACTTGATCACCTTTTAGCACTTCGTTCTCTTTATGAAAGAAATAAATCCGGAATTCCCTATCCTGATATCTGGTTCTGCGGTAATAATGCAGTCTTTTGTCTTGATAAAGACAGAAAGTATTCTTTATGCATAAGAAACCTACACGGAAAAGGGTGTATTTCATTTTTCCCGCTCTTTGGAGAACAGGGTGAACCTATTATTCACTCAAAAGGACTCATGTGGGATATTTCATCCCTGAACTGGAGACAATGCGGAGGGAGCGTCTCCAATAGAGCCGGGAAGACTGAAAACGGGGTTCAGGATGTTGAATTATCGGTACTGTCCGGAAGGTTTTTAGTGATCATTCCGTTATCTGATGAGAGCGTATTTAAGGTTTTGTAATACTCTTCAGTATACTTAATGCGTTTCCGGCATCGTCTTTAGATACTGCGATTAACTCAATAAGAATGGGATATTCTTCAAGAACCTTTCCCCACCTTGAAAACCGTTCAATCTGTAAATAATCCTGTGCACTCTCGGCAGATTGTTCCGCGCTCAATTCGCTTAAAGCTCCTTTTACCTTGTCCTGATACGTAAGATACGCTTCTTTTGCCGTACTATACAATGCAGCATCGGGAAGAACGATGTTTTTAATTACAACTGCATCTATTTGAATATCAGCATACTTCGCAAGATTCTGCAGATGCTGGATGAGGGCTTCCGTATCATATTGAATTGATATTTGATCGGTTTTCTTCAAGGTATTCTGTTCAAGAATGTAATCAAACGTATCCTGCGTAATTTCTAGAGCCGTGGCATCAAGATACACAAGTATATCGTCCTGCGAGAGTGCATTTGTTCTTCGGACAAATGAGGGAAGCGCGCTTTGTTTAAGCTGAATTTCCACAGCCGTTGTTAGCGAATAGGAAAAATCCGGTTTTCCCTCGAGCATGGGACTGTAAATATCTGCAGAGGGAAGCGAACCCGATATTGTTTTTGAAAGAGCAACAGGATACATGGAAAAAGACCGTATTTGAGAATTAGTCGGAATCAGTCTCTCCCATCTCCATGTAAATTCACCCGGCACTATTGCGCTGGAATGAATTCCGCCGGTTTTAGATATGAGAACACCGACTGTCCCGCTCGGGATTGAAAATTGAGTCCATCCAATGAAAAGAAGGACTCCTGCAAATACCGCTAAAATTAAAAAAGATACAATGAATTTTTTCATTTCTCACCTTATTATGCAATCTGGACGAAAATCATAATGAAATATATACTTCTAATTCAAATACTGATTCAGTATACTATAAATGGAGAAAACTGCAAGATTAACAATGAAAAAAAGACAAAAACCCCTATTGTTCAGAATTGTTTTCCGCATGCTTTTGTTTTTTCTTCTTTTTTCGGCGGTTCTTCTCCTGCTGTACAGTATAGGAAATATTAGGAATTTTAATGATTCAACACAAATACTTATTCTGTATATACTGAGCATCATATCTATTTTTATGCTTATGTTCAGTATATTCGGATTAATTCTTGTAATTTTCTTCACTATTAGTAGAAAAAATATCTGGTTTTTGTGGTATCTGTTTCATTCAGTTTTATCATCTGCTGCAGCGCTAGTTCTATTATTTACATCACGTGCAGTTGATTTTCTTTCAGCAGGTTTTTAGAGCACGGATTGACACTGTCCATTCTGATTCGTATTATTGAAAAATGACAACCAAAGAAGAACGTCTCTACGGTATACGCGGTGCGGTATGCGCTGTGAATACCAGAGACGATATAGTAGCAAAAGTATGTGATTTATATACCCAAATCCTTTCAAAAAACACTATGTGTGAAGAACAGATAGTTTCTATCCAGTTCAGTGTCACAAATGATCTGACCGCAGTAAATCCCGCTTCGGCATTAAGACAGTCAGGCAATGCTCAGGACTGCGCATTGTTTTGCTGTGCGGAACCCTTGGTGGACAACGGAATACCGTCGGTAATAAGGATTTTAATTACTGCATATTTGGATCATAAACCCGAATCAGTATATATTCACGGTGCTCAAAATTTGCGCGCCGACCTGCTCAGACAGAAGTAAAAGGATTTCATGAAAGTTAATCCAAAATCAATATGGATAGTGAGCCGGGAATATGCCGGAATTGCTGAGGCAGGGGGTGTGAAAAATGTTACAACCTCCCTCTCGGAAAGTCTAGTAAAAAATGCGTATGATGTAACCGTTTTCATTCCTCAATACGGCTGCAGCGAACTGCAGAATCTAAGAGAATATTCGCTTCTTTCAGCCGTCAATTCTGTCATTTCCATAGCTGATGAATTGTACAGTATTGCCTATGCTCAAGCTTTTGCCGGTCCGGTGAAAATAATTCTTATACAAAGTCCTGTCTTTCAGGAAAAAACAGCTGTTTATACCTATACAACAGCGGATGAGAAAAAGAATCCCATCCACAAAAGGGGACAGGGGCATGCTGACAGCCATATTATGAATATACTTTTCCAGAGAGCTGTCCTTGAATATGCAGTATTGACACATTCAATTTCTCAGATAATACATTGTCAGGATGCTTCGGCTTCTATGATTCCGGTATTTGCACGGGAAGACGTGAGACTTAAGAAACTATTTTCAGATACATCATGTATTGTTACCATTCATAATGCAGGCCCGGGGTATCATCATGCTTTTTCAAGCATTGATGAAGCATACCGCATTACCAATCTGCCTCATCATGTGTTAATGAAAGGTATGAATAATCATTTTGTTGAACCTTTCATTCTGGCATCAAAATATTCCTTGCTTACAACAGTATCACCCTGGTATGCTGATGAATTAACAGATCCCGAATATCCATTTTCAGACGGATTGTCGTTTCAATTTGCAGCGGGAAAAATACAGATAAAAGGGATTTTAAATGCTATAGACTATGAACGCTATGATCCGGAAGATACCGAAAAATCTCTTTTGCCTGTACCGTTCAGTCCGGTAAAAGGATTTTTGGATGGCAAGAAAGAAATTTTAAGACTATTCTTGAAAAAAATATCGCAGGGTATTCACGGAATCATAGATCACGAGAACAGACTATCTACCATAGAACAATTCGGCTCTCTTAGTACAATAAGTCAAAATCCGGTCATATTTTCATACCATGGAAGAATTGTATGGCAGAAAGGATTGGAAATACTGGCGCATGCAGCCCGTATGCTGCTTACGGATTGTAAGAATGCCTGCTTTATAATAATTGGACAGGGACAACCTGAAATAGAACAGATGCACATAGATTTATCTGTCGAGTTTCCGGGCCGGTATCTATATATACGGGGATACGAGCGAGCTCTTGCAAGGGAATGCATTGCATCGAGCGATTTTATTGTTCTCCCGAGCCTTTTTGAACCATGCGGACTGGAAGATTTTATAGCTCAGATATACGGAACACTGCCGGTTGCACATGCTGTAGGCGGCCTTAAAAAAATAATACATGAAGAAACAGGATTTCTGTACGATGACAATTCCGCACAGGGATTGTATTCTGTGCTCAAAAATACTGCACATATGTATGCTGAACAGCCTGATACAATTAGAGCAATGCAGATAAAAGCAGCACAAAAAGTAAGGGAAGAATTTACGTGGAATACCATAGTACCGGAACAGTATATACCTCTTTATGAAAATTTAGTAAAAAGTAAAAGTCAGTAGAAAAAGCTATTGACATTAACTGTGTTAACAGCTATATTACTACTCGTTCGTCACGCCAACTTAGCTCAGCTGGCCAGAGCACGTGATTTGTAATCTCGGGGTCTAGGGTTCGAATCCCTAAGTTGGCTGGAACTTTATTCTTATAGAGTATGATGAACAAAAATTTGGGGAGGTTCCCGAGCGGTCAAAGGGGGCAGACTGTAAATCTGTTGGCTCCGCCTTCGAAGGTTCGAATCCTTCTCTCCCCACAATAAGGTGTTGAAACTCCGTTTCAGCACCTTTTTTTTTGGAGTTTTTATGTGTGATTCAAGTTTGAGTAATGTGTGTTTCTCCTGTCAGCAGTGTTCCCATTGCTGCAGACACGAACCGGGCTATGTGTATTTATCCGGAAAAGATTTGACAAAACTATGCCATTGGTTTAATCTTGATTCTAAAGTTTTCATCAGTAAATACTGCAGATTTGTACCGTACTATGATGGTTCCGAAGTTCTTTGTTTACAGGAAAAAAGAAATTATGACTGCATATTTTGGAATAACGGGTGTACGGTATATGAATCACGGCCGGTACAATGCAGAACGTATCCATTCTGGAATTCAATCATAAAAAACAGAGAAACATGGGATGAAGAGTCGGCTCATTGTCCCGGAATTAATAAGGGCAGATCATTCAGTACCGCTGAAATACATGAACGCAACACTGAATATAAAGAAAATAAGCCTTTGAGCACAGTGGAAATCGGAGATTAAGATGAAGGTTATGTTTTGGGGAGTAAGGGGATCATTACCGACGCCGTTATCACCGGAGAAAATTAAGGCTAAGATAGAAGCTGTCGTTCAGCGCATTACAGTTTCAGATCTTGAGAGTTCGGATTCCCGAGAGCGGTTTATATCTTCTTTGCCGCCCTGGATTTACGGGACGGTGGGAGGCAACAGCGCCTGTCTCGAGCTTACAACAAAAAGCAATGCCTCCTTTATTCTTGATGCAGGCTCAGGAATCCGTCTTTTAGGAAAAAAATTAGCCCGTGACAACGTAAAAAAAATAAATATTTTCATTTCACATTTTCACTGGGATCATATACAGGGTTTGCCGTTTTTTGATCCGGCATATCAGAGAGACTGTGAGATTCACTTTTACTCGGCATCATCGAATATTAAAGATATTCTTTTAAATCAAATGAAAGAGCCCGAATTCCCGGTGACTATGGATGCATTTACAAAAAACATAACCTATCACACGATAGTGCCGGGAGAACGTTTCATTGTGGAAGGGGTAAAGGTGAACTGTAAGAAGATGTCGCATCCCGGCGATTCCTATGCTTTTTCTTTTGAGGAAGACGATAAAAAATTTATCTATGCCACCGATGTTGAAATATTTACCAAAGATTTTGAAAAAGACGGTGATAATGATTCTTTTTTTGAAAACGCTGATGTTCTTGTAATAGATTCGCAATACACTGCCGAAGAGGCCGTGGAAAAGGAAAACTGGGGACACTCAGCTTTCTGCTATGCGGTTGATTTTGCATCCGCCTGGAATATAAAAAAAGTTCTGCTGTTTCATCATGACCCTACCTATGACGATAAAAAGGTTTATTCCATACTGCAGTCGGCTCGATGGTATGCCAATTATGCGGTAAAAAAGGAAATCAACCTTGATATTGCCTGTGAGGGTTTGGAAATTACCGTATGACAGAGGAAGGATTTCCTTATAAATTTTCTGAACTCGAGATTAGATCGCTTGTACTGCTGCTGTCAAAGGAAAAGGAGCTTGATTCTGAGCTGAAACATTTGTATGATACACTGCTTTCTTTTTTATACGATTCTATGACAATTGAAGAGGCTGAGAAGTTTTTTAATGAGAGCTAAAAGAATTATTATTGTTATTATAAGCATATGTATAGTACTCTTTACGGTGTTTGCATGTACCGTTGTGTATTTTCTGCAGCCGTTATCGGATAGTGCTCAAATGCAGGAAGTAATCATATCAAAAGGAATTTCTGCAAGAGCCGCCGGAAGACTGCTTGAGAAAAATAACATTATCCGCAGTTCCTTGCTTTTTTACGGTATTGCCCGGTATTCCAATACTGTGATCAAAGCGGGAGTGTATCAGCTTTCACCTGATATGACGTATTCCCAAATACTTGCAATTCTTGAAAAGGGCAAAGATGCTCAAATAATTGTCTCCGTACCGGAAGGTTTAACAATATCGCGCATTGCTTCTCTTCTTGAAGAAAAGGGTGTTGTAAACGCTGCCGATTTTACATCCGCATGTACTAATCCTGAGGTACTTAAAAAATTCAGTATTCCTTCAAATACTGCACAGGGATACCTTTTCCCGGATACATACTATCTGCAGCCGGAAATGGATGCCGTTCAGGTTGTTGAGCTGTTTATCGAAAATTTTTATTCAAAGCTTAAAACAATAGAGGGTCTGGAGCAGAAAAACAGTGATGAACTGTATTTCATTGTAACACTTGCCTCAATTGTGGAGAGGGAGTACCGCCGGGAAGATGAAGCTCCTTTGATTGCAAGTGTTTTTACAAACCGGCTCAAGTACAATATAGGTTTGTATTCATGTGCAACGATTGTATATATTTTGACGGAGATTGAAGGGCGGGACCATCCCGAGCGGATAACAGAAAAAGATACCCGTATAGAAAGTCCGTATAATACCTATCTTTATGCAGGATTACCTCCGACTCCAATATCCAATCCGGGACTAACTGCCTTAAAAGCAGCTGCAAAACCTGCAGACACAGACTACTACTACTTCCGTCTGATTGATGAGCAAAGCGGAACACATACTTTTACAAAGAATTTTGATGATCATAAGGAAGCCGGAAACAGTATAAGCATTAAAAGGAAGGCGGGAAATTAATGGCAAAAATAGCGCCGGTTACTATTGACGAAGTGAATAACCGCACCGATATTGTTGCTCTTGTTAATGAATATACACGGCTTGATAAACGCGGATCGGACTGGTGGGGCTGCTGTCCTTTTCATAATGAAAAGACTCCTTCATTTCATGTTGTACCTGACAGAAAAATGTATCATTGTTTCGGCTGCGGTGCCGGCGGCGGCGTCATTAAATTTTTAATGGAAATGGAAAAAATCACTTTTACCGAAGCTGTTGTAAGCCTTGCAAAAAAAAACGGCATAGAAATAATCTATGACGGCGGTAATTACGAGGCGCCTGCGGATACTTCCAATAGAGATATTCTAATAGAGCTCTATACAAGGGTGGCAGGGACCTATCACTTTTTTTTAACCTCTTCAGAAATGGGCAGTTTTGCAAAGTCGTACATTATGAAGCGGGGAATTACCGAAGAAATTATTGAGACGTTCCAGCTCGGCTATGCGCCTGCAGACAAGTACTGGCTTAAAAAATTCTTAATAGAAAAAAAATACAGCGATGAGTTTTTACAGAATTCCGGACTCTTATCGGCAAAATACCCCGATATTTCTTTTTTTAGTGACAGACTTACCTTTCCCATATGGAATAGAAAAGGACAGGTTATCGGTTTCGGAGGAAGGATTCTTCACGGGGAAGGTCCTAAGTATATTAACTCCAGGGAATCGGAAATATACAAAAAACGCGAAACCTTGTATGCATTTCATCTTGCAAAACAGCATATCCGCAAAAAAAAGGCCGTAATTTTCTGTGAAGGCTACATGGACGTTATAGCGTATCATCAGGCGGGAATACAGCATGCAGTTGCGCTGTGCGGAACAGCATTAACCGAAGAGCAGATAAAAATAGTGCAGCCCTTCATTGAAACAATGTATCTGTCTCTGGACAGCGATCAGGCCGGGCAGGATGCCACGATGAAATCGATAATTATCTGCAGAAAAGCTGATATCAGTGTAAAAATAATCAGTTTTAAAGATAAGGATCCTGCCGATATTCTCCTTAATAACGGCAAGGAAGCATTGACAAGATGCGTTGAGAGCGCTATAATTGATGTTGATTATTTGTTGTCTTTTCTGGCGAATGAGTATAATACAGATACTCCAGAAGGAAAAACAAAGGCCGCCTTGTCTTTTTTTCCTTACGTTGAGGCCTTGAAGTCGGACATACAAAAAGAAACGAGTCTGGAAAAATTATGCCAGACTTTCAGCTTAAAACCAGAGGCGGTGAAAAAAGACTTCAATAACCGGGGTTTATATAACAGTTCTATCCAAAACGAAAAACAATCCAAGATACAACAGATACCCGTTAAAAAAGAGAAGATAAAACCCAATGCGGAGTTACGGGCTATAATAGCAATTATTGCTAATATTGATTGTTATCCTAAGATACGGACAAAAGTTAACCCTGAGGATTTTGAAGACGCCATGGCTCGGGATATGTTCATTGCTCTTGAAGAATGCTATAGGGAGGGCGCGGTTAGTTTCGAAAGCGTTATGTCCAAGTGTTCCAGTGAAGGGGTTAACCAGTTTGTAGCTGAATACATTACATCCGGTGAATTTGCCCTGAATAAAGAACAGACTATTGAAGACATCATTACGCTTGTACGGCGTAATAGTTTGGAACGAAAACGCAGCCGCCTGATGAACCGGATTCGGCAGTTTACTGTTGTAACTCTGGATGATCAAAAACAGCTCGACAGCATGATCAGTGAGAAAATGAACATTGATTTTGAATTGCTTAATAAAAAGGATGCAAACGGATGACGGATCAAGAACTGGATCCTGCTATTGCAAAGCTTATAGAGTATGCCAAAGTAAAAAAACAGATAACCTGGGATGAGCTGAATGAGCAGCTGCCGCAGGATATCATTAAAGACACTGAAAAAATGGACAGTGTCTTAAACATACTGCAGAAAAATAAAATACAATTCATTGAAGATGATGCTTTGTTGGATGACGAGGATGAAGAAGAAACCGATGATTCTGTTTCTGATACCGAAGCGGTTGAATCCGCTAAAGAAGATTCTAGAAAAAGACTCGTCTACAATGAGAAAAACTCCAACGGCGATGATCCTATAAAACTCTATCTTAGAGAAATTGGGAAAGAAAATCTTCTCAGTGCTGAACAGGAAGTTGAGCTTTCAAAAAAAATGGAAGAGGGTGAAAATATCATTAAGGGTGTAATAAAGCATTCCGGAATGATGATACCCGAATTCTATCTTGTGGCTCAAAAGGCTTTTTCACGCATCGATCCTCATGAGGCGGGAAAGCCGAGAAAAGAAATAAATGAGGAGATGGCAGAAAAGCGCAGGCTTCGCACATATTACAGCGAAGTCTTAAAGCCCATTCTTGCAGAAATGAAGCAGTACATACAGTTAAAAAAACAGCTGTATGATGCGGATCCTACTAAGAATATTTTCGAAGATGAAGGTTTAGTTGAAGTTCGTCAAAAAATTCTCCCCGCGCTGCAGACCATAGATATTCAGTCCGAGGAAATTGAACGTTTTTCAGATAAATTTATTGATGCAACACGGAGAATAAGCGAATACAGGCACCGCCAGGAAAGAAAGGCTAAAGAACTGCGTATTGCCGATTACGGGGATCTTCGCACTCTGGGAAAGAAAGTTGCAATAAAATCTGAACGGGTGAAGCTTGAACAGGAATTGGGGCTTTCCGCTGACGAAATCCGCGATATTTATACGCAGATTCAAAAAATTGACCGTAAACTCAGACGCCTTGAATATGAATTTGAAAATGATGTCCAGGAAATTCTTGAGATGGCAAAAGAAATTCAAAGCGGCAGAAAAATGATGGAAGAGGCTAAAAACCGACTTATAAATGCCAACCTCCGTCTTGTAGTTTCAATTGCTAAAAAATATACCAACCGCGGACTTCAGTTTTTTGATCTTGTTCAGGAAGGCAATATTGGACTCATTAAAGCTGTTGAGAAATTTGAATACCGCAAAGGATATAAATTTTCGACCTATGCAACATGGTGGATCCGGCAGGCAATTACTCGAAGCATCTCTGATCAGGCGCGTACTATCCGTGTTCCTGTTCATATGATTGAGCAGATAAATAAAGTCGTACGCGAGTCCCGTCAGCTTATGCAAAGATTGGGAAGGGAACCTACCGATGATGAAATTGCAGAGCAGCTTGGATGGCCTGTCGCAAGAGTCAAACAGGTTAAAAATGTTGCGAGGGAACCTATTTCTCTTGAGACTCCTATTGGTGAGGAAGAAGATTCTCTTTTAGGAGACTTCATTGAAGATAAGGAAGTTGAAAATCCTGCAAACATGACAGCCTATACACTTCTTCAGGAACAGGTTCATTCAGTCCTTGCAACACTGCCTCCGAGAGAGCAGGAAGTTCTTAAAATGCGTTTCGGACTCGATGACGGGTATTCATTAACTCTTGAAGAGGTGGGATTGTACTTTAATGTTACAAGAGAAAGAATCCGGCAGATTGAAGCAAAAGCGCTCCGCCGGTTAAGACACCCCAGACGGTCAAGCGGTCTGCGCGATTATATAGACATTTAATCCATTATAGTATATAAATGTACTGTTACACTTGGATAGTTTACGGGAAAAGAGGTTTTTATAATGAACATGATAGAAGTTTTTGAAAAACTTAAAACACTGCAGGATGTACTTGCACAAAAATATGAACTTGAAGCAAAAATCACCGATGCGCCGAAAAAGCTTTCATCACAGGATGAGCTTCTTGCCCGCTTAAAAAAAGAGTTTATAGAAAAAAATACAATTTATGAAGAAGTTCGATCCAAGGTTGCAAGATTAAAATCTGAACTGGCTGAAGCAGATGCCGCCCGTGAGAAAAGTGAAAAGGGTATGGATTCAATAACCACCCACCGCGAGTACGAAGCACTCGATAAAGAAATAAAAGATAAAACAGAGCTTGAACAGCAGCTCCGAAAAGATCTGCAGAAAGAAGAAAAAAATCTTGCAGAGCTTAACGAAAATTTAAAACAGGAAGAACAGCTTATATCCAGTCAGGAATCTGAACTTAATGCAGGCAAGCATTCACTGGAAGAGGAAATTTCATCATACAAAGAACACCTGTCCGATTTAATTTCCCAGGTTGATGATCTAAAACAGGGTATTGATGACGACATTTTCTTCAAATTTGAAAGAATCATCGGAAGCAAGCAGGGTAAGGGTATTGTTGCCGTAAAAGGCAACGTATGCGACGGCTGTCACATGATTCTTCCTGCACAGTTTGCAAATGAAGTTCATGCAGGTGAAAAAATCGTTTTCTGTCCGTACTGCAGCAGAATTCTGTTTTATCAGGAAACTGACGGGGGAGAAGATCAGTACTTCCAGATCGAGGATACAGGAAGCCTTGCTGATCTTGATGACGATTTCGATGAAATCGATGATGACAGCGATGAAGAAGGCGACGAAAGCGAAGACATGAAAGATGTCGGCTTTGATGAATAGGTAATTCGGCAGAAGAGATATGACCGCCTGCTTCCGCAGGAGGAAAGTCCGGGCTCCTTCGGAAAAAATGCCGGCTAACAGCCGGGCGTCGGAAGAACTTGGTAATAACCAGAGGTTTTGAGCCTTTGGTTAGCCAAAAGCTTCTGGCGACAGACAGCGCAGCAGAAAAAATACCGCCGGAAGGTAAGGGTGAAAAGGCGGGGTAAGAGCCCACCGCGTTTCCGGCAACGGAAACGGCAATGCAAGCCTCATTTGGAGCAAGATCAAGCAGTAGCCGGACTCCGATACATGGTTACGGGTAGATCGCTTAATATGGACGGTAACGTTCACATTAGATAGATGGTCATGCGTTTTTGGAACTTTGTTCCGGAAACAGTACAGAACCCGGCTTATGTCTCTTCTGTTTTTTTTATAGGCTTGTATGAAAAAAATACGTTCAAATAGTGGTGTTGTCAGAAGAAAAACAAAAATACTCGCCCGCCTTATTGTCCTTATCATATGTTTATGTATAGCTGCTGTATTGGGTTTTCTGGTATATACTGTTCTTTTAAAGTCAGGACAGAATGATAAACCGGGCGCACAGTCATTAGCCGTGTCATGGAATAATTCAGAATATCAGACAGTATATGACCAGTCGGCTGTGCTTCTTGAAGATTATAGTTTTAACAGCACTGCTTTGTTTTATCACGGCATAAGTGCCTTTTATCTTGCCGCTGCACAGACAGATACCGCTCTGGCACAGTCGTACATTGACGAAGCAATCCATAATTTACGCATAGCACTGCAATTTGCGCATTCTAAAACAAAACCACAAATATCATATATGCTTGGGAAAGCTTATTTTCAAAAAAATGTGTTTTCATCATATCATTATTTTTCAGATACTGCGGTAAAGTATTTGGAAAAAGCCGTTGATTTAGGGTATGAATCGTCTGATATACCTGAATATCTGGGATTATCATATGCCGATCTTGGAATGACCCAAAAAAGTATAGATTCGTTTACAAACGCCCTGCTCGTTAGAGAATCCGATATACTGCTTCTTGCGATAGCACAGCAGTATTTGGCAGTTAATAACAAAGAAACGGCGAAACAATATTTATACAAAGCTGCAAAAGACAGTAAAAATGATATTCTTATTTTAAAAAGTAAATCTCTGCTTGCCCAGCTATATTTTGATGAGGGTAAATACGATGATGCTTTAAGTGAGTATACTGCAATTCTGGAAAAAGATCCTGAGTATGCAGATGCGTATTACGGACTCGGTTTACTGTATGAACAACAGGGAGATACAGCTAAAGCAAGAGCCGAGTGGCGTAAGGTTTTAAAAATACAGGTGAATCATCAAGGGGCTATTAATAAATTAGGTTTATGATTATACTATTTCAATTGAAAAAGGGAGGAAGAGATGGGTCTTTTTAGCGGGTTCTCAACTGATATTGGAGTCGATTTAGGTACTTGTAATACACTCATATATGTAAAAGGAAAGGGGATTGTAATAAATGAACCTTCTGTTGTTGCTGTTGAACGCGGTACTAACAGAGTTGTGGCAGTCGGTGCGGAAGCAAAAAGAATGTTGTGGAAAACACCGGGTGATATTATAGCAATACGGCCTTTAGCTGACGGTGTGATTGCGGATATGGACAGTACTGAAAAAATGATTCGGTATTTTATTTCAAAAATAATGCCGCGTCACGGTTTGTTCCGGTCAATGAGAATGAAAATCGGTATTCCAAGCTGTATAACCGAAGTTGAGCGCCGCGCCGTTCAGGAAGCAGCGCTCAAGGCAGGTGCGAAGGAAGTACAGGTAATCGAAGAATCCCTTGCAGCGGCAATCGGCGCACAAATCCCGATTCATGAACCTGCAGGTCACATGGTGTGCGATATCGGCGGAGGTACTACTGAAGTTTCAGTGATATCGCTGGGCGGCATGGTCGTTACAAGCGCCATACGGTTAGGCGGCGATGAATTTGATGAGGCAGTAATAAAACATGTAAGAAGTGTTCATAACCTCATTATTGGACAGCAGACTGCGGAAAGATTAAAAATTGAAATTGGAAATGCCACACCCGATAAAAATATTGAAAAAATGGAAATTAAGGGAACAGATGCCATAACCGGTCTTCCCAGAAGACTTGAAATAGATTCGGTTGAAGTGCGTGAAGCCCTTAAAGATCCTATTACACAGATAGTTGATGAGATAAAGAGAACACTGGGAAAAACTCCTCCCGAGCTTGCGGCAGATATCTTTACCCATGGTATTGTTATGACAGGCGGCGGTTCGCTTTTAAAAGGTCTTCCCAAACTTATATCAAAAGAAACAGGAGTTCCTGTTATTCTTGTGGAAAATCCCCTTGAGTGTGTTGCTATCGGCGCCGGACAGGCTTTTGATTTATTTAAAGACATGTCTTCTGACAGAAGTATATATGACAATTTAAATAATTAAAGACTCATATGGCTTATAAAAAAAGAACAGGCGCCTTTCAGCTTCATGTACTCGTCTTCCTTATTCTTGTTGTAGTGTCAGGAACAATGCTTGCTCTGTCAACCGGCGGATTCATTATTAATTTTAAGAATGTAGGGTTCTCCTTTTTATCAACAATCCAAAAAGGCACTCATGCTCTTTTTTCAGGCATAACCAGCGCTGTTACTGCGGTGAAAGATTTAGCTGACTTACGAGAAGAATATGAGGAATTAACGCTGAAACTACAGGATTATGAGTATCTTCAGAGAAACAACGCCGAAATTAAAAAAGAAAATGAACGGCTCAGGGAGCAGCTGGAATTCTCTCAAAGTATAAGCGAAAGAAATTTCCCGGCTCTTGTCATAGGCAGAGATCCGAACAGTGTATATTCAGGCATCACAATAGATAAGGGCAGTGTTAACGGCATTAAAAAAAACATGCCTGTTATTGCTGTTCAAAACGGCCATGTCGGTTTGGTAGGAAAAATTACTACGGTGGGTTTAACAACAAGCATGGTAATGCCCGTGTATGATTACCAGTGCAACATTTCTTCAAGAATTCAAACAACCAGAGATATTGGTCTTGTTTCCGGAGGGGGCTCGCCGGATACTCCTCTCATAATGAAATATATTAAAAAAAGAGTATTGGAAGAACTGCAGTATGGAGATATCATTGTAACTTCCGGTGAAAATGATAATTATCTGCGCGATATTCCTGTCGGAACAATTTCAAAAATATCGGTTCTTGACTATGATACATCTTTGGAAATTGAACTTACTCCAGTCATTGATTTTTCCCGTCTGGAAACAGTTATCGCTGTGGAAGTAGCACCAAGAGGTGAATTATGATCCGCTCATTTTTTTCCAGTCTTTTATTTTTTCTGTTTCTTCTCTTATTTCAAAGCGCAGTATTGTCAAATATCACATTTCTACCCGCTGTTCCCGATTTAATGCTTATTATGACCTTATATATTTCTCTTCACAATGGAAGTATGCTCGGGCAGACAACGGGTTTTGCTTCAGGCTTGATGATAGATTTTTTAAGCGCCGGTCCTCTGGGGCTTAATGCGTTAATACGAACGATCATGGGCTACCTCATCGGACTGTTGTCACAGACTCTTAATACTTCCGGTTTTTTTCTTCCAGCTTTATACGGTCTTATTGTGACAATCGTTAAGGCTCTTATTTTACTTATTATTTCTTTTTTCTTCCCAAACGGTATTGTTACGTATTCGTTATTTTCGTATGTGTTTCTTTTTGAGCTGATTTTTAATACATTATTGACACCGGTACTATTTGCTTTTTTGAATATTTTTTCAAATATTCTTAAATTGAAACCGGAGGTTAATCTTCAATGATAAACACTGCGGGGGAAGTAAAAAAAAAAGATGGGACCGGTTCAAAAAAGGATAAAATAACTGTGATGATTGTCTGTTCTACAGTTATTTTTGCCGTCTATGTTTTAAAACTATTTTCGATGCAGGTTATCGAAGGTTCATCATACCGCCAGCAGTCGCAGACTCTTTCCCAACGGTCAAAGCAAATTCCCGCACCCCGCGGTGAAATTTATGACCGCAATGTTCAGCTTCCTCTTGTCGTTAATACCGATTCATTTGCAGTCGATCTGGTTCCCGGCGACATCGGTGCTGATATGTACGATACCGTTGCATTAAAACTTGCATCCTTCCTAGGAATGATGAAATCTGAAATTGACGCTAAGGTTCCTGCAAATATCCGCAGATCATACACCTCTGTAGAAATAAAATCGGGTGTCTCATTTTCAATTATTTCAAATATTGCAGAAAATCTTAATGACCTTCCCGGTGTATCATGGAGATCAAAACCCTTACGAAGTTATGTTCAGACGGGGTCAATGTCTCATATCATAGGTTATGTAGGGGATATTACAAGGGAAGATTTAAAAGTTCTCTATAATAAAGGATATACAAACAACAGCATTATTGGAAAAACAGGTATCGAAAAGCAGTATGACGAACTGCTGCAGGGCATACCCGGAAGCGAATCCAGAATTGTTGACGCTAAAGAGCGCCTCATTACCGATAATGCCCTTGTTACCGAACCTGTAATGGGAAAGAATCTTGTTTTAACCATAGATACTGATATTCAGATTTTAGCGGAGAAAGCATTAGGAAATAGGATAGGTGCTGCCGTTGTATTAAAACCTTCGAGCGGTGAAATTCTTGCGATGGTTTCCTATCCTTTTTTCGATGCAAATTTATTCAGCAGGGAAGATTCAGCATCGGTATACAACAAACTTGCCAATGATACATCAAAGCCTCTGCTGAACAGAGCTGTCAATGCAGCATATTCACCTGCATCAACCTTTAAGGTTATCATGACTTCGGCGCTTTTATCCGAGCAGTCTTTTCCTCCTGATCAGAAAATTGAGTGTTCAGGTTCAATATATTACGGTGATCGTGAATTCAAATGCCATATTGGAAAACCGGGACATGGATATCTCGATTTAAAAAATGCCCTTGCCCAATCATGCAATGTGTATTTCTGGACCGTCGGGCGTGATCATTTGGGTGTTGACCGGATTTCCTCGTATTCAAAGGAATTCGGTTACGGACAGTCTGCCCAGATAGATCTGCCAAGCCAGTCCTCTGGTTTCGTTCCTACCGCCCAATGGAAAGAACGCCGATATCATGAAAAATGGCTCGGCGGAGATACTATGAATCTTTCAATAGGTCAGGGGTATATGCAGGCAACACCGCTTCAAGTTGCAAATATGATGGCAATGGTTGTCAATGAAGGAATTATATATAAACCTCATCTATTAAAAGATGTCAGGGATCCTGTGACCGGTGAAATTGTCCAGGAAACTGCAAAAGAAATACTGTTTGAATCAAATATTGGAAAAGAAAACTGGAAAACGTTGAAGGAGTATCTGCGTTATACAGTTACAGACGGATCCGCATCGAGTGTACTTATGAGAAACAAAGTTGTACAAATTGCCGGAAAAACCGGTACCGCTGAAGTGGCAGGTATTAAAAACAGCTGGCATTCATGGTTTGTCGCGTATGCTCCTTTTGACGGACCAAGTGAGGATGCTGTAGTTGTAGCAGTTCTCGTTGAGGCTGAGAATCAATGGGAATGGTGGGGGCCTTATGCTTCCACCATTATTTTTCAAGGAATTTTTGCTGGACAGACCTATGATGAGGCTGTAGATGCTCTGGGCTTCAGATATTTGACAAAACCGGTAGGACGGCAGGAATGACAAGACTTAAATTTTTTGCTTTATTTGATTACATTCTTCTTATCTCCTCTGTGCTGCTTATAATAATGGGCATTTTTTTTATTTACTCATCGGGAGTGAATTCTGATAAAATTCTTGTATCAAATGAATATATTAAACAGATTATCTGGGCTGTTTCGAGCCTTTTTATTATGGTTTTTGCAGCAGTTCTTGATTATAGAAAAATAAAACGGTGGATACGGTGGATTTTTCCTGCACTGCTTGTCGCTTTAGTATTGACAAGATTCTTCGGTAAATATGTAAACGGGGCGAGAAGCTGGATCGGTATAGGCATACTCGGTATACAGCCTTCTGAATTCGGAAAGACCATATTCATCCTTTTCCTAGCGTGGTATTTGGAGAAAACGGCTAAATCATCCGAACGAAGAAGATTTTTTACCGCCCTTGGAATTCTCCTTGCTCCCGTATCGATTATTCTGCTGCAGCCGGATCTGGGTACTGCAAGCGTTTATATACCCATATTTCTGTTAATGTGTTTCGCCGCAGGCGTGCCGATACGCTATCTGCTTCTCGTATTCTTTTCAGGAATGCTTACCATTATTATGACAGTTCTGCCTGTATGGGAATCAGATATTATTAAACAGGATATACCGTGGGTTACGTTATTCACCAATTTTAAACTGCGCTTTATTGTTATATTTGCCTGTTCTATGGTTACTCTAGTCGGTATTATTGGTAATTTCCTGTTAAAAAGAAAATATTTTTTCTGGATAGCTTTTGTATTCGGTATTATTACTTTTTCACTTGTCGCATCAGTAGGGGCTGGAAAAGTATTAAAGGAGTATCAGATAAAAAGGCTTATTGTTTTCCTTGATCCTCAGACGGATCCGCTCGGTTCGGGATGGAATATAATTCAGTCAAAAATTGCAATCGGCTCAGGAAACCTTTTTGGACAGGGATTCCTTAAGGGAACTCAGAGTCATTACCGCTTTCTGCCTCAACAAAGTACAGACTTCATATTCAGTATTTTATCTGAAGAACTCGGTTTTGCAGGCGGTCTTGCTGTATTCTTTTTATACTTTGTAATAATTTTAAGAATACTTTTTATTATGAAGAATACAAACAGTATATACGGATATTACATAGCCACAGGCATTGCCAGCATGCTGCTTTTTCATTTTGCTGTAAATGTAGGTATGGTTATGGGTATTATGCCTATAACAGGAATTCCTCTGCTGTTTTTATCATACGGCGGATCATCATTGTGGAATATCATGTTCTGTATGGGACTGCTTATGAGTATAAATTATAGACGCCTCGATTTTAATTAACAGGAACTGCTAGTGAAAACAATTAATCCATTAGAAGTATTCGGACCGGATTTATTAAAGGTTCAAAAACCATCACGCTACTTAAGCGGTGATTTCGGCCAGATTATTAAACCGGTGAAAGAAGGTGATGCCTTGTTTAATTTCGGTATGGCCTTCCCCGACTTATACGAAATTGCAATGAGCAATCAGGCTATACGCATCATTTATAATAACCTTAATGCTTTCAGCGGCATAAGGGCCGAGCGTGTTTTTGCGCCGGAAAAGGATTTTGAGAATCTGCTTCGTGAAAAAAATATACCTTTATATACATTGGAAAGCGGAATTCCTCTCTATGAACTTGATATGCTTGGGTTTTCTATAGGATATGAACTTGGAATAAACGGAGTTCTTTCCATGCTCGAATGGGGAGGAATCCCTCTACTTAAAAAAGACAGAAAAGGTAAGGATCCCATCGTTATAGCAGGCGGCTGTGGTATTACAAATCCTGTACCGCTTCAGAATTTTTTTGATGCTTTTTTTATCGGTGAAGCGGAGCCTGAGATGTTTACGCTTATTAATTCCCTGTCTGAAATGAAACAAAAGGGTGCAACCAGAGATGAAATGCTGGATAATTTTTGTGCAAATCCTTCAGTCTGGGTGCCGGGGAAAAAAGCAAAGAGGGCAGTGTACTACTCTTTCGGACAGGAAGATGCTGTTCCGTCATTTTTTCCGATAGCAAATACTAAACCCGTACAGGAACACGGTGTTATTGAAATAATGAGAGGCTGTCCAAACGGATGCCGTTTTTGTCATGCAGGAATTTTCTACCGCCCTCAAAGAATGAAATCTATAGACAGGATTATTAAAGAATCTGATAAGCTTGTGTCGGAAGCGGGCTGCAGGGAAATTAGTTTAAACTCCTTATCCTCTGGCGATTTTTACAATATAGGCGGGCTTTTAGATCTACTTACTGAAAGATATAAACATCTCAATGTTTCTTTTCAGCTTCCTTCTCTAAAAGTGAATTCTTTTACTCTGCCGCTATTAGAAAAAATATCTGAAGTCCGGAAAAGCGGATTAACCTTTGCAGTAGAAACTCCTGATGAGGCATGGCAGCTTTCTTTAAATAAAGAAGTCTTTGAAGAAAGATTATTTGACATAATTATGAATGCGAAAAAGAGGGGCTGGAATAAGGCAAAGTTCTATTTTATGGTCGGACTTCCCGTACATGAGACAGACGTATCTGAAGAGCAGGCAATTGTTGATTTTCTTTTAAAAATACAAAATGCCACACATATACAATGTACTGTCAATGTGGGCACATTTATTCCAAAGCCTCATACTCCGTATCAATGGGCTGCACAGTTATCGATGGAAGAATCAAGAAGAAAATTAAATTATATACGGAATTCTCTTCCAAAGGGCAAATTCAAAGTCAGCACTCATGATGAATTTGTTTCATTTATTGAAGGTATAATCTCCAGAGGCGATGAAAGGGTTGGCGACATACTTTTAAACGCATATAAAAAAGGGTGCAGGCTCGATGCATGGGAAGATCATTTTCAAAAAGAGCTCTGGCTTGAAGCTATTAGTGAAGCTGATTGGAATGTGTCATCAATTCTTGAAGAAAAAGACTTTGAATACAACCTTCCCTGGAAAGACATTTCTATGGGATTAGCTCCAAATTTTTTGAAAAATGAAGCATTAAAATCTAAAAATGGTGTTTTAACAAAGCCGTGTGAAAAGGATTGTACACATCCATGCGGTATATGCAATGAACAAGGCTCAATTACAGCTGAGAAAGTTTCTTATGATGTATACAAAAGTATACCTTTACCGGAAAAACTTCAGTCTTTGAATGTTGAACGAATGGAAAATAATATTCCTGTTTTATACAGAGTGCTATTTTCTTTTTCAAAACATGATGAAGGCATAATGCTGCCGCATTTGGCGCTGCAGGAACTTTTCCATAAGGCATTTTTACGGTCTGCGCTGCCGATTGTGTATACTTCTGGCTTCAATCCGCTGCCGAGGCTTGAGCTTGCCTGTAGTTTATCTATGGGAATACGCTCAAGTGCGGAAATTGCTTCCTGCCTGCTGTATGAGCCGGTACAGCCTGAAACATTCAATAATATTATTAATTCATATCTTCCTAAAGGCATTACAGTTCTTTCTTCGTATATATTTCCTGTCACCAATAAACTTAAGAGGGAATCGCTTGCGTCATTATATTGGGGCGCATCATATGAAATTTTGTGTACAGATAATACTCTTGATGTATGTCTCCAAAGCGCTGATGTACAATCTGTTTTGAAGGAATGTAAGTACCAATCCGACGGTGCTAAGCTCTTGGTGACAGTGCCGTTTCCGCTCGATAAAAAACTAAGGACTGTGATGGAAGAGGCTGTTCAAAAGGATTTATATTCATTTGCAGAATTTAACAAAAAGGAAAGTCTTGCAGTCCTTGATTCAAGGGTTATGACGTATTTTAATGCGTATGAAATAATCTCAAAAAGAAACAAAGAGCTGATAGAGGAATAAAGCAGTGTTAATAAAAAATAAAGAAACTATACCCTATGGTAGACAGAATATACATTATAGGAAGTAATATGTAATGGTGATTTTGCTTCTTTTTACTGTAAAAATGGTTCTATCAGCCGGTCGAATGTCCATGTGCTAATTTCCAAAGCATAGGTATATTCCGCATTTGTATGGACGGCATAATACTGTTCATCAACACCGGAAAAAATATCTAACAAATACTCTGTTCCGTCGCCGTTTTCAATAATGAGCGCCGCTGTCTTTTCTGCATTGTTACATGGAACCGGTTTTCCTGTGCTGTGCAATAATCTTGAAACATAGGATGAAAAATCCTGCGATTGTTCAGTAATAATTTTTCTTACGGTTGTGTTTTCGAAAGATGTATCATATGCAAAAAGACGTACACTTTGAACGGTGTCTTGTGTAATACCTGTACATGAAGGGATTAATGAAGTATCTGCCCAAAAAGAAACATCTGCTGTCAGGTAATTCTGCATAGTGTTCATGCATTCATAAACTGATGCTTTTTCTGTCCGTACAAATACCTTTTGTCCGTTAAAATTAACAGAACCGAAATACAGTACTGAATACTTCTCCAAAGTATTCGAATTTTCAAAACTGATTGACAGAGCGTTATCCTGAGTAAGTCCGAAAGACGGCCATGATTCGAATGAATCAGAAATTTTCTGCATTTTCCGTACGGCAGACATAGAATCTAAAAAATCCTGAATAGAAATTACTGCAGGAAAAACCATACCCTCTTCTGTTTTACCTTTCCATGTATCATTATATTTATATAAGGTAAGCGTGTTTTTTAATGGATCCTGTATCGTTATGGTATCAACAAGCTGAGTATATTTTAGGTTCAGTAAACTTGTTTTTTCAAC
Organism: Spirochaetota bacterium; assembly: GCA_023398165.1. Taxonomy (GTDB): domain Bacteria; phylum Spirochaetota; class Spirochaetia; order Treponematales; family Treponemataceae; genus JAAZLA01. The sequence continues at coordinate 9,438 of JAEWSQ010000026.1, read as the reverse complement.
TGAAGAACCGGTTTTATCAGATAAAAAAGGAAAATATAGTACAATAAGTATGATAAGGACACTATCAATAGCGGCTAACACGTATTCGGCGTAATTTTTTTGTTTCATACTTTTCGTTTTTTCCTGAAACCTGCAGCGCAAAACGGCACTGATACTACACACAGCGGAATGACTATAAAAACAATAGAGTAGCTTACTTTTTGAACATGTGAAAATTCATCGCTGTTTTCGATTTTATATAGACTGTAAAATGTTCCTTTGTTTTTTACCGGAAGGAGTTCCTCCTCATTGGAAATGTACAAAAGAATATTTACAAAAAGATCGAGGTTATGGGCACTGTTTGTATATTCAACCATATTAGATACTGCATACTGATCCGGTATAAGAGCTATGATTGTTTGTTCACTTTTTTGAGCCGAAAAATACCCTGGAACGCTTCCTTCAAGTACCGCAAGAACCGGAGATTGCTTTTTTTCAAGTGATGCATAATTAAGCGTTTTCAGTTTGTAAGGGTCAGTGAGATATGAAGCACTGTTATCCTGACTATCTATGCCTGATGTAAGACTGAAAGGTTTCTGTATATAACTTTGTGAAGAAGTAACTATCGGAACAGATACGGTAGTGGTTTCTGTTGAGAAAACTGACAGTGGGCTTGCCCAGTATAATTCAAGCCCTGCAAAAGAGCGTGTAATAGGATGGTCAAATACTGAACCCGGAAGAATGCAAACCCATAAGGGATAATTCAAATAATCATACGATGAACCGTCTGTACTCTGCATGGTTAACCGGTAATTGGACACATCCATTACCAGTCCTCCGTCCACTGATAAACCCCAATATGAAAGCATAGAAAGAAGAAGGCTGTCGTCTTGTGCAGGCGATACAGACCAATCAGTATAAATATTTGTTTTATTTGCAGAAACAAAAAAGAGAGCTCTCCCTCCTCTCATAATAAATTTTTCTATTTTTTGAACCATGTTTTCACTAAAACTGCTTCCTATGACTACAAGAGGTGATTGCGGGCTGTTTTCAAAAGTAGTTTCCTCCTCTATGATGACTGCCTTATATCCGGCATTTTCTATCCATGGAAGAACATAAGAATAATCCTGCTCAATTGATAATTCTGTTCCTTCTGCTATAAAGAGTGTTTTTTTCCCTCCGCGCAAAAGAGTTGATATTCTTGTAACAAGATCGAATTCAAGCGAGTTGGCGGATAATACAAAAGGAATTACTTCAATTGAATTTAAGTATTCAATAACTATTGATGAATATACCGTAAGCAAACTTGTTTCATTTCCCTTCACTGTCTGTATCTGCTGGCTTTCTATTCCAAGCGATGAGAGTATTGAAGTATTCTCATTTTTTTCAGGATCTGCAATAACAAGGGATATTAATTTTTCATTCATCGATATATTTTGTAAAAAATCTTTTATATCGCGTACCTGGGGATACAATTCCTCAAGTCCTTTTGAAAGATAATAAGTTATTTTTATTTGTTCTTCAGCACCGCTGAGAATTTCACTTGTTACTTTTGATAGAGAAAATAATTTTGATTTAGTAAAATCAAATCTTTTATAATACAGTGAGGATGTTATAAAAAGTAAAATAAAGGCAAGTGCTGAAAGCAGTACAAGAAGCTTTCTGTAGACTCTTCCCTTTCGTCTCTCTCGTATAAATACTGATATAGTCAGTAAAAGAACGGTACAAATAAGATAAAAGAAAACATCCTGGGTATTAATAATTCCTTTCAAGGCGGCATCAAAGTGCCATGCATAGGAAATAAAACGGACTGCTGCTGATAAAAAAGAAGGAAGAGAAACATAAAGAGGTATGAGATGAATTGAATTTACACAAAAAAGTATAAGTGCGGATGCCAGAAATGATGCAATTTGACTGCGGAATAAAACAGATGTAAATATACCCAAAGCAGTATATGATAAAGCACAAAGGATCATCACAAAAAAGCCGCTCACACATTGTGCGCTGTCAATATCAGCAAAAAAACTTACAACTACCGGTACTGCGGTACATAGAAGTATTGCACAGAGTATGAAAAAAGAAGAGACAAAAAACTTTGCAAGGACAAGCTGCGTTGATGTAAACGGGGAACTTTCAATGAAGTCATTCTCGCTTGACCAGCAGTTCATTGTAAGAGCTGGAATTACGAGTATGCTAATATAGGGCATGCTGTTGAAGAAAAAACGAAGATCGGAACTTCCTCTTCCTAAAACAAAAAACTGCTCAATAATAAAAAAATGTATAGTATTTCCCAAAAAAAACAGTAAAACGGCGGCATAGGAAACCGGCGATATAAGAAGAGTAAATAGTTCTTTTTTCAGCAGTGCCGGAAAGGTATTCTTCATCATGATGCTTCTTTCGTTAAATGAAGAAATGCTTCATCCAGGGTTTGAGTTTTTGTATAAGAAAGAACTGTGTCGACTCGGCCTGAATACACCAGGGATCCCTTATGGAGCACCAGTAGATCAGTACATAATGAATCTACTTCCTGCATAAGGTGTGTCGAGAGAATTATTGTTTTTTCATTTTCCAATGATTTAAGTAAATGTCTCATTCCCTGAATTTGGATAGGATCCAGGCCGGAGGCGGGTTCATCCAATACAAGAACAGAAGGATTATGCATAAGGGCCTGGGCAAATGAAAGCCTCTGCTTGAATCCTTTTGAAAGGGTGCCGGTCTTTTTGTGCAGAACATCGCCGAGGGAACACTGCTCAATTACGTTATCCATCTGTTGTAATGTGCAGTCCCGGAATTCTCTTACAAACTTTAGAAATTCTACCACAGTAAACTGCGGATAAAATGCTGCTGATTCACTCACAAAGCCTGTTATTCTTTTTACTTCAAGGGGATTATTACTGACTGAAAAATCATCAACAATAATACTGCCATCAGTCGGATAATGAAGAGCACATACGGCTTTTAAAACAGTGGTCTTCCCTGCTCCGTTTGCCCCCAAAATACCGGTGATTCTTCCTTTTTGAATTTCACAGGAAAGGGATTTTACTGCAGAAACTGTACCGTAATTTTTTGAAAAAGCCTGTATAGTTATCAAAGAAACCTCTTTAAAAATACATATTAATCTTCATAGGGAACATCGAAGACCATGCGGTCCCGTGAAAGTACTGTATTGGGGAAAACAGTCTGTGCCTCATTCAGTAAATTTTTCAGCTCGCTGTCAGTATACCTGGGGCTGTAATGAATCATTGCCATCTGCTTTACTTTTGCATCCCGTGCAATTGAGGCGGCCTGTAATGCGGTCATATGTTTTTTTTCCTGCGCCTGATCTTTATACTGCTCGTCAAACATGCCCTCGCAGAATAATAAATCGGATCCCTGCACTTCTTTTGCAATACTGTTCATATATGCCGTATCGGTAACATAGCTTATCTTTCTTCCGCTTCGTTTCGGTCCGAGAACCTGTTCGGGTACAATGGTTTGTCCGTCTGCAGAGACTACAGATTCGCCGTTTTGAAGCTTGGACCACATGGGACCGCACGGTACATTAAGTTCTTTAGCTTTATCAGGTTTAAATTCTCCCGGCCTGTCCAGTTCTTCAAGGGCATAACCGACGCAAACTCTCGTATGATTCAGGGGAAATGCGCGGATATAAAATCCTTCCCCTTCGTGCACTATACAGGGAGCGGTTATTTCTTTAACAATAATCTCATAATTAATGTACATGTTAAGTACTTTTCTGCTGGTTTCAATATATTCTGCAATGATCGGAGGACCGTATATGTATAAAGGCTCCTCTCTGTCAACCTGGGAAGAAAGCATCATCAATCCGGGTATACCCGTGACATGGTCAGCGTGGGTGTGACTTACAAAAATTGCATTTATTTTTTTCCATTTTAGATTAAGTCTGCGCAAAGAAACCTGCGTTCCCTCTCCGCCGTCAAATAAAAATAAGTCTCCTTCTCTGCGGACAAGAACAGATGTAAGGGATCGGTACGGTAAAGGCATCATGCCTCCGCAGCCGAGAACAAAGGCTTCAAGATTCATGTCATAAAATATATAGAAAAAACGGCTGAATTTCAACACTCCGCTATCCTCTATTACACAAATAACAGATAATTATGTATGAATGCTCAATTATTAAGCGGACTGGACTCAGGTAGGGTTATTAAAATAAAAAAAAGCTGCCCGGAAATGAGGTGAATCCTCAAAGTTGGACAGCTTTTTTTACTATGGTCACTTAGAAAATTATTTTGCTTTACCTAATTCAAAATACTGGGTTTCCTCAGGTCCGTAGCACCATAAAAGCGGTATATAGAGTGTTACGGGAGCAAGGAGAACACCGGTAATTATATTAATAATTTTGGGTTCTTTTTTAAGCTCTGTTTTATAGTCTTTTAATCCGTTCTTTCTTACAATAACTTCCTGATCTTCCCAGACTGCATTAGTTATTTCGGCTGTGCAGGGAGTCTGACCGATACTTTCACCGTCAATAATTACTTCCGCACCGGGAATATCTGTGGTAAAAGATACCTTCGTTTTAGTAACGCAGGAACTGAACACAACTAATACCAAAAGAACAAGCGCTATGCAACTTTTCCGATTCATACAAAACTCCTTTTAAAAGTGAATACAAAAAATACATCGATGAATATCTAATATTATACATCATTATACCAAGTTTAACACATTAAGAACGGCGGTCTGTTGCTATTTTTTTTACTTTTTTAAACCAAAAATTCCTAATCAACTCCGCAAATGAGTATACTATATAAAAACCTGATACAGGATAGTCAATGCTTCCAATTCTATGAATTATTCTGCCTCCGAATCCTGTTTTAAAGCGGTATAGACCGTGCATAGGATGATGCTCATCATCCGTTGGAGGAATACCGTAAAAATCATACGAGAGGCATCCTTCCGATTTTGCGTCGCAGATTGCTTTCCATTGAAGAAGGTACGTGCTCATGAGGTTTCTTTTTTCATTCGAGGAAGCACCATAAACGTATACTCCCTGATTTTTGGTGAAAAGAGTGATTATAGAAGCAATAACGTCCCCTTCATGAAGCGCAGTATATAACCTGACCTTCACATCCTTGTATTTCTTTGCAAGCACAAACAGGGATTTATAATAATCTTTGGAATGGATTGCTATGCCGTCGCGTTTTGCTGTCTGTTCGTATAGGGAATAAAAAATATCAATATTTTCGTTTTCATCCTGAACAACGACAACACCTTTCTTTTCAGCAAGCCTTATATTATACCGCCATTTGCTTTTCATCTGATCTAAAAGCCCGTCTTCTGACAGTGATAAATCAAGAATTACCGTATCGGGCGGCTGTATATTGACAGGGGCTTTTTTTAATGGATGATAATTTTTCTCAAAATATGATACATATGTTAAAACATCTTCCTGTTTTATAAATGATATAGGGGGATCGATCCGGATACAAAGGGTGTTCTTAGGACACTTTTTAGCCAGTTCTGAACAGAATTCTTTTAAAAGCAGCTGATAATCCCCCGATGAATATGAAAAAGGACATTTCTGCCCAAGTTCAATTCCCAGAGGAATATAACAGATTGTAAAGATGCTTGAAAATGTACGGAACAAAACAGAACAGCTGAGTGACAGTTCAACTCCGTTAATCAAGGCAGTTATTGAATACTGTGAATGATTCCATCCGTGCAGGCTTTTAAATTCAGCCCAAAAAGACGTCTGTAAGAAACTTTCTGAACTGCTCAATTCACGAGCTTTCTCTTCTAACTGTACTGAAGCAGTTTGAGTCAAACTCAGCCTACCTGACCGTTTTCTGTAATCGAAGTTGTTATAACCTTACCGTTTGCGCATAACGGAATTCCGTTAATATTAACAACTTTATTTTTAACGGTTATCTGTACAGAAAAAAAGGTATCGGCATCGATGGATTCTGCTTTTTGTGCATTAGGATCCTGTCCTTCAAGCACAACAGGTGTTCCGCTTTGTGCCCATGGACAGTCAAGCACTTCTACATGCTCTTTCCCTTCGCTGTCGGTATAGTCTGCGGCAAGCAGCATACCCCTGCTCTCAATACCGCGCATCTTTCTTGGTTTCAGGTTATCAGCAATAACAACAGATTTCCCAAGAAGCTCTTCTTCGGTACAGTACGGTACGAGGCCGGAAAGGATGACTCTTTCCTCCCCGCTGCCGTCATCAAGCGTTTCAATATAGAGTTTATCAGCTTCAGGATGTTTTTCAACTTTCATAATTTTAGCAATTTTTAAAGCTATTTTTGTGTTGAAAACTGCTGTCTGATCGACACTTTCCCTGACCTGTTCCTTTTGAGTTTCGTCCATTTTTTTCTCTTTTACTTGTGTTTTTATTTCGGCCTCTTTCCGTTCCTTCTGGCTGCCGGAGTATTTTGTTCTATAAGCCTCCATGGAAGGATTATCCATGGGAGTAAAGATAATTTCATTGCCGTTTACACTGGACAATCCTTCGGTAATACCCAAACTGTTCCATGAAAGACTTCCCTCTTTTGACGGTTTTCCTATTCTTCCGTTCACTACGGTTTTATTAAAAAATGAGAGAACTTTCTCCGCGTACTTGGGCATGTAAGGATGGCACATAATCATTAAATCCTTAATTATGTAGCACAGGTTCCAAAGAAGGTCGGCTGCTTTTGAAGGATCTGTAGTTCTTGTCTTCCAAGGCTCCCCGTCCTGAAATGCCTTATTTGCAATCGATGAGATTTCAAAAATACCGTGAAATGCATCTTTGAGCTCCGCCCATTCAAGCAAATCAGTTACCTTCTTTTCAGCTTCAATAACTTTATCCCATAACACGTCATCTTTCTTACCCTGCGGAATTACACCGCCGTAGTAACGCTGGATGAATGTAAGTGTTCTGTTAACAAGGTTCCCAAGATTGCCGATCAGTTCGCTGTTGAGTTTTTCCTGAAAATCTTTCCAGGTAAACTGGGTGTCTGATTTCTCAGGCCTGTTGTAAAAAATGTAGAAGCGCCATGCATCCGACGGAATTCCTGATTCTTTTGCATCGCTGCCGAAAACACCGATTCCCTTTGATTTTGAAAATTTTCCCGATTCGTAATTCAGGTATTCGGTACTGGACATATGATACAGTTTAGTCCATTTTTTCCCCGAACCTATCAGGGTTGAAGGGAAGATAACGGTATGAAACGGAATGTTGTCTTTTCCGATGAACTGGAATAAATCAACAGGTACCGAAGCATTTTTTGCATTTGATTCTTCGGGAAGCCACCATGCCTTCCAGTCAAAATCCGGATTATTAAGGCCGTCTGTTAATGCCTTTGTAATGGAAATATAGCCGATCGGTGCATCAAACCAGACGTAAAAAACTTTATCTTCAAATCCCTTTTTAGGAACAGGTATGCCCCATTTTAAATCTCTTGTAATTGCTCTTTCATGCAGACCGTCGCGGATCCACGCCTGTGTCATTTGAACGGCGTTTTTAGCCCACTGACCCTTTTCTGAAGCATCCTTCATCCAAACGCTGTAGCGTTCCTGAATGCCCGGCAGATCAATGTACAGATGTTTTGTTTCTTTAAGCTGAGGTGTCTGGGAACAGGTGGAACACCGGGGACTTTTTAATTCCTGAGGCTCAAGAAGTTTTCCGCAGTGCTCACACTGATCGCCTCTCGCTTCATCATACCCGCAGTGAGGGCATATACCCCTTACATAACGGTCTGCAAGAAATCTTTTACAGTCCGGGCAATACAGCTGTTCAATGGTGTTTTCTTTAATAAACCCGTTTTTATCGAGGGCTAAAAACATGTTCTGTACAATTTCAGTCTGCTGCGGAGTAGATGTCCGACCAAAATGATCAAAAGCAATATCGAACCACTGGTAAATATCTTTATGTATTTCATGGTAATAATCGCAAAGATCCCGGGGAGTCTTTCCTTCTTCCTGTGCACGGGTTTCGGTAGCGGTTCCGTATTCATCGGTTCCGCAGACATACATGGTATCGTAGCCGCGGCTTCTGCAAAACCGGGCAAAAACATCTGCTGAAAGAACCTGTATAAGGTTCCCTAAATGAGGAATATTATTTACATAAGGCAGTGCTGAGGTTATTAATCTTCTATTCATAACCTCTATGATAATTTTTTATGTGCGTGTGTGTCAATGGGGATTATGATTGTTTTTTCCGCCTGGATGAAGCTGTTTTTTTTGAAGATGTAATTCCCAGGTACAGCATTTTTTCAACTTCATAATCGGGAGCAATCGTAAGATCCCAGAAAAAACAAACTGTTGAAGCCTGCTGTAACGTTTCAAGCTTTTCTCCAACCGGCCTTGTAATAGTCAGCGGCTGGACGCTTATTCCTGAAACTTCATTGGGCTCAAAAATGAAGGTGCTGTTGGTGTCTTTATCGGTAATTTGAAGCAGTGAAATATCAGTCTGGTGAATGGAAGATTTTGAAGAATCAAGAATCTCGCATTTTTCACCTGAAATTAATTCAATGAGCTGTTCGCTTCCGCCGTTTACTATTGATATATTAGATTCAACTGCAAATTTTGCCTTTAAGGGAAGCGGACTCTTATTTTTAATAATGTACTGAACTCTGATGCCGTTATTAGACAAACTGTAGATTTTTTTCAGACTGACCGGCTGCTGGAGAAGTCCGTATAATGCGGTCGCCTTAAGCTGTACTTCCCTTTTATATGAATCAAAAGAAACCTCTGCATATTGTATCTGCGAAAATACCGGAGATGTTTGGGACGCATCCTGAAGGAATTTCTGGAAAGAGTCGGGTTCGATGAAGTGGTCTATAAACATTTTTTTCGGGTATGCATCGGTAACACAGTCATATTTTTTTATACGCTGTATGGTATTGCAGTAATTTCTGTTTGAAAATAGAACATCAAGCTCAAAAAGAATTCCGCCCGAAGCTGATATGAAGGCATTAAAACCGTTTTGATGGAATAAATATTCCTTCATACCGTCCATGTCGTAATCAAAACTGATGCTTGATTCGCTGATTCCTGAGGCAGTATTTTCTCTGACCATTTTTTCTGCCTGGAGAAGATGGCGGAATGCTGTCTCAAGCAACGAATGATACTGTTTAATGCCTCTCCCTTCGATGAATAAAAAGGCGCTGCTGTTTTGAGCCTGCCATAAAAATTCCCTGGCAGATTTTTTCCGTGACTTGTCTCCCCTGTACTGGTTAACAAGAAGGCTTACATACATCATTCTTGCATACAAAGAACGGGCTTCCGGGAACGAATATAAAATTGTACGTATAGTTGTCTGATTTTGTACCGAATTTCCAATATTGCCGGTTAAAAAACCTGCAGGAATATATGTCCTGTCATAAAGCTGATTAATTTTTGTGAATCGTGAAGGCGTTGAAAAATCGATGAGGGAACTTCTGTCAACGAGTTCATTAAACCGCTCAAACCATGATGATTCACACAGATATGAAATTTGATCATGAGATAGGGAAATAC
>JAEWSQ010000005.1 GCA_023398165.1 Spirochaetota bacterium | reverse complement strand
CATTATTTCTTTCTCCTCTTATAATCAGATTTAACGTGTTTTTTCTTTGCGCATTCTTTACAGAGAACACCTTTTCTATCACGCCTTTTCCCACACTGAGGACAGTAGCCGCCTTCTTTTAAATCGTGATACCGCTTTCTATTCTTCTCTAATGCTTCTTCCCTGTGTTCCCAATACCACTTTCTAAATCGTTCACGAGCACTTGCTCTTTCTTCTTCATTTGGCATTATATTCTCCGTTGGAGTTTGCTTTCTTTAATCATCGAAGGTGATTTCTTTTTCAGGCTTCATTTCTTCTTCTTGAAAAAGCTCTTTTTGCTTTAATGCATCTTCCCATTCAATAATTGATTTCAGCGGAGTTTTTTGAACACCATGAAGATATTCTGCTAATTCCCTGATAGACTTATTTTGTATATTTTCTGCTAAGGTGAATGTCTGCTCTTCTGATTTACTATTAATGGATTCTGTATTTGTTATTTCAAAATCTTCTTCCTCAATTGGGAATTGTTCTTCATCAATAAAATCATCCTTAAAGATATCTTTCTCTTTTTTCACCTTTTCACGTGTTGCCTTATATGCCTTTTCTACAGATTGTTCACCTTTTTTTACAGCCTCTATTACATCTTCATCAGCGTCTTTGTTGATTGCTCTAATTTTTTCAATTTTACGCGAATTAGTATTGAGTAGATTTGCAAGCTGTTCAGAACTTTTCCCTTTACTTACGTCCTCTCCTTCCTTTTTAACACCACGTTTTTTTAATTCATCAAGCCTAAGAACCGCATTAACGAGTTCCGCATCATTAAGGTTTCTTCTGGCAACCTGTAATGAAAGCGCATACTCAAGAGCTTCTTCAATATTCTGAAAGCTTTTTTCATGATAGGGGATATCAAAATAATTATTGATTTCTGCCGCTTTTTTTCTGGTGTGCCCATCAATAAGAACATCTTCTTCTTTCCAAATTAAAACAGGCTGGCTTTCGTCATATCCATGTTTTGCCATTGAATCACAGACTTGTTGTAATGTTGTTTCATTTATGGGGAAGAGTTTTTCAAACTCCGGATGTAGTTTTATACTTGATAACGGCCGTTTCTTTGATAGTACCGTAGTCCCGGCATTATTTAATGCTGACTTATTTGTATTATTGAGTGCTGATAATCCTGCCATATTAGAACGCTCCTTCAATTGTAAGATTTTCATTCGTAACTGCTTTTACAAGGTGAGTAATACTCTCTCTCAGTTTGCTGTACTTTTCTGTTGATTTAATTTTTTCTCCACGGTCTATGTATCTTCTCACCTGAGTTGTCCAGGGTAAAAATGCATCTGTTGGAAGAAAATTTGAAAACTGCATGGAGAATAAACTCATGTAGTCCTTTTGTGAGGAGTTTTGATATTCTTCAAAATGTTTGTTGTATCCGTTTACCAGCAAATACCATTTTGAAAAATATGATGTTTCTGATTGAAGTTTATTTGAAAGAAATTGTGCCGTATTAAAATCAAACTGTGTAAGCATAACGGGCGTTATGATGATATCTGCAGCATCCATCGCAGATAGTACAATATTGTCATAGGTAGGGGAGGTATCTATAACTACATAATCATACTTCTGCAAGGTTTGTATCTTTTGTGTAAGCCTATTTATAGGCATTGATCTCAAGTCTACGAGATAGAGTGACGACTCGATGATGTCAACATTGGGAATTACAGTGGGTCTTGTATGTTCAGATAAATCTGAACTCTGTAATGCCACCGCAATATTACGGCGACCTGTTTCATCCTGTTCATTTAAATAGGTAAACGAACAGGAGTTATTTAAGTCCATGTCTATAACACAGACTTTTTTCCCTGTACTTGCCAAACAATTTGCGGTAAGTATGCTGGTACTTGATTTCCCTGTTCCGCCTTTAAGGGACGCAAAAGTAATTACTTTCATATCTATTCCTTCCTTCTGTGGTTTCCGTCTTTTCATTGACGATAGCAGTGAGGGGAGTCGAACCCCTGATACTAGAAAAGTGCTCTAGCATGATAACCGCTTCACTACACTGCGTCGAAAATTCGGATGCAAGGGGAGTTGAACCCCTTGTCTATTAGCCTTGGTTAGAAGGAACTATCCCGTCATCCTTTATGTATGTATAAGAGAATTTTAGCTTACGTTACCCGGTAAGCTAACGGGTACTTGTAGATAAAAAAATAAAAAAAATTACTCCTTTTCTTTGTTTGATATATATCTGGTCAACGACCAGAAGTTATAGACTTTCGTCTGTAACATTCTTTTTATCCTTAATGATTTGCTCAATGAGTTTTTGATTAAAGTAGTATTCTTCTTGAGTAAATTGAGTGTTGTATTCTTGATTAATAATCTGAACTGCGTATTCCGCTTTTTTAATTTTATCTCTTTGTTCTTTAATAAATCCTATACATATAACAATAATTATTACTACTAATACTAGGGTTACTGATATAAACTCTCTATCAATAGGAAAATCACTTTTGTATAAAAAAATAAACCTAATAATTATTGCAATGATTAATAGCGCAATTAGTCCGATATTGATATAGAATCCTACATACATACTGCTAACTCCCTTGCTTTGTATTTTTCAATAACTTGTTGATGATATGTTTCAAGCTGATCATCAGTTACTTTTAACCATTCAAGGATGGTTTCTTTTCTCCAGACCCGACGTCCGGAGACTTTTCCCTCAGGGTATCCGCATAACGGCTGATATTTTGGTTTTGTTCTATAGGTAGCCAGTTTCCCACCACCCTTAAGAGCTATGGCTTGCTCCAAAGTAAGCCATTCAGGCAGCTCATTATTCTTTTGTTGCGGTTCTCTTGTAAGACTTGCTTCTAACTTTGTGACCTTATAAAGAATGTCTCTTAATAAAAGTTCTTCGTTTATCGTCATAGTACCTACCTGTCTTTTTCTATTTTTACTGCTTCGGCAGTTTGTATTTCAGTCTTGCTTATTTTTCCGCAATGGTAGGTAAGAATGAGAGAACAAGAGCCGAATTCTATTTCTTCGCTTTTTCTCTTCAAGGTTTTAACCACTTCCTTTATTATTTCATTGTTCTCATCGATGTACGCTTGATTAATCATTTAGATCACCTTTCCTTCCACCCTGAATCTTTCAATCACTTGATCGAGCACCTTTTTTTCAAAATGAACATTGTTTCCGAAAAGTTTTATTTTTGGGATATCACTTGAGTGACGATCTAAAGTCGCAATGCTGATGTTTAAGTATTTTGCTGCTTCTTTTCTTGTTAATAAGGGTGACTCTATTTCTTTTACCATATTTAATCTCCTTACCATTAAAATAAAAAAGCCGGGATAAACTGCGATCTTTGTTTATCCCGGCCAAACCACCACAAAGGAGGCAACCGCTAAAGCGGCTGAGAAAGGATCGCGGTCATCTCAGCTGCTCTATCTCATAATCATTAAATAATGATTATAACAATATCATAAATCATTATAGTATGATTTGTCAACAAAAATAATCATTATTTCATGATTATTTATATTTCTTATACGTTATACTAATATGTATGGAACAGGGTTCTCTTTTAGTTGAACGTATAGATGAATGTCTCAAAACCAGAAATCTTAAACGTCAAGCTCTTTGTGATGCAGTTGGTATATCCCTTCAAGGTATTACTAACTGGAAAAAACAGAACAGTATGCCTTCTGTAGATACTGCAGTCAAAATTGCTCAATACCTTGATGTTTCCATTGTCTGGCTCATTTTTGGTACTTGTGCCGCCTCGGACGAACCTTTTTCTCCTCAGCACATCGCTTCCCGTATTCAAACTGTTTTAACCTCTCTTACCGGTATACCTTCTTACGATAAACAGGAAAGATGGTTTACTCCTCTTAGCGGTATTCTTCCTTTCTACTCTTTTAATAACTGGTGTACAGGCAGAAATTACCCTGATCTTGCAATTTTAGAAAAAATTGCACATGCTTTAAGCGTTCAACTACAATTTCTTTTAACTGGTACAACTGATTCTGACTATGATGCTTTTACGTGCGGTTTAGCAATGAAATATGAGTTCATCATTAAAGGGTTCCATAGTCTTACTAGCGAAAACCAGAAAATGGTTGATACGCTTATCGCTCATCTTCTAAAAACGCAATAATCAATTCATACATGTAGTTCGTATCGTTGAAAGAATTGACTGTTTTTTTTTCTCTTCCTCCTTTTTATTTTTTATGTATGTATAACACTCTGCTAATGAGTGCTTTTGGTTATCCTTTTGTAGCTCTTCCATTGCTTCTTCTAATAAAGAATGCGTTAATCCTTTCCAATACCTTTCCGTTTCTGTTTTTCTCGTAAGAAGGGTAGGAAAATGTTCAAAAATAAATGAAGAAATATCGGTAGTTACATCAAAGTTAATATCCTTCATCTTTTCTAATTCCATTCCCTTGTATCCTCTTTCCAAAAAAAAACCGGACTGCCCCACGTTGACAATCCGGCTAAAAAATCCACAGAAGGTGGAAACCGCCTAAGCGGTTCTGTAAGACGTGGGCACTTGCAGAACTGCTCATTAATACTAAAAAATTAGTATTAATGATAATATGCACTAAGTAATTAGTGTTGTCAAGTGCAAAATACTAAAATAATGGTATTATTTGCTATGAGTTCATTTAAAGAACGTTTGAAAGAGGAATTATCATATAAAGGTTTCATTGTTAAGGAATTTTCTGCAAAAACAGGAATAAACAAAAGAACCTTAGAATCTTATTTAGATTCTAGAGAAGTTATTCCATCAGCTGATATAGCTGTAAAAATTGCAAATGTTCTAGGTGTGTCAGTTGAATATCTTGTAACAGGAGAAAAGAAGAAAATATCTGTAGAAGAGGCTCCTTTAACAAGAAAATATAAAACTGTCATTGATGATCTTGAGGTGTTACCTCAGGAAATTTCCAGTCCTTTAGTGAATGCTATTCATTATGCTGCTGAAAATGAAAGAAAAAAACAGAAGAATATTACTGCAGGATGAATCATATTATATAAATATAAAAGAGAAAGGAGTTTATGATGAAACTTAATTTTAGATTAGTTCTGGGCTTATTATTTGCTTTTTCATCATTATCGTTAATATCTGCTGAAGCGATTAATACTATATATGGGTCTCTTGAAAGAAAAGCCAATACAAAAATAGAATTTTTTGAAAATGGAAATGTTAAATCTTTTATAATATCAAAAAAACAAACAGCAGAATTTCTTAAAAAATACAGTTCTGATGCTGAATTTAGAGATGGTTCAAAAGTTGAATTTTATCAAAGTGGAAAAATAAAAGAATTCACGCCTTCAATTTCTATATTAGTAAATGAAAATTTTAATTTTACAACAAAACTAAAAAAACCTATTATTTTGAGTGAATCAGGTACTATATTATCATTTATACCTTCTGATGGAACCATAATGCCTTTATGGGAAGACAAAAATGTAATTTTTTATAAAGATAAGCCAATAGAATTTTATGAGAACGGCTCATTCAAAGAAATAACGTGGGATTTTACTGGTATTAATTTTGAATTTAAAGGCATAATGTTTTGTGGAGCTCCAGATAAGTCAGTTTTACCAGTACTTAAAGGGTTGAAAAACCTACCCGAAAACTATATAGCAAATATAAAATTTTTTGAAAATCAAAAAATTAAAGAAATTTTAGCTGTACCTGATATAACAATATACGATGGAATGTACTCGTATATTTTTTTCAATGTTTTAGCCGTGGATGATAAACTGCGTTGCGTTAAATATATAAAATATAATATCGATGGAGAGATTGAATTTGTTGAATACCAAGATAATTCCTTTGTATTATCACAAGAAATTCTTAAATATTCTAACCTTGGTTCTGACACCGAAACTGTATATGTTAAAAAAGCTTACTATAAAAATGGAAAACCTTTATGTATGACAGGATATAAAGCATTAGTTATTCAGGGAACTGGTTTTTCTAACTCCTTTATTGGCTGTCTTTTTATTTATGATAATTCAGAAACTTATAAAACAATAGAAATTGATAGTAGATATTTTTATAATGATAGCGAAATTTTCTTTGATGAAAATAAAAATCCTTTATATTATTCTGTAAAAGATGGAAAAGATATAAAGCAAATTCCTATTGTTTTTTAGTATTTATCAAATGATCTACCTAAATTGAAGTTCAACAAGATAAGAACGGTTGAAAATACTGTTGAATATCTTGTAACAGGAGAAAAGAAGAAAATATCTGTAGAAGAGGCTCCTTTAACAAAAAAATATAAGACAGTCATTGACGATCTTGAGGTGTTACCTCAGGAAATTTCCAGCCCTTTAGTAAATGCTATTCATTATGCAGCTGATAATGAAAGAAAAAAAAAGAAAAATATTACAGCAGGATGAGTAATTATGGGATATCATTATAGAGGAGGTACTGAATGTCTGAATGTGGTGGTTGTTCATATCTAGGACAATGTTCTCTCCCTTGTCCTTTTGAAATGGCTAATCAAGAGCAAGATATTCAAGTTCTTGAAGTAATAAATACTCTTATTGAGCAGCAAAGTGATGAAGAATAGGGTATTAATGACAGTTTAGCGTAAAAATACTCTTAAAAGTAACGGTTAATCAAGTATTTTGGTTTTAGATATAGAAATGTAGGCTTGTGACCTTATTGACAAGAACTGTCGATGGGTTTTAGTATATACGGGTATATTGAATATTAATAGGTTGTTATATGGCATTATCAAAAGGGGCTAAAGAATACTATCTAAGCAGGAAAGCATCATCTTATGAGCATGATGAGCTATCTGATCTTAATGTTTCTCCAAAATCTGCGGATAAAAAGCTTATTCCAAGGGGATATCCTTTTTCGCTGACGGTCTCTGCAAAAGAAAAAGATAAAGATACTCTGAAACTTCTTCGCCGTTGGTAGTAAATGGACAATTTCTTATCAAATTCTCAGTATCAGCAAGCTTTAAATGATGTCTTTGACTCGTATCATAAGGATCTTGAAGAAATTTTAGAGCTTGCAACAATAGAAAGTGATGGCCTTCGCCCTGATAATCTAACAAATGAAATATATTCTCTCTTTCATCACATAAGTCGAAGTCTTTCGTCGAAAAATACTATTGATGAGGCTATTTGTGAAGTAAATCGTGCTAAAGATACTCATTTGAAGAGGGCTATATTAGACTCCTATAAGATTTGTATAAACGGTGTATTACGGCGAGAAAGTAAAACCGCAGATATTTTAGAGACATTAATCCTTGATGAAGATTTTCGTTCCTGTATTGATGATTGTACAACGAAAGTTAAAAAAATCAAAGAAGTAAAAAAAAAGATAAAGAGCACTTACTTAGAAGCTAAGAAATATGAAAGAAAGGGTGATTTTCCCTCTGCTATTATATACTACAACAAAGCTCTTGAAGAAGCTAATGTATTGAATCCTTTCCTTGAAGAATTCCAAAATGATAAAACCTATATTATCGCTATAAAAAGATTAAGAAAAAAAGACAGGGATAACATAAAGAATAAAATATTTACTATAGTCATTGTTATTTTAACAGCAATTTTAACCTCAGTATGTAATTTTACAGGAACCTATTTTATTGACAAATATAAGACCGAGAAACAGCAAAAAGAGATGATTCAACAAACAGTACATAATAAAGTAGATTCCTCCCTCCATGAACAGACTATAAATCCTTAAACTTCTTTCTGCGAGTGATTTTTTTTTGTGATCAATAAATCTTAATATCTTAGTAGATTGATAATGATTATTCTAAGTAATATTAATCTACTTAATATAACACTAAATAAGAAGTGAGAATCGCAAACTGTTATATTGAGGTAAAACTTTCAAACTTCATAACAATGTACATTAATTCGTCTAAAACTTGACAATTTAAGAAATCAAGTATTATAATGAGGTATTGCTTTGAGAGAGTTGTATTAGCATTTTTCCTTTCCTTTTTACTCTTTGTTACATTTTCCCTCGTTTATTTGCTTATACAAAGTATGCTCATAAGATTCGTAATCTGAGTATGTAGAATATTTGTAAAGCTACAACTAAACGAATGTTATGTGATAGTAATGTCAACTTCTATTATTTAGAAACTGATAGTCATAAAGTTTTAAGTCTTGTTTCTTCAACAAAAAGTATAAATAATTTGCCTAACAAGCTTGACCATATTTCATCACCATATAAGGGGTAACAGATGAAGATAATATCTATTTCTTTAAAAGAGAAATCAGTTAAAATTGAAAAAGTCACCAATTTTAATACCTTGACAGCTGAGATTAAAAGAAATAATTTAATGCCTATTACTCTGGATAACGATACCCTTAATTGTATTATTGAATTGGATGTAACAATTAAGAATGAAAAAAAGGAAAATCTTCTGATTTCAAAAATAGCATACATCGTTTCAGTAAAAGATATAAGCAATTATGAACAAAACAATACTGCAGATGAAATATTTGAGAAATTATATTACATGTACTATGATACCATTAATAATTTACTTCAAGAGGTAAATTTCCCGCCAATACCACTTACGGTTTTTGAAAAAAAGATGCTGAGTTAATATAATAAGTAATCAGAGAGTTTATTCCAAATATTTCTCTCAACATTTTAAAATAAGATTAAGGACTAAAATTGGTATGTTACACTTATATAGGTTGTTTTTCTGTTGATAAAATACTTGGTATGGACATTTTAATCACAGTACCATCAATAATCTATGCTTATTCAAGAGATTACACTTGGGCAATACTTTCTTTTCTAACCAATATAACTATTCAAGGCTGTAAAAACCATTTTTCCATAAAACCGAATGGGTTGTCATATATGTTCGAAGGTGACGTATTTCAATGGCTAAGTATGGTTGTAAAAGGAACTGTAAAATATTGTGATTTATAAGCCGTTATTTATATATATAACATATATATAAATAACGGAGAATGTTTTGATCAGTGATACTTATGTAAGAAATGTCCTACATATTTATGAAAAATATAAAGAAGTGATCAATGATATGGAGATTATTCCAGAACCAATTTTGCAACCGCTTATCTTTGCTATTCATTTTGCCGCAGAAAGAGAACGAGATAAATTGAAATCTACATTTACTTTGTGTTGACTTCTTGCGTACCGCAAACTGTGACTTTGAGGTAAAACCTTCAAAGTTTACAACAATGTTTAGTAATTAGTTTTAAAACTTGACAATATAAGAAACTAGGTACTATAATTAGTCGTTGGTTTGAGAGAGTTGTATCAATATTTTTCCCTTCTTTTTTATTCTTTATTACATTTTCCCTCATTTTATTTCTAATACAAAGTACTCTCGTATGGTTTTTATATGGATATGTATAAACTAATGTTAGAACGACGCCTCCGGCGCGAAAAAAGGAGAAAAAATGAAATCAGAAAAACAACGTTTAACACGAATTATTAATATCGTAAAAGATAAATTTCCAGATGGAAATGATATTTATTCATATAATGGAGTGACAAAAGAAAAGATACTATTATCATTAAATAAAACATATTTGCTTTTTGGGTTAATTGAAGAGTACGATGATGAAATTGAAACCGTTTGGCTTAAGCGTAAATTAGCAAAACAACTTGATGAGATTTCTCAATTATTAAAAGAAGTTGATTCTGATAAATGGATAGAATTGTTTGATAGATTTCTTGATATTATATCAAAAATGCGAGTTAACACTAAGGATATATATATAACATTGTCAGATAAACCGTTGCGTTCAGAAGAAGAATTACAGACAATTAGAGATCATTATTCTGTAATTAAGGAAAATAGTTCTTCAATAAAAGAGGAAGTTGCTAAAATTGTTTCAGGCTCTCAAGAATCAATAGCTTTGTTAACGACATTGAATACATTAAAAACTGAGTTATCTACAACAAATGAAAAAAGCAAAGAAATACTTAAAAATATTTCTGAAATTGAAGCTTCAGCACAAGAAAGCGAAGAAACAATAAATGAGTTATCTCCGCAGCTAAAAACAACATATAATGAAGCAAAAGAAATACAAAAAAATACAGTTATAAACGATGAAAAAATAATAAAACTAATAGCTCTTTTAGATGATAAAGTTAAGACAGTAGATAAAACACAAACTACGTTAGTTGAACAGTTAGAAAAAGATGAAGAACTACAAGAGCAAATACAGCAAACATTGCAAGATGTAAATAAACATGGAATGGCTGGTGCATTTTTGAAAAGAAAAAATGAATTGCGATTCACTGTTTTTATTTGGGGATTCTTAAGTGTTATAGCTATGGGTATATTGATTGGGGTTTCTTACAAATTTGCAATTCATATTATGGATGTAAAAGAATTTGATCTTGTTAGGAATTTGTTTAAAATACCATCAGTAATTGCTGGTGTTTGGTTGTGTTGGTTCTGTGCAAAACAATTTGGATATACAATAAGAATACGAGAAGATTATTCATTTAAGTATGCGATTTCTATGGCCTTTGAGGGTTATAAAAATGAAACCAGGGAAATAGATGAGAGCTTACTTAAGAAGTTACTAGAGGTAACAGTCGCTAATATTTCTGTAAATCCTGTTGTTTTGTATAATACGAAAACAAACCATGGAAGCCCATGGCACGAGCTTACTGATGGTATAAAAAGTTTTTTTAAAGTCGACGTCAAGGCAGATATAACCGCAAACACTTCAGATATTCCGAAAATTTAGCAAAAGAGTTCTAACAACTGCTTCAACCTGACCCGGCTATGTCGCAGGTTAAGTAAATGTTAGCTAGATGTATAATAAAAAAAGGAGAGAAATATGAAAAGTATAATTGCAATTTATGGCAAAGCTAATTCTGGTAAAACAAGTACAATTAAAGAAATTTCTCGATTACTTTGTCAAAAATATCACTATAGTTCTGATAAAGTAGAAGACAAGGGTGATGATATATATCAAGTTTTAACGAAAGATTCGATTAAAATTGGAATTATTAGTCAAGGTGATGTTGGCAGTTGGGTAGAAGAATATCTATCAGAGCTCGCTAAAAGAGAGTGTATTTTAATCATTTGTGCCACACGAACTAGAGGTAAAACTTGTTATGCTGTAGACAAATATATCGGAAAGTGGAAAATAATTTGGGAAAGAATTGAATACTTATCAGAAGATCAAAGTAATTCAATAAAAAATAATTCTGTTGCTAGAGTTATTAGTATCATAAGGAATTTGCAACTTATATAAAGCAAATACTATTAGATGATAATTTAATAGATTAATATGGAGGTACTAAAATGTTGTATTGCGTTAATAAGTCCGGAGATCATGAAGTACACAAGGTAGCTGTATGTTCTTATCTTCCAGAAGAGAGAAATAGAATCAATTTCATAGCAAATTCAGATGCAGAAGCTATGCAAAAAGCAAAAACATATTACTCAAATGTAGATGGTTGTAAGTATTGTATGAGTGCTTATCACAAAAGGTAAATATATTTAGTGTTTTACAATTTAAGTTCTGTATATTAGTTGAGGTAAACATGAAAAAAAATATTAGCTTGTTTTGGCTTATTTTGTCTTTGTTCCTAGTAAGTTCTTGTAGCGATATTATTAATCTGCCTAACCCGGAGACAATACAGGAAACGGAAATTGTCTATGTAACAAAAACAGGAGATAAGTATCATCGTTCGAATTGTAGGTATTTATCAAACTCAAAAATAAGTATTGAGAAGGATGAAGCAATTAAACAAGGTTATACCGCTTGTTCGGTATGTAAACCATAACAAGAGTGTAATACTAAGGATGGTTTGTGTTCTTTCGCTTTTTTTGTATATATTAGCTTTCCGTATTTACTACCAATCATTAACCACAGAGAAAATAGGTTCAAAAACTTGTTTTTGAGCATTTACAAGTTCTTTAATATCCTCTTGGCGGGTGTGATTTGCATAATGTTTTAGCATGATATTTGTTTTGTGGCCTGTTGCCATTTGAAGAACTTTATCTTCTACCTTTCCATGCATATATGTTGCAAAAAAATGTCTCCAAGCATGAAAAGTGACCCAAGATGGATCTAAAATTCCAATATCCTTACATACTTCCCTTAAATCTGCTAACCACATTTTCGATTCACAAGGTTTTCTTGGAATTGAAGCCCAAAAAATATACCCATCAAGCCCTTCATTGTAAGGATTGGTATTTGCTTGATCTATAAGTGCTCTCATCAATTCAGGAAAAACGATTTCTGCAATTCTTTCTTCATTATTCTTCGGTGCTTTTAGACCGTCGTCAAAATTCCATGCATGACGAATATATAGGCAGTTTTGTCCTAAATCCTGCCTTCTAAGGCCTTGTATTTCACCCGCTCTAAGTCCAGTACACATAGCTAGTAGATTAGCGAGTTTTGATGTTTGATTCTTCCACGGCTGCTTAAACACTGCCATAGCTAATTCTGGAGTAAGTATTTCTCTTTTCTTATTTTCTCCAGAGAAAAGCATAATACCTTGTGTGATATCTTTATCAATATATTCATTCCTAAACGCCCAGCGTAAGGCCAGTAATCCTGCTTTTATTATAGCGTTTTTCCCTTGCATACTAGATGGGGAAGGAGAGGCTGCTATCCAGTCAATGAAGGCATTGATATCATCTCTTGAGAGATTACATAGTTTTTTATCTTTGAAATAAGGTTTCCAGTAATTTTTTACTGCACCATTTTGTTTTGTAATGTACCGTTGGTGAATACCGTGTTTCTTACGCATTTTCTCGCGTATATATGGTGATTTTTCTTTTGACCAAAAATATTCTAAAAATGAAATTAATGGGATATCGCTTTTATCATTTTTAAATACTGCAGAGACAAGCATACCTTTATTTATTAAAATTGAAATAATATACTTCGTATCTTCTAAGCTTATGTCTGCATACTTAAGTGCGTCAAAAATGTTTTTAGTAATAAGATTATTTGTATCTTTTTTTGCATCTTCATACATCCATTGATATGCAAGCTGTTCTGCGTGTTTACGGTCAGAAGTTCCGGTACTGCGTTTAGTGCCATACTTTCCTGTTAATGGATTTTTGAAGCAGACATAATAATTGGGAAGATCCCCTCGTTTCGTTAAAATAAAATTGGGCATAATACCATCACTTTATCTTATGTGTACCTTGACCCACGCCTTTTGCGTGTACAGGTTAGAACATGCTTTTGATTGCACATTCATTGCACATATATAGTAATTAGTATTACGCCCATTGTGAGGGTAGTAATAATTCCTTATATTCTAAGGAATTGTCTATTGAGCTACGATGGATTCGAACCATCGACCCACGCCTTAAAAGGGCGTTGCTCTACCTACT
Organism: Spirochaetota bacterium; assembly: GCA_023398165.1. Taxonomy (GTDB): domain Bacteria; phylum Spirochaetota; class Spirochaetia; order Treponematales; family Treponemataceae; genus JAAZLA01. Next base: position 243,200 of record JAEWSQ010000005.1, on the reverse strand, counting down.
GAGCTAGTAGCCCAAAGCAGTCATTACTGAATGCTTGACCACTATACAACAATAGATTTTTTTTGTCAATAAGTTTTAGAATATCTATTTATAAAAACCGATTGAAAAAGCCGTGTTCAATTGGGGGCGGGATCCTGGTTCGAGGCCGAGTTCCTGACCATAAATAGAAGCGTCAATGTTAAATGCGCCAATGCGGACGCCGATTCCTGCTGCAGGGTACATTTCATCAACGCCAAAACGAAGAATTATTGTCTTAAAGAAAACAATTTCTGTTCCTGCAGAAAATTCCAAGACAGGGTTTCTTTTTGCCGGGTCATTGGTAAATGTACTGATTAAATCGTTGCAGTCTACCATTACTAACCAGGATGAAACAAAGTTGTTCGATGCTTCTGCTAAGGGAATGTCGAAACCCAATCCTGCAGACATCTTTTTACTTGAACCTATATCAGTTTTTTTCTGATCGGACGACCACAAATATTTTGTAAAATTTGAAGGATCATCAATAATCTTATTTGCATCGGTGGATTTTTGAGTATATATTCCATAGAAAAAATCGTCCCATATAAAACTGAGCGACACAAGATTAAAAGCCTTTACCGTAATACCTGCATCAAGTCCGTAGCCTAAAGATGTATACACTGGAATTGCAAGTGAGGCAATACTGAATTCGCTTCCCATTGCCATACCGAGAAGATCAAAAGCGCTTAATCTGTAGAATCCTTCAACTTTATTCACTGCATCTGCAGACAATCCGATAGCGATTGTTATTGGAACCGGAAGTTTGATCGGGTATCCGTATCCAAGTCTTATAAGGCTCTCATTGCCACCGTACATCGTTGCGGAAAGAAGTGAAGGCATATCGAACGATACATACGTCTCATTAAAAACACCCCAGCCGAAACCTTTTCGTATTGCACCGAAACACAGCGGGCCTGCAATATCAGATGCAAAACTAAGTCCCTTTGTTTCTCCAAGGGTATTGGTAAGAAATCCTAAAACATCCGCATCCTCTGCTTTGAACGTATCAATTGCCTGCGGAATGATTCCCAGCGGTCCTGCCATTCTTACATTAAGAATCGGGAACAGCGTCCTGTCGCCTGTAAGAGCAAGGCTTGCAGGATTAGAAAGAAATGAAAAATAGGTTGTTGTATCAGTTAAATATGCTGAGCCCATTCCTAGGTCTCTTGCATGGCGTATTTCAGGCATTGTAAAATTATACGTGAATGTTTGTGAGAATAATGCCGAAACCGTAAGAAGAGCGCAGAATATGACTGTATATAATTTCTTCATAGAAAACTCCTGTAATTTATCTCAATAAGAGAGGGTTCTGTTATAGTAATGATCCTATGTCAAGTCCGCCTGTACCTGTTCCTGAGCGGTCTATTCCCGTTGGAGATGTACCCGATAAAACCTGTATTGCTGTGGTGACTGCAATCATCTCTTCTCTGGATTCCTCGGAAATGTCTCCGTCCGCTATCATCTGATCGACTATATCTTCTGCCGTAGATCCTTGAGGGCTATTTGCAACTGTTTCTGTAATGTTGTTGACAAAGTCATCGACAGCAGCACCCTGATCGGGAGCATCTGCCGTTTCTGCTGCCGCCACCTGTACAAGAACGGTAACCGCCGCTGCTGTTATTGTTGTTGTATCTGCTGTTTCTAGCGTCTCGGGATCGGTTAACACAGCCGCCGCCGCATTAACATCAATCACATCTGTGCTTTCTATAAGCGATGAAAGTGCACTTCCCGCACTTCCTGATGCCGCCTGATCAAGAATTCCCGGTAATGAGCTGATGGGAATACCTGCGGAAACTGTCAGATCGAGTATAGCCTTTTTTTCTTCCGGACTTAGATTCTTAATTTCTTCTGGTGTCTTTGCGCCGAGTGCTTCAAGAAGTGAAGCTATGGATTCAGGATCTGAAAGATAATCAGGATCTGTCAGGAGCTTTGCAAGATCATCAGTCTCAAGTTCTCCTAACTGTTCAGCAGTATCTCTTTTTAAACCTGATCCCCAGGATGTGGTAAAGAAACTGCAGGATACCGCAACTATAATCAATGCAGCAAGGGCGCTTACTTTTAATAATTTCTTCATGGGAAACCTCCTATAGCATTCAAGTATCTGATAAACCCATAAGCATTATTCATGCTTATGTTTGCTTGATTTCGTTTTACATCATAATAATAGCGCCATACTAGGTAAAAAACAAGGTACAGCATACATATACTTTGTAAAATTGGATATATTAGAGAAATATCTATCTATATAAAAGCAGTGAAAAGCCCCTGCGCTTCGCAGCCGGCTGCGCTGCTTTGTCCAAGAATAGTTAGACGGATTTCTCTTCCCTTAAATTCTTCTCCGCCGGCTTGATCCGGCAGAATCAGCTGTGTATGAAGAAAATTTTCAGTCACCGCCCTCAGCGGAAGTTCCTTCCTTTTTTCAACAACCGCCTTGAACTCCTTTCCCTTCATTTTTTCCACAAAGTTCTTCTTTTGCCTCTTTGCAGTTTCTGTCAATAATAAGACACGCCGGGCCGATATTTGTGACCCCACAGCACTCTTCATTTCGTATGCTTCTGTTCCGGGACGCGGAGAAAAGGGAAAGGCATGTATCCAGGTGAAATCGAGATCTGTACACATTTCAAGTGTTCTTTGAAAATCCTCTTCCGTCTCGCCTGGGAATCCTGCTATTATGTCGCAGGCAATAAAGGCATCCGGTTTTATCTGTCTGAGCCTGTTCACTGCCTCATATACCTGCTGAGCTTTATAAGGCCGTTTCATAAGCTGGAGGATTCTGTTGCTTCCTGACTGTACTGATAAATGAAAGTGGGGCCGTATTCTTTCGCTTTTTAAAACCGCACACAATTTTTCATCAACGCGTTCGGGGTAAAGGCTTGATATTCTAAATGATATTTTTTTTGTACTTTGTATGAGCAGTTCCAGGAGGAATACGATATCAGCATCTTCACCGTTGTAGAGGGCTTTGTACTGGCTCAAATTTACTCCGGTAATAATCACTTCGCTGTGCCCCGTTTCTTCAAGTTTCTGTACCCGCTCAATAATGGTCACGGGATCCAGCGACACAGAGCTTCCCCTGGCAAGTCTTATCCTGCAGTAGGTACAGTGATTATTACATCCGTCCTGTATCTTTATTGATGAACGGGAATGCTGGAAAAAAGTATCAGTTGAAAGCGTAAACGCGGTTTCTGCAGCCGGCGTTGTACCTGTTATGAGTTCTATTTCCCGTTCCAGAAAAGTCCGGAGTTCACTGCCTGTTTTTTCATCCAGTACACCGCTGCGGAACTCGGGGATCTGCTGAGAAAAAAATTTTTTTACAAGAACTGCAATATCAGCAAGAAGACCTTTTTTTGTTCCCGGAAGTACCATAATTCTTTTATGTATTGATTTAATGAGACTGGCGTCAAGTTCCGCGTAACAGCCGGTAACCAGTACCGGGCAATTGGGACACAGATCGAGGAGAAGATTAATTACTCTTCTCGCTTTTTGCTCTGCCTTGCCGGTCACGGTACAGGTATTTACAACACACAGCGACACATCGTTTTGCACACCGTCTTCGCGCGCGAGGCTTTTCATTGAAATGGAAAAACCTTCAGTGAAGAAAAAATTTGCAGCGCTTTCGCTTTCTATCTGGTTAAGTTTACATCCAAGGGTTTCAAAATGTATTGTCATGAATTGTACATTACCGTATAAGTTTTTTAACGCGTTCTCTGCCGTGTACCGCGTCTTCCATGAAAGGACTCAAGTTAAGGGCTTTATTATATGCCAGTAGAGCCTGTGAATAATTCCGCGTCATCTCTCTTGCATAGGCAAGTCTTACCCACCATGCGGATGCAAGCGGATCAATTGTTACCGCCTGGGTCAGTGAAATATCAGCATGTTCGAATTTTGCCAGACGGATAAAAATTTCACCCATGAAGTAATATGAAAGACCGGTCCTTTGTGCATTAAGCGGAACGAGTGAAAGATATTCCTGAAAAAGGCTTAGCGCCTCTGTGTTCTTACCCTGATAATACTTTGCCTCGGCAAGTACTTCTATAATTCTGTGATCATACTGTGAAATACTACGGGCGCGTGAAGCCCAGAATTCAGCTTCCGAGTACTGCCTGTTTGCCACAAGACTCCAGCACATGACAACATACGAATCGAGATTCGCATCATCCTTCCGTATTTCTTCTTCACAGATTGATGCTGCTTCTGCATAATCTCCCGCATTGTACTCTTTAAAACCGCCGCTTTTTTGCTGGGCGGCAAGGAAAGTACATTGAATGAGCACTATACAAAATAAAACGGTTTTTATGTTTTTTTTGTCCATGTACGCCCGGTATTATACATCGCCTGTCATAACGCACCGGCCTGTGAATGTGCTTCCCGGTTCAAGGACAACCTGGGCGGAGCTTATGTCCCCCATAACAGATCCCTTTGCAGTTACAAAGACAAGGCGTTTAGCTTTGATGTTGCCTTCCACCTTGCCGCGGACAAGCACTCTCTCTGCAATAATATCTGCAAAGACTCCGGCTTCGGCGTCAATCACGAGATCGCTGGTTGCATCTATCAATCCCGTCACTGTACCCCGTATCATGAAGGGTTTGGAGAAACGTATTGTTCCGGAGAAAGTTATATCGTTGGCCAGTATTGTATCGAAATCTTCTTCTTCTAATTCAAGAAATTGCGCGTCTTTTGCTTCAAGCATAATACTAATGTATAGGTAAAAACTATCAGCGTCAATACCAAAAAAAGTACTTGAGTGTTTTGGTCTATAGCGGTATTCTATAGGTACTGTTTATAGATTATATAAGGAATTATTTATGGATTTTGTTAAAGTCATGAAGACCAGAGCCGTTGAATATCAAAACCGTCTGGTTCTGCCTGAAGGTACAGAGGAACGCACAGTTGCAGCAGCTGCGCGCATTATTAATGAAAAACTGGCGAAGGAAGTTACTCTTTTGGGTGATCTCTGTGCTATTAAGAAAATTGCGTCAGATAAGGGTATTGATTTATCCGGTGTAACTCTGGTTGATCCCGAAACCTCTCCGTGGTTTTCAGATTTTTGCCAGACATATTATGAAAGCCGAAAGCATAAAGGTATGACTCCTGAACAGTCCCGTATAGATATGAAAAGTACTCTGCGTTTCGGCGCTATGATGGTTAAGCTTGATAAAGCCGATTCAATGGTGGCAGGAGCTGAATCCACAACCGCAGATGTTTTGCGCTCAGGTCTGACGATCATCGGTACAGCTCCCGGTTCAAAAACCGCCTCCTCCTGTTTTGTAATGCAGATGAAAGATAAGAACTGGGGTTCAGACGGCATGATGATTTTCTCTGACTGCGCCGTTATTCCGACTCCAACAGCAGAACAGCTTTCAGATATTGCTGTCTCCGCTTCCCTGTCCTGTAAGAATCTTATTGGGGTTGAACCTGTTGTTGCCATGCTTTCATTTTCCACCAAGGGGTCAGGCGGAAAAGATGATAATGTTCTGCGCGTACAGGAAGCTGTCCGTCTTGCAAAAGAGAAAGCCCCTGATTTACTGCTCGACGGCGAGCTTCAGGCAGATGCCGCCCTTGTTCCCTCTGTTACACAGAAGAAAGCTCCGGGAAGTCCTGTTACCGGGAAAGTAAACACGCTTGTTTTCCCCGATCTCGGTTCCGGAAATATTGGATATAAACTGGTTCAGCGTCTTGCCGGTGCTGAAGCGTTCGGACCTTTCCTTCAGGGTTTTGCAAAACCTATAAGCGATCTTTCTCGCGGTTGTTCTATCGATGACATAGTCACTGTAGCAGCGGTTACAATGGTTCAGGCCGGAAAAAAATAACAACTGTGTATGGTTAAACAAAAGGAAGAGTACGAAAAGATCTTTGTCCGAGCTTTACAGGCCGGACGCAATAGAGATTACAAAAAAGCGGCTGCTCTCCTTGAATCCCTGGCCATCCAGGGTGTTTCTGAAAAACCGGAAGTCCTGCTGTATCTGGCACGGTCATACCATGCCTTATCACAGTATGCTCTTTCGGTTTCTTCTTTAAATGCCTACTTGAGTCTGAGGGGAAATGACGGCGACGGCTGGTTTTTTCTCGGAAGATCGTATCTTGCTATGTCATCCTATGCGGCAGCCGTAAAATGTTTCATTAAAAGTCTTGAGTATAAATCAGATTCTGCTACAACCATGGGGCTTCTCGGCACCGCATATTTTAAAGCCGGAAAAAATTCTGAGGCTCTTGAAGTTTTTAAAAAAGCGCTGTATCTGGAACCGGATAATGCACAGCTGAATCAGGCGTATCAGAATGCCTTGTTTATAGAAGCGATAAAAACATATAACAGCGGAAATGCGGAACTGGCGCTAAAAATGTTTGACTTCTGTATTGCTAACGGTATGGATGCTGTTCTTCCTCATCTGTACCGCGCGCATTGTTTGCGCGATTCAGGCTCCCTCCCGGAGGCATTAACGGCTTACAGAAAAGCCTCATCATTGTCTCCCTCCGATCCGTCTCTTTACTGGTATGAACTTACTGTACTTACCATGATGGGAAAAACGAAAGAGGCTCATGAACTCATGACCTCTCTTTCCCGTAAATTTCCGGACTCTTCCTTCAGTACATCTGCATCTGATAATAAACAGATTCAGGCTCTTGAGATAATTAAAAAAGCTCTTCTTAAGGAAAACTGGAGGAGTGTTATTGAAACCGGAAGAATGTATATTAAACTCTTCGGCTCCGATGCATCAGTCCATTCATTTATGGGGGAGGCGAGCAGAAATCTTGGAAAATATGAAGAAGCGGTAAATCATTTTTCAAAGGCACGGAGTCTTGATCCAAAATATCCGGCGTGCCGCTACGGATTATTAATGACGTATCTTTCAATGGAAGACTGGAAAAGTTTACAGAATGAGCTTCACCGCCGCGACAGTACTGTCACTCTTGATGAGGATACAGTGCAATACTATTCGGTTATCTGTGATGCAAAAACGGGCGGTGATGCTAAAAAAAATCTTGAACAGATTCAAAAAGTATATTTAAAAAATCCGCGCGACATGTATATGATGGGATTACTCGCTTCCCGGTATATTGCAGTCGGACTTCCCGAATTTGCACAGTCATGGCTTTTTAAACTAATTGAGTTTAATCCTCGTTCAGAAGAATACCGATTAATGCTCATAGACTGTTATGAAAAGCAGAAAAAAAAGAGGGATCTCGAGACTGCATACAAGCAGTTTCTGGAAATATGGCCGTCTCATGTTTCTGTCAGGAAAAAGTACATCCGCATGCTGACTGTTCAGAAAAAATGGAAAGCAGCTGCGGACAATATTGAACTCCTTATTCCGTACTCATCCCATCAAATTACACTCGCAAGAAATCTTGCGTCATTCAGAAGAAGATCAGGAGAGTATCACAAGAGCGCTGTATTATACAGGAGCCTCCTTCAGCAGGATTCCTCGGACAGACGCTGCATGCAGCGGTATGTGTTTTGTCTTGTAAAACTTTCAATGCATGCACAGGCTCTGCGGTTTATACAATTATGGCATAAGACCTATTCCCTCGATGCTGACGGTGCACTTATAGAAGCAAGTCTTCTGCTTCAGCTGGATGAAAAAGAAAAAGCCCTCGATACACTGCGCAGCGCCTTTAAATTATTTCCGTCTGATATCCGTATTTCAAAGAAAACAGCAAAAATTTATGAACGGATGGGTGTGATTGATATGGCAAGGCAGTTTGATCCGTCAATAGGAAAAAAATAATTGCTTTTTTATAATAGTGCATCTATACTATGCACAGGTGATTTTTTTCTAAATAAAAGGAGCCCGCTATGGATGTGAAGGCAATGGATTTATATGAGGCATATAAACAGAATATGCTTCCCAAAGATGAAGGATACGTAATATCAGGTTTTTTTATGAGTGACACTCCGTATACTATACTCGAGATTATTTCATATTCAGAAGTAAAGAATTTTTATTCTTCAGGAGATTCAATTACATTCCAGTCGAATGGAAAAAAGATCTATATTCTTGTGGAGCCGACGACCTATACGATGAAGGCGCAGGAACCCTATGTACGTCCGTCAAAATTTCAAATACCGCTTCGTTTTCATGATCTTGAAATTTATACCTGCCGTAATCAGTATAAGATTATGTACAGCAAAGAACCCCAGATGGTAATGACTTCGTTTACCATTCTTAAACCTTCAGGATTGAATTTTTCATTCATCGTTTTTGCAAAACCGGGAATACAGGACACTCTTTCATCACTTCTGCAAAAGACATTTAATCAAAATGCAAATATTCCGCTTGCTGATTCAAAAAAGGTAAGCGATACATTGGCTGATAAAGTAGTAAAGGAATTGAGTTGGCCGAACAAAGAAGGAGCACGAAAGGTGAAAACTAAAGCTGCTGAAAAAGCAAATCCAGAATCTGTTGATAAAACAACAGCAACAAAGAAGGCAGAACCGGTATTGAATGGTTCTGATAAAGCTAAACCCGCTGCAAAGGCAAAAGCAGAGCCCAAAGCAAAGACTGCTGTAAAAGCAAAAGCTGCTCCAAAAGCTGGCGCAAAGGCTGCCGCAAAACCTGCAAAGGCAAAAGCAGAACCGAAAGCAAAAGCTGCCAAGCCTGCTGCAAAAGCAGAATCCAAGGCAAAGACTGCTGCTAAACCCGCATCAAAGGCAAAAGCTGAACCGAAGGCAAAGACTGCTGTAAAAGCAAAAGCCTCTCCAAAAGCTGCCGCAAAACCTGCAAAGGCAAAAGCAGAACCGAAAGCAAAGGCAGCAAAGCCTGCTGCAAAAGCAAAACCCGCCGTAAAGACTGCAGCTAAACCGGCAGCGAAGGCAAAGGCAGAGCCGAAGGCAAAGACTGCTGTAAAAGCAAAAACCTCTCCAAAGGCTGCCGCAAAACCTGCAAAGGCAAAAGCAGAACCGAAAGCAAAAGCTGCCAAGCCTGCTGCAAAACCGGCAGCAAAAACAAAAGCAGAACCGAAAGCAAAGGCTGCTAAGACAGTAAAAAAATAAAGGATTACCAGTTGATGCTGCTGTAGTAATTTACTACCGGGCGGCAGAAAGCTCTTTGATTATATCAATGCCGGATGATAACCCTAGACGGTTTGCTCCGGCATTGATCATTTTAAAGGCGCTTTCCAGGGTTTTTATGCCTCCGCTGGCTTTCACTCCCATGGAAGTACCTGCAATTTCACGCATGAGATGAACGTGTTCCTCCAGTGCGCCCCCTGTTCCGAAGCCGGTGGATGTTTTTAAAAAATGAGCACCGGCACGTTTTGCACACAAGCTTGCTTCAATTATTTCTTCGTTTGATAAATAGCAGGTTTCAAGAATTACCTTTACGAGGCATGTTTTATTTTTTTTCCCGGCTTCAGCAGTACAAGCGTCAATAACGTTTTGTATATCATGTTCGACATACGTCCAGTCTTTTTCTTTAGCATGACCTACCGATATAACCATATCAATTTCATCAGCACCGTCATTAACGGCCTGCGCAGCTTCGAAAGCCTTGCTTTCAGTACTCATCGCTCCGAGAGGAAAACCCGCAACCGCGCAAATTTTCACAGATTTATTGTGTAAAAAAAAATAAGCATCTTTTACCCTGTTTGAATTAACACACACGCTTGCAAATCCGTACAACTCTGCTTCTCTGCATAACTTTTCAATATCAGTCTTTCCAGCTGAGGCTTTTAAACAGGTGTGATCTATCATCCTGGCTAATGTTTCAACAGTCATTGAGTACTCCTTTTATACTGTGCCGAGAAGCTGTTTTAATTCACGGATCTCCGCGGCAAGTTTTGTTCTGTCCATTGTTTGAAATTTCTTAGGAACCATTTCACGGCTTGTACATTCAAGAACGGCAACAAGGTTTTGAAGTTCAATTTCATACGGATATACAGGCGGTATGAAATCCTTTATTGTCTGGTCGAGATCCTGCTTTGTCACAATGACACGTTTATCCATCGCAGCTTCCATCTTTGCTCTCACGAGTACTGCTTCAATATCTGCACCGGACATTTCGAACGAGACTTTTTTAAAAACTTCCTGCAGGGGAAATTTTTCCACCTTAATGTCGAGCTTTCTCTGCATGGTCTCAAAGAGTGCGATTTTTTCGTCAGTGCTCTCAGGATAAAAAAGCGCAAGATGCTCTTCGGCTCTTCCCTGTCTTTTTAAATCGATCGGTATAAGATCCGGTCTGCTTGTAATTAAAAACCAGATAATCTTCCCGCGGTAGTCCGTGTTGCCCATGAATGAGGCTATCTGGGCAAAGATTCTGCTGCCTGATCCGTCGCCCCGCTTGTCTTCTCTGCTTCCCAAAAAGGTGTCCGCTTCATCGATCATGACTGCCACCGGCGTCATGGCTTTTAGAATACTGAGAACTCTCTCTAAATTGGTTTCAGAAACTCCGCTTCCATTAGCATAAAAATTACACAGCCGTACCATGGGAATTCCTATTTCTCCGGCGAATGCGCTTACTAAAAAACTCTTGCCGGTTCCGATGGGGCCTGCTATAAGGTATCCCATAGGAAGAACATCGAGCTGATTCTGCTTTATTGCCCGGGATGCATTTTTAAATCTGTTTTTAACAAAATCGTGACCCGAAACATATGAAAGATCGTGTTCTGTTTCTAAAAACTCGATCAGGCCGGCTCCTTCTTTTTCAATAATCTCTTTTTTTTTGTTGCGGAGAAAATCAAGACTTATAGGAACATCCTCCTGGAAAGATTCGGTTGCAAGCTGATGCAGATGCCATAAATTGAGGCCTGCAGAAAGAGATCCCATTTTTTCAGGTGTTAAGCCTCTGTCCAAAAGCATTAATTCCTGCGCCAGCAGATACTCAAGAAAAAGAGTGCGCAGTTCACGGTCTGGAAGAGGAATTGCCACTTTTACGACAGAGGGTGAAGAGGTAAGACGCGAGTTTATATCGGTCAGGTTTTCGGTGAGAAGGATTATGGAAACATCGCCCTGGGTAAAAACCGGTTCATGAGACCACCGGTTCAGCGTCACGAGACAAAATCTGTCTGTCTCATCAAGATCTCCGATGCTCTCATAGGGAACAACAGTTTCAGCATAATCTATGAGGAACACGATTCTTTTTTTTTGAGGAATATTAATGAGAAAATATTTTTCTAAAAATTCAAATGATTTTTCAGGATTCCGCGATAATAAGTCTTCGCCTGATGCATTGGGAAAAAATTTTTTCATCACGGAAAGATATTCTTTTTCCATTGCCGAAGAACAGAAGGTAACGCCGCTTGAACGGTCAAAGTACGCAATAATGTCGCCGTTGCCGAATAAAACATCTGAAATATATTCCTGAATTTTCTTAAAAGAAAACTCCCCTTCGTTCATCGTATGCGGCAAAAAGTCGCGTATGTTGCCGTGAACGATGTACATATTTACTGTTTTTGAACAGTACTTGTATGAAAGATCCTGTGCCCATTGAGGCAAAACCTTAATGAATGACAGATTCTTTTTTATTAACTGCTGTTTTCCACCCATGTTGTACATTATGCCTCAAGACAGGGCATAGGGCAACCTGTTTGGAAAAAAAAGAGGTATTTTTATACAATCGGCTTGTCTTTATCGGTTTTCTATGGTATTTTAATGGTACAAATTCATTATATGAGGTTTTAGTATGGCTTATAAAATTACGGATGCCTGTGTAAACTGCGGAGCATGTGAAGGTGAATGCCCGGTAGGAGCAATCAGCGAGAAGGACGATAAACGCGTCATTGATGCTGATACTTGTGTGAGCTGCGGCGCTTGTTCAGCTGCCTGTCCCACAGAAGCAATTATTGAAGAATAATGAGAAACCAGCAGCTCAACTGCTGGTTTTTTGCAATTAAACATAGGGCTGTCCCGAATGGGACAGCATCTTGTTAAAACATAGGGCTGTCCCGGAAGGGACAAGATCTTGTTAAGGTATATGAGCCGGAATTTTTTTTCACCGTATATTAAGTTTTTCTCATTTCTTATTAAAATACTACTGTTGGTAGTATTTTGCGCTTTATTTGCTCTTCTTGTTGTCACTCCTTTATGGAAATTTTCAACCGCAAATCCATCGTTATATTCGCTGGCAATTGCATCAGGTGTTGTTCTTTTTATTGTTTTTACCGCAGTTAAAAAAATATATACTTTTTATAAAACAGTTCCTCAGGATGAGCGGAAACGCAGAATTCATGACGTTGTCCGTTTCATGGTGCTTTGTCTTATCATTCTTTTATCACTCTCCGTTTGTACAGGTTTAGTGATGAACGGATACCGCTTTCCCGGTATTCTGTCCCTGCTGATCGGGCTTATTGTATATGGAACCGTATCCTTTGTGTATAAAAGGAAATAAGAATTTCTTATCAGTTCTTATCTGTTTTTTTTGCGTTTCGCTATACAGTCAGAATTCCATGTATCCTGTCATAACAGAACTTTCTTCTAAAAATCTTCTATTCAAACAGTTCTCACAGGAAGTTGAAAATTCATACAAACTCATTGCCTCTTCCAGTGAACAGATCATCCCCCTGTTTTTTTCGTACACGTCTACCAGTTCCGATACTCTTCTTACAATTTCATCCCGCTGTACTCTGCCGTATGAGACGGTAGCCACATTAAACCGGATAAACGGCAATGATGTTTCACTTGACGGGAAAGTATTGCTCCTGCCGACCTGTCCAGGCCTTTTTTTACCCTCGGATCCGAAAACTCCATTGGAAATTCTTCTTGCAGAAAAATACTTGGCACTCTCTGAATTTTCATGCTATACTTTTAACGGTACAAAGTATTATTTTATACAAAATGCGCGGTTAAGTTCCACTGAACGTGCTTTCTTCCTTGATTCCGCTCTGCAGCTGCCTTTGTCTCATGGAGTATTAACCTCAAACTACGGAATGCGCAAGAGTCCAATAACGGGACAATTAAAATTCCACGATGGAGTTGATTTTGCAGCCCCCGAGGGAACCCCGGTTACCGCGTGTAAGTCAGGATCAGTGGAAAAAACCGGGTATTCGGATGTTTACGGTAATTTCATAATACTTAAGCATGATTCTGCAACCCGGAGTTTTTATGCGCATTTGTCCAGGATTTCTGTACAGGCAGGCGATATTGTGTATTCCCGCGCCGTAATAGGGGAGACCGGTTCATCAGGATTATCGACAGGCGCTCATCTGCATTTTGAAATCTGGGTTGACGGGAAGACTGTAGACCCTCTGTTAATAATAAAGGGATAGGAAAATGAAAAAGAGTGTTTTAATAGTGCTCCTCGCTTCTCTTTCTTTATTCTGCAGCGCGAAAGACATGTTCCGCGTTCATGAGACAGTCATGGTCGAAATGGAAGATGAAATTTCCTCTCATAAAGTCCGGCTTGCAGTAAATGATATGCTGGCCGTTAAACTTCCGTCCAATCCTCTTTTCTTAAAGGCGCTTTCGCTTGAAGTTAAAATTCCCAAAGCTGCGGCTGAATACAGGGATGCAATAGCATATTCGGTGTATACAGGGGTAAAACCGGAAGCGGAGGGCACAATAATTGATTATGAAGGGGATAAACTGTACCTCGATACGTTCCCCGGAAAACTGAGTTACAATCTTCAAATACCGCTGATAAAGAATCATGGTTTAAAAGAGACTCCTTATACTGCGCTGCTCCCGGCAATAGTTGATATTTCAGAAGGGTATGTTTATTTCAGACTTCAGCTTGTTATGAAGGGAACCCCTGTGTCTGTACTCGAAGCAGTTTTCGACGTCGAAGTGAAACCTGTCGTAATTGACAAAGGGCTTCTTGATCTTTCAGTTCTTTATCCTGATCCTTCTTCTGTCCAAAACCTGCCCGTGCTTTCGACAGTTTCTGATGATAAAGACATTCAGAAAAAAAATCTGCAGGAAAAGAAACCGTATACTGTTTTTATCGATGAGAAGCAGGCTGTACTGACTAATGGAACTATTCTACTGCCTTCAGGAATTCATTATATTTCCATAGTATCGGATTCTTACCGGAATGAGGTACGGACCGTAAAAATTGAACAGGCTCTTGTAAATAAACTTCAAATTCAGCTTATTGATAATGAGCCGCTTTTATATGTTTCAATTCCTCAAAGTGTTTCTTTGTATTTCGGCGACATACAGCTTGTAAATTTTGATAAACCGTATAAAATTCAGGAAGGTGAATATGTTCTGCGTTTTGTACTGGACGGATTTGAAACGGTGAAAGTTATTCAGGCCTTCAAAGGGAAAAGCTACACGGCATCGCTGTTATTCGACGTTTCAATAAAAGAAGAATAAGCACTGATACTCGTATTTTTCAGGTATACGGTAGAAAAATGAAAAATAGTATTCAAGGTTTTCTTTGTATTACCGATATATATAATGTCGGGCAGACAAATCCCCTCCCACCCATTGTCTGTCCGGCTGCCTGATGGGCATGGCCGGTTGTTAAACCGGCCTTTTTTTTTACCATGAAAGGTATCAGCAAGAGGGAGTTTTTTACCGCCTCTTGACAAAATACCCCTGGTTTCATAACCTGTTAGAATGGAAAAAATCAAAAAAGGGACCATAGCTGTTTTTTTTAGTACCGTTCTTTTTGCTGTACTTTTTGGTACCGCTCTGGGGTTTCTTTTAGCTGCCACCGCTGATGTAAAAAATACCGAGCATTTTGAGGAACTCGATGTTGCTCTGCCCACACGCCTCCTGGATATTAACGGCGAACTTATTACCGAATTCGCAGCAAATGAAAAAAGAGAATTAATAAATATTATAGATCTTCCAAAACATGTTATTGATGCTCTTATTTCCCGTGAAGATGAAACCTTCTTTCAGCATACCGGTTTTCGGATAAAGGGAATTATACGTGCGCTGTATGGAAAGCTTACACATCAGAATCTTGGAGGAGGGAGTACTCTTACCCAACAGATTGCAGGCGACCTATATGATGACCGCTCTGACATTTCATATGCACGAAAACTAAGAGAGCTTTTTTGGGCTTTTCAGATGGAGAGGCGCTATTCTAAAGAGGAAATTCTTGAACTGTATCTTAATAAGGTTCCTTTTGGAAGCGGCACCAACGGCGTCAGGGCAGCATCGAAGCACTATTTTGGGCATGATGCGATTGAAATGACTCCTGCCGAAGCAGCAGTTCTTGTGAGTCTGCTTTCATCTCCTGAGAATAATAATCCTTTTGAATTTCCAAATCAGGCAAAAAACAGGCAGCGGGAAGTTCTTGCAAAGATGGTTAATAAGGGTTTTATTACACAGGAAAAGGCAGATGCCTCATATGAAAATTACTGGCTGAACTTTGATCCAACAAGAACGAATATTGGCGCCTACTATATGAGGGATGACAAGGCTCCCTGGTTTAGTGCATATGTTCTCGACGAATTAACCAATATGATGTACGGGAGCGATGTTAATATTTTCACAAGCGGTTTTACAGTCAATACCACTATGAATTTGAAGCACCAGACCGCAGCCCAGGACATTATGGCTGATCGAATACGCTATGCAAATGACAAATACCAGAAATCGTCAAATGCAAAATCGTCGGTCGCGGTTCAGACCTATATACCGGTTACAGAACTTCTCTCTCTGGTTTTTAATCTGCCTGAGTTAAAATTATCCGAGCAGCGCAATGAGCAGCTTGCATTATCAGTTTTCAGAAATGAGATTAATCCAATACTTGATGTTATGTCTCTAATGTTCGGTATGGAGGATATTAAACTTGCGGTTGTAAACAAAGCCAATGCCGAGAAAAATAAGCAGACAAAAAAAGCGACGATTGAAGGTGCGTTGATTACGCTTGAAAACGAAACAGGCTACATTACCGCGCTCGTCGGCGGAAGCACATACGGTACCGAGAATGTGTTCAATATAGCCACACAGGGAAGACTGCAGCCTGGAAGCACTTTTAAACCCCTGTATTATTCTGCGGCGATAGATTCAAGAAAATTCACGGCAGCTACGACAATTACCGATGTTCCTACTTTTTTCTATAATGAAAGCGGTACTCCCTACTATCCCAACAACTTCAGGGACGAATGGATGGGTTCGGTACAGCTGTGGTATGCGCTTGCAAAATCGATGAATGTTCCTTCGCTGAAGGTTCTTGAAGGAATAGGCTTTGATGCTGCTATTAACAGAGCCGCGTCATTGCTGGGTATTCCCAAATCCGAATATAAAGCCCGGGATTTAATACGTGTATACCCGGTAGGACTTGGAACCTGCCTTGTACGCCCTATAGAGCTTGCACGGGCGTATGCAATTTTTGGAAATCAGGGGAAGGAAGTTACGCCGCTTTCAATTCTATCGGTGGAAGATAAAAAAGGAAGAATTATTGCCAATCCTGAACAGGACCTTAGACTTGAGCAGAAGAAAAAGGCTAGTGCTATTCAGGTTATCAGTCCCCAAACTGCTTTCATTATGACCGATATTCTTTCAAAATCGGTTCAAATGGGAACAATGTCCTTCGGTACTAAAAACGGAAGCATGTTTGACTATATTGGTTCTGACGGAAAAAAATACCGTATACCTGCCGCAGGAAAGACAGGGACAACACAGAACTGGTCAGATGCCTGGGCTGTCGGGTATACTCCGTATTTAACGACAGTAATCTGGTTCGGCTTCCGGGAGAAAGGAAAAACGCTTGGTTTGGATCTGACGGGTTCAACACTGTCGGGTGTTGCATGGGGTGAGTATATGAGAAAGGCTCATGAGAACTACCCGTATAAGAGTTTTACAGAACCCCAGACGGGACTTGTTAAGGCAACGGTCTGTTCAGTTTCCGGGCTGCTGCTGTCAGAATCCTGCGGATCAAGCTCTACAACACAGTACTTCCTCGAGGGAACGCAGCCTTTAAAGGTCTGTGACTATCATGCCAACAGAGAAAATGCAAAAGAACTCGGCGCATCCCGTCTTGCAGATGAGAAGTATTCATCGGGTGCCTCAAGTCCTGAATTTGAAGATACTTCTCCTCTTTCTTTGGATTTATCGTTTTTAGGCATTACGAATACAGAATCTCTTTCGAACTACCTTGAAGAATCGAAAAATAATGCTCAAAGCACTTTAGTGTCTCCTTCGGGGGAATTCGTTGAAGACGCATCTTCCGCACCTGGTGAAGAGGAAGAGCTTTCGTATAATTATTTGCTTGACTAGTTAAGTCTTTCGCCTTAATCTTAAAAAGGGAGGAAGTATGTTGGTTACCATCAGTGATATTAAAGTTCGTAAACGTGTACGCAAAGATTTGGGCAATCTCGAACCTTTAATGGACAGCCTTAAGCGTTACGGATTATTAAATCCTATTACTTTAAACTCCCGCTACGAGCTTGTTGCAGGCCAGCGCCGGCTTGAAGCGGCAAAACGCTTAGGCTGGACAAGCATTAATGCCGTTATTATTGATGTAACCGACAAGGTTTCTCTATTGGAAATAGAACTTGAGGAAAATACACAGCGGATAGAATTTACCGACAGTGAACTTCTTGAAGGGTATGCCGCTCTTGAAAAATTAAGGAACCCCAACATTTTTTCAAAAATATGGTATGCAATAACGAATTTCTTTTCTGATGTATTTGCGTCGCGCACGGAAGCCCGGCTTAATTCAAAGATTTTAAAGACGAGGAATTTTTTATTTTTGCTTCCTCTCGGTATAATAACCCTGATTATCTCTGCAGCTCTGTATAAAACAGGAACCGCCGGGCAGATGCTCCGCAATATTTTCGACATTGCAAGCGCCATATTCATTCTAGGCGGATTAATTGCCCTGGTGCGCATAATTGTATTACGAAAACAGTCAAGCTAACCGGTACAGAAAGCCTACTGTAAAACTACTCTCATAAATTTCTTTTTACCGGCTCTCAATATAAGTTCACCGTCTTTGTCAAGAAATTTATCATCGACAATTGTTTTAACATCGGTAAAGAGTGTTTCAGTTCCATCTTTTGAAGTGTAATATGCACCGCCTTGTTCAATAAGGCGTCTAATATCGCTCTTGCTGCCTCCGAGCTGAACCTGAGCGAAAAGATCTATAACACCTATGCCCTTGCTGAATTCTTCTTTATCTAGTTTAAACGTGGGCATGGAGTTTTTATCGCCCCCGCTTCCGAATGCCGCCTTTGCACCGTCTCTGGCTTTGTCTGCTTCTTCCTTTCCGTGAATAATGGCAGTAATCTCCCATGCAAGTCTTTCTTTTGCCTGATTAATGTCTCCTCTGCACACTGATTCGCATTCAGGAATGGATACGAAGGTAAAGAGTTTGAAGAATTTTAAAACGTCGGCATCGGCAACGTTTCTCCAGTACTGGAAAAAGTCGAAAACCGGAGTCATTTCTTTATCTAAAAATAATGCTCCCTTTTCTGTTTTGCCCATTTTCTTGCCGTCTGAACGTGTCACGAGTGGGAAGGTAAGACCGAATACCTCGTGTCCTGTCTTGCGCCTTATGAGATCAACTCCTGCAACAATATTGCCCCACTGGTCGTCTCCTCCGATCTGGAGACAGCAGTTATGCCGTTCGTGAAGTTTCAGAAAGTCATAGCTTTGCAAAAGCTGATAATTAAATTCAATAAAGGTTAAACCGGTTTCCATTCTTTTTTTGTATGCTTCAAAGGTAAGCATACGGTTTACAGAAAAATGAGAGCCTATGTCGCGAAGAAAATCAATGTAATTTAAATCAGCAAGCCAGTTGCTGTTATTGTCGGTCATTGCATTTATACCATCAAAGCCGATAAAACGGTCAAGCTGGGCTTCTATTTTTTTTACGTTCTCATCAATCTGTTCATACGTAAGCATTTTGCGCATTTCAGTTTTTCCGGAAGGATCGCCGATTCGTGCGGTGCCGCCGCCGACAAGTGCAATGCCTTTGTGTCCGGCTTTGCGCAGATGCAGCAGGGCAAATTCGGGAACAAGGTGTCCAATATGAAGACTAGGACCTGTGGGATCGCAGCCCACATAAAAAGTCACGGGACCCTTGTCCATTAATGCCGATAATCCTTCAACATCGGTGCATTGCTGAAAAAATCCCCTGTCCTTTAATGTCTCTAGAGCTGCATTCATGTATGTCTCCTCTTTAAAAAACCGGACTATTAATGGGCGTCCGGCGGTTTTTCTATGATATTTGTGCATTTTATCTTTTTTCTGCATAAACATCAAGCATTGAGTTTCTTATGAAATTTTCTTGTCTTGCCGTGAGATACGGATTAAGAGTATAATGAAAACCATGAAATATGGATTTGTTCGCGCCGGCTGTTTCAGCCCTGAGGTAACGGTTGCAGACTGCAGAAAAAATGCTGATGCCATAATTGCAGCTGTTGGTAAAGCTTCACAAAAAGAAGTGGATCTTCTTGTATTTCCAGAGCTTTGCGTTACCGGTTATACCTGTTCTGATTTATTTTTACAAAAACCTCTTCTTAATGCTGCATCTGCATCTGTCATTGATATTGCTCAAAAAACAGCTCCTTATAATGTCTTATTTGCCGTAGGCCTTCCAATAGTCTATAATTCTTCCGTTTTTAACTGTGCAGCATGGATTCACAGGGGAAAGATACTTGCCTTTATTCCTAAAACGTACATTCCAACCTACGGGGAATTTTATGAGGGCCGGCATTTTACGAGTGCAAAGATTCTTGAGGGCCGCTGCGACCTGCGTTTAGATCTTGCACCTAATTACACGGATATTCCATTCGGTACCGATGTTATTATTCAGGACCGCGTGCGGAGAAGTTTTACAGTGGCATCCGAAATTTGCGAAGACTTATGGGTTTCTCTGAATCCCTCAGTATCTCATGCTCAAGCGGGAGCTGCCGTGATTGTAAATCTCTCTGCCAGCAATGAGGTCGTAGGTAAAAAAGAATACCGGTCTCTTCTAGTGCAGGCGCAGTCGGGCCGTCTTGCCTGCGCATATCTTTATGCGGATGCAGGTCCCGGTGAATCAACAACTGACCTGATTTTTGCTTCACATAATATAATTGCTGAAAATGGAAGAATACTTGCACAAAGCGAACGTTTCAATGAAGGTTTTATTTATACAGAAATAGATCTTGACCGTATTTGGACGGAGAGACGAAGGCAGACAACCTTTACTCCTTCAAACAGCGAGTATACAAAAATATTTGTTGATCTTCTGGTGGAAAAACCTTCGTTTGACCTTTCCAGGGCTGTAAGTAAAACCCCCTTCGTACCATCGGAAGATTCGGAAATAGAAAACCGCTGTGAAGAAATTATGAAGATGCAGTCTCACGCCCTGGCAAAACGGCTTAAACATACCGGATGTAAAACTGCGGTTGTCGGGCTTTCAGGCGGTTTGGATTCAACACTTGCTCTTTTAGTTGCCTATGAGGCTTTTTCTATTCTGGGCTTGAGTCATGAA
The DNA here is from genome assembly GCA_023398165.1 of Spirochaetota bacterium. Lineage (GTDB taxonomy): Bacteria > Spirochaetota > Spirochaetia > Treponematales > Treponemataceae > JAAZLA01. The sequence goes on along the minus strand of JAEWSQ010000005.1, from coordinate 222,867 downwards.
GGCCTTTTAGCCGTTACCATGCCCTGCTTTGGTACAACGGACAGAACCTATAATAATGCGGTGAAACTTGCGCAATCATTAAAAACAGGTTTCAGAGAAATTACTATTGAAAAATCAGTGCTTCAGCATTTTGCCGACATAGGCCATGATAGTAAAATTCACAATGTCGTGTTTGAAAACTCGCAGGCGCGGGAGCGGACACAAATACTCATGGATATAGCAAATCAGGTGAACGGTCTCGCTATTGGTACAGGGGATCTTTCAGAGCTTGCCTTAGGCTGGGCAACATACAATGGGGATCATATGTCTATGTACGGGGTAAATGCATCGATTCCAAAAACACTTGTACGATATCTTGTAAAGCACAAGGCTTATGAGTTTAAGCAGAAACAGACACCGGAAAGCTCGGTTATTTTTGACACGCTAATTGATATTTTACATACTCCGGTGAGTCCAGAACTATTACCCCCTGTTGACGGGAAAATAGCGCAAAAAACAGAGGAAATAGTCGGTCCGTATGAATTGCATGACTTCTTTCTCTATTATGTTGTCCGCTGGGGTTATACTCCGGGAAAAATTCTCTATCTTGCAGAACAGGCCTTCAAGCCTGAAGCAAAAGATGCGCCGTACAGCAGAAAAGAGATTCTATTCTGGTTAAAGAACTTTTATTCAAGGTTTTTTGCCCAGCAGTTTAAAAGATCCTGCCTGCCCGACGGTGCGAAGGTTGGAACAGTATCGCTGTCTCCGCGGGGGGACTGGCGTATGCCAAGCGATGCATCGGCATCATTGTGGCTGGAAGAAGTGAACTCATTATAATCTTACTCTTTGATTTCGCCATTCCTACGGCAAAAAAGGGTATTCGTATGATAGTTAGTATATTGAAAGAACATACAATTCCTTTTGTTGGAAAAATAAGGCCTCTCACCTGTACTGTGTCATAAAATCAAGTACGGATTGAGCAAACTTGCCGCCTTCTTCATTCATCGGCGAATGTGCCGAGTTATCGAATAATACAATGCTTTTGTGTTCGGGTGCAGTGCCAAGGGCATCATAGGCATCTTGGGCAAGTTCCACAGGAAGAATGCCGTCATGAACACCCCAGAGTATTAATGCTGGTATAGTTATTGCGCTCATTCCCGGATTCAATTTCTCTGTCCATATTTGAGACAGAGCATTTATGGGACGAAGCTGAGCAAGTGTATTACCCGGGAAGGTAGCAGGAGAAGTGAAAATATAGGGAAGCATATTTATTTCGCTGTTTTCCTCATTGTACATATACCCTTTTGCTTTGGAAACATAAGCGCAGTGCCTTATTACCTCATTAAAAGTTATAACAGGGGTAGCTTCATACCATGCAAGCGCATCCTGCCAGTACTTGCCGGTTTGAGTCTGTGCATAGTTCATGATCCATTCCCGTGAATACCTCATACCGTCAACAAGATTGTGGCCACCGTCAACTTCTATCCATCCCTTTATTTTTGCCTGGTGGGAGGGATCGGCAACATATGCTGTTCCAAGGTATCCTCCCCAGCTGTGGCCCAAAATAAAAACAGATGAAAAATTATACAGGGATTGAACAGCATCCAGTACGGCATCGGTGTCCTCCACAAACTGGGTAACCGTCATAGTCTCATCGGCGGCATTTCCCTGTGCGGAACCTGAAGATCTTTGATCCCAGTAAAAAACAGCATAATCTTGTTCAATAGTTTGAAACGCAGGAATAGAGGCATATACCATTGAATCTCCGCCGGGACCGCCGTGAATTACCATGAGTGCAGTCTGCGAATCCAGATTTCCCTTTACATACACAGGAAGATCGGCGCCTTTTACCCGTACAAAAAACAGGGTGCCGTCAGAAAAGGGATTATCGCAGGAAAGCAGGAGGATCGGCAGCAGTATAAGCAGTGGTAATATTTTTTTCATTTTTATGTCCTTTAATAAAAATTTTCTTGTAGAGCTTTTACTGCTTACAGACGGTAAAAACAGGTTAGTGAAATAAAAACACGGGGAAGAAGGTAGGTGTTAAAAGGGTACTCTCCGAAAATACCGGTATTGAAGCTTAGTGCAAGCGGCAGCGGTGTTTTTTGCCAGAATTTATAACCGGCACCGAGAGATAGTGAAGGCATGAAATTCGGATTCCCTCCGTTTTTAACTTCCACAGTGCTTCCGTTTACAACTTCATATACTTTTCCGCCGGGAATACTATGAAGGTATCCTGCGCCGAGTGCCGCATCGAGAAAGAAACCGGAGGAAAAAGTGCGCTGAGATCTGATGAGTGCCTGGGTAAAGATGCCGTGGCTATTCAGCCGGTGATAGTAATACCCTGCCTGAATGCCTGCAAAAATATCAGTTTTACCGTTGGTAAACAATGTCACATCAGATCCTGCCTGTATTCCGGGGTGAGTTATCTGTTCTCCGAAGTAGCCGGCATAGACAATAATAGAACCAAATCCGGTATTCTTTTGTGTGCCTTCGGATTCCAGGGAATAAACACCGAAAACACAGAATATAAACGGCAGCAGGAGAAGAATTCTTTTTTTCAATTTAAAACCTCACAACAATATTACATGGTTTCAAGGAACGGTACGAGAATTATATTCATGGCTGTTTGCAAAACTGTTTTTACCGCCTTAGCCAGTTCCAGACGTGCACAGGAAAGTTCTTTTGAGCCAGCAGCGAGGATCGGGCAGTCATGATAAAAACGGCTGAATAATTTTGCCAGTTCGTATGCATACGATACAACACCCGAGGGATCAAGATCTGCTCCTGCTTTTTCAAGTATTAAGGGGAACGTTTCAAGCTGTTTAATGAGAGCCCATTCGGCTTCGTTGGTAAGAAGAGAAAAATTTGCAGTATGCTCAGGATTTACTAAACCCTCTTCTTCCGCTTTTCTTACAATGGAAGAAATGCGTGCTCCCATGTACTGAAGATAGGGTCCCGTATTGCCGTTAAAGGAAAGGGATTCCTTGGGATTAAAAATCATGTCTTTCGTCGGAGAAACCTGTAACAGAAAATAATGTAATGCCCCGAGTGCTACTTTTTCTGCAACATCTTTTGCATCTCCGACTGCTTCTTCCCGTCCTTTTTCCCTGATTTCCTCGAGAGCTCCGTCTCGCAAAGAATCGATCAGATCATCTGCATCGACAACAGTTCCTTCCCGGCTTTTCATTTTCCCTTCAGGGAGGTTTACCATACCGTATGACAGGTGATATAACCGGTCTGCCCAGTCATACCCGAGTTTTTTGAGGATATAGAAAAGTACCTTAAAATGATATATTTGCTCGCTTCCGACGACGTAGACAAGCTGATTAAAAGCCCAGTCATCGTGACGGAAAATAGCGGTACCAATATCCTGCGTCATATACAGTGCTGTTCCGTCTTTCCTGAGCAGCACCTTTTTGTCGAGTTTAATTTCTTCGAGGTCTACCCACACAGAACCGTCATCTTCGCGGTAGAAAAGACCTTTTTCAAGGCCTGAGAGAATTTCTTCTTTTCCTTTAAGATACGTATCGCTTTCAAAATAATACTTGTCAAAGGAAATGCCGGTTCGTTTATAGGTTAATTTAACACCGTTCAATGCCCAGTCGTTCATCTTTTGCCATACTGCGTGTACTTCGGGATTTCCTTTTTCCCATTCCACGAGCAGATTTTGGGCTTCTGCTTCGGCCTGTGGATTCTCCTTGCTGTAATTATTGAACTCCACATAGCAGTCGCCTACAAAACGGTCGCTTTTAATCCCCATAGATTCAGGAGTGTCATTATTCTTCTCATGAAACTTTTGATACGCAAGCATGGATTTACAAATATGTACGCCGCGATTATTTATATTGTTTATCTTGAATACTTCTGCACCGAGTTTTTTGAGAATGCGCGAGACGCTTTCTCCAAGCGCATCGTTGCGGAGATGACCCAGATGAAGAGGTTTATTGGTATTGGGACTGGAAAACTCAAGCATAACACGTCTTTCTTTGAGGGGGTATTCATTTTTCTCATTGAAAGATCCGTATGCGGAACCCTGCTCAAGTATTTTAGCAAGAACAGAACCGACCGCCGCCGCTTTTTGGAGCTTCACATTAAGATAGGGACCTGCGGTAAAGAAAGAGCCTGTCGATGATGCTTCTGCGTAGGATTCAATTTTTTTTGCAATCTCTTTTGCAATAAGAGGAGGCGCCATTTTAAAAGCTTTGGCATATTGGAAAAGAGGAAAACCGATGTCACCCATGTCGGGAGAAGGAGGTGTTTCTGCAGAAACAGCACTGCCCGCAATCACGGGGAATTCTATATTTTTTTCTGTAAGTAATTCGTTGAGCGCCTTTGCAACAAGGTCTTTACTAAGGGACCGTAAATCTGCCATGTATAACTCCGCATAAAAAAATCAGTGCAGAGTGTAGCATAAAATTTATTTCATGTACATAAAGGCTGCCATGGGGGTAAAATACCGGCTTTTCTCCTCTATGCTGAGTTTTTCTAAAAGATTCTGTGTTTCACGTCTGAAAGATCCTAAATACGGCCTGCCTTCGTTTTTAGAACAGCATGTACAGTCGGTGAAGCATGCTATATGATTTTCCGGAATTCCGGAGTGTTCAAGGATAGTAAGATTAGCATTCAATAACGAAAGGCGGGGAGGCTCATTTTCACCCCTGGTGATGCATGAGGCGCCGAAATTTTCAGCGAAATAGGAGGCGCGTTCCTCTTCAACGGTGTAGCAGCACGATTGAATGTGAGGTCCGAGTATTACATGAAAATCTTCCGCCTTTGCACCGTATTTTTTTTTCGCAAGTTCGAGAGCCTTCCGTATTATACCCGTTCCTTTCCATCCTGAGTGGAGAACACCGAAGCAGAAAGACACAGGATTGAATAAATAGACCGGCATGCAGTCTGCCGCAGTAATTACTGGAACACAAAGAGGATCGCTTGTGATAATTCCGTCTCCTCTCATATTCTCCCATGGAGTACTGACGGCTGCAGAAAAAACATCTTGAGAGTGAATTAATTCAAGTGGAAAGAGTTTATGTGAATCGGACAGGAATGCTGAAAAAAAAGAATTTCTAACAGAATTTGTCTCATTCCACCGGAAACGCATTGAACCCGCACCGCTCAGTGTAATAAACGCACGAGGTTCTTCTTTTTCATTTTTTGTATATCCTTTAGGATTAAATGGCAGTTCCACAGCAGAAGAAATACCAGGGCTCATAAAATCTTTTACAGATACATAGGCAATATCATCTGGCACTTAAAACCTCAAGAGATTCTAATTCTTTAATTATTTCAAGCGCATTAATCATTCCCTCTCTCGTGTCGTGAAGGCGCTGCCTGAACTGCACATTCTGATTTCCAAGTATTGAAGCTATATTTGACAGGGTATCGTAGCGGGGATCTTTTGATTCATGAAGGATACCTCCTGTAATAAGCTGTATGGACCGGCTGGCATCAGCAAATTGTGAAATCAAAAGCCGTGCCTCCGAGTTTATAGAATTCATTAAGGTGTCGATTCTTGCCTGTCCCTGAATAGTACGGAGCGATTCGTTTATAATTGATGCAAAAGAACCGCCGTATATGCCCTTTACAGAAAGTTTATCGTTAAAAACAATCATGCTTTGTGAAAGATGGTTCAAAAGATTATACGTGTCTGTAAACTCCACTCTGTTTTCCCGCTGGGTGAATTCGCCTTCAACAAGTACGAGTTTTAATACCTTGCTGTATACAGGGTACAGATCCTGAAAAAAAGCATACAAAAAGCCGATAGAATGATCCAGAGGAAAAGGTATACCGTCCCAAACATCACGCCACGGCCTGTTTGGTATATACGGATAATCCGTACAGGTAAGCATTGCTTTGATTTTATCAAACGCCGCTTTCCTGCGTTTGTCATATATCCACAATTCCCATTTTTGATCAAAAAGCTTTCTCCAGTGAGCTTTATACCGTACATACCAGTCCTCTCCGCCTATGGATTTTTCAGTATGCCAGATGGAAGAATTATTTGCGACGGCAGTGAGTTTTAAAAAAGGAACCGACTGAATAAACATCTTTATCAGCTTTATTTGTTCTGTACTCTTCTTTAAATAAAGGGAAGCACTGTCTTCTTTATCTGAAGCCGCCGGTATGGGAAGCTCATCCGGATTATCTGTTGAGTTTTGCCGGGAATAGAGATAGAGGGCTTCAATGACCTCTGCGTGTATGATCGATCCGCTGCATAAAACCTTGGCAAACGAGGCAAATTCTCCGGCCGCCGCATCGACAGGGCAGGTAAATGTGCCGGGAAGAAAAGACGTAAACCGTTTAAGCAGTTTGTCAAAGGGCAATTTACAAAAGTGCTTGAGCCATTCCAGAGCGCAAACAGAAGAATAGAGTTTTGCCTTGTCGCTTTGGGGAATTTCGGCAAGGATTTCTTCCATCTTCCGGATGAGAGAAGCCCTCAGCTCTGTTGTAATTTCGCGGTCAAGACCCAGATTATACGGGCTTACTTCTTTGTCTATCCGCTGAGAAAGATCCGGCATGACAAGGGATCCAAGAAAAACATAAAAGGCCCCTTGATTTTCCTCATATGCGGTAATCCCGGGTTTAAAAAAATCCGAAACCCCTTTAAGCTCCGAAAGCTTTGTATACAGGGTTGTGCAGAATAATCTGTGCCTGTAATCGAGAAGGTCCGGATATGTTTTTTGAATTTCCAGGGCAAGATTGGAGACAAGCAGTTCATTATAGAGGGTTTCAATATTTGCAGATGAAAAAAAAGATTTTATTCTAAGCCACAAACGGAGAAAAAAAGATTCCGAGCGGAAACGTATCATGAGATCCGCCTCATTGTCGTCTTCTGTTGTTTCAACAGCAAGAGTCTGGTTTTCAAGTTCGGAATCCGACTGCAGTTTATGCAGCAGGTCAAGCCGCTCCGTATGAGACAGAGTACTTACAAGACGGTCAAAAGAATTTCTTTCATCCATAGGTTTTACCATTGTAAGACAGGTATGCAAGAGCGTCAAGCTTTGACACAAAGATAATTATTGTAAAGCACGGTTTCACAAAACGTATTTTGCTGAGACTGTAACATACTAAAAGACCTGCAGATATATAGGTAAAAATAAATTTGCCAAAAGAGATGCAGATGATTTATACTATACGCAAAGAGAGATTTCGGGATTCTTATTTACTGCGCGCACATGCAAGGATTTTTCATGGGTGAAAAAGAACAGTCTTCTCCGTCGATAAGGCTGACAAAAAGAGATGATGTATCCCAGCTCCTCCTGGATGAAATCCATAGTGTTATATTAGTATTCGATGTTGAGCAGGAAATCATGGAAGTTTCCAATACAACACTTAAAGGCGAAAGGAAAATAAGAACTATTCCAAATTTTTTTTTATCGGGGTTGGAAGGTTCTGATGTTCATCCTGATTACAGGGAACGATTTATCAGTTTTGTAAAAAACGTAATGATTACAAAGAGTACCGGTACTATAGATTATGTAAGCGATTACAATGACACCGGTTATGCCTGGTACAGGGCTGTAATGCGCAGTGTTATAGATAAAAAAAACGGCAGACAATATCTGATCGGCATAGCTGAAAATATTGAGCCCGAAAAACACACGGAAGCTGTTTATATTGAAACAGAAGGAAGCATAAGTACCCAGCAGAAAGATACGATAGCCGCATTGAGAATTAACGTAACAAAACAGGTTATTGAAGAATACCGCCGCTTCACCGGTTCAATGGCAATACAAACCCAAATTCCGCTTTCACCGGTAATGCTTGAAAAGGTTGTTGCCAATATACTTGATGAACAGGAGCGCAGATCACTTATTTCATTCTTCGATGCCCGGGCTTTGGAAAAACAGTTTAATACCGGAAAAACTGAATGTAACTTTGAATACAGGATCCGAACCGACACCGGCATGGTGAAATGGATAAATACCAGCGTTAAGCTCATCCTTAAGCCGCTGACGAATGAACTCATGGCATACTGCTATGTCCGGGACATTCACGAAAGGAAAATCAGTGAAAGTTTACTTCATAATATTGCAGAAAATGAATATGATTACATACTATACATAGATGCCGAGAACGACACTTATACAATGTTTTCCCATTCGCTTTCAGACTCTCCCATACCTTCGTATCAAAGTACAGAGTACGAGAAGGAAAGGATTAAAAACACCTACCTGTACGTTGTTGAGGAGGACAGGGAGCGCGTTCTTGAACAGATGAGTCTGCAGACAGTATTCCGGGAGCTTGAAAAACAAAAAGTGTATTCCATATATCTTGGAGTTAAGGAGCCTGACGGGAGGGTAAGCAGGAAAAAACTTTCTTATTCGTATCTTCAAAAGGATCAGAAGCTCATACGGCTGTCGCGTACAGACGTGACTAAGATATATGAGGATGAACAGGAAAAACGGAATGTCCTGCGGGAAGCTCTTGCCTCAGCGGAACAGGCAAGTCTTGCAAAAACAGAATTCCTTTCGAGAATGTCTCATGAGATGAGAACTCCGATGAATGCTATTATGGGTCTCATTTCGCTTATACAGCTGCAGACTTCAGATGACCAAAGTGTTCAGGAAAATTTGAATAAAATTCAGACATCCGCACAGTATCTGCTTTCCATAATTAACGATGTTCTGGATATGTCCCGTATAGAAAGCGGGAAAATGACACTGATAAAAGAAAAAATTGATGTTAAGGAATTTATTGCTAAGATTGATACTATCATAAATCCTCAGGCAAAGGAAAAAGAAATATCGTATAAGAGTACTATCAGCGACACAGTCTACCATTCATTTATGGGCGACAACCTTAAACTGCAGCAGGTTCTTGTTAATATTCTTGGTAATGCTGTGAAATTTACTCCCAGGGGAGGCACAGTAAAGCTCGATGTTGAACAAATTTTTTTCTTAAATACAGAAAACAAAAGAAAACTCCGGTTCACCGTCACTGATAACGGAAAGGGAATAAGCCGGAAGTTTTTACCTCATCTTTTTGAGTCTTTTTCCCAGCAGGACAGCGGAATATCAACAACGTACGGGGGTACCGGTCTTGGGCTGGCAATAACAAAAAATATTCTCAATATGATGGGAGGTTCTATCAGTGTTAAAAGCAGAGAAGGGCAGGGATCAATTTTTACGGTGGAAGTCGTTCTTCCTATTTTTGATGAACAATCGGCAACGGGAAATGAGGGCAGCGAAATTTCCTCCAGACAGGACGCTGAGCCTGCTATAATGCTGAGCCCTTTTTCTTCCTCATTTTTTAAGGGGAAAAAACTTCTTCTTGTTGATGACAACGAAATGAATATTGATGTTGCTAAACAGCTTTTGATCCGGAAGGGTTTCACTGTGGAGACAGCGTATAACGGACAGGAAGCTGTTGATTTATTTAGTAAATCACCGCCGTTTTACTATAGTGCAATACTTATGGACGTCAGGATGCCTGTCATGGACGGATTGACCGCAACAAAACATATCCGCAGTTCAAAACATGAGGACAGTCAAAGAATTCCTATTATTGCAATGACGGCAAATGCTTTTGCTGAAGATATAAAACAAACGCAGGAAAGCGGAATGAATGCGCATCTATCCAAGCCTATAGATGTAAGTGTTCTCTATTCCACGCTCAATTGTCTTATTACAGGAAATTGTTAGTTATATAATCAGAAACCGCTAGCCTATAATTTTTTTGAGCTTTGACTTGTCGAGAATTCTAATACCGCCCCGTGAAAGTTCAACAATTCCCTCGTCGGAAAAATATTTAAGCATGCGGCTTATAACCTCGCGTGCGCTTCCGGTGTACTTGGCAATCTGTTCGTGGGTATAGTGAATAACGGGCTCCGCTTTACTGCCTAAGGAAGCAAGCTCATCCCAGAGAAAGACAGCGAGGCGCTTATCCATGCTCATAAAAAGTATCTGCTGCATCGCCCACATGACATCCGAAAAACGCTCGGTTGCAAGTTTATATGAAAAGCATTTGATGCTCTCATTGGATTCAAACATTTCAGAAAAGCAGGCGGAACTAACTAAAAGAGCCTGGGTGTCTTCTTCGGCATCGATGTGAACTTCGAACGTAATCGTGGAAAGGACACAGGAAGCGGAAAGTACGCAGACATCGCCGTGTTTAAGCCTGTACAGCGTAATTTCCCTTCCTTCCTCGGAGAGCATGTATGTTCTTAGCGTTCCGCTTTGTATAAAAATCAATCCTGCGCAGGTACTGTCTCCTCCGTGAATATTAGTACCCTTCGAATAGGTGAGGAACTGGCTGTTCTCGAGCATTTGATTTTGTTCGGATTCCGACAAATCATTCCATGCTTCAAAATGATCTGATAACTGCTGTCTTAATTCACTTGTATTCATACAATAAGTATACTGCTTTTTCTGTTTTTTTTGTATAACTCTTTGGAGAATATTTACACTTATCTTCCCTGAATACTGCCAGTTTCAACCGGGATCGGACCGTAATTGTTTGTCGGCACATATTTGCCGTCCCATTTCTCAATTCTTGCCGCTTCGATCTCAAGTTCTTTCATCTTTATTTCCACACTGATATTCTGTGCAATTTTTGCATTCTTATAGGCAATGGCATCTGCTTCAACTTTAGTCGCCTCAGCTTTTTTCTGTGCTGTAATTAAATTTGCTTCCGCTTCAATTTCCACTGCCTTTTTACGCGCTTCTGCTTCTTTGATCTGCTTTTGTGCATTCTGTTCAGTAATAAGAAGTTCCTGTTCAGCCTGTTTAACCTGCTGGGCTCTTTTCATTGTTTCAGCAATCTGCTGATCAAATGAATCAGGCCAGTCCCAGTTCCCGATCGTGACCTGTGTTAGAATAATCGGATACTTTTCAATTTTCTGATTAACCGAACTGACAACCCTGTTCTGCACATCATTCTGTTTTTCGACAAGTTCGTAGATGGTAAAAGTTCCGATCACTTCCTTTGTGGAAGAAAGGGCTGCGGCTCTAATGGATTCTGTGAGGCTTAAGTCGGTATAATTTTTTACCGCATCTAAAAGGCGGGTCTCGTCATATTTCCAGAAAACATTACACTGTGTTCCTATGGTCTGCATGTCTTTGGAAACGGCTCCGTTTTGTCCTACCGCAAACCCGAATTCAACCTGTTTGGGACTGATTGAGTATTTTTTAATCTTCTGGATAAACGGTATTTTAAAGTGAAGCCCCGATGACAATACAGAGTCTCCAACCCTGCCCAGTGTAACAACAATTCCCCGTTCAGTTGGAGAAACTACGGAACATGAACTGATTCCTGTAATAATTACAAGAACGAGAACCGCTCCGGTGACAATTAATAATGATGTGTTTTTATTCATGATTACCTCCGCAATAGCATTGAATCTGTGTTCTGCAAACGACAAACAAAGACCTCTGCCGGGAGGTATAAAATGCTGTACATGACAGATAAACAAACTCTTACCGGTATAATAATTAATTATAAAGAATACTGTCAATAAGTCTGTTCAAATGCTTTGTCTAAGCTATTTCTCAATGAAAAATACCATACTTGTAATGGTACCGGCAGGGGAAAAAATGCTGTCATAAGGAAATACTTACATAACAGTTTTGAGGTTTTTATAATGGCAAAGTGATTAAGTATTAAATTATTTATTAGGTCCTGTTTCTTATGTGCAATAATGATTTTTATTTTTTATTTGACAGTGAAAATTTTCTATCTTAGTATGGAGCCGGAGGAGAAAGAAATGGAGGAGACTGTTAATGGAAAAAGATAGACATTTACACCAAAACGGTGAAAGATATTTAAATTTCCTGATAAACAGTGAAAACTACTGTTTTGAAATTCTTAAAATCAAGGAATTGATGGGCATGACTTCTGTTACGCCGATTCCGCGCTGTGAGAAGTACATAAAGGGTGTAATAAATCTTCGCGGAGTGATAATCCCCGTTATCGATTTGCGAATAAAATTCGGACTTCCTGAAATTCCGTACACAAAAAAAACATGCATTATCATATGTGAAGTCTCTCTGGAAAGTGAAACGACATTGATGGGGGTGGTGGTCGACTCAATTAAAGAAGTTATTAATGTTCCCCGCGATCAAATATCTCCGGTCCCCTTCATAAAAACAACAATTGATTCAGAATTCATTACCGGTGTTGCAAATACCTCCGACGGCATAAAAACAATCCTCAATTCGGATAAAATTTGCAGCCATTCAGTGTTAAAGGAAATAACGGAAATATCAGCATAAAGCGGCGGAAAAATGAGAAGACAGAAAAGGAGTACGTATGAAAAAGACTGGAATAGGATTTAAAATTGCGCTTCTTGCGCTTATTTTGGAGGTTATTGCTGTTACAATAATACTTGTTTCGATCGTTACCATTAGAACATCGGACGAAGCTATTAATGCTATGTATAATGAAAATCTTTTAGGTGTCAGGTACGCTGTAGAAATAAAAGCTGAACTCAATGACGCTGCAGGAAGCGCATTGAATATAATCATAAATGACAAGAATGTTACAGCAGTCGAAAACTATGAGAAGAAGCTCAAGACAAACGAAGAAAACTTTATAAAATATGCAGAATTATATTATCAGACGGTATCTTCTGATGCTGAAAAAAAACTTATTGATGATATAAAAACCTATGTGGATCAGTATTTTGAAATTGCATATAAGCTTGCTGAAAAGGCCAAAGATCCTGATGAAAAAAATGTTTACAATTATGGTATAACCAATATGACTCCTATTCGTGCAGATAAAATAATTCCGGCTGTTAATCAATTATCTGCTGATAATGCATCAAAAGCAGAAAAGGAATTTTACGAAATAGATAAAACATCAAACCGTTCTCTTGTAATCGTTGTTGTTATGCTTATTGCAGGACTCGTTATTTCAATCGTACTCACCTTAGTCTTGACAAACAGTATAACAGCTCCTGTCAGGAAAATTGTTGCCACTCTTACCGACAGTACCCATCAAATATCAGTTTCAAGCAATCAGCTTTCCGATTCATCACAGGGTATTGCCAACGGCGCTCAGGAACAGGCTGCGGGAATAGAAGAAACAACTGCATCGCTCGAGGAACTTGCTTCAATGGTAAAGCAGAATTTAGCAAATACGAGCCAGGCAAGCATCTTATCTTCAAAGGCCAGTACCGCCAGTTCCGACGGCTTTGAGAAAATGAACCAGATGATGAGCGCTATGGACAGTATTTCCAAATCTACAGAATCCATAAGTTCAGTAATTGATGTCATTGACGATATTGCATTCCAGACGAATATGCTTGCGCTCAATGCGGCTGTAGAAGCTGCCCGCGCAGGGGAAGCCGGACTCGGTTTTGCTGTCGTTGCCGATGAGGTAAAAAATCTTGCAAACCGCTCATCAGAGTCTGCCAAAGAAACTGCAGCAATGATTAAGGATACGCTTAGAAATGTGGAAGACGGAATGAAGCTTACAAAGGAAATGGAAGTACTATTTAAAGATATTATAAGCAACTCCAAAAAGGTTCTCGAGATGAATCAGGAAGTAGAGAGCGCTTCAAAACAGCAGGATGAGGGAATTAATCAGGTAAGTACTGCTATGGTTCAGTTTGACACTGTTGTCCAGGCAAATGCCGCCGGTGCAGAGGAAACCGCGAGCGCGGCGGAGGAAATGAGCGGACAAGTTATTACTATTGAACAGGTTGTCAGCAACCTGTATGAGGTGGTAATCGGAAAGGTTAAAGATATTCACACCGAAACTTCTGAAAAGACGGTAAAGGAGAACAAGATTGAAAAAAGGCCTCTCAACGGTAAAAAAGCGGAACATAAACACTCCTCCTTGCCCGAAGCTAAAAAGACAGATAAAAAGGAAACCCGTTTAATCTCGTTCGAAGACGATGAGGATTTTTCATCATAAGCAGTTTTATACACTCATTCTGCCGGATTTTACTCTTGCGTAAAATTCAATATAATCCGGCAGAATTCATTTGTTTTGTTTATTAATATAATCCCCCTTACCTGGCACTTCTCCTCTTAAATTCACCGGTACATGACATGAGTAGCAGTAAAAATATCAGACGGTAAATTATCAGTTCTGAATAAAAAATGATGAAATTTCAACCGCTTCAGCGTCATTCCTGTATGGAATCACCCGATTCGTAGTGAAATCGTAAAAAAATTAACCTTTTACAAAAGAAAATCACCCTTGTCATGTCTTCGTTTGTAGTGTTTTACAAGCTGCGTAAAATGTCATACAAAATTGATAAAATTGTTCATGTACTAGCCTGATATTTGAACGTACACTGGCACTAAATTATGCGGCGTTGCCGTTTAAAAAAGATTGGAACTATAGTAAAAAAGTTTTAATCGTGTTTTTCATCCTTAAGGAGGATAGTATGAGCAAGAAAATTCTTTGCGTATTGGCAGCACTGGTTGTATTGGCGCCATGTGTTCTTTTCGCTGGCGGAAAAAAAGATTCCGGATTAATTAAAGTAGGTATTATTAACAACCCGCCTGCTGAATCAGGCTACCGCGCTGCAAACGTTGCAGACTTTGAAAAAGTTTTCACAAAAGAAAACGGCTATCAGGTTTCTACTTTCTACAGTCTTAAAAATGATGAACAGCTTAATGCTGCAAGCCAGTTTATTACTGATAAAGTAGATTATATTCTTCTTTCAGCAGCCGCTACAGACGGATGGGACGCAGTTCTTTCCAATGCAAAAGAAGCCGGTATTAAAGTATTCCTTTTTGACCGCATGCTTAATGCTAAGACAGATTTGTATGAAGCTGCTGTAGTTTCCGACATGGCTAATCAGGGTAACACTGCTGTTGCATGGCTTAAAGCTCAGAAACTTTCTGAATACAATGTAATCCATATTCAGGGTGCTATGGGAAGCGATGCACAGATCGGACGTACAGCTGCTCTCGATAAAGAATTCGCAGCCGGTACAATGAAAAAAGTAGTACAGCAGACTGCAACATGGGACGAAGCTGAAGCAAAGAAAATCGTTGAATCTGTAATCAATTCAAAAGAAAAATTCAATGTTATCTATGCTGAAAACGACGGAATGGCAAAGGGTGCTGTAGCAGCTCTCGATGCAGCAGGTATTACTCACGGTGTTGGAAAAGACGTAATCGTAATGGGCTTTGACTGCAACAAATGGGCTTTAAGAGAACTTCTTGCAAAGAACTGGAACTACGACGGTCAGTGCAGCCCCTTCCAGGCATCTGTAATCGACGGCATGATCAAAACTCTTGAAAAGGGCGGAAAACTTGCTTCAAAGAAAGTTATTTCTGAAGAAAAAGGTTTTGATGCAGCAACAATCACACAGAAAGATATTGACACTTACGGTCTCGGAGACTAATTACAGTATGCGCCTTAATACTATGAGGCGCAGGATCTTGTAAGCGTGTTGTGCGCGGAGTATTACGGTAATCATAATACTCTGCGCATTTTTATGCTGTTGAAGTAAAAATAAAGGTGGTTTAATACCGATGAACAATGACATTATTTTAACAATGCGCGGAATTTCTAAAACTTTTCCGGGTGTCAATGCTCTGCAGAATGTGGATTTTACGCTGCGAAGGGGAGAAATCCATGCTTTAATGGGCGAAAACGGAGCTGGAAAATCAACACTGGTTAAGGTTCTTACCGGTGTATATCAGAAAGATACCGGCCGTATTACTATTGACGGACTTACTAAAGAAGTAACTATAAAATCACCTCAAGAAGCTCAGAATCTTGGAATTAGCACTGTGTATCAGGAAATAACTCTGTGCCCGAATCTTACAGTCGCTGAGAACATGTTTATCGGACGCGGAAAATATACTTTCATAAATTGGAAAGCCCAGCAAAAAAAAGCTGATGAAATTCTTAAAAAACTAAAAATTCCTGCCAATGCAGGCCGCCAGCTGGGAACCTGTTCGCTTGCCGTTCAGCAGATGGTCGCCATCGCCCGCGCGGTGGATATGGAGTGCAAGGTTCTTATTCTAGACGAGCCTACATCCTCTCTCGATGAGAATGAGGTTGCCCTTCTTTTTTCACTCATGAGAGACCTTCAGAAAAGAAGTGTAGGAATAATCTTCATAACCCACTTCCTTGAACAGGTATATGAAGTATGCGACAGAATTACTGTTTTACGCAACGGAGAACTTGTCGGTGAATATGAAATAAAAGATCTGCCCCGTGTGCAGCTCATTTCAAAAATGATTGGAAAAAAATTCGAAGGAATATCGGAACTGCAGAGTCAAAAACAGACGCAGTCAAATAAAGATAAACCGTGTATTTATGAAGCTGCCGAACTTTGCAGTACCGAAGGAATCAAACCGTTCGATTTCAGCATCTGCAAAGGCGAAATTAACGGCTTTACCGGCCTTCTCGGTTCCGGCAGAAGCGAAAGTGTCCGCGCAATATTCGGAGCCGACAGGATTACAAGCGGCAGAATTAAAGTGAATGGAAAGGAAAGAAAAATAGCAAAACCACGCGATGCTATGGAAGCCGGAATCGGGTACCTGCCTGAAGACCGCAAGCTTGACGGTATTGTTGCTGATTTATCTGTCCGTGAAAATATAATACTTGCGCTGCAGGTTTTAAAAGGCTTTTTCCGTCCCTTCTCAAAAGCAGAAGCGGAGGAATTTGCAGAAAAATATATTAAGTTATTGGGAATTAAAACTGCTTCGGCAGATACACCAATAAAATCTCTTTCAGGCGGGAATCAGCAGAAGGCTATTCTTGCCCGCTGGCTTCTCACCAACCCGCAGTACTTAATCCTGGATGAACCGACGAGAGGAATTGATGTCGGAACAAAATTTGAAATACAAAAGCTTGTATTAAAACTTGCCGGTGAAGGAATGAGCCTTACGTTTATTTCATCTGAAATTGATGAAATGCTCAACACATGCTCCCGCCTCATAGTTATGAGAGACCGGAAAATTGTAGGGGAGATGAAGGGAGAGGAAATGACACAGGCACATATAATGCACACGATAGCGGGGGAGGCTTCTCAAAATGGTTAAGACATTACGAAAAATATCGGGCTCACAGCTCATCATACCTTTATTTGCGCTTTTCCTTGTAGTTATCTTTAATCTGATACGCGATCCTTCATTTTTTTCAATCAGCATCATAAAGAATAACTACGGAAATATGGTACTGTCAGGAAACATTATCAGCATACTGCACGGAGCTTCAGAACTTGCAGTTCTCGCAATAGCAATGACGCTTGTAACGTCTGCAACAAAAGGACAGGACATAAGCGTCGGCGCACTTGCGGCAATTGCGGGAAGCGTGTTTGTAAAAATTCTCCGCTCCGGTGAAATTTCGGTACAGTCAATTATTATTGGATTTCTTGCAGCCTGCATCGTTACCGTTATTTTTGCACTGTTCACCGGTATGCTTGTATCATTTTTCAACATACAGCCTATGATCGCTTCTCTAATACTGTTTACGGCTGGAAGACCGATTGCCTACTGGATCAACGGAGGCGCCACTCCTACAGTTGAAAGTCCGTTATTGAACAGCATAGGAAGTTTCATTCCGGGTATTCCAATACCGAGCCCCATACTCATAGTTATCGGTTTCGGTATAATCGTTGCACTCATACTCCGTTTTACCAATCTCGGCTTATACACTCAGGCGGTCGGAATTAATGAAAGAGCGGCTCATTTGAATGGAATAAATTCTGTATTTATTAAGCTTTTATCGTTCATGATTCTCGGCGTTTGCGCGGCAATTGCAGGCAGTATGAATGTATGCCGAATAGGCCTTATAAACCATGAAACAATACTGATTGATATTGAAATGGATGCGATTCTTGCTGTCGCAATCGGAGGAAATTCTCTGGGCGGCGGTAAATTTAAACTTGCAGGTTCCGTAATCGGGGCATACATTATTCAGGCATTAACAATAACGCTTTATGCAATGAAAGTTTCATCGACGGCAGTAAAAGCATATAAGGCGGTAGTAATCATCGCAATCGTGGTTTTGGGTTCTCCGGTAGTACGAAAATACTTTTTGCAGCTGAGAAATAAACTATTTAATAAGACAACAATAATAACGGAGACAAACTGATATGAGCGCTAAACCAATGGAGAATTTTATTCCGAATTTATTGGGTAAGAAAAAGGGAGAACCTGTTTCAAGTACAACACTCCTGTTGACAATAACAATCTGCGCCTTTGCTGCCATGTACCTTTTAGCGATGATAGTCTGGGGCGGGGGATTTCTTAATCCTCAGCAGTTTTTCGATCTGTTCAATAATAATGCCTATTTAATAGTTATATCGTGCGGATTAACTATTGTAATGATCGCAGCCGGAATTGATATTTCAGTCGGCGGTATGATCGCCCTCGTAACTATGACCTGCGTTGTGTATCTTGAAGATAAGGGCGGAAGCGTCTTCGGCTCAATGCTCATAGCGCTCGGCATGGGATTGGCAATCGGTGTTATTCAGGGGTTTCTTGTTTCCTACTTGAATATACAGCCTTTTATAGTAACACTGGGCGGTATGTTCTTCGCAAAAGGAATGACGACGATTGTAAGCAGTACTCCGCGTACTATAACGGGCGAAGCCTTTCTTGCTCTAAAAAATGCCCGCGTGGTAATTCCGGGACTCGGTACCTATGGAAAGTCAGGTAACTTTATACCGGTACGCATAGAGCCCGGTGTAATAATCGCATTTGCGATAGTTATACTGATATGGGCAATGTGCAAATGGACAAGATTCGGACGCAATTTGTATGCAGTAGGCGGCAACAGTCAGAGCGCATTAATGCTCGGCATCAACGTTAAAAAGACAAAGTTTTTTTCATACGTGCTTTGCGGTCTGTTATCTGGAATCGGGGCGTATATTTATCTGCTTCATACGGGAGCAGGAAATGCGTCGAATGCGACTGCAGCAGAAATACAGGCAATTGCATCTTCGATTATCGGCGGTACACTCCTTACGGGAGGCGTCGGAAGCGTTATAGGAAGTCTGTTCGGTGTTCTTTCACTCAAGACCATCAGCAATATTGTTATAGCATCGGGCTTACGCGAACCGTACTGGCAAAGTATAACAACCGGATTAATGCTGTGCTTCTTTATCCTGCTTCAAAGCATAATCCTAAAGGTGCGTAAAAATAAAGGAATCGGCACCTGATTCTACATTAGTCAAAACCAACCACTTATCGGTTTTTTTCATTTTTACCTTGCGGTTCCGGCTGAGGTTTACAGCCGGAACCGCGTTTTTTTTCTCTTGCTATTCTTGTTTGTTAATTCTATACTATATAAATCTTAACAGGAGTTAATCATGAATGGTTTAAATGTGAAAGTCCGCCGTGAATTAAAAGCTGACGGAACAAAACATCTATGCATTGAGCTGCATAATGAAACGCAAGAGGCATTGTCAGACATTCCTTATAATGTAATTATCGGTGATAAAAAAGGGAACGTGTCCAAGAGATTCAGTGAAAACATAGAATCTATTCCTTCCGGCGATTTTTATTTTATAGAAATTGATGAAAATGATTATTTGCAGCCATTTACAAAATATATTCTCACTATTACTGCAGATGATGCAACGTATCAGTATATGATGAGCTTTTATTTTATTGATCCTATGGTGAATGGCAGAACAAAAAGAAGAGTTCCTCATTTCATACAATTTTTCAAACGCTATACTGTTTTTTCCTGCACGGTTCTCCTAGCCGTAGCCTCATTTATTTTTTTTAAGCCGTACCAGCCGGTTACACCTGAAATGTCCCGCAACTTTCTTTATTATTACGCATACATCTCGATTTTCTCGGTTTTATATTTTTTACCAACAGCAGCAGCACTCTTATCATTTTTAATTCCGTATATGATTACGCGAGCTCAGCCGACAGGAAAACAAGTTACCGGAACTGTATCATTTTCCGGCCAGGCAGATCTGAGGCTTCATGATTTTGGTTCGGGCTTCAAATTTAATGTAACTTCTAAGATGCTTCAAAACATATTCGTTTATACGTTTTTTATTAATATTTTTCTAATTGCATATATCAGTCTGAATGGAGTGTATCCGTTCCCTAAACTGGGCTATAATTTGCTTGACGCATTATTAATTATGTTTGTAAAAAATCGTCCTTTCATCGGAACCAGTTACAACAATCTTAATTTAATCATAGTAATCGTCGAATACCTGCTTATTCTTTTACTACCGATAATTCCTTTTAAATTATCAAAGAAGATTCCCCGCCTTGTAAAGAGCATAACCAGTGTTTATTGGGGATTAGTTTTCGGATGTATGATTACGTATATTTTAACTTTGCTGCCGAAGATTTATTTGTGGATAACTGCATAAGTAACGGCAGGGGAGCTGCATACCACATGTTATGCAGTTCCCATCTCAGTTAATCGGGTACTCCGCCTGTAAAAATATAGTCAGCTATACCCGTAGTAACATGTCTTCAGTTTTCGTACACATCTGCAATTCTTTGTATTCGGCGCTTCATCTCTATGCGGATAGGAAGCGGCTCCAGACACTCGCATTTGTCTCCAAAACTCATGAGTATACTGTAGTAGTAATCGTTTTCTATAAAAGGGAAAAGCACAATGTAATGCTCCTCCCCGTCAGGAATAAAGGAGTCAAAGCTGCAGTAATCAATAACCCTGTCAATTTTCAAAAAACACCTGCCTGATAAAACTAATATCAGTATGCTATGTTGCCATACTGTTGTCAACAATAGTATGTATACTAAAAGAGTAATATATATTAGTCTGAAAATTAGGAGGAGGAAGTATGAAAAACAAGGCATTGGTAATAATCGATATTCAAAACGACATTACCAAGAATTACAAGGATATAATCGGCAATATCAATAAGGCTGTTGATTGGGCGGTACAAAACGGGATTCATGTTGTATATATTAAACATGAGAATGTATCTGAAGGGACGAGGACCTTTAAACATGGAACACGGGGCGTAGAATTAGTCCCTGAGATGAACATAGTTTCCAATAATATTTTTACAAAGTATAAGGGGAATGCATTAAGCAGTGGTGAGTTTGCAGATTTTATACGTAATAACGGCATAAAAGAATTTTACTTAGCCGGGGCAGATGCTGTGGCTTGTGTTAAATCAAGCTGCTTCAACTTGCGTAAAGCACAATTCGATGTTACTGTAGTATGCGACTGTATAACCAGTTATGACAAACGTAAAATAGAAGAAATGCTGAGTTATTATGAAAGCAAGGGCTGCAGGATTATCAGTGTAAAAGAACTGATAGGGGATAGTATACCATCGGAGGAAAATCATTTGAATAAGACAATTATTATTACAGGCGCATCATCGGGTATAGGGAAAGAGACGGCTCTTCTTTTTTCAAAACGAGATTGGAACGTAATAGCCGCATCCAGGAATATTGATAAAATGAAGCAGGAATTTAGCAGTATTACCAATATTCATTGTATTCAATTGGATGTAAGAGATACATCATCGATCGTTAAAGCCGTGAATGAAATTAAGGAAAAATATCAAACTATTGATGTTTTGGTAAATAATGCCGGGTTTGCAGTGAAAGGTATTTTTGAATATTCAACACCGGAACAGGTAAAAAATCAGTTTGAAACAAATGTATTCGGCCTAATGGATATGACAAGAGAAATAATTCCGCTCATGAGACAGCAGGGTTACGGCACCATAATCAATGTATCATCCATTGGAGGGAAAATAGGGTTTCCCTTGTATAGTCTGTACCAGTCAACAAAATTTGCCGTAGAGGGTTTTTCAGAGGCGCTTTCGTATGAATTACAGCAATTCAATATCAAGGTGAAAATAATTGAACCGGGATTGATAAAGACAAATTTCTATGGTGATTCAATGGATCATACAAATGATGTCCGCAATGAGTATGACGATTTTATAAAAGGCGCTGCAAAAGCAGATGAGAAAAATCTGAAAGGCGTATCAGATCCCATCGTTATTGCTCAGTGCATGTATAAAGCCGCCTTAGATAAAAGTACAAGATTACGGTACCATGCCGGAAAGAATGCAAGTTTACTTCTTTTTTTAAGAAAACTGCTCCCGGATTCGATGTTTTTTTGGATTATGAAATCTGCAACAACATGATGTATTTTCAGTAATTACTAAATAATGGATGCGATGGGAGGCATTGGAGCACTATGAAACACTCGGGTACAAAAGAACTGCAAACACAAAGGCTGATTCTGAGAAAGTTTAAAATAGAAGATTATAAGTCTATGTATACTAATTGGGCAAGCGAGGATGAGGTGACTAAATACTTAACATGGCCTACTCATGCAAACCCTGAAATAACAAAGTCTGTATTAACTGAGTGGGTCGGTAACTACGAAAAGAGCGACTTTTATAATTGGGCGATTGAACTGAAGGATGAAAAGACTATCGTAGGAAATTTTTCGGTAGTGTATGTTAATGAAAAAGCAGAGTCTGCAATCCTGGGGTACTGTATGGGCTCTAGGTGGTGGGGTAAAGAAATAATGAAGGAAGCGGGCCTTGCTGTGATTAAGTATTTATTTACTGAAGTCGGTTTTAATAGAGTTGCTGCCTGTCATGACAGGAGTAATCCAAAATCGGGCCGGGTTATGCAGAAAATGGGAATGACGTATGATGGAACGCTGCGTAGCGCCGCTTACTCTAATCAAGGTATTGTTGATGAGGTGTGGTATTCAATATTAAAAAGCGAGTATTAAAGGGTGTGAGCACGGCAGTTTTAACCGGCAATTCATCCCTTCATACCTGTATTTGAGAATCCGGGACAGAACAAACTTACGCTGATCTGCTGGTTATCGTGATTGATAGAAATGACGGCGGGGCGGGGAACATATTAATTAGGCAGGTTATGATGAAAGTTACGTGGATCGGCGGTGCGACAGTAGTAATTCAAGTGAATGGTTTAAAAATAGTATGTGATCCGGTTTTATGCAAGAAAGGTACTATACAAGATTATCGATATTTTAAAAGCACGCGGTTAAATAATCCTGAGTATGATAAAGAGATCCTGCAGAACATTGATGTACTTTTAATCACCCATTTTCATTCAGATCATTTTGATGATATTGCAAAAAGTGTTGTTACATCAAATATTGCAGTAGCTAATGAGTATAAAGACAAAATAAATACAAATACACAAATTACGCTGCAAAACAATGAAAGTTTTACTGAAACACTAAAAGATACAAAAATTATTATTACTGCTGTTGCTGCCGTGCATGGCAGCAATAAAATTATTGGTCATTTAGTTGGGAAAAACACAGGTTATGTAATTGAATTGGAAAATCAAAACAAAAGGTATGTAATTTATATAACAGGGGATGATGTTTTTAAAAAACAAAAACAGCAGCTGGCCGGTTTACCTATCGATTTAATAATTGCAAATGCAGGCTCTGCATCTGTTGGAAGCGGTTTATTAGGCAGGGTACTTGGAAGAATTACAAATAATCAAAGAGATGTACTGAGATTAAATAGAGCATATAAACCAAAGTATCTTTTACCTGTTCATTTCGGCACTTTTTCACATTATCAAGAAAAAAATTATAGTAAAGAAAGCCTTGGTAATAATGTTGTATTATTAAGTCCGGGTGAATCAATCGAAATTTAACCCGGTAACTGCTTCAAAGTGCCCCGTCAGACATGATATACCGGATTGTTTATACTATAATCAATCACCATATTGAGGTAAAGAAATCATGAACAAAGGTAAGAAGACAGGTACAGTTGTATATGTATCTCACGGCGGCGGACCGCTTCCCATACTGGGAGATCAAAGTCATGAAAAAATGATTCAATTTATGAGTCAAATCAGGAACACCATTAGAAAACCTGATGCAGTCATTGTAATCAGCGCACATTGGGAAGAAAAAAAACCATCCATAATCGGGCATGAAGAACCTGAGTTGTTGTATGATTACTATGGATTTCCAAAAGAAGCATATTCATTACAGTATAATCTGCCGGGGAACCCGGGTCTTGCTCAGCAAGTCCATGAGCTGCTCACCGTTTCCGGAATGGAATCTGAAATTAAGACTGATCGAGGTTTTGATCACGGAGTTTTTATACCGTTAATGTTAATGTATCCGGAGTGTTCAATTCCTGCAGTACAACTCTCATTGATAAAAGGGCTTGATCCGGAAAAGCATATAGAGATGGGTAAAGCATTGACGCCACTGTTGTCTCAAAACATACTGATAATTGGTTCCGGTTTTTCTTTTCATAATATGAATGAATTTACATGGAATACTGATAATATGAAGGATCTGAAAAATGATCTTTTTCAAGATGAAATAATTAACACATGCTCTAGTACAAATAGTGAATTAACTGCAAAAAAACTTGCGGGATGGAAGCAATTTCCAAACGCAGCATACTGTCACCCGAGGGAGGAACATTTACTGCCTCTTCATGTATGCTGTGGTATTTCACAGAGTCCCGGTAAAGTGGTTTTTGATGATTATATTCTGGGAAAACGATCTATAGCAATTTTGTGGTAATAAGAGGAAAAATGATTTATATTGCGTATCCGGAGAAAAACTAGTGAAGTACTATTTGAATAGTATTCTTTATCTTTACAGGTATTTGAAGAAGTAATAACAGAAATACAGCTTCAAACCGTAGAAAAAGCTGATTTTTTTCTGAAGAACTTTCCATAGTTTATAGCAGATTAATGAATAATGGCGAAGCTATATTTCATGTAATAACGGCATGAATGATTGCCATTGAAATCAGGTAATTTTTATGCAATAGCTGTTCTAAATCTGAATCCTGGTATTGCATATGCAGAGATCGGGCAGGAAGAAGCAGGTGCTGCAAGACTTAGTGACTCGTCTGCTGTTGTAAAAGAAAACAACTTCGACAACATACTTAACATATTCAAAAAGATGGAAAATGACGGGAAAACTAATCTCTCTGCTTCTTCATCCTGAGAATGCGGGGTTCGATAACTTGAAGCTTCGCTGTTAATTCCCGCAGCACCAAAAAAAAGCAGCTCTAGCGAGCTGCCTTGGTGTTATACCTAATGATGCGACAAGGATGTCGCCCGGAGAGGCTTGTAGACTCGAGTTTGCTTTAGCAAACTCGGAACGTAAGCGAGACAGGAAGTTGAGCTTACGTAATGATGCGCCAAGGATGGCGCCCTGAGGTGGTTACTGGACTCGAGTTTGCTAAAGCAAACTCGGCAAGCAGTTGCAACAGGAAGTTGCAACTGCTTACGGTCCCTACGGGAATGCGAAGGGCTTTAGTCGCGTACATCGTGTACGCTCCTTCCGCCCCGCCTCCGTTCGCTGCCGTGCGCATCCTTGCGCACTAATCCTCGCCTTCAATGATGCGCCAGGGACGGCGCCTAATTCGGCTAGTAGACTCGAGTTTGCTAAAGCAAACTCGGCAAGCAGTAGAAACAGGATGTTTCTACTGCTTAGCTCACTGCGGGGTTCGATTCCCGTAGCAATAAACTAAAAAAAGGACAGCTCATTCGAGCTGTCCTAAAACATTTCGGTCCCTACGGGAATCGAACCCGTCTTTAAAGATTGAGAATCTTTTGTCCTAACCGATAGACGAAGGGACCTAAGCTGGCAATATTGAAAAGGGATTTTCAATATTGCCAGCTTTTCAAGTTTTCACAGAAAACTTGATTAATTATGCTCAACAAAAATCGAGCTTTTTCACTAACAAAAAAGGCTGATTACTAGGAATCAGCCTGAAGTTCCCCAAGGAGGATTTGAACCCCCACAAACAGAACCAGAATCTGTAGTGCTACCGTTACACTATCGGGGAATGATGCAACGAAAGAAATATAGCAACTTGCACTTAAAAAGTCAAGATACTCTATCTTTTTCCTGTATTTTTCCTCGAGCCGGGGAGGGGAAAAAAGGCATTGACAATGTATGCATTATCGGTAAAACTTAATTCCATGCAGGGAACGGTCTTAGGCGGGAGCAACAATTTTTTCGAAGTTGAATGTGATGACGGTGTCATCCGCCAGTGCAGTTTAAAAGGAAAAAAACTCAAGGAATCACAGGGGTATTACAATCCTCTTGCTCCCGGCGACTGCGTGGAGCTTGATGCCGACGAGCTTTCAGAGGATGAGGGGCAGATAACCTCGTTAGTGCCGAGAAAAAACGAATTTGTACGGTGGAATGTTAAGGGGCGTTCTCCCCAGCTTCTATCGGCAAATCTTGACCACATAATTATTGTAACGACGCCCGATGAACCGCCCTTCCGTCCCCGCTTCATTGACCGCGCCCTTGCACAGGCCGAATATGCAGGGATAGAACCTGTTATTGTCATCAATAAATTTGATCTTGCAGATCCTACTGATCTGGATTTTTATGAGCGAATTGCAGAATGGGAGAGAATAGGCTATACTGTGCTTAAAGTTTCAGCAAAGACCGGTGAAGGATTGCCGCACTTCGCGTCTATGCTTGAAGGAAAATTATGCGCTTTTATGGGACAGTCCGGTGTAGGCAAATCGAGTATAATCAATGTGCTCGATTCCTCTGTAGTGCTTAAAACGGGCAGTTTATCTGAAAAATACGGCAGAGGAACACATACAACCACAAAGGGTATGCTGTTTCATCTGGAATTAAATGAAGCCCTTGTCGGCGGACGGTCAGGCGCCATTGCTTCTATTATTGATACACCCGGTGTTCGCCGGTTTGTACTTCACGATATTGAAGCTGATGATCTTGCACTGTATTTCCGCGAAATGAAACCGCTGGTTGGAACGTGTTCGTTCGGCATGTCATGCTCACACGAAACAGAATCCGGCTGTAAAATACTTGAAGCAGTATATGCAGGCGTTATAAGCGAAGAACGCTTTGACAGCTGGCAGCGTATTAGAGATGAAATAAAAACCGGCAGCTGGGCAGACTAACATACAAGATTCATGGACTTAAAAACTTTAGAACAACTCGATTTTTTACGCATACGCTCTTCTATTGCGGGCTATTGCATGAGCAGTGAAGGTAAAGCCTTTCTTCAGGAACGTCTTCCGTTCACCACACAGTCTGATATTGATTATTGGAAAATTCCTTCTTCTGAATGGAAGCTTTACCTGGATTCGGGGAAAACAGGCGCACTGCGCCCGTGGGAAAGCTGTGCCTATATTTTTCCCAAACTGCCTGTGGAAGGATCGGTATTGGAGCTTGAAGAAGTAAATGCCTTGGGGCAGTTCTGCATTTCCTCCTCTCATCTTAAGACCTCTCTAGCCTCTATAGAACTGAATATTCCCCGTCTTTTAGAAAAAATTTCGCTGCTTCCCTCTCTTGATGCGGCTCATGATGCTATATTCCGCATCATAGATGCCTCGGGACAGCTTCGCGACCTTCCGGAATTGCGCGAAATAAGGCGGAGTATCGGTGCGATCAGGCGCGACATCGAAAATACCATGAGATCCTACACAAGCGACGTAGGTCTCCGCGATGCCCTCCAGTCCGATGTTCCTGCCTTACGGAGCGACCGTCAGGTGCTTGCCGTGAAAGCCAATTTCCGGGGAAAGGTACGGGGAATAGTTCACGAGGTTTCACAGACGGGACAGACCGTCTACATAGAACCTGACGACATCGTTCAAAAAAATAACGATCTCGTTCAGGAGGAACACCGTCTCAGCCAGGAAATAAGGCGCATCTTAAAAGAGCTTACGGTAAAACTGCGCGAATATTATCAGGATTTTATGTTTGCGCATACACTGATGCTCGAACTCGACGCCTCGTATGCCGCAGCCCGATGGGGTAAAGATATACAGTGCACCTTCGCCATGGAAACTCATGAACAGCAGGGATTAAAACTTAAAAAAGCACGCCATCCGCTTCTCGGCTCAAGCTGCGTTCCGGTTGATGTGGAGTTTACGCAAAACTGCCGGGTCCTCATCATTACAGGACCGAATACCGGAGGCAAGACGGTTACTTTAAAAACCATAGCCCTCTTTGCACTTTTAAACCAGTGCGGTTTTCCTATACCGGCAAATGAGGGGAGTTATCTCCCTGTTTTTTCATCTGTCTTTGCCGATATAGGCGATGAGCAGTCTTTGGATCAGTCATTATCAACCTTTTCCGGCCACATGAAAAATATAGGCATCATGCTTTCACAAGCTGATAGTAACTCTCTCGTTCTACTCGATGAACTTGGAAGCGGCACCGATCCCCAGGAGGGAAGCGCCATAGCCATGGCAGTTCTTGACAGCCTCATAGAACGCAATGCAATGGTTTTGGTTACGACACATCACGGAATTTTGAAAAATTACGGCTATACTCACGCAACCTGCACCAATGCTTCGGTAGAGTTCGACAGCCGGACGCTTTCTCCTACCTACCGTATACTCATGGGTGTTCCCGGCGAAAGTCATGCACTCGACATAGCGCGGAGAAGCGGGCTTCCTGTTCCTGTAGCCGATAAGGCTCAAGGCTACATTAATAATCACGAGGCCGATGTCTCTGAACTCATAAAGGGGCTGACAGCAAAACATGAGGAAGCAGCTCTTCTTGAAAAGGAGCTTCGCAAAAAAGAGCAGTATATTAACGATACCTGGAGAAAGGTCGACTTAAAATCTCTTTCACTAAAGCAGAAGGAGCTGGAACTCCGCGAGGAAGGCTATAAAAAGTCCAAAGCCTTTCTCGATGAAAGCCGTAAAATGCTTGAAAACCTTGTCCGCGAGCTTAAAGAAGGAGAGGGCGACATAACAAGGGAAAAAACGCTTAAAGTAAAAGAGACTATAGCCCTTTTGTCCCGATCGGTAGATGACGAGTATGATAGTCTTTCCGCGGAAAAAGAAAGTTTTCTGGAAACGCAAAATGAGGAAACCGGTGAAACATCCTGTACCCGGGAATTCGCTCAAGGCTGCCCGGTTATTATTAAGTCTTCAAAAATGAAAGGCACCATTACGGGAAAGGCAAAGAAGGGTTCATGGCTCGTTCAGGTAGGAAGTCTAAAAATGACGGTAGGTGAAAAAGATTTAATTCCCTGTGAGGTAAAAGAGTTTAAGCCGTCAGTTTCAATAGAGATGGAAAAAGAGGAAGATTCAAGCGGTTCCAGAGTCAGTTTTTCCAGTCCGGAGGCTTCATTATCCGCAGCGAAACCGGTTTTTGAACTGCGCCTTCTGGGCATGCGGTATGAAGAGGCCATGAAGGCTTTGGAAAGGCAGCTTGATCTGTGCGCTATTCATCACCTTAACAGCTTCTCTGTCATTCACGGAAAGGGAAACGGCATTCTTCAGCAGGGAGTGCATCAGTACTTAAAAAACTACGGGGGCATAAAAGAATTTCATTTTGCCCGTCCTGAGGACGGCGGAACCGGTAAAACCTACGTAAACCTGTAGCGTAACATGCAGGTTAACCTGCATGTTAGCCTTGACATTTATGAAATCTTTATTCATTATTATTGCATAATTATACGAGGGTAACAAATTGAAAGAACGTCTGACGCGGTTAAAAAGTATTAAAAAGTTGATTAAAACCTACCGCATCGAATCGCAGGAAGCTCTTTTAGGGTATTTACAGAAAGAGGGCTACGAGGTTACCCAGGCAACACTTTCCAGGGATTTGAAGCTTCTAAAAGTGGGAAAGGTTTCCGACGGGCACAACGGCTATGTGTATACGCTTCCGGGTGAAGATGAACGGCAGGAATCCGAGCAGTCGCTTGTACAGGATTTTTTACGCGGATACATATCCATTGAGTATTCTTTGAACATTGTTGTGGTAAAAACCTACTCCGGTTATGCCGATGTGGTTGCAGCAGCCCTCGACGCTATGGCATTTGACGAAATAATCGGAACAATTGCAGGCGGCGACAACTGCGTGTTTGCATGCCTCCGCGAAGGAGTGAGCGGGGAGCAATTTATGGATATGCTCAAGTTAAAAATACCGGAACTCGACGAATAAGCAGTTATCAGAAAAAATTCAGTATATCAGGGGAAAAAACAATGAGTATTGCATGGGAAAATTTTGACAGCCTTGATGCGTACAAAAAATTATTGTCGCTTAAGGGTCAGGTAAATTTACAGAAAGAACTAACTTCAGAGCGTGTGGCATCCTGTTCGGTGCCGATGGCTTCAGGCTTTGTGTATAATTATGCAGCAAAACAGGTTAATGCGCAGATTTTAAAAGTGCTCCAGGAGCTCTCGGATGAGGCTCAGCTTACAGCAAAATATCAGGCATTGTACGAAGGAGACGTGATAAATACCGGGGAGAACCGGAAGGTTCTTCATCATCTTGTACGCGGCCAGCTTGGAAAAGACGTTGCCTATGAGGGTAAGAACGGCAGAACTTTTTACAAGGCTCAGGAGTATGCTATTGCCTCCTTTGCCGAAAAAGTTCACTCAGGAACAATCGTGAATGCTAAGGGCGAAAAATTCACTACAGTTGTGCAGATCGGCATTGGAGGTTCAGATCTCGGACCCCGCGCCATGTATTTGGCACTCGAAGAATGGGCGGTCAAAAACGGATGCATGAAGATGAAGGCAAAATTTATTTCAAACGTTGACCCCGATGATGCAAGCGCCGTCATGGCTTCTGTCGATCCTTCAAAATGCCTCTTTGTGCTTGTCTCAAAATCGGGAACCACACAGGAAACTCTTGCAAACGAGCTTTTTGTAAAAGATTTCCTCAAAAAAGCAGGTTTAAATCCTTCGAAGCACATGGTTGCAGTCACCTCGGAGACCAGTCCTCTTGCAAATAATCCAGAGTACCTCGCATCCTTTTACATTGACGACTTCATCGGCGGAAGATTTTCTTCCACCTCGGCTGTAGGCGGTGCGGTTCTTTCACTGGCGTTCGGCTCTAAGACTTTTGCGTCCTTCCTCAAAGGCGCGCACGAGGCCGACGAGACTGCAAAAAATGCTGATATTACCAAAAATCCCGCGCTTCTCGACGCTCTCATAGGCGTTTATGAGCGAAATGTCCAGGGTTATCCTTCAACCGCGGTTCTTCCCTATAGTCAGGCATTAAGCCGCTTTCCAGCACATCTTCAGCAGGCCGATATGGAATCGAACGGCAAGCAGGTTAACCGTTTTGGAAAACCGGTGGAATACGCAACAGGTCCGGTGATTTTCGGAGAACCCGGAACCAACGGACAGCACTCGTTTTATCAGCTCTTACATCAGGGAACGGATATTATACCGCTCCAGTTTATCGGTTTCATAAATAATCAAAGCGGTAAGGATGTTGAAGTCGAAGGTTCCACCAGCCAAAAAAAACTCTGTGCAAACCTTGCGGCTCAGATTGTCGCCTTCGCTCAGGGAACAAGCGATGCAAATCCGAATAAGAACTTCCCCGGCGGCAGGCCGTCAAGTTTAATCTACGGAAAAACCCTTACGCCCGAAGCTCTCGGTACTCTGTTAGCTCACTTTGAAAACAAAATTATGTTTCAGGGCTTTGTCTGGAATGTGAACAGTTTTGATCAGGAAGGCGTACAGCTCGGTAAAAAACTTACAAAAAAAGTGCTTTCCGGGGACATGGACGGTGCGCTTAAATCATATGCGAAACTTCTTGGCGTGTAAGACGTGCAAATTTCAAACTGATACAACATAGTCGAACAGCCGGTATATACGCCGGCTGTTTTTTTATACCGTGTTTTTCCAGTCAGGAACTATCTTCCAGATTAACACTTGGTCAGTAACCGGAACTATTTTATGAGTGTTCTATATTGCATAAGTTGATTAAAAAGGGTTAGTATAACAGTATGAAAGAGCTTCTTAAATTGTTTGTAACAGGAATTATTCTCGGGGTTGCAAATGTAATTCCCGGTGTGTCAGGCGGTACAATGGCGATTGTATTTAATGTGTATGAGCGTCTGTTATCGGTAATTACGATTAATATAAAAAAAATACTTTCACAGTGGAAATTTGTGCTTCCGCTCGGGGCCGGTGTCGTGACGGGAATACTGCTGTTCAGCAAGGTAATCACCTTCCTTTTTACATCCTACCCTGTTCCGACGAATATGTTTTTTTGCGGCCTCATAGCAGGCAGCATCCCTCTGGTTTTTCGGAAAATCCCGGGTAAAGGATTACGCAAGTGGAGTCCCTCAATTATGCTTTCTCTGCTTGTTTCTTTCGGTGTAATGGCACTTATGTTTCTCTTTTCACCTGACGACGCTTCAATAGTATATACCGAATTAACATTTACCCTTTTTATCCGGCTAACGGTAAGCGCAGCGCTTGCAGCTGTTGCCATGATTATTCCCGGCATCTCGGGTTCGTTTTTAATGATAGTGCTGGGTGTGTATACTACAATCATTGCATCAATATCTGATATGAACATCCCTCTTCTTATTCCGGTTGCGGCCGGGGTGATTATTGGTTTGTTTTCGGGTGCGGGTCTGGTAAAATTCCTTTTATCGCGTATTCCGGGGCAGACATACGGAGCCATATTCGGACTTGTCTTGGGTTCCATTATGGTAATACTGCCGTTTGAAGGTTTTATCGGTTCCTACACAGACGGTTCATTCCTTCCGGTTCTTATTCTGTCTCTTGCAAGCTGTATTCTGGGCTTTGTTCTTGCGTATTTTTCCTCGAAGAATGAAAAATGAGAAAACTGCTGCTCTTACTGAGTACTGTACTGCTGTTAAGCTCCTGTACGTTTTCAAAAATATCAGAATTACCGTCATCGGAACTTAATCCTGTATTTTTCTACGAATCAAGCAGCGCTCAGAAGGCAGTTTATGAAACCGGCTCTCCATATACCAAACTTTTTGATGCTGATATGAGGTTCATGACAGGGAGTGTTTCTCCTCTTTCGACAGGGGTTCTTGCATTTCAAAGTATAAAAAGTATGAGCGGATGGTACGGGGTTTTGTACTATATAACCAGGAAGGGAACCGTCATCTCCCGGACATATTTAAACGACACCGCGATGGAAATTAAGAATGATTTTGCTTTGAGTCAGAGCGATATTTTTTCCCGGGGCGGATTCGCGTATACATTATACAAGGTAAAAAATGACAGCCTTGGAAGTTTCGCACTAAACCCTCTGGAAAAAATCTGGACGGGAAATCTTGACTGTTTCCGCTCTGCTGTTCTTTTTACGGGTGATGTACACGGCACGGTATATCTTGCAGGCGGCACCGAAGATAATTCTGTAAATAATCTATATAGATATACGAAAGAAGACGGAGACTTTGTAAAGATCTTTACTGTTCCTCATGCCTCAAAACTAATAAATCCCTCTGAGGGAGAGAAAGCCTCAGATTTTATGAATATGATTCCCCTGTCAGACGAAAGCATTATTATCTTTCCGAGTCAGAATTTCAGGTATGCAGCCGATTTTGATGTATTTCTCTTGAGAAAGGGAGAAGTAAATCCGGTTGAGCTATCTGTTACAGGACTAGGAGAAAAGGTGTTATGTCTCACCGGAAGAGGATTTGAAGTAAACGGAAAAATAGGTATTACCGCGGCATTATCAGCCGATATGAAAGGCCGCATCGCCATGGCGGTTTTTGTTTTGAACGGGAATGAACTCGTATGTGAAAAACTTATAGAAGATACCTATGCTGCTGCTTTAGTATACGGAAAAGATCCTGCTACAGGCTCGCTCTGGTATTACGGCGATAGCGGGACATGTTCAAAGGATGTTAATGCCCTTTGTTCGTTTGACGGTTCTGCTGTAATAGAACAGGCCTTACCCTAGGTTAGGAAAGGGTTTTATGCTTTCCAAGGGCGTTTAAAAACTTTTTCATTAAGGAGAATGCTTCGGCTGTGAGAGAGGAAACCGTATCATCGCTGCCGTGCATTAATCTCCAGGTAAGCGGAAGATCCGAACTATTGAATCTTTCAGCAGTACTCCGGTGTTCGAGCACCATTTTTTCAAATTTTTTGTCTTTCTGCAGGCGCCTCATATAGAGCGAGGCTTCATCGCTCGGCAGTACTGTTATTGCCACAGCGGGAATACCGCAGGCTATGAATCCCGCATTATCGCTGTAGGGTACGGGCACGGTTATCCAGCGTTCCGCAGCGGCCGATTTTGCAATTTGAATAGCATCCTCATACAGCTCATAAAACTTTTTCTTGAAATCTGCATTCCCCGGCGCATTTTTCCCGGTACTCGATATGACAAGAACTTCGCCCCGTCCGCAGCCGTCAAGAACAAAAACTTCATCATTGGTAATGCCCAGTTTTTTGAATCTGGAAGCTATGCCGAATGATCCCTGTTCTGCAGCACTTCCGATTTCCTCGCCGTCGGTAAAAAAAATACGTATATTGTGGACAGTGTTGTCTGAAAGAAGCTGAATAATCCAGTCAATTACCTGAAAAATACAGGCGCTGTTGTCATTAGCACCCGGAGACAAGGGGTCTTTATCGTAATGTACGAGGACAGTTTTAATTTTAAAAAGGGGGGAGTAGGAAGTTTTCGGAAATTGAATGTAAATATGCTTTTTATCTTCAATGGGAATTATAGTGAAGGGGACGGCGTTATCCGTAAGGAGGCGGCTTAAAATCTGAAGCCTGTCAGCCTGAATTTGAGTAAAATCGTGGAAAGATTGGGATTCATAAAGGGGTTTCTGTGTTTCGCTCATACCTATCTATCGGCTGATATAAAGGAGTATATTACCCGGCTGATGTTTAAAATAAAAAAAACCTGCCTCAATGAAGCAGGTTTACATAACGCTGCCGCGGAGCGGCAGACAGTTATTAATTAGTAGCGGTAGTTGTCATACCCGCCGCGGTCATTATTTCCGCGGTTGTTATTGTAACCGCCTTCACGGTTGCCGCCGAAGTTTCCTCTGGGGCGCTGTGTGCGGGGTTTATCTTCTGCTGCGTTAACACGAATTCTGCGGCCTTCTACTTCTTTGCCGTTCAATGTTGCGATAGCTGCTTCTGCTGCTTGTGCATCGCTCATTTCGATAAATCCAAAACCTTTTGATTGTTCTGTATAGCGGTCTTTGATTACAACTGCTGATACAACCTCTCCATACTGTGAAAACAGATTAGACAAAGTCTCTTCTGTTGTCGCATAATTCATGTTTCCAACATAAATTTTCTGAGCCATTAAAAAATCCTCTTGCCGGCTAAACCGGCACTTCGTATCGCTACCGCGCCAGGGCGGTAAAACCACACGTTTTCTTAGCTTGTTCTGTATACCGGAAATAAATACTGGAAGGAAACCACATTACGAAAGATTACTTGCAGACACTCGATTCGGATTCTAGATTCTATAAGAGAACGCACGATTACTTAAACAGTACAGTGTAAAGCAATAACTGTCAAGCAGAAAAAAAAGAAAAAAGAGCTTTTTCTATGTATTACATCGAAATTCACTGATTTTTTTTGGAAAACTGGATTTATGAGACATTTTATGCTACTATGTCCACATGATTAAAGCTGAAATTCTTGATACTGATCTTATTTCCCATATGCATTCTCTCCACACAGATGAGATGAGTGTTTTCGTGATGGCTGACGGATTGTTCAGGGGCGCACTTTTCCACGGAACGCGCTTCGTCAATCAAATGAGGGCTCAATTTAATCTTGGAATACTTGAAACAATGGTGCTTGCACAGGGCTGCATCGGCGCAGCTTTAATGATTCCTACGATGAAGGGAAAAGAGCAGCTGCAGTTTAGATACGATACAAACGGACCGGCTGCAGGTTTTTCTGTCGAGGCGGATTCTACGGGCTTTATCCGCGGTCATCTTTTTCAGGATCATATACCGGTGGATTCTCCTTTGGACAACTGGGATTTAGCCCCGTTTTTCGGGCCGGGGACAGTAACAGTTTCCAGATTGAATACCAACTCCAGAGAGCCCCATGTGGGAAGCGTTGAAATAAAGCATAAAAACATTGCGCAGGATCTTTCATGGTATTTTTTGCAGTCGGAACAGATTAAGACCGCTTTCAACATAAGCGTCAAGTTTGATGCAAAAGGCAATGTAACAGGTGCAGGCGGCATGTTTTTACAGGCATTGCCGTCTGTAGGCGGAAGAAGAAGCAGGCAGATGAACGAATCCTTTTTTGAGCACAAAAATGGTGTATTTCTGCCCAGTGATCTGCTCATAAGCAAGGTTGAACATGCGTTTTCATCCTGTCCTTCATTGGGTCAATGGTATGCGGAAAAGGGCAATAACGATGATATTATTTTCGGTCTCTTCCGCGAATTTCAGCCGACAATAGCCCTTGTACGTTCAATCAGCTTTAATTGTCCCTGTTCAAAAGAACGGTACATAGAGTATATCAGCCGGCTTTCAGAGGAAGAACTGAAAGATATACGTTCAAACGGTCCCGATCCGCTTGAGGTAATTTGCCATAATTGCGGTTCAAAGTATACAATACCTGTAGGAGAGATTACATGATACTAAAAAGCAGAACTCCCAAAATGATGGGCATGATGCTGAGGCAGGTTCATCTTAGTCTTCAGACACGCAGTGAAATTGAATTTTCCCGGTACGGCATAGACTGGACCGATTTTCAGGTTGTACGTTTCCTGTCGGAAAGAAGCAGCGACTGTGATTATGATTCGACTCAGAAGGAAATAGCGGAGTTCATGCAGCTGACGGTTCATGCCGTTTCCAAATCCCTAAAAAATCTTGAGGAAAAAGAATACGTGAGCCTGGGAAATAAAGACAGTGTTCCATCATCAAAAGGTATAAAAGTAACTGACAGCGGTAAATATTTCTGTTCGCAAATGTTCAAGATCCTATGCAAAATGGAGATGGATCTTCTGTCAGGAATTTCAAGCCGCGATCAGGGAATTATCCGCAACGGACTCATGAAAATGTATGAAAATCTTCAGGAAAAAAAGATTTGACAAAATAACTTTTGTCATACTACTATAAGGTGACTTTATTAATCGCTAAAAAAAGGAAGGTTCTATGAAGAGAAAAGTTTTATTAGTGCTGCTTGCTCTTGTTGTTATTACGTTTTCAGGATGTGATTTTTTTCTCCCTCCGCCTGATGCTCCAACATCTATTACGGCCGCAGCGGGTGATGAATCAATCACCGTTTCGTGGGCTGCCTCTGCAGATGCTACCGCCTACGATTTGTATTATACAAACGATGGAACAACACCGACTTTAAACAGTCAAAAGGTTTCAGATATTACAGCGACAAGTTATGTTCTCTCCGGTTTATCCGGCGACAACTCCGGTAAATCGTATATCTTTGCGCTCACCGCAAAAAAAGATAGTAAAATCGGCGATCTTTCAGCTCCCACAACCTCTGTAAAACCTCTTCCGGTTTTGACTGTTAATTTTATTAACGGAATTGAAAATATGAAGGTTCTTTTACTTATACTCGATGTCCCCTATAATCCGGCAAGCGGTTATGTTGAAGGTAATGCTCCTGTTCAAAAAACGGCAAGCGGATACACGAATTCATACGGCTCTGCGACATTGAGCGGTTCTTTTGACAGATCCAAGTATCTTGGTTACACCGTTATTTATGATTTTGACAATTCAGGAACCCTTACTACCGGAGATGCTTCGCCTGACTACGGCAACGGCGGTTACGGCTACAGTTATTATTTTACCAAAAAGGAGATAAGCTTATCCACAACCTATGATGCCTATGATCATTACTGGTACTGGTACTAAGTAAATAATTGTTCGTCTGCGGATTTTGCACAAGAAAGGCTGCCCTCATAAAGGGCGGCTTTTTTTGTTAAAAGATAGATATTTTACGTCAGTATGTTGACCTTTACCGTATTGAAGTTTTATAATGACTTAATATGTCAGAATGTCATTAAGGAGAGGGTATGAACAGCACTATTGAACAGTACATTAATGAGCACATACCTATTGTGAAAAAACATAATTTTGAAATAAATGAAGTTCACAGTCCGTTTATTCAGGTTAAGGGTACGCTAAAGGATCATATTAATCATAGAAATTCCGTATTTGGAGGGAGCATAAGTACGTCGGTTATAGTCGCCTCATGGGCGAGTGTGCGGAATATTCTTCTGACTAGAGAGCTGCCTGCTGGAATTATTGTAATTCAAAGCGAGCATGTTGAGTTTACAAAGCCTCTTGTATCGGATTTTTATGCAGAAGTCAGGCCTGTAAGCGAAGAACAAATTACTAAATTTATAATGATGATTAATAAATTTGGAAAGAGCCGCATCCGCATCGAGGCGGATGTGAGGGACTGCGAAAAAGGGGAGAGCTGCGCCTCATTCACGGGTGAATATGTTGTCTTATTAAACGATTCTATCTCCTGCTGATATATCACGATTTCCATGATACTTGTCAAATAAAAAATTCGGTCTTGCATCTTTCACTCTTCCTTGTTATGGTTAGGTCATGATAACTATACAGGAATGCCGGCCGGAGGATTTCCCGGCATTGGACAACCTGTTTCAAACAGGTTTTTGGGGTGCTGTTAAAACAGCCTGCGGACAGCAGGCTGTATTTTTTTTGTGCGAATGGAAAACATTCTCTTTTCCTCTTATGGTGCTTTTACGGCGCTTGTCCAGTAAAAACGTTTATGCCTATGTCCCCCGCGGTCCTTTTGTTCATATTGGTGAAGAGGATTACGGCATACTTTTAGAAAAATTGAGCATTTCACTAAAACCTCTGCTCCCTCAAAATTGTATCTGCATACGCTATGACCTGCCGTGGCGTTCACCTTTTTCACACGGTTCAGCGTATACCTTTCCCCCGAGAAATGAAATTCGCGAAATACGTATGAATTATGGAACAGAACACGGACTTTTACGCAAAGCTTCGCTCGATTACTTATGTCCCGACACTGTTTTAATAAATCTTGAACTGACGCCCGAGAAATTATTAATGAAAATGAGGCAGACAACACGGAATTCAATACGAAAATCGTATAAAATGGACGTTGATTTTTTTATACGTGATACCTCTTGTTTAAAACTCTGGCATTCATTGTACGCCGGTACAGCAGAACGTAAGGGGTTTTTCTACGAAGAGCTTCCCTATTTTGATACATTATTTAAAACTGCGGATAACGTTTTTCATGATGATTCGGGCAAGAGACCTCCTTTAACTGCACCTGTTCCCGATCCTGAGTTTTTTATTTTA
This sequence comes from Spirochaetota bacterium, assembly GCA_023398165.1. Lineage (GTDB taxonomy): Bacteria > Spirochaetota > Spirochaetia > Treponematales > Treponemataceae > JAAZLA01. The sequence continues at coordinate 183,989 of JAEWSQ010000005.1, read as the reverse complement.
ACCGCAGAAAAAAACGGAATTTTACTGTCCGGTCTTATTCTTGGAATCTGCGGAAAAACATCGTATTACATGTATGCCGGATCTTCTCTGGAATACAGAGATTGTATGCCGAACTACGGCCTTCAGTGGGAGGCTATGCTCTTTTCACGGAGTAAAGGCTGTACACGCTACGATCTAATGGGTATTCCTGTGAACAATAATGCGGATCACTCAATGAGCGGTCTATATATTTTCAAAACAGGATTCGGAGGCGATCCGGTACGTTTTTGCGGTACCTGGGATTTCCCCTATAATGAAAGTGCGTATGAGTGGCTTAGAAATCAGGATTACCTAACAGATTACACAACAATGATTTGAGTATATCTCTTTCCCTTGCGCAGTAGACTACAGTGCTTTCGTTTGACTCTATATTCTCTGAGCTGAAAAAAATACTTGACAATGTATGTGCCGGTGATATGATTTGAGTATTACCCTTCAGAAATAGGAGTTTCGTATGGTTAAGAATAAGTTTGGTATTGCGGTTTTAGCTATATGTCTCATTTGTTCAGTTTTGTCGTGCAGTTATATGGACGGCGATGTTACAGAATGGGAGGCGAAAGAAGTCATAATGAAGGTCAGGGAGCATTTAGATTTCTTTTACTCACAGCATTATGACGAATATAAAGCGGGAGCTGTTATTACAGATATAGATACACCTCCAAACATGAAAGAAAAGAAAATGGAATCCACAGTTGAGTCGTATAGTATTACTGATTATAAGATATCGTATAAGGAAAAGGTAAAATTTGATAATTGGAGCGGAGACGGCAGCCTTCCATACATGAATATTTATGGGACAATAACTCATGAATACAATGATTATTCACATACAATAAATGGAACACTTAAACTTTTAAATTGCGACAATAATGTAGATAATATTACCATGGATATAGTTATTGATTCTGCAGGTCAAATTACCGGGACTGTTAAAGCCGATGCACAGGAATTCACCTGGTAACCGGCTCAAAGGGTATAGTACAATTCAATCTTGAATAAAAGCAGTAAAAACGGTACTATAGGGCAACTTCTGGCGTTTTTGGATGGAATTAACCATCATGAAGTTGCCTGCAGCCGTGCGCCTGGGTTGCGACATATTCCGTCCTTTGGATGGAACTACAATAACGCGCTGTGCTTTACTCAGATGACAGCTGAGGGGCAGGTGCACTATAGGAGTTTTTATGTCAACACCATTGAATGAGTACTTACAAAGTACACCTTCGGAAAAAGTAAATGCCGCCATGGCATCGTACGTCGCTAATCTTCAGCAGGTAGCATCAGTCGGTCCTGAAATTGCAGCCTCTGTTGTTAATGAGCTTGCAAACCAGAGAGGGCACTTGAAGCTTATAGCAAGTGAGAACTACTGTTCCCTCAATGTTCAGTCTGCGATGGGTAATCTTTTAACCGATAAATACGCCGAAGGATACCCCGACCACCGCTACTACGGCGGCTGTGAGAATGTCGATGCAGTCGAATCCTGTGCAGCAGAAGAAGCTAAAGCGCTTTTCGGCGCGGATCATGCCTATGTTCAGCCACACTCAGGTGCAGATGCAAACCTCGTTGCCTACTGGGCAATCCTTAATGCAAAAATTGAAATGCCGGTTCTCGAAGCCCTCGGCGACACAAACGTATCTCACATGAGCGATGAACAGTGGAATGATTTACGTGCAAAGCTCGGAAATCAGAAGCTTTTAGGTTTGGATTATTACTCAGGCGGACACCTGACACACGGCTACCGCCAGAATGTGTCTGCACGTATGTTTGACGCCTATTCGTACACCGTAGATAAAGAGACTGGTTTATTTGATTACGATGCAATCGAAAAACAGGCTATGGAGATTAAACCTCTTATTCTTCTTACCGGATACTCGGCATACCCCAGAGCTATTAATTTTAAACGATTCAGACAGATAGCAGATAAATGCGGAGCCGTTCTCATGGTAGATATGGCTCACTTTGCGGGTCTCGTTGCAGGTAAGGTGTTTACCGGAGAAGAGAATCCTGTTGAATGGGCCGATATCGTAACATCGACTACTCATAAGACACTCCGCGGTCCGCGCGGCGCACTGGTTCTTTGCAAGGAAGCTTTTGCAGAGTCTGTAAATAAAGGCTGCCCTCTTGTACTCGGAGGCCCTCTGCCTCACATAATGGCCGCAAAAGCAATTGCTTTCAAAGAAGCACGGACAAAAGCCTATGAGAATTATGCCCATGCAGTACGCGACAATGCCCGTACACTTGCATCAGAATGCCAGAAACTCGGCATGAAGCTGCAGACAGGCGGTACTGATAATCACCTTATGCTCATAGACGTTACTACCTTCGGCTTAACAGGCCGTCAGGCGGAAAATGCCTTATTTGAATGCGGTGTTACCGTCAACCGCAACACGCTTCCCTTCGATCCTCAGGGTCCGTGGTGGACAAGCGGTATTCGTGTGGGAACTCCTGCAATCACAACACTCGGTATGGGAACATCCGAAATGAAGGAAATTGCACAGATACTGAAGTTAATTCTTGCCGGTACAAAACCTGCAATGACGGAAAAAGGAACACCTGCTAAGGGAAAGATAGTTATTGATTCCAAGGTGCAGGAAGAGGCTAAAAAACGTGTAAATGCTCTTCTGGCAAAATTTGTATTGTATCCCGAGCTGGATTTTAATTTTCTGAAAAAACATTTTGTAAAATAGGCAGGTCTGCCGGATGATAATAGTATTTATTTGCACTACAGTTTTTTCTGCAGCAGCAGGTGTTGTATTTCTTATGCTATACCTGAGAGCGGGAAAACAGCGTGACTCATATTATCGTCTGGCATATCATGATCCGGTAACAGGCTACCCGAACTGGAACTGGATGGTAAATTTCATCAGCACGTATGATCCTCCTGAAGGGTATGATTTTATTCACTTTGATGTGAAAAGCTTTAAAATGATAAATGAACTGTACGGTCACCGTGTTGCAAATGATTTTCTGCGTCATATAGGGGATCAGCTGCAGACAATTCCCTGGAAAAAATGCGCTGTCCGCTGCGACAATGACCGTTTTGCCGTGATTACAGAACCTATGAAAGAAGAGGAGCTGCGCATCAGGCTTCTTGCTTTTTTTGCAGAAATAAACAGTCTTCCTTCTGATAAAACATACCCGATTTACTTCCGCTGCGGGGTTGTCCAGCAGTCCAATATGGGAAACAATAAGTCAATAATTGCAGATTTTGCGAAAATGGCTCAGCGTCTTGGAACGAGGCAGAATGTTACTGAAATTCATTTTTACACTGAGCAGATGAAACGCAATGTTCTGCGTGCAGATACTTTAAAACGCGAACTGCCGGAAGCTATTCGAAACGGCGAGTTGATGGTGTATCTGCAGCCGAAATATCATGCCGAATCAGATAAACTCTATGGAGCCGAAGCTTTAATCCGCTGGAATTACCGAAAGGAATCTTTTCTTAGTCCCTCAGAATTTGTTCCCCTCCTTGAAAAAAACGGTGCGGTAGAAATAATTGACCGTTTTGTATTGAATACTATATGCAGGAAACTGGTTGAATGGAAAGAAACCGGCTGCAAGCTTTATCCTGTGTCGGTGAATCTTTCGAGAACCCAGTTTAATAATGTGCGCATGATTGATGTTATAGAGAAAATCGTTTCTAAATACAATTTAGACCGTTCCCTTATAGAATTTGAGCTGACAGAAAGCGCCGCCTACAATGATCAGGAATATTTACTCAATACAATGATGCGCATACGGGATCTTGGTTTTAATCTTTCCATGGACGATTTTGGAACCGGTTTTTCCTCTCTGAGTCTTTTGAAAGACATGCCGTTAACCACTTTAAAAATTGATAAAAGTTTTATTGACTCTATTCATGAAAGCAGTAAAGCGAACCGGGATAACCTTATTGTACGGGACATTATTACGATGACTCATCATCTGAACATTTTAAGCCTCGCCGAAGGAGTCGAAACCGGGGAACAGAAGGAACTGCTGAAATCATGGGGATGCAACTACATACAGGGATACTACTATTCTAAACCCCTTCCGATTTCCTCGTATGAAAGTCTAATAACCGGTACACTTTCTTAAATTCTGATCCGGAGAGATAGTATGATTGTATTGTGGTTATGCGCTTATACACTTTCATTGTGCAATACCTTATTTGTGCTGTATGTATGGACGCTGAATAAGCAAAAAGCTGTTTTTGCGCTTTTTTTAGTGGTACTGAATGTGTTTATCACCACTGCTATTCCTTTTTTGAGCATTATGCTTAATGCTTTTACCTCCCTGTCTGAATTCCTTCTTTACCTGTTCATTGCTTTTTTTTCGCTAAGTATACCTCATTTTATTTTCAGCTCCATTTCGACAGAACATACGGTTATCTCAGTCCCAAAATGGTATACCGCACTATGCCTTGTACTAATAACCGGTTTTTGTTTTCTGTTTTTATCGGGGAATACAAAAATTTCTTTTTGGATAAGTGTTTTCCTTCCTCTGATTTCAATTCTTTCAACGATCGGCGTTAAGAAATCCTGCGATACGCAAAATGATGATCAAAAACAACTTTCTAAAACAGGAATTAGTCTTTTTATTATTGCTTCTTCTCTTTTTATACTATACGGTATCCTCTATTATGCAAGTTCAAACAGAGAAATGCTTTCCCAGTATTTTTTCGGTTTTTTCCCTATTGCCTACCAGATACCTGTTTTTCTGTACAATACCGTGTCAGTACAAAAACACCTGCAGACGCAGAAAGAATTTTTAGAAAAAATACAGCAGAGTTTTGATGATGAAATATCAGTAAATCAAAATGTTAAAAAACCTTCTGCCTCCCTCCTGTGTGAGAGACTTCACCTGAGTAAAAGAGAAGCTGAAACTGCGGTAAAACTCTTTGAGGGTAAAACATATAATCAAATTGCTGATGAGCTGTTTGTGTCTCTCTCGGCAGTTAAAAAGCACGCGTATAATATATACCGCAAGCTTGATATAACAAATAACCGCCAGCTCATGCAGAAAATAAACGATATTCTATAAAAAGTATACTTTTTCTTACTGTTCATGTATCAGTGTGCGGGATTACTCTGGATACAACAAAGATCATTACTATGCATAAATCGATCTTAGGTATAACGGAGGCGCACTATGAACGTAAAAGCTTTAAAATCAGTGAAAAGAATAGAGGCGGTTATCTTTTTACTTGCAGCTGCATCAATACTTGCAGCACAGGAAGGCGGCGGAAATTTTTTTAGAGGAATGTACTCATCCTCCGCAGTGGTTCTTGAAAATTCGCGGAGCGGAGGCTACGGGGATTTCGGGTTCTCACTCTTGAAGAAAAACTACTGGGACATCCGCAATTCAATCGGACTTCACGGCTATGGAAGCAGCGATTACGGATACATCGGAATTTCAGAGAAGATTTCTCTCGGAGGCTGGTTTGAAAAGAGTGAAGCAGCATTTCGTCCCTACGGTTCAATAACGGTCATGGCAAGTGCATTCGGCGGAAGAGGAAAGAGCTTATTCTCTGTCCCCCTCGCGATGGATGTCTCAGGATCGGGAGGATTTGAAATTCAATATATTAAGAATCAGAGTTTTTTCATTGAATACGGAGGGGGTTACCGATTTACTGTTCCTTTTGAAGACGGTGAAGGGGTTTCATTTATAAGCGCGGGAATACGCACCTATTTTAAGTAGTCTCGGATGCTTTCAAAGATGTCTCTGCTTAGAGTGAAAAAACATCGGTAAAAAAACCTGAGGATGATACTTGCTCACCTGCAATGCGGAGGTGGGAAGTATCTCCCATGACCTGTGTTCTAAAAGCCGCCTTTCCTTCTGAGCGTTCTTCTGTGCATACTATGGTTACCGACGAAGGCGGCATAAAAAAGTTCTGCAAAAGGACCAGCGGGGAAACATTAATCATGTGAGCCATCAATATGGCCGATATGCCGAAGTGACAGAAAAACACGAGAATTGTATCTTTGTTCCCGTCTGAGCCGGCGTGATGTACTGTGTAGTATCCCTTTTGTCTTGTATATCCGTACCGGTTTAAAAAATCGTCGAAAGAGTTTTGTACACAGGTGTATTTTCCTTCAATGCCTGCTTCGCTCATAATATCAGTTTTGTACCATAATTCAGGATCATAGTATTCCATTTTCTGCGTCCAGTACTCAGGATAAAAATCCCAGGCAACGTGTTTTATATTCTGCAGCGGATGATACACCGGATAATGAAATTCTTTAAGCCAGGGCAGGGTGACAGGTGTTATTCCTCTTTTTTCCAAACATACGCGGGCTGTATCCTGTGCTCTTCCCAAGGGAGATACAAAGTACTCCGCCTCGGGCCACAGCCTTATTCTTTGTGCAAGGAGTTCCGCTTCTTTCCATCCTTTAGCTGTTAAACTGTCTTTTTCGTAATCCGGATCTCCGTGGCGTATAAAAATGAGTTTCATTCCTTCATCCTTTAATCGTATGTACTAATTTTCTCTTATTGAGTTTATCTTTTAGTAAGTGTATCATAAAAAAAATACCATGAGTAGGTAAAGTATAAAGGATTTTATGGAAGCTTCAGGGGTTTCACAATTTAATAAAATGACGCAGAAGCCGGTCTCGTCTTTAGTTCTATCGCTTGCTGTCCCGACTATCATAAGCATGCTTGTTTCGGCTCTCTACAACATTGCAGATACTTTTTTTGTTTCACAAATAGGAACCAGTGCAAGTGCTGCCGTAGGGATTGTTTTTTCGGTAATGGCAATTATTCAGGCAGTCGGTTTTACACTCGGCATGGGATGCGGCTCTCTTATTTCACGCATGCTTGGGTCTAGGGATCCTGCTTCTGCATCGAAATACGGCTCGACTTCATTTTATACCGCTCTATTCCTCGGTGTACTTCTAGCGGTCTCGGGAATTATCTTCATAAAACCCTTAGTATATCTTCTGGGAGCGACGGATACTATATATCCGTATGCTAAAGATTACATTATGTTTATTCTCCTGGGTTCTCCTGTTATGTGCGCTTCCTACGTTTTAAATAATATTCTCCGTTCTGAGGGGAAAGCGGCCTTTTCGATGATAGGACTGACCACAGGAGGTTTTATAAATATAGCACTCGATCCGCTGTTTATTTTTACCCTCAATATGGGAACAAAGGGTGCGGCTCTTGCAACGCTTATAAGTCAGTGCATCAGTTTTTCCATACTGCTGTCTTTTTTTCTGAGGGGGAAAAGCATCGTAATACTGTCGCCGCTTTCTGTTTCAAAGGGATTACGGGATTATTATGAGATTGTCAAGACAGGGCTGCCTTCATTTATCAGACAGGGATTGGGAAGTGCAGCTGCAGTATTTTTAAATGTCGGGGCTTCCGCATTCGGCGATGCTTCTGTTGCAGCCGTTTCAATAGTCGCGCGTATTATTATGTTTGTCGCTTCCATAATGATAGGTCTGGGTCAGGGGTTCGTGCCTGTTTCCGGGTATAACTACGGTGCAGAACAATACGGACGGGTCAGGAAAGCGTTCTTTTTTACCATGAGCCTCGGGACTGTTTTTTTATCAGCATGTTCTGTCTGCTTATTTCTTGCTTCTCCTGCGCTGATAAGGATTTTCCGCAACGACCCCGATGTTATTTCACTCGGTGTTTCCGTACTGCGTTTTCAATGCCTCGCTCTGCCTCTTCATGCTTTTGTCATTGCCTCAAACATGCTCATGCAGTCGACAGGTCAGGCATGGAAGGCAACCTTTTTGTCGAGCACAAGGCAGGGCTTATTTTTTATTCCGTTAATAATAATTCTGCCGTCTCTTTTCGGTAACGGCGGTCTTAAAACGGCGCAGCTTTTTGCCGACATTGCGGCATTTATCGTGTCGCTCCCGTTTTTGATTCAGTTCCTGAAAAAAATGGGCAGTAAAGACGCCCCTATGTAAAAAAAAAGCGGAAAACAATCATTTGTTTTCCGCTTTTTAACATAACCCGTAATTAGAGTTTCGTCAGCCACAGTCCGTGAAGATTGCAGTACTCATAGGCTGCAATTGCTTTTTCGTTTTTAAGACAGAAGACGGCCTGGGGTTCTTCACCCGGATTCAGGCACATTCTATGTCCGCCCTTGTCTGTTTCAAGGTAAATCCACTGAATCGAGTGTTCTGCAGTCATGGGGTGTGCGACTGAGCCGACTCTTACTGTCACGGTTGAGCCTTCAACGGTAATGACAGGGAGGTGTTTTTCAGTACTTGCTTCTGTGGTGTTTGCCTTTAATTCAGTCATATTCTCGCCGCAGCATACCACAGGAACGCCTGAACTATGAATCATACCGATAATATTTCCGCAATGCTTGCAGATATAAAACTTTTTCTCACACATTCTATCCTCCTTGGATTTACAAAACTGATATTAATTTACGGTTTCCCGTACAGTTTCCGGTTTATTCATTATTATATGTAATAAGAGTACGTATAACAGCAGGTTCAAGCGCCTTTGAATAGTTGAGAAACGGGAGTCCCACAATGCCGAAAAACTCTGCAACGGTCGCGCCTCCCTGTTCAATAATGTTTTTGGCGGCTTTCAATGTTCCGCCTGTAGCAATGAGGTCATCGATAACCAGTATCCTCTGTCCTTTTTGAATGTCGGCTTTATGTGCCTCCACTTCTGCAGTCCCGTATTCCAGAGAATACTTGCAGGCGTATGTTTCTCCGGGAAGTTTGCCTTTTTTCCGTATGAGGATTAATGGAATTCCCATTATCTGAGCAAAGGGGGCGGCAAAAATGAAGCCTCTCGATTCGATTCCCGCCACTGCATCTATCTGTGCATCTTTGTACATATCAACCATCTTTTGTATGCAAAGATTGAATGCTCCCGGATTAACAAGGATTCCGGTAATGTCGTAAAAAAGAATACCGGGTTTTGGAAAATCCGGTATGCGCCTTATAGCTTTATCAAGTATAGTAGTGTCGAACATAGGTACATAGTATTCGGCTAATTTGAGACTGTCAATACACCGCACAACCGCTTTCTATTATTTTAAGCGCGCCATTGCAATACGGCGGGTTCTGACGTTTTCAAGACTTGTCATCAGTTCAGTAATTTTACTATTTTTAATACTGTTCTTGAAGTGCGACAGCGATTTTTCGAAGACTTCAATATGACTCAAAAGCTCATCCTTGTTTTCTATGAAAAGCTCTGTCCACAACGGGGCATTGATCATAGCAATGCGGGTTAGATCCTCAAAACTTCCTCCTCCGAATGCGGTTATTTCGGTGTCCTCAGCGCTTTCTACAAGCGCGGAAGCGATTACATGGCACAGCTGTGAGGTGAATGCAATTTTGTGATCATGGATTTCGGGCGTTGTTTCTATAAGCCGTGTAAACCCAATATCAGATGCGAGAGATTTGAGCATCATGAGGCTTTCATTTTTCGAGGAGGGAAGGGGAATGAAGATATAATTTCTGCCTTTGAAAATGCCTGCACTGGCATGAGTGTAGCCTTCGCGTTCGCTCCCCGCCATGGGGTGTCCGAGAATAATGTCAACATCGCTTCTTTTAAATGCCTTCAGGTCTTCGGCAAGCTTAACTTTAACACCGGCAATATCAGTTATAACGGCGTTTCTTTTAAATGTATTTTCGTGTTCGAGAATAAAAGGGGCAACCGCCGCAGGATACAGGCAGACAAAGACCAGATCGCATAGCGCCAGCATCTCGTCGACCCTGGACGGTGCAAAAGCAGTATTTATAGTGCCGTCAAGAACCGCATCCTCGAGAACAGAGGGGTTTTTGTCGCAGGCGGTTAATACCGTATTGGCCCTGGAAGCTCTAATTGCTTTTGCAAACGAACCGCCCATAAGCCCCAGTCCTACAAACCCTATGGTCATAAAATTTTTCCTTCAATTTTTGCATATTGTGCAAGTTTACTCATAAGAGAGCTGAACTGCTCAGGAGTAATTGACTGCTCCCCGTCGCACAATGCCTGTTCTGGATTATTATGAACTTCAACAATGATGCCGTCGGCACCGGCTGCAAGCGCCGCTTTTGACATGGAATCCACCATCCATGCAAGACCTGTTGAATGGCTTGGATCCACAATAACCGGAAGGTGTGTTACCTTTTTCAGGTAGGGAATCGCTGCAAGATCCAGAACGTTACGAGTGAAGTTGTCGAAGCTGCGTATTCCCCGTTCACAGAGAATAATGTTTTCGTTTCCTCCGGCCATAATGTATTCTGCCGACATAAGGAGTTCCTTAACGGTGCTGGCAAGTCCTCTTTTTAATAAAATCGGTTTATTGCATCTTCCAAGCTCTTTTAAAAGATTGAAGTTCTGCATATTGCGTGCGCCGATTTGAATGATGTCCACATTTTCAAATACCTCAAGCTGATTAATTGCCATGAGCTCGGTAACGATGGGAAGTCCTGTCTGTTTTTTTGCGGCAAGCAGTAAATCTATGCCTTCACATCCCATACCCTGGAATGCATAGGGGGATGTTCTGGGTTTAAAAGCGCCGCCTCTTAAAAAGCGTGCGCCGGATTTCTGAACCTGGGAAGCAATGGTCGTAATCTGCTCTTCGCTTTCAACAGAACAGGGACCTGCCATAACGGCAAAATGGGGAAATCCTATTTTTGCAAGCCCGCCGTCTTTTCCGCTTTTTACCGATATTATGGTGTCTTCAGGATGGAAAGCTCTGTTTGCCATTTTATACGGTTCCTGAACACGCATAACTTTCGACACAAGATGGTGTGCTTTGAGACTTTCATCATTCATACGTGTTGTATCGCCGATGACGCCGAGAATGGTGGTATCTATACCTTTTGACTGATGAATCTGCACGCCCTGATTTTCGAGCATGCTTACGAAGCTTTGAACATCGCTTTCCGGAGTGTTCGCCTTTAAAACAATAATCATTTACTTCTCCTAAGAAGCATCAAAGAGAAAACTTCAGTTTTCGAAATTGATGCTGATAGTCCTTCCGCAACGAAGAGAGGAAGGACAGTTAATATACAAGTTTGCAACGCAAACTTGAAAAGCAAAGCATCGGCAGCAGGAGACGAAGCTTTGCGTATCTCCTTTACTTATTCATTCAAACAAAAAAAAAGAGACTCCATACGGAGTCTCTGTCAGTACCACACAAGGTAAGGTGCGTTATATTACGCGCCTACAGTACGCTCCGCGGGGTTTAGAGAATTCCAATAGCTAAAGTAAAAGTATACCGAAGCAAAAGAGGTTTTGGAACTGTGTAACGCCTTGCGGATATCGTTCATACTGCGGATAGTAACAAAAAGAAAAAAAACTGTCAAGTGAAAAATCATTTTTGTACTTTTAAAGCAATATCTATAACATTGTATGCTCCGTTATAGATGCCCGCCCTGTGGTTTTTAAGAATATGTTCACAGTACAATTCTATAAGGTCTGTGTCCTCAATAAGCAGTTTTAGTGTTCTGTGCATACTGGTTATAGAGCCTGTTTCTATGGTGCCGTCCCCGATTTCCGATCCGCGGATGGCTCCCCAGGCTTCATGTTTGCCTACACGCTGAATAAACAGCTTCGGTACCGGATAAAATGAAAGTTCACTCGGTTTGGTTATCATTACGTCGCTCATCCTCATGAGAAGATTTGTAGCGTAAACCGCTGCATAAAAATTTTTATGCAGAAAAACATGAATGCCCTCGGCATCGTTTTTTTCGAGCGAAGTAATAAAGTCTTTTGAAGTATTCCAGTCGTCATGCATTGTCCACTGAATATTATTTTTTTCAAATTCAGTTTTCAGTGCCTGCCATCTTCCCTCATGATCCCCCATATTAATAAAAAAACTTGCTTTTTTGTCTTCAATTGCTTTCCGGCAGGTTAGAATAATATCTGCAAATTTTAATACCTGGGCGCCGGCGCCTCCCATGGTCAGTAAAAAACGCCTTGCCTTCCCGTCTTTAAGCCGTTTTAAACGCATTGCGCAGTCGTTTTCAATATTTGAGACTATTTCATGATCAACATAGTGTCCTGTTTCATAAATGAATTCCTTCGGGAGGCAGTATTCAAGATTATTGTCCTCCCCCATGGAAATAAAAGTTCTGTAGCCCATATAGCAGGAAGGGGACTGTACGGCATGGTACGAGCCTTCAACAAGGTGAAAAGCCAGCGGATAATTGTCGGGAATGATGCTTACCACTCCTTTGACTCCGGCAGCAACCGCACCGTGACCGACCCATGGATGAGTCGAAACAAAGGGCATTCCCTCGGGTACATGTTTAAATAATGGTGCATAAATGTGCGATATTGTTTTGTCGCGTAAAGACCCTGAGAGGTGTCTTCCCGCATCGGATGTCAGCTTCTCCCAAATGTGATCATTGAACCACCTTGAGTTTTGAGAAAACCGCGAACCTATGTTGTACCAGTGTTCTATCTGCCTGATTGTTTTACTTGCCGCATTATCCGGGAAGGACATCATGTCGAGCCAGTAGGGTGTTAATCCCTTATACCGCGCCGCGGATGCTATAGCAAGCGCCATACGGCAGTGACCGAACCCCATGCGGATGGTGCCGAGAAGTATAGATCTTTTCTTATCTATATCTGAATACTGAGCCGAGGCATCTGCAAAATTTCCTGCAGAAGTTGCTGCCGCCTTTCCTTTTTCAACGACGTGCATGATGCCGAAATCATCAAAATCTTTTTCCGAGGGAACTGCTGAAAGAACAGGCGGATGCTCCGGATCATAACCGTTTTTCTTCGCATAGTGGCGGAACAGCTTTTCCCCTATCTTTGCTTTGCTCTCGGGGATTTTATTGCCGAATACTGTGTATGTTTTCATTAGATGTAGTATACACTCTAGTTATCCCGTTTGCAATGAAAAAATGAAGACTTCCACTTGCATAAAGTGTATAAAAATGCAATAATATGCATAAATATTACACAATTATACCATTTGTAGAAGTAATGGTATTGGGGAGGCATGAATGTCTAAACTACAGGGTGCATTCACTGCGCTTATAACACCGATGAATGCTGATTTTTCAGTTGACTATGACGGCTTTAGAAAGCTCGTTCAATTTCAGCTCGAAGGCGGCATTACCGGTCTTGTTCCTCTGGGAACAACAGGCGAAACACCGACGCTGGATGAATCAGAAGAAGAGATTCTCATCGACATTACTGTTGAAGAGGTAAAAAAATATACAGCAAAAACCGGAAAAAAAATCCCTGTCATTGTAGGGGCGGGAAGCAATAATACCCGGGATGCCGTAAGATATACAGAAAGAGCAAAAAAACACGGTGCGGATTATGCCCTCGTTGTCACACCGTATTATAATAAACCCTCCGATGAAGGAATCTTCCGACATTTTGAGGCGGTTTCCAAGGTTGGAATTCCTGTTATTGTTTATAATATTTCAAGCCGTACCGGAAAAAATATTAGCACACCGCTGTTGATGAGAATTGCAGAGCTTCCAAATATTGCAGGTGTAAAAGAAGCCTCAGGCGATATTACTCAGATGATGGACGTGATTGAAAAAATTGCTATGAAGAAGGATGATTTCTGTGTACTCTCAGGAGACGACGGATTAACCCTTCCCCTTGCTGCTTCAGGCGGCGACGGAGTAATATCGGTCGTTTCGAACCTCGTACCGGATCTTGTGACAAAGCTTGCCGTTTCCGCTGTTAAGGGCGACCTCAAGACTGCGCGGGAAATTCATTACCGGCTGCAGCCGTTTTTTAAAGCGGCTTTTGTAGACGGTAATCCGACATCCATTAAGTTTGCGATGAATCAAAAAGGACTGCCTGCGGGAACGCTCCGGCTTCCATTAGCCGATATTGCTGAATCTTTTAAACCCATTGTAATTCAGGCTATGAAGCAGTGCGGATTGTTATAAGAATTAAGGAGATATGAACATGAACAATATGAATAAAATACCGGTAGGAGTATTAGGTGCGACGGGAATGGTCGGTCAGCGCTACATTTATCTTTTAAAGGATCATCCCTGGTTCGAAGTAACCTATGTTGCTGCAAGTCCCCGTTCTGCCGGAAAAAAATACAGTGAGGCGGTGGAAAACCGCTGGCTCATCGGGTCTGATATTCCCTCAGGCGTTGCAGACCTCATCGTTGAAGATGCAAGCAATATTGACGCAGCTCTTGGCAAATGCAAATTTGTGTTCAGCGCGCTCGAGATGGGAAAGGATGAAATTAAAGCACTCGAAGCAGGCTATGCTCTAAAAAATATTCCTGTTGTATCTAATGCCTCTGCAAACAGGTGGACTGATGATGTACCGATGCTTATTCCTGAAATTAATGCTGATCATGTATCAGTCATTGCGGAACAGAAAAAGCATCACGGCTGGGATAAGGGTTTTATTGCCGTAAAACCCAACTGTTCACTGCAGTCCTACATGGCTCCTGTTTTCGCTCTGCAGCAGAAGGGATATCCTGTTAAGAGAATGATAGTGACGACTCTTCAGGCGACGAGCGGTGCAGGCTACCCCGGAGTTTCCTCGTTCGACATGATCGACAACATTGTTCCCTACATCGGCGGTGAAGAAGAAAAGACTGAGACCGAGGTTCTAAAAATTCTCGGAAAGGTTTCCGGCGGTAAAATTGTTAATGCGGAAGGACCTTTAGTGTCTGCGCACTGCAACCGTGTTCCCGTAATCGACGGACACACTGCATGTGTAAGCCTTGAGTTTGATCTGCCTGATACTAAAAAACCAACACTGGAGCAGATTGAAAAAATTTGGACCGAGTTCAAAGCATTTCCTCAGGAGGCAAAACTTCCCTCCGCTCCCGAACAGCCGATTATGATCCGTCATGAGGAAAACAGACCACAGCCGAGCCGCGACAGAGAAAACGGCAAGGGCATGGCAGTCACCGTCGGACGTCTTAGAAAGTGCCGCGTGTTCGACATCCGTTTCGTGGCATTGAGCCATAATACAAAGAGAGGAGCCGCAATGGGCGGAATCCTGAATGCTGAATTATTAAAGGCCAAGGGCTTTTTCGACAATCTGTAAGGAGTAACTATGGCGCAGCGGTATTTCCCCCTGTCAAAGAATCAGCTTGAAGTGTTAACAAGAAAATATCCGACACCGTTTTATCTGTATGATGAAAAATCGATCCGGGAGAATGCTCAGAAATTAAAAAAAGCGTTTTCAATTCTTCCGGGTTTTAAAGAATACTTTGCAGTTAAAGGTTTGCCGAATCCTTTTATTCTAAAGATACTGGCTGATGAGGGTTTCGGTGCCGACTGTTCCAGTCTTCCTGAAATTATTCTTTCAGAACGTGCCGGCATTGAGGGTGAGAGTATTATGTTCACCAGCAATGAAACACCGGAAAAAGAATATGTGTATGCCAACCTCAAGGGAGCTGTTATAAACCTTGATGATATTACCCATATTGATTATCTTGCACAGGCAATCGGCGGGATTCCCGAGCTTATCAGTTTCCGCTATAATCCGGGACCTTTGAAGGAAGGCAATGCCCTTATCGGAAAGCCGGAGGAGGCAAAGTACGGTTTAACACGGCCCCAGATATTTGAGGCCTTTGCAAAGGTCAAGAAGATGGGAGCAGTACGGTTCGGTCTTCATACCATGGTTGCTTCCAATGAGCTTTCCAATGATTATTTTATAGAAACCGCGCGCATTTTGTATGAACTTGCTGTTGAATTAAAGGAAAAACTCGATATTGCCCTTGAGTTTATTAATATGGGCGGAGGTATAGGCATTCCCTACAGACCGGATCAAAAGGCTGTCGATTATGACTATGTTGCACAGGGTGTTAAAAAAGCATATGACGACGTTATCTGCAATGGAAGACAGGTCTGCTTTAAAACAAAGCCGATTAAGTTTTTTATGGAATGCGCCCGCGTTATTACAGGCCCCTACGGCTACCTTGTAACGAGAGCGATTCATGAAAAGCATATTTACCGTGAATACATAGGCGTGGATGCTTCTATGGCCGATCTTATGAGACCTGGCATGTACGGAGCCTACCATGAAGTGTCCGTAGCAGGTAAAGAAGATGAGGCAAAAGACCACGTGTACGATGTCGTCGGCTCTCTGTGCGAAAACTGCGATAAATTTGCCGTCCAGAGAAAACTTCCTAAAATTGACAGGGGAGATCTAATAATTATTCACGATGCCGGAGCTCACGGCCGCGCCATGGGATTTAACTATAATGCAAAACTCCGCGCGGGAGAACTTCTTTTACGAAGCGATGGTTCGGTTGTGCAGATACGAAGAAGCGAAACGGTCGATGACTACTTTGCAACGCTCGATTTCAAGCAGCTTGCGTCTTTTAAAGCGTAAAAGAGGCAGAATCATGAAGAGAGTTTCTATAGTGCTGATTTTTATTCTATTCGTTTCTTGTGTTAGTACTACAAATTCTAAGAAACACACTGATAATGAATTATTTATCAGTGTGGAAAAGACTATACTATGGCAGGATTCTTCTTATTCTTCAAAAAAGCTCATTGAATTGAAAGAACAGGATGTTGTGTATTTTCTGCATGAGACCGAAAATGCTTCTCTCGATCCTGCTTTTTTATGGATTAAGGTGAAGTACAAGGGAATCGAAGGCTGGGTGTACAGCGGGGCTGTCTCCAGGTTTTATAACAAAAATGAAAAGCGGTTGAAGTACATCGAAGATATAGATGTACTTTATAATAGCAAGTATGTTAGCATCAAGATGGACGAAAAAGAATTTCTAAAAACTATGGGAGAAGCCCAGTATAGCGGCGATGGAGAAGAGGGCAGAACTCTCTATTCATATTCCAATACACTTTTTAATGCGGTTGAAAAAAGCGGGTTAATGGATATTTTTCTAATTCAGTCATCCTCGTATTCATTAAGAAATGGTTTGAAAATCGGTTCTAAAATTAGTGAGTACCTTGACGGAGCCTCATATACCGTTAACGACGGCTGCTATTTATTCAGTCTTATAAACGATTTTAAAACGCAGACATATGACTCTCTTTGCGCTGTTCAAACCGATGCCTTCGGAAAAGTCATAACAATCGCATTAGTTTCTGTAGACTCGATCAAATATATTGCAGGCCAGTTTAATCTTCAGTATGAATAGCGCATCAGCCGTAAGGATCGGGAAAAAGAGCACGCCAGGCAAGGGGAGTTGTTTTTCTCAGTTTGGTGAATTCTGAAGAAAAAATTTCCTCATTTTTGTATCCGCACCGCTGTGCTATTTGATCCACCGGAAGCATGGTATTTTTTAATAGATTGTCTGCAAGAGAAAAACGCAAATCCCTCAGATACCGGGATGGTGTTTTCCCTGTTGTTTTTTTGAAGGTAAGACTAAAAAATAAAGACTTCAGTCCGCTCTGTTTGGAAATCTGTTTTGCAGAAAAAGAGCTTTCACAGTAGCGCAGGTGTATATCTTTCAATGCCTGCGAAATATCGTCCGTTCCGGATGCGAGAGGTATGGAGTTTTCGGTTTCTATAGTATACATAGACTGGAGAAGCAGCAGAAGTTCCATCAAAAACGATCTTCCCCTGCACGGCCAGTAATTATCGGGCTGTTCATTAAACTGTGTTTTTATGCTCTGAGCCATTCTAAAAAGGCGTTCCCGGATCATACCGTTGACAGAAAGGGCTACCGGGTTATTGGCATTGCTTTTCTGGAAGGGATATAAAAGAAGCTGTTCAGTTTCCAGGTAGTTGTTCGGGTTTTTATCGGTTTCAAATACTTCATTGCCGCCGAGGCCGTGATTAATTGCTTCGGGTTTGAAGAATATGGAAAATCCTTTTGCATTGGATAGATGAATTTTCTGCTGGGGCTCTGCGTAGTTCAGGCAGAGAAGTACCGGCGTAAAAAGTGTTTTTTCATTTCCTTCATTTCCAACCAATACTGAGCCCTCATCAATATGGAGTATCTGAAAAAGGTGTTTGTCACCGGTTTCATTAAAGATCAATTCATCCGAGTAATAAATTTTTACAATAAACCCTTTATAAAATTCCTGACCGATTGTCTGCAGTTCTTTCATACTGTATACTATATACCTGATGCACAATTTTGTCGATAAAATTGCATCAGAAAGTGTACAGGAGGAGTGGACGTGATCTATTTTTTTAGCAGCGCATTATGTATTTGTATACTGCTCTTAACACTGCTTTTGATAATGCGCAGAAAATACCGCGAAAGGGAAAAGGAAAATGCTCTGCTGCAGAGCCGCCTCACATCACTTACAAGTTCTTCCTCCATAAAAATCCAGGTATTTGCACGGCTCGGCGGTATTCTTTCTTCTTCATTTGACCGCAATATTTTATTGCCGCAAATATTGGGCGAACTGTCTTATTTTTTCCCGTCATATGAAATTAGAGCTGTATTGAAAATAGATGACAATAAGACTCATGTAATTGGCCCGCAGGATATTCCTGACTCAAAAAAGAATATTTCCCTGGCAAGAATCGGTAATGCATCAAAAGAGCCGGTACGGGAAAAAAATGAAATCTGGGAGTCCCTCTTCGATGAGAAGGCGCTTTTATCGTATGTGTACAGCTTTCCCCTGCTGACCGATGAACAGGTCCGCGGATACTTTGCCGTATGTTTAGACAGTGCGCTGGAACCGGCTGATTATCACTTTTTTTCCGATATTGCGTCGATTCTGTCTTCTGTACTGCAGAACATTTTAACAGTACGGGAGAAAAACTTTATAAGCGAACAGTTCGGCTTCAGTGTTGATCCGATGGTCCGGGACTATCTGCTGTCATCAAAGGAAGAGGGAAAGGTTCTAAGGGTAAGCGTTCTTTTCTTTGACATCCGGAATTTTACCTCGATGTCGGAAAGCCTCGGGCCTGTTACGACTGTCGCGCTTTTAAACGAAGTATTTTCTCTTTGTGAACAGATAATCAAGGGTGAAGGCGGATTTATAAATAAATTCACCGGCGACGGCTTTATGGCTGTATTCGGAGCACCATTGTCCACTCCCAATCATGAAAAGGAAGCCGTGAGGTCCGCCTTAAAAATACTTGAGCGCGTGACGCTGCCCTGCGGAATAGGTATTGCTTCCGGAGAGGCAGTTGCGGGAACAATAGGCTCTGCAAGAAGAAAAGAGTATACGGTGATCGGAGACACGGTTAATACCGCTTCCAGAATTGAGGGTTTGTGTAAAGTTTTCGGCTCTTCTCTTTTATTGTCGGGAGAAACGTTAAAGAACGCTTCCGATTGTATCGGGCAGTCGAGAAGCCTCGGCTGTATAAAACTAAAGGGTAAAACTGAACCGGTTGAAATTTTTGATCTGCAGAGTAATGACAGCTGTTATACAGAGGAATTTGAGAACGCCGTGAGGATGTATTACAATGGGGATTTTACCGGTGCGCTGAAGTCCTTTTACCGGTTAAGGGAGTCCTATCCTAATGATAAGGCTCTTTCATGGTTTTTTGAGAGAAGTTCATTCAGGCTCGCCAGTGATGAGAGCTGGAACGGCTGCGAACAGATGAGTGAAAAATAAGCTTTAATACAGTTGACTTCCTTCTAAGAAAAGAGGTTTTTGACAAAATAAATATATTTTCTTGACAGAATACACACTATACAGTAGTCTGTAATTTGCTGAATTATTTTAAATAGAAAATCACTAATTTTGAAAATTGTATCTGTAAAAAGAGTGTGCCCGGGGGTCTGGATTGTTTTCTACTGGTTTAGTCTCTGCATTAAATATCTTTGTTATTTTATTTTTTATTGTTTTTTCGTTTTTCTTACTCATCGGATTGTATATTTTTCTAAAAGATACTAAGAACAAAATAAATATACTTTTTTTTATCTGGTGCATCAGTTTTTCTATCGGCTGTTTAGGGTATATGTTTGTGTTCTGGACGGAAAGTAAAAGCGATGTGTATTTCTTCATGAATATTGCGTGTATAGGCTATTGTACTATATGGCCTATAGCTGTTCATTTTCTTCTTATTTTTCTGAACGATAAACTTAATGCTCTTTGGAATACTGCTGTTATTATGCTCTATGCGGTTGCGGCTTTTTTTATCTACGGCGGTTTCAGCGGTATAACTTCATCAGCCGATTATACAAAAACCAAATACGGATGGGTGGACACTCCTAATCATACAATTTTTTACCCTGTGTACATCGGCTTTGTCGCAGTTTGCACTGTTCTTGTCGTCGCTATTCTTGTAAAAATATGGATTGCTTTTCATGACAGTGAAAATTTCAATAAGAAAAAACAGTCATTAATAATGCTCGGCTCTGCGGTTCCTTCCATTGTACTGGGTTTATTTTTTAATATTGTGTCTCCCGCACTGAAGATGAATCTTCCTTCCATCGGTTTTATTTTTTCAGGCCTTTGGATTTTCGGCGTGGCATACGCAATAGCACGGTATGAGCTTCTGGTGGATATAAGCACTACAGTCGGGAAAAAACTTTTTGAGAAGAGTAAAAGCATCAATATTAGTACCGATCCGAATTTGCATATTACTAAAGTTAATACATCGTTCTTTGATATTTTAGGCTATGACAGCCGCAGTATTAACACCATGAGTGTTAATGATTTATTTTTACTACAGGATGACAGGCTTACTCAGGAAGAAATCGGCAGGCATGCGGATATTGAAAGGGAAGTGAGAATAAAGAAAGAAGATGATTCTTTTATTTATGCGAACATGCAGGTTCTTTTCTCATTCACTACTAACAACCGGTTATTAGGTCTCGTGTTTCACTTTACCGATATTACCTCTCTAAAAAATCAAAACGAAGTGCTGGAGCAGAAAGTACAGGAAAGAACGCAGGAAATATTGAAAGCAAGTTTGGAAGCAGAGCGCCGCCTCCACATTACCGAGCAGTATACCCGAAAATCGGTTGTCGATTTAATAAAAAAAGGAGAAGATCCGACCCATATTGAACCGGAAAAGATCAATCTTGCCGTAATGTTTACCGACATCCGCGGGTTTACGTCAATTACCGAGAAACTAAGCGCCGAACAAATTTTGGATGTGCTCAATCACTATTTTACAGAAATTAACAGCTGTATTATGGATAATAAAAACTACGGCGAAATCGATAAAATAATCGGCGATGAAATAATGGCGCTTTTTGGTACGCCTGAAAAAGCACTCATTGCGGCTATTAATATACGGAAAAAGCTTCCGGAATTAAACGCAAGTTTATTGGAAAAATACGGTATACGGCTTAATAACGGAATTGGAATAAACTTTGGAGAAGTAGTACGGGGTAATATTGGTTCTGATCAGAAACTTGATCTTACTGTCATAGGGGATATTGTCAATTCTGCCAGCCGGATTGAACAGCTGACAAAACATTACGGTCTTTCTTTATTGATTTCAGATGATGTAAAAAACTCATTGAAAGCGCAGACTTATTCAATGCGCTTTATTGATGAGGTTAAGGTTAAGGGAAGAAATACTCCGACAAAAATCTATGAAGTATATGATTATGAACGCGATGATATTGTCGAAATGAAAAAGACCTATGAACAGACATTGCAAAACGCCTATGAATTGTATAAAACAGGGTATTTTAAAGATGCCTTATCGTTATATGAAAGAATTGAATCCGGTCTGCCCCGGCATAATTATAATCCTTCTCTTCCTGCGGATCCTGTTTTGAAGTTTTATAGTACACGATGCAGAGAGCTTTTAAAAATCTGCAGTGATAATCCTTCTTTTCTGGAAACCTGGGACGGTATATATTGTTTCCTGGATAAGTAATCACACGTAAACCTGCTGCAGATTCAGATAATCATAACGGTTTTACTTTATCTCTGTACCCTGCACGGATTATCCTTCTCCCTTCTTTAATTATACTAAATCTCTTGCATTAACACTAAAACTGCTGTTATACTGTGAGGAACATTTTCTTATATCCGGAGTTTACTATGTTGGAATATACTCTATCGTCAATGCTGCGGGAACAGACTCAGAAGAATCCCTCTCAGGAATTTATGGTGTATGCAGACAGAGATCTGCGCTTTACGTATAAAGAATTTGACAGCCGGGTCGATGATCTTGCCCGGGGCTTTTTAGCAATCGGTGTTAAAAAGGGAGACCATGTCGGCATCTGGGCAACGAATGTTCCCGACTGGCTTACTTTTATGTTCGCTGCCGCCCGCATCGGAGCCGTGACCGTTACCGTGAATACAAGCTATAAACTCCACGAGCTTGAGTATCTTATTCATCAGTCTGATATTTCCACGCTTTGTCTTTCCGACGGCATGAAGGACAGCAACTACGTTTCCATGATCAAGGAACTTATTCCCGAAATAAACGATTTTGAACGCGGCTGCCTGAAGGCAAAAAAATTCCCCGTCCTTAAAAATGTAGTGTTTATGGGACCGGAAAAGTTCCGCGGTATGTTTTCCTCCCCGGAACTTCTTCTTCTCGGCCGTCATGTTGATATTAATGAGGTTCATTCAATAGAAAAAACACTTACAACACATGAAGTTATAAATATGCAGTATACTTCGGGTACTACTGGGTTTCCCAAGGGTGTTATGCTTTCACATCATAATATAATAAATAACGGCTACTCGATTGGTGAATGTATGAAGTACACTTCAAAAGAGAGGGTTTGTCTTCCAGTCCCGCTCTTTCACTGTTTCGGCATCGTTTTGGGAGTTATGGCGGTTGTATCTCACGGAGCTACCCATGTAATGCTTGAATCCTTTGATCCGCTCGTCGTGTTGGCATCTATTCATAAAGAAAAGTGTACCGCGCTCTACGGCGTTCCTACCATGTTTATCGCAGAGCTTAATCATCCGATGTTTTCGATGTTCAATATGTCATCTCTTCGTACCGGCATCATGGCAGGCTCGCTTTGCCCCATAGATCTTATGAAACAGGTTATGTCAAAGATGAACCTTACCGAGATTACAAGCGTGTACGGGCTTACTGAGACTTCCCCCGGTATGACGCAAAGCCGTACCGATGATCCCATGGAAATACGGGCAACGACTGTGGGCAAGGAATTGCCGGATATTGAAGTACGGGTCATAAACCCTGAAACAGGAAAAGAATGCGCTGTCGGCGAACAGGGCGAAATGTGCTGCCGCGGCTACAATATTATGAAGGGTTATTATAAGATGCCGGAAGCGACAGCGGAGATTATTGATAAGGACGGATTCCTTCATTCAGGAGATTTGGGAACAAAAGATGAGGCGGGGTACTACCGTATTACGGGACGCATCAAAGATATGATTATCCGCGGCGGTGAAAATATTTACCCCAGAGAAATAGAAGAGTTTCTACGCGCTATGAGCCAGATCAAAGATATTCAGGTTGCAGGGGTTCCCGACAAACGCTTAGGAGAAATAACAGGAGCTTTTATAATTCTGAAAGACGGGGAAACATTGACAGAAGAGGATGTTCTTGAATACTGCAGGGGAAAAATTGCAAAATATAAAACACCCCAGCTTGTTATGTTTGTCGATTCGTTCCCCATGACCGGCAGCGGGAAGATCCAGAAGTTCAAATTAAGTGAAATTGGTGCAAACTACCGTAAGTCGCTCGGTATAGAATAAGTGAATAAAGAGGTTTAAGTATGAACGAAGAACTTAAAGGTGTTGCAGACCGTTTAAAAGGCTTGCGTGATATTATGGATGTTTCGGTGGAAACAGCAGCTCAGGTGTGCGGTATAACACCTGCCCAGTATGCGTCGTATGAAAGCGGTACAGTCGACATTCCGGTAGGCGTTCTCCACTCCATGGCAAAAAAATACAACTTCGAAGTAACCACACTGATCTCGGGCGATGAGCCGAGAATGCATTCCTATTTTTTAACAAAAAAAGACAAGGGATTGTCGGTAGACAGAAGAGCGGATTATAAATATCAGTCTTTAGCATACGGATTCGTAAACAGGAAGGCCGATCCTTTTATTGTAACGGTTACTCCTGAACAGACAAAGGAGATTCATTATAACTCCCACCCGGGACATGAATTTAATTACATGATAGAAGGTTCTATGCGTGTTGTCATTGATTCTAAAGAACTCATTTTAGAACAGGGCGACTCGCTGTACTTTGATGCCGGTAAAAAACACGGAATGCAGGCATTGAATAATAAAAATGCAAAATTTCTTGCAATAATCCTATAAAAATGAAGGTCTGGTAATGGAAGAATTATTTTTAAAACAAATAGAGTTTTCATCTTCGGATGAATTTAGAAAAAACTATGAAGTAATAGTACCCGATAATTTTAACTTTTCATATGATGTTTTGGACGTGCTTGCACAAAAGACTCCCGATGCCAGGGCTCTTGTATGGTGCAACGATGACGGGGAACAGTATACGTTTACTTTTAGTGAAATGAAAAAGTATTCAGATATGACAGCTTCTTTTTTTATGCAGAAGGGAATAAAAAAAGACGACAAGGTCATGCTCATTTTAAAACGCCGCTATGAGTTCTGGTTTGCAATTCTTGCGCTTCATAAAATCGGCGCTGTTGCAATTCCCGCAACCCACATGCTTACAAAAGATGATTTGATTTACCGCAACAATGCGGCAAGTGTTACTGCTGTTTTTGCCGCATACGACGAAAAAGTTATGGCAAATGTGGAGGCTTCCATGAGCGGCTCTCCCACACTGAAAACGCTTATAAGCACCTGCGGTATTGAAGGATTATATTCCGGCTCTTATTACGCAAAAAAAAGAGATAACTGGATCGACTTTTATGATGGTCTGAAGGCGGCTCCTGCCTTTCCCAAGCTTGACAGAAAAAAAGTAAATTCCAACGACGACATAATGGTTCTTTATTTTACATCCGGAACCACGAACCATCCGAAGATGGTTGCACATGATTTTACCTATCCGCTGGGACACATAGTAACTGCAAAATACTGGCAGTGTGTTACGAAGGGAGGTCTTCACCTCACCGTAGCGGACACCGGATGGGCAAAGGCAATCTGGGGAAAACTCTACGGACAGTGGATCTGTGAATGCGCGGTATTTGTCTATGACTACAGCGCAAAATTCAAACCGGTTGATTTACTGGTACAAATAGAAAACCACGGCATCACCTCCTTCTGTGCTCCTCCGACTATTTACCGCTACCTTATTCAGGAGGATATGTCAAAGTATAATTTATCAAGTTTAAAAGATGCCTGTACTGCAGGAGAACCATTGTCTGATGAAGTGTACAATAAGTTCAAGGCGCAGACAGGACTCGGCCTTCTGGAAGGATTCGGCCAGACAGAAACAACTTTGTCTTTATTAAATTTTAAAGGTGAAAAAGTAAAACCGGGCTCCATCGGAAAGCCGGCTCCCTTTTACAAAATAGCTCTTTTAAAAGATGATATGAGCGAATGCGTTGACGGCGAAATCGGTGAAATAACATTTCCTCTATCCGGCGGAAAATTTCCCGGTCTTTTTAAGGAATACTACCGCGATGAGGAAAAAACAAAAGCGGTTATGCATGACGGCTACTACTTCACAGGAGATACCGCATGGAGAGATGAAGACGGATTTTACTGGTTTGTCGGCCGCTCTGATGATGTTATTAAGTGCTCGGGTTACCGTATCGGAACGTTCGAAGTTGAGAGTGTTCTTATGCAGCATCCTGCAGTTGTTGAATGCGCTGTTACAGGCGCTCCCGACGAGGTAAGAGGCCAGGTTGTAAAAGCTACAATTGTACTTGCTGCTAAGTATAAACCGGGCAGCGATGAACTTGTAAAAGACATACAGAGATTCGTTAAGGAAGTTACGGCACCTTATAAGTATCCCCGTATTGTTGAGTTCGTTGATGAACTGCCCAAGACCATAAGCGGTAAAATAAAGCGCCGCGACATAAGAGCAAAAGAACAAAACTCATAAAAGCAAAAAGGAAGCCGCGGCTTCCTTTTGTTTTTTACACAGCCGGTAATCAAAATTATTCATACAGGTGTTTATCCTATTGCGGTTTACTAATACTATGATATTCTTTTAAGAACTGTTTTCTATCGTGACGTATTATGTAGGAGAGGTACCATGTTAAAAAAAGTATATACGGTACTAAGTCTGTTTTCCCTTGGAGTTTTTTTTCTTTCAGGATGCAGGAGTTCTAATCCATCTCAATCCGCTGAATCTTTTTTCAATACGGTTCAGGATCCAAAAGCCGCAGAGCGCATAGAATTTTCTTCTTCAGGCGTTTCTTTCGGCATGCGCTGTGTTCCCGGCGGTATTACGTTTCCGATGGATTTTTATGATTACGGAATAATGAGGCTTACAATGGAAAAGCCGTATTGGATTGCAGAAACTGAAGTAACGTATGAACTGTGGAAAAAAGTGTATGATTGGGCTGTTTCCGGTAAAGATAAAAAAGAAGGTTCAGGATCATATACGTTCATTCATACAGGAAGGCAGGGGGCGGACAGCTCGTTAGACGGGGAACCGGTTGGAAACAAATATCACCCGGTAACAAACATAAGCTGGCGCGATGCCCTTATCTGGTGCAATGCATTAACCGAGTGGTATAATGCAAAAAACGGCACGAAATTTACGTGCGTGTATTATTCTGATGCACAGTTTGCTAATCCGCTCCGCAGTGTTGACGGCTCGGATGATTACCCCTGTATTATAACTCCCGGTACCCAGGATAACCCCTTTGTCGATCCCGGTGCGGACGGATTCCGGCTGCCCTCGCGCGATGAATGGGTTTTAGCAGCGGTGTATCAGGGTGAAAATACAGTCAACGCTGAAGAGGATTTTGCTTATCCTTATTTTACAGACGCTCCTTCTGCAAGCGGTGCCTCGGCAAATTTCCGTGATGAAGGAGAGACGGGAAAATTTGCATGGTACAGCATCAACAGCGGAGGTTCTACAAAGGCATCGGGTTCTGCAGGAACAGACGGAACAAAACCTTTGACGGGAAATCCCAATTTTCTGGGCATCTACGATATGAGCGGCAATGTTATGGAGTTCAGTTTTGACTGGTACCGCCCCGGTGAAATGGGCTGGTGTTTTAAAACTATACACAACGGCAGCTGGGCCGGAACGGGGGGCTGCCAGATCATTAACGTCAGGATGAATATTCTTCCCTATGATGCAAATAATTTCACCGGCTTCCGGTTTGCAAGAAATTTTAAATAATCCGTCAATCAGTAATCAAAAGCCGCTTTGTTAATGGGTAAAAAGCCGTAATCCTGTCTGTATAAGTTTCATGCTGTATTCATCTGCGGCATCAATTACACCGGCATCACGCACAGAACCTCCTGCATGAGCTATTGCAGAAACATTTGTTTTATGCGCGCGGTCAATGTTGTCTCTGAAAGGGAAGTAGGCATCCGAAGATATACAGATTCCTTTGTACTGAGTAAAAATCCTTTGTCTCTCCTGCAGTGAAAAGCGAGGAATGGTCTTCCCAATGATTTTTTGAATACTGTTTATTTCATCATCGTACAAAGTGCTCATAAGCATTTGATCGATGAGATTTGCCTTATCTACTTTTTTATACCCGGACGGGAAAGTTATATTTCTAATTTCAGAACTTTGCTGAAGGAGCCATTTTTTCAGCCTTATCGCATGCGAGCCTCGTGCAGTGAATTCTCGACTGCTGGCCTGCTCCTGTTCCGATCACCTGTCCGTCATAGGCGACGCAGACTGAGTTCGACTGTGTATACTTGAGTGCGATAGTTGCAACAATAAGGGATTCAATTTCGGCTTCTGTTAATTCTTTGTTTTTTGAAACTATGTCTTTAAAAATATCTTTTGTAATAAGCGCATTGTTTCTTTTCTGTGAGAACTCAAATCCATAGAAATCCCGTGTTTCCATGTCTTGACTCTCATACTCGGGATCCATTTTTAAGATAACGAATTCACCCTTCTTTTTGGTCTTTAGAATATCGAGGGCTTTATCGTCATAATCAGAGGCAATGATTAAGTCGCATACTTCCTGTTTTAAAAACTCAGCGAGGCACGAATCAACCCTGCCGCTTACCGCCGCAGCATCGCCGTAAGAACTCATACGGTCGCTTCCGCGCGCTCTTATATAGGCAGAGGTTACTTCCGAGTATTCTTTTTTTTCCAGAAACTGGGACTGAAGGTATTCATCCGTCAAGGGTTTTGCAACTGCAGCTCCTGCCGGGCTAACATGTTTGAACGAGGCTGCCCCCTCTTTTCCCGTCGCCTGCTTTAACTCCTTTGCCAGCTGCCATGCGCTGAATGCATCAAGTAAATTAATATAGCCTGGTTTTCCATTGAGAATTTGAAGAGGGGAAGAGGTTCCGTTAAAAATTACCTGAGCCGGTATTTGATGGGGATTGCATCCGTATTTTAACTGAATATTCATAACATGTTCCTCTTTAGAATAAATCATCGGCCAGTCCTATTCTAAATTCAATAAAAAACCGGTCGGGTCTGTCGAGAATCGGGAGAGAGCCGTCATTTAACACATAATGCACATTATTGTGAATAAGCTTCTTAAAAAGTTCAGAATCCCAGCCGAATGACAGGCTTGCATTATTCCATATAAGCGAAAGAAACACAACATCCACAGCATACTCTTTCCCGTTATACAGGGTTACAATTTTATCTCTCGAAACTTCTTCAGGAATTTGTATATTCCCGTTGTTCCAGATTTCCCGTAAATTAATGTGTCTTTCTCCCGCCCAAAGATTGAAACCTGCAGAGGCTCCTAGTATACCGATATCTGTATCCCTCAGGTATGATAGTTTAAAAGCGGCAGTTCTGTATTTGTCCTGGGAATACATGAGCATGGTGTCGTTTTCATAATTTATTAAGAACGCGCCCTTATCTTTAACAAAGGCATAATCCAGCTGGCCTCCGATCTGGCTTGTCGTGTCGGTGGTCAGGTATCCGTTATAGCCGAAACTTAAAGAATGTCTTCCTTTTCCGAAAACCTGGGGTGTCTTTGCAAAAAAACTGTTCTCCTCTCCTATGGAATAAAGCGCTTTTATATGAGCTTCTCCTGTAAAACTGGGACCGGGGAAGCCGAATTCAGTGAGCCTTACCATTCCGTTCAGCCTCAGAGAAATGCCGAGGTATTCATTTCCTGCTTTTGGAAAAATAATGCCGGCTGCCTTAACCGGTGCATACCGTATATGAATACCCTCAATGCCCAATGCGTTGCGGTGGGACCCTGAGAGCACCTGCAGTGACAACAGCGACTGAGTGTTTGTACTCGAGAGGAACAGCGCAGTGGGAAGCACATACAAAGGAGTTTCTGTATCCTCACTGAAAAGAAAAGAAAGAAAAAGGCAAATAAATACTGTACAAAGAATCTGTTTTCTCATTTTTTTTACGACCTTATATAGTATAACACGCAGATACCGATACTATGACTAACGGGAATTTATCATATTTTATCATAAATAATTTGATTTATTCCTGGAGTCTGTAGTATAGTATACAGACGTAATAATACCTATTTCATTATAGTTTTAAGGAGTCCCCTTTGGTCATCATTCTTCTTATTTTGTGTGCTGCTTCAGCGGTTTTATCAGTGCTGTTTGTACTGCGCTATAGAAAATGCTGCAGTATTCAAAAGGATCTTTCATCGACTCTTTCTCAAGCCTCAAAACTTTTAGCCCACGGACTTTCCTCTTTTGCATCAGGCGACATCCGTGTAACGCTCCCCGAAATAAAATCGGCAGCTGCGACAAAAGAGGGAAAAATTGTGGAAGATATTCTTTTTTCCGCTTTGGAAGACTTTAATTCTATAACGGCCATGCCTTCAAGACGGTTATGTTTTACGGGAGCGAACAGTTATGAAGAGGGTTCAACTGCAGGAAAAGAAATAGGCAGGCTCCTCCAGAATTCAGGAAAAATAGTATGTCTTATTCCGTCTTATTCCCAGATCAATCATGTTCTTCGCATGAAGGGCTGCCGCGACTGCATTGACTCTTATTACAAGAATATAGAAATTCTCGGTGTTTATGAAGGAAAGGGCAACCGCGATGAAACTGAAAAAGTGTTTACCCATATTCTTCAAAAACATGCAGATATTGATTTGGTTTATATTACCGACGGGCATACCCCGCCGGCTGTCGCTCAATTAATACGAAACAGCGGAAGGAAAATAAAAATTGTCGCCTTCGATGCAATTCCTGAAAATGTTGCGCTCCTGAAAAACGGCAGTTTTTCATGTCTCATTGAACAGAATTCCTTTGCGCAGGCATGGAATGCGCTTATTCATCTCTATAATGCCAGTGAAAATTCATGGAGGCCGGTATCAGCAAAAATTTTCATGAAACCTATCACCATGACCATCGATAATTACCGGACATATTGGGATGATAATAAAAACGAGAGAATTATGATGGAGGAGGAGCAGAGCCAGCTTGCTGTTCCAGTTCCAAATAAAAGCGGACGAACCTACAAGTTTGCTCTTATTATGCCTCTTTCAACAGGTTTCTTTGAAGGTTTAGGCAGAGGTGCAAAAGAAGCGAAAAAGGCGCTCGCTTCCTGCGGTGCCCAGGTTGAAATTCTCGATGTTTTCAAGGATTGGGAAACTTTCGGTTCGGCACAGCTGTTTGCTCCTGCAATCAGGCGGTTTACACAGCAGAATTTTAACGGAATTGCAACCGTTGTGGTTGATCCGAAACTTGTAGATGAAATAAATACAGCGGCAGATAAGGGTGTTATTGTCACAACATTCAATACAGAGCCTTCAAATTTCCGTGAAATAATATTATCTATAATTCAAAACGGACAGACTCTGGTGCGGGACAGCCAGGATCTTGCAACTTCCGCAGAACAGTCTTCGAGGACGCATTCTCAGATAGAAAAATCAATTCAGGGTATTCAAACTGATATTCAGGCTGAAAAAGACAGCATCGAAGGTACTGACGGTCAGCTTTCGGTGCTTACCAAAAAAATTGAAGATATGCAGAGTTCGCTCGGCACCTATTCATCATTGGTAGGAACAATGACAAAAGAATCCGAACAGGGCGCCCAATCAATGGAATCCACCTGGCACGATACTCAAAAGCTCAAGACCGTTATTGATTCTGTCTCCTCCTCGCTGGAGGATTTTAAAGAAAGGCTGGGAAAAATTATTGAATTTACCGCCATAATCGAGAAAATCTCAGAGAGTACTAATGTTCTTGCAATCAATGCTTCTATTCAAGCGGCAAGGGCGGGAAATGCGGGAAAAGGATTTGCTGTAGTAGCCGGAGAAATACGTTCTCTCGCATCGCATTCTCAAAAAACCGCCGAAGATATACGCTCTCTCGTTGCCGATATTACTTCTTCTATGAAAACTATCGTGGAAAGCAGCAGTGAAGGTTCCAGGCAGATGCTTATTAATATGGATAAGACTCTTGATGCCCGGAAATCGTTTGAATCCATTGTTTCTATCATACGCGAATCTTCCGATGCCATTACCGCAATAGGCCGTTCGGTGGAGGGAATTGTTGAAGCCGGCAAAGGCGTTAAGGATAATATGAACGAGATAGAATCTATGAGCGACAACAGCATAGAAAGGCTTGAGGAAATATCCTCCTCGGTTAATCAGCTTATGGAACAGTCAAAGATTCTTTCAAAGACTGCTCATAATTTGAGCCAGATGACTGCAAGTCAGGAATCAATATTCTCTCAGCTTACCGTAAAATAATTCCTGCAGATGACTATGCTTCCTTGCTGCACAAGTAATACTATGCTATTCTCTGCAGTATGAGTACCGATATTTCCTCCTCTAAAAACCGCATTGTTATCCGTGCTGATATTTTAGGCTACTGTATGGGCGTCCGCAGGGCTGTGAAGACTGCCGAAAAAGCTCTCCGTGACTTTCCTAGTAAAACAGTTTTTACGCTTGGTCCTCTCATTCATAATAATCAGGCATTGGAAATGCTTTCAGCTAAAGGGCTTAACGTTCTTTTAGAGAAAGACATCGAAACCTTGTGTAATACAGATTCTGTCGTGATCGTCCGTACTCACGGCATAGAACCGGCCGTTATGGATCGTTTGGAAAAAACCGGCTGCTGTATTATTAACGCAACCTGTCCCCGTGTTCTTTCAAATCAGTACCGGGCAAGAAAATTTTCAGAACAAAAGTACTGCATCATTCTTGCAGGCGACATAGGTCATGGTGAGGTGATTAGTATTGCAGGTCATGCACAGGGAAATTGTATTATTGTCAAAAATGAAGCAGCTGCACTTTCCCTTTCTGAGTATCCGCAGAAAGCTATTTTGATCAGCCAGACAACTATAAGCAGGGAGGAATATGAGAGGATTACGGGTATTCTTAAGAATAAAATTCCTTCGCTGCAGGTTTTCGACACAATTTGCCCTGCAACGGTTGAAAGACAGCAGTCCTTACTCACTATTGCGGAGAAAGTGCAGGGTATTCTTGTAATCGGAGGCAAACACTCATCCAATACAAGCCGTCTATTTACCGCAGCAAAAGAAAAAGTTCCTTATACCGCACTCATTGAAACGGCAGATGAAATACCGGAAGTTTTTTTTACCCTTGATTCTGTCGGCATCACTGCCGGCGCTTCCACTCCGGATGAAATAATAGACGCTGTTGAACAAAGGCTTTTATCGTGAGACGGGAGGATTTCTTACAAGAGAATCAGGATGTAAACCGCTTTCAGTAAAAATCTTTGCCGCGTTATCCATCAGTATCTGATCCGCTTTGTGCACGCTGATTTTTTTCACCTGTGCAATGTCTTCTACAACCCGCCTAATAAGCAGCGGACTTTCCTCTTTTCCCCCAAGCCACGTCTCGCTTTCCGGATTATCAGTTTCGCTCAGTACGAGGTCCAGCGGTGTCAGATTAAGAAGGTTTCTGATTTTTTGTGAGTAATGCAGTTCAAGTCCGTATGTGAAATACCATTCTTTATTAGTCATTTTTTTTAAGAGTTCTGTACTGCCGTCATACCAGTGAATCACCGGTTTTGCACCGGGAAAGTGTAAAAGCATATCGTACACTTTTTCCTCGACTCCGCTTGTGTGAATTACGCAGTACTTTTTATAGCGGCTGCAGTGATCAAGTATGTATTCAAATACCCGTATCTGATCTGATAAAGGAACGTCGGTAGCCCACCTCTGGTCGAGTCCGATTTCTCCAATAATAGGAGAAGATAAGAGGAACGGGTCGAGCAGTGAAAGAGTGCTCGCTGTATCAGCTTTTACAGGATGAATGCCGAAAGTGGGAATTATTAAAGAGGATTTTCCGGCAATTTCTTTTGTTTTGGTGAATGAGGGAATATCAACAGAACAGGCGACGCTCGTAATGCTGTATTTTTCTATCAATTTAAGGGATTTGTGTATATCAGCATCATTGTGAAGGTGGGTATGAAAATCGCAGCACACAGAACACTCCTTTTTATGGTATGGAGAATACCAGATTTTACTATATATAGATACAGTCATTCAATATTGCTTTTTTTATCGAATATTGTTATAGTTAGCATAAATCATGTGATTTTTGGAGGCCTTTTATGATTAAGACAGTTAAGGATATTGAATTAACCGGTAAACGCATTATCATGCGCGTAGATTTTAACGTACCTATGAAAGACGGTGTTGTTCAGGATGATACCCGTATTCAGGCAGCTATTCCTACTATAAAATATATTTTGGAAAAAAATCCCCGTTCTCTTGTTTTGATGAGCCACCTGGGAGATCCCAAAAAAGATGCTAAAAAGGCAGAGGAAAAAGCCCAGAAAGACGGTAAACCCTTTGATAAAGAAGCATATATGAACGGCAAGCACAAGATGAAGCCGGTATCAGAGTATCTTGCAAAACTTCTCGGCAAAACCGTTGTTTTTGCTCCTTCCTGTCTCGGCCAGAAAGCTGCGGTTGACGCTCTCAGCGCAGGCGGCATCATGATGCTCGAAAATACAAGATTTGAAGCGGCAGAGACTGCAAAAGAAATTGCAGATCAGGAGCCGATGGCAAAAGAGCTCGCTTCCTACGGAGATATTTTTGTTAATGATGCTTTCGGTACCGCACACCGCGCACATGCTTCTACTGCAACGATTGCAAAGTTCTCAAAAGTGAACGTCGGCGGTTTCCTCATGGAAAAAGAAGTAAAATACCTCGAGCCGATGGTTACCAATCCCCCCAAACCAATGACTGCCATTATCGGAGGAGCAAAAGTTTCTTCAAAGATTGCGGTTCTTGAAAGCCTTTTGAAAAATGCTTCCGCACTCATTATCGGAGGCGGTATGGCATATACTTTCCTCAAAGCTCAGGGACACACTATCGGAAAATCACTTGTGGAA
Organism: Spirochaetota bacterium; assembly: GCA_023398165.1. Taxonomy (GTDB): domain Bacteria; phylum Spirochaetota; class Spirochaetia; order Treponematales; family Treponemataceae; genus JAAZLA01. Next base: position 149,893 of record JAEWSQ010000005.1, on the reverse strand, counting down.
GATGATTTTATTGACACTGCAAAAGCCTTATTAAAAGCCGCTGCTGAGAAAAAAGTAAAAATTATTCTTCCCCTCGATCACGTTTGCGCAGATTCTTTCAGTCCCGATGCAAAACCGGTTGCGGTTGACGGACTCGATATTGCCGACGGTCTCATGGGTATGGATGTCGGACCAAAGACTCTTGCCGTATACAAAGAGACCATTCTTTCATCAAAATCTATCGTATGGAACGGACCTGTCGGCGTTTTTGAATTTGAAAGTTTTGCTAAGGGAACGGGAGAGGTTGCCCACCTTGTAGCAGAAGCCACTTCCAAAGGCGCTGTAAGCGTTGTAGGCGGCGGCGATTCCGTAGCTGCTGTTAATAAGTTTAACCTTTCAGACAAGATGAGTCATGTTTCCACAGGGGGCGGCGCTTCTCTTGAATTCCTCGAAGGCAAAACTCTTCCCGGTATTGCAGTGCTTGCAACTAAATAAGGTTTGAACCTGCTGCAGACATTACAGCAGCATTAAATTACCATGAAAGCCTTCATATACAGAATCCTCTTGTATGTGAGGGCTTTTTTTTCTATACTGATTCATATGAGCGACAGAAGCGATGAAATGTACAAAATAAATAATACATTGGACGACATACGGACTCTTTTTTATACAGTTCTGGATTTTCCTTTAGATGAATTTTCAGAAAAAAAAGACAAGGCAAAGCGGGAACTGCGTTTTGCGCTTCTTGATTTATTGAATTCTGCAGAAAACTTATAGCTGCTGTTTTTTTTCAAGCGTGAGATTCGTTATTATGTCAATCAGACGGCGGAATTCATGTTCCTCTTCTTGTGTAAGCAGCGATGAAGAGAATAGCGCTTTTTCAAAAAGCATTCCGATTGTTTTGAGTTCGTTTTCATACCACCCGATGAGACTGTACAGCTGTACGGAATACTCATAGGGGGCGGTTGCCTTGGTGCACGCAGAGCCCTCTTTTTCTCCCCAGAGGCATAATTCAACATATTTCTTTGAAAGTCTTCCAATTTCATCTTTTTTCTCTTTTGACTTTTTTAAATGAGCAAATTCATCCAGGGAGCGGGCAAGTTTTCTCGCCGACTCGCTTAGAACAATATGATCTTTTTGTTCGTTGTCTTTTGAAAAGAGACTTTTAAAAAAACCTTTAAAAGCGGCAGCTATTTGGGAAAGATACTTCAAAAATTTTTTTTCTTTCCAGAAGTTTTTCCAGTCCCTTGAGAAAAAAGGCCCGAAAACAGCAACAATAAAGAAAACTAAAAGGACTGCAAGTCCTGCAAATTTTAAAATATCATACAGCCAGCTCAGGTCTATACTTCCTTCCATTCCCTCTGGCGGAGTAAAAAAGTCGGGCATACCTTCTCCCTGATTTTCAGGGGCCTCAATTGCGGGGAATTCCCCGTTAAATGATTTTAAAGATCTTGACTTTAAAAGGGCCAAAAGCCACGAGAGGAATACGAGGTAAAAAGGTTTTTCTCCGTTTTGTACGAAGAGGGCGTCAGGGCCTGCAAAAAAAACTGATGCCAGTGCGCTTGAAAATAGTATGATAAGTGAAAAACGGAACCGGAGGCTGCTTTTGCTGAAAACACTGTCCAATCCCTGTCCTGCATAGTAACGTTCATCCCTTGTCAGGGAAACATAGGCCAGGGTAAGTGCTGAACATACACATGAGACGGCGGCAAATATGCGGGTAGATATACTGACAGTAAACCGGTCACCGCCTGTGAGGAGCGTAACACTTACCATAATAACCGGTACAATAAAGCTTAAGATGATGCCGGCTCTTAGTGATCCTCCTGAGGAGGAGGAAATTTCACCCTGCTCACGCAGTTTGCTGAACAATTCATCTCCGGAATAGCTTTGTGCAAAATCAAGGAATTTATCATACTCATAAAAGAGATTTGCCAGATGCATTGACCATACATACTGAAGCGCAAGCATGAGCATGAGAAAAATCTGAAGGATGGACGGTGTTGCTCTTTCCCGTATAGAACCTTCATTGATGAATAAAAGCACAATCCAGAAAAAGAGGTACATGAAAATGAACAGCCGTACATAACTGAACGGGGAAGCCCTTTCCTTTCGTGTAATATGAAAAATGAACCGGCATGTGAGACCGATAAAAAAAACAATACTCAGTTCAGGTGGAGACAGGCGGTTACTAAAGGGAAAAAAATCACTTATATATGAATACAATGCCGCAATTGAAAAGAAAGGAATGCAGACTGATGCGGCTGCATGAATGACCTTATTAAGATGAAAAACCTTACTCATAGTCTTCTCCGAAGAAGAATGGTATGAAATTGAGCGAAGGACGGAGCATCTTTGCTTTTACTGATATTTCCTCTTTTTTACCGGCCGGTCCGAAATAAAAGAACGTTCCGCCGGAGGGGCAGCTGATAATACATTTTTCCAAAAACGCTGTAATATCCTGTGCTTTTTTATGTATTTGAATAAGCGCAAGGGTATCGAGAAGAATTCCCAGCTGTGAGGAGTTAGCCCTGATGAAAGGATTTGCATTTTCCTGTGAAGGAAGAATGCCGGTGCTTGCAAAACCGCAGTTTTGATACTTTGAACAGGCGAATTTCAGTATTTGCGCGCATGTTTCAACAGCATGTTCTGCATGTTCATAACGGAGGTGATCGGGATACTTCTCAATTTCGAGGTCAAGAAATGCAAAGCATTGAGATGAGAGTGTTGTAACGTACTCATTGGTAAAAAGTTTTGCAAACCGTGCAGATGCCTTCCAGTTGATTCTTTTTATTTCATCGCCGCTTTCGTAATCCCTGACGCTGCGGTACATGGAGGTATCCTCATAAAGCGGATTTTTAACAGCAATTTTTCCCTGCGGAACACCCTTTGTAAATGAAAACTGCTCATCGGTTTTTGCAGGGTAAATGAGAATTCTGCATTTTGATGTTGAAGCGAGTATAAAAGGGAATAATCCCAAAGGATCGCTTCCTCGAATTTCGGCAGGTCCTGCAAAGTACTCGCCCCGGGTGTTGCTGTTGACGGTATAGGTGAATAGTACAGATTCTCTTGCCCGTAAATGAAACAGAGCGCGGCCGGTATCCGCCGAAATTGAAAGTACTCCCGGCTTATCGTCAATGAACAGGCAAAAAACCGGCAGAAACGAGCGGTTTTCAACGCGGAGCTTTATATCGAGAAATTCAAAGCGGGGACTGCGCAGCTCATCCATGATGTGTGTTACAACTATTGATGAACGTAAAATGCGGGAATAGAGCAGAGAAATGCTTACAAGAATAAAGTAGAACGCGGCAGCATACTGCACAACAGAACCGGGAATAAAAAGGAGCACAATCAGCAGTATAGTAAGCAGTACAAGAGGTTTTATTCCGCCTGAAGATGCTTTTATGGTTTTAGACATGCTGTTTTACTGAAGGAACCGGGACAGAACAGAGAATTTCTGTCAATAAAGCATCGCCCGTATAGCCTTTTAAAATAAATTCGGGTGAAATTATGAGTCTTTTCCTTAAAACAGGAAGTACAAGTTCTTTAACATCCTCGGGTACTGCATAGTCCCTTCCCCTGATTCCCGCAAGCGCCTGGGAAGCTTTATAGAGCGCAATAGAACCGCGGGGCGAAACGCCTATATGAATACGGTTGTCGTTTCTGGTGGCTTTAACAATATTGAGAATGTAGGCAAGGACAGCCTCATCAACATGGATTTTCACCGAAAGATTCTGGCAAAAAAGTATTTCATCTGCACTGGTGCAGGGAGTAATATCCTCCACAGGATTATCAGTTCTTCTCTGGCTTACAATAATAAGAGCTTCATCGCTTTCCTCAGGATACCCTATAGACTGCGAAATCATGAATCTGTCTTTCTGCGCCTCGGGCAGCGGAAATGTTCCTTCCGATTCGACCGGGTTTTCAGTTGCAATCACGAAAAAGGGGGAGGGCAGCGCATAGGTTTTCCCGTCCGCGCTCACCTGTTTCTCAGCCATCGCCTCAAGAAGCGCAGCCTGGGTTCTCGGAGTTGCCCGGTTAAGCTCATCGACAAGAACAATAGAAGAAATAAGAGGTCCCTTACGGAACTCAAACTGCTTCGTATCGGGAAGAAAGATTGAAGTACCGGTAATATCTGCAGGCATAAGATCAGGAGTGCACTGAATGCGTGCAAAAGAGGTGTCTATGCTTTTAGATAAAGCTTTTGCGAGAACTGTTTTCCCTGTTCCCGGTACATCCTCAAGAAGGACGTGCCCCTGTGCAAACAGAGCGCAAAGAAGTCTTTCAATAACCTCATCTTTTCCCTTAAAGGCTTTTTTAATTGAAGCAGACAGTTTTTGTGCGGTGCTGTACATTGAAACTTCATTTTTTTTAGTATCTATTGTGTTCATTCGTATAAGTATACTACGAATTACCGTATTCTGCCATATCGAAGGGTGTTCATTATTTCTTCTCCAAAACGCGCTGTTTTATTGAATAATATGTCTTATTTGTGTATTATTTAATTTCAATATCCCTGCTCAGGTAACGTTATTTTTTTCAAGGAGATACATAATGAGACAGTATTACATTGCTGGCAACTGGAAAATGAACAAAACAAAGGGCGAAGCTGTAGAGCTTGCAAAAGCCCTCGTTTCGGCTCTTAAAGACGGAAAAAACAAGTATATGATTGCTCCGTCCTTTACAAATCTTGATGCAGTCGCTCAAGTAATCAAAGGATCCAATATCCGCCTCGGTGCACAGAATATGTCTACCGATGAATCAGGCGCGCACACCGGAGAAGTTTCAGTACTGATGCTTAAAGATCTTGGAGTTCAGACAGTCATTCTCGGTCACTCTGAACGCCGCCACATCTATAAAGAAGATGATGCATTGATCAATAAAAAAGTGAAGCTTGCTCTTAAACACGGTCTTGAAGTAATTCTTTGCATCGGAGAACTGCTTGAGGAAAGAGAAGCTGGAAAAGCAGAAAAAGTCTGTGAAGAACAGACGAGAAAAGGCCTTGAAGGCGTAAGCAAAGACGATATGAAAAATATTGTAATCGCATATGAACCGGTCTGGGCAATCGGTACCGGAAAGACAGCCACACCTGAGGACGCACAGGCAGTTCATGCTTTTACAAGAAAAGTACTAGCAGATATGTACGGCTCAGCAGTAGCGGAAAACGTTATCATTCAATACGGCGGATCTATGAAAGCAGACAACGCTCAATCTCTTCTCAATCAAAAGGATATTGACGGCGGTCTCATAGGCGGTGCCGCTCTAAAAGTTGACACATTCGAACCTATCTGCAAAACATACTAATAGTAACTTACTATGAAGCTTTACAGCCCTTTCACGTATGAAGGGGCTGTTTTTTTTCTGTACAAACAGCTTTCTCCGTGTTAAAATAGAGAAAAATGTATGGAGTAGAGATAATGGAAATAAAAAGGTTGCACAAAGAGTGGAGATATTTTAGATATTTACTTATTTTCATACTCATTGCAGGCTTCGGTATGCTGCCGCTGCGTGCACAGGAAACAAACAGTATTGCTTCTGCCCAGACAGATGCAGTCGTTATTTCTCAAACAGACCTGCTGCAGACACTGGTTGATATTGAAGAGGGAACAGAAAAAACAGTAAGACTTGAACTCGTTCTGGATAACGATACCTTCCGTCAAATTAAGCTGGTTTTCCCAAAGATAAAGGGCAGTATACATCTTGATATGTCTGCTTGTACACTTGGCGGAGGAACAGTAAGTCTGGGGGGGACATTCAAAGACTGTTTGTGTTTACGTTCGGTTATTATTCCGGAGGGAATTCTGTACTCCGGTGATGAAGTGTTTATGGGCTGTAAGAATCTGGTTTCGGTAAGCCTTCCTGAATCTCTGCAGATCATTTTTTCATCCGCGTTCAGCGGCTGTGCCAGTCTTGAAACTATAACTATTCCTTCAAAAGTTACCACAATCGGGAAAAATGCGTTTTTAAACTGCTCAAAAATTCAGAAGATCGTGATCCCTGAGAAGGTAACCGGCATCGGCAGCGGTGCGTTTGCAGGATGTTCATCATTGAAAGATATCGTTATTACGTCGAAATCCCGGAAGTATACCTATGTTTCCGGGATTCTATTTGAGCAAATTTCAGGCGGTAAGGCTATACACAGTTATATTCTTACGGGAAATGTACCTTTAATACCTCCCGATGTAATTGCAATATTTGAGCGCGCTTTTTACAATAATTCTTCCCTTTATTCAGTAATAATTCCCGATAACATAAAAACGATAGGAGACGAAGCGTTTGCTAACTGCACCGCACTACTATCAATCGAAATCCCCGGCTCTGTATCATTTGTGGGCCGTGATAATTTTGCCGGTTGTTCTTCTTTGCAGGAAATTGTTATACGGAAATCAAGGAAAATACCTTCCGGCTGGGATAAGGGCTGGCTGGGGAATCAGCTGTACGGTATAATAAAGTTCAATCCGTGATGAAGAGCTTTACTCAAACCTATTGCATAAAGTGTTTTTTTACGGTATCATCGTACTGTTACTATTTTTTTATTGATTTTTTTTGTTTGGAGAAAATAAAATGGGTGTTATTGGTATAATTCTGCTGGTTGCTTTTGTTATTATTTGTATTCTTCTTATCGCTATCGTTCTTCTTCAAAATGACGAAGGCGGCGGGTTAGGCGGACTGCTCGGCGGAGCCGGAAATGCGGCTTTCGGATCCCGTTCAGGAAATGTATTAACACGCACGACCTATATTCTCGTAGCTTTGTTTTTTCTCGCTTCTTTTGGATTAGCTTTAATTAATAAAGCTCCGTCAATTTCCAATCTCGATGCGGCAGTACAACAGGTACAGAATTCTGACGGTACAGGCGAATACTGGATTGATGAAGCTGCATCTGATGCTTCTGCCCCTGCAGTAATGCAGTCCGCAGATGAAGTAAAGGAATAACAAAGAGGCTGATACATGATTCTCGGCGATGTGTTTAATCCCAGAGCAATCAAGATAAATCTTGAAAGCGAAAGCAAAGACGAAGTATTTGAAGAGCTCGTGGAAGAGCTGGTTGCTGTACAAAATGGAATGGATCGCCGTAAGGTTCTCGGAGCAATACGCTCGCGTGAGTCGCTCATGAGTACCGGAATAATGCATGGAATTGCAATTCCTCATGGAAAAACTGATGCTGTTTCCGGGGTGAAAGGGGTTATCGGAATTTCCCGCAGCGGAATTTCCTACGACTCTTTGGACAAAGCCCCGGTGCATTTAATATTTTTGCTTGTCTCCTCCCCGGATGAAAGTGAATGCCATTTACAGGCTTTAAAACGACTTGCTTTAGTACTTGAAGACCCTTCATTTTTCGAGAGCCTTCTTGCACAACAAACACCGCAGGGAGTGTACGATACCTTGTGTAAATATGAGGTAGCGCACTCTTCCGGTAAATAAGTTCTCTGTATGACGGAGGTGCAATGTGGTTGAATCTGATATAATCGGTCATTTGATCGAAGTTGAGCATCAGGCTTCCTCGATGGTACTCGATGCGCAGGTGGAAGCCGACCAGCGGATTGCCGAAGCCCGTGCAAAATCTGATTCCCGGTATAAAGATTTATACGATACGCTCGTATCATCCCTTGAAAAACAAACCGGGGAACAAATCGAAGCAGTTAAAAAGGGGTATGAAAAAAAATTTGAAGAATTTTCAGTATATATTACGAAAACACCCAAAGACATTCCTGCCTTTGAAGAAATGCTTGAATCTGTGCTGTTTAATGCCTGATTGAAAGGATATCTACATGGATAAATCAGGAGCGTCCGCCTTTGTGTATGCAAAGGCGAGCGGTATGCTTGCTAAATCATATATTGGAAAACGCGCTGTGAAACTATTTGAAGTCCGCAAGCTTTCTGATTTATGGGCCATGCTTTTTGACGAGGAAGTTCCTTTGATTCCTGAATTTATGCTTGCCCGCCGTATAGAAGAAAAGGCAGAGCGCCTGTTTGTTGAGGATTTTTCACGTCTTTTATCCTGGTATTCAAAACCCGACAGTGTGCTTATTGCCCTGCTGCGGTTATACGATTTTACCAATCTTAAACTTCTGTCTACCGCTTTATACAAAAATGATAAGGAAATTCCAAATATTGTAGATATTGGTCAGTTCAGCGAATTGAATTATAAGGCATGGCCGGATATTGCAAAAATTACACACGGTTCATCTCTAAGCTGGTATAATACAGTTCCTGAAGTTTCCGAGCAGAAGAACTGCGACCATGTTCTGGATGTTCAATATATCAGGCATCTGTGGGCTTCTGTTAAAAAACTTCCCCCGGGTGAACGCGCTCCTGTGGAAAAGCTGATAAAAACTGATATTATTTATCAGAATATAATATGGGCTTTACGTCTCAAGGTGTACTATGACATGGATAACGAGAGCATTACAGCAAGCCTTGCATCATTGTCTGAGACCCCGGATAAAACTGATGTTCTGGCAGGTCCTGCCGTGAAACTGCTTGATAAAGCTGTAGATGTGTATGATGACTGGCAAAACTGGGAATATAAGCATCTTTTAAATACTCATGAACCAGACAGTATCTGGAAAGTCGATCCCAGGTGGGTGCAGCAGTCTGCGAACAGCGAATTGGCCGAACGTGCATTGAAGGATTTTCATAAGTATCCTTTTACTGCGATGGTTTTAACAGCATGGTTTAAGATTAAGCAAAATGAAGTTGCCAATATACGTACAGCAGCAGAAGCCCTGCGTCTGAATATCAGCGAGAGTGAAGTTAAGGAATTTGCAGGAATTTATTAAAGGTGATGCGGAGGAATTATGGCACGGACAACAACAATGCGCCTTGTCGAATTAATGATTCTCAAAGAAGATATTAGCCGGGTATTGGAATACCTTGGTAAAAAAGAGAATTTCCAGTTTCAATCACACTTAAATGAAGATACTTCCTCGGTCAATACTCCCGAGCGCGAAACTTTTGACGCTCTGCAGCAGATCCGTTCATATTTAGGAATAACAGATTTAAGTTCGTATCCTGAAGATGCATCGCTTCCGGATGAAGGTGATTACAGCAATGCTGAAAAACTCATTTCTATGGTGGATCTTCTCCGTGAAAAAGAGATGACTGCCCTCGATGCAAAAAAACGCGTGGATGAAACGTATCAGGAAGCGCTTGCTTTTTCTAATCTTAAGCTTCCCTATAGTGAGATTGACCATCTGTCTTTTCTTGCACTGCGGATTGGTAAAATAGATCCTGCTGTTATTGATAATCTTGCCTTCACCCTCGGCGACAGGGGGGTTATTATTCCCCTCGGCGAAGATAAGACCCGTATTCTGGCTGCCGCTTCAAAAAAAGGGCGTTTTGCCCTTGATGCGGAATTAAAGCGTTTCGGCTTTATTCCTCTGGAAATACCGGAAACGTTTAAAGGAATTCCGGATGACGTTCTTGCGGGCATGAAGGAAAAAACCCTTATTGCCCAAAAAGACGCTGATGAAGTGCTTGAGGAGCGGAAAAGCTTTGCACAGGCGCATGAAAAGCAGATTCTGGATCTTCTGTCATCATTTTCAATCGGCATGCAGGTAAGCAATCTTCAAAATAAACTGGAGTCTACCCAGTTTGTTTACCGTATTACAGGCTGGATCCCGTTATCCTTGTCGCGCACTATAATGAGCGAACTTGATGACTTAACAGAAGGGAGAATTGCTATACGTCAGTATAATCCCGATGAAGTGCCTTCCGTCAGGGACGGACAGGAGAAGGTTCCTGTGAAGCTTAAACACGGAAAGTTTATAGGCAGTTTTGAAAGGATGGTTTTCAGTTACGGTTCTCCTCTTTACGGTACTATTGATCCCACGCCTGTTGTGGCTTTTTTCTTTACTCTTTTGTTCGGCATAATGTTCGGAGATGCGGGGCAGGGACTCATTTTCCTTCTCATCGGTGTTTTAATGAATCTTGGAATAATTAAAAAATTTCCGGTTTCACCGAAATTCGGTCCGGTTTTTGTGGCGATCGGATGCAGCAGCATTATTATGGGGCTGCTTACCGGAGAGTTCTTTGCAAATGAACAACTGCTTGCTCCCTTCGGCCGGTTTGTCACCGGTTTATTCGGCGAGAGCCGCGACAGGGTCCTGGAACTCATGCCGTCTGCGGATTCAATAGATAAATTGTTTTATTTTTTCCTTTTTACGCTCGGTATCGGTTTTATTATTAATTCCCTCGGCCTTGTGATTAATATTGCCAATAACTTCATATTGAAACGTTTTGGAAAGGCTTTGTTCGGTAAAACAGGAATCGCCGGAGCCTTATTTTTCTGGTATGTGGTTTTTCTCGCAGTAAGAATTTTCGCTTTTAAGTCTTCGATTCATATGTATGACTGGGTAATAATCGGTCTTTCGCTGTTCGGCGTTTTCTTTGCTCATCCGCTTGAAAAACTCGTAAGCGGTAAACGTCCCGTTTTTCCCAACGGCGCGGGAACTGCTGTAATTGAAGGCTTAGTTGAAATTCTTGAAATTGTGTCCAGTTACTTATCAAATTCAGTCAGCTTCCTGCGTGTCGGAGCCTTTGCCCTCGCTCACGCAGTACTCGGCTACATAATTTTTTCGATGACAGAATTAATGCATTCAGGGGGCTCTATCGGCGGTATTGCAGGCGGTATTGCAATAGCAATTATTGGAAATGCGGTAGTAGTAGTTCTCGAAGGCATGATTGTTGCTATTCAGGTAATCAGGCTTCAGTATTATGAGTTTTTCTCGAAATTTTTCACTGACACCGGTAAAGAATTTTTACCATTCAAGTTTACATATACAAACGGTAAATAGCCGTAAACAGGAGTAATTGTATGAATAAGAAATTGTTTGTTGCAGCTGTCGTTATGATCATCGTATCAGCAGGTTGTCTGTTCGCTTCAGAAGCAGCAGGTCAGGCGGCGGTAGACGGATCCACAATTAAGTACATTGCGGCAGGGTTGGCTGTAGGGCTTGCATGCATCGCAGGCGGTATGGCCGTTGGAAAAATCGGAGCGGCTGCAATGGGTGCAATGAGTGAGAATGCCGAACTTTCAGGAAAGGCGCTTCCCTTTGTTGGTCTTGCAGAAGGTATTTGTCTTTGGGGATTTCTCGTAGCTCTTCTTATTCTTATCTTATAAGACGGTAAAACGTGAAATATTTCGTCATTGGCGAACGGGAATTAGTACTGGCATTCAGTCTCGTCGGCATTACAGGAGTTACCGCAGTCAACCGCACAGAGGTGCTTGATGCATTCAGACGTGTGACCGGCAGCGGAGCTATGTCTGTGCATACTCCTGCAATCAGCGAGAGACCGAAAGTGCTCATTCTTACTGAGGAAGCCGGCTCACTGATTGAGGAAGAGGTTCGCGAATGGCAGATGAACGGTGATTATCCGCTCATAGTGGAAATACCGGGTCTTCAGGGGCATATAAGCGGTAAAAAAACGCTTACCGATGCTATCCGTGAAGCTGTCGGTATTCATTTATAGGATGGAGCTCTATGGAAGAACTACGGTCAACTGATATTCTGGATAAAGAGATACAGGAAGATGCCCGAAAAAAAGCGGAACGTATTTTAAGTTCTGCACAGGAAGAAGTTCAGAAAATTCTAAACTCTGTTGATGATCGCCTTGAATCTGTTAAAAGAGAAAAAGAAAAAGCTTACGAAGAAAAAATCAGGCATTTTGAGAAAGACTGCGAAGCATCGGCGCCCCTTGAGAAAGAAAGGTTTTTAGTTTCTTTTCAGGCAAAGGCTGTAAGAGAAGCCGTGGATGCTTATTTATCCGGTCTTTCTGTTGAAAAAAAGCTTGTTCTGCTCGAGAAACTGCTGGAGCATTACCGTTCAGCTCTTGAAGGAAAAAAACTCAATGTAAGGGTCTATGCTTTTGATACCGCTAAAGTGAGGACTTTGATTACAAAAACATTCGGAAGCGGGGCGCTCGAATCGTGCAGCGCCTTTGAAGTATCCGAAATCTGCGGTTCTTCCGATTTTATTAAAGAAATGGAAGGTTTTATTATTGAAACAACCGACAGGTCCGTACGGTGCAGAGTTTTGCTCAGTGAATTAGTACAGGATTTGATCGACAGACGTTCATATGAATTAACCGTAACCCTGTTCGGAGGGAGGATCCCGCAATGATTGAAGGCAGAATTACACGTGTTTCCGGTCCAATTATTTACGCTGAAGGCCTTGATGCATGCGGATTGTACGATGTTGTTGATGCCGGTGATGCGAAGCTCATCGGTGAAATTATCAGACAGAAACAGGGATTAACCACAATACAGGTCTACGAGGACGACACCGGTATGAAAGTCGGTGAGAAAGTTTTTTGTCATCAGCGTCCTCTTTCTGTCAGGCTCGGCCCGGGTCTTGTAGGCACTATCTATGACGGAATACAGAGACCTTTGAAACAGATGTTTGAAAAAAGCGGAGCTTTTCTTCTTCCGGGGCAAAGGCTCGAACCGCTTGATTCTCAGAAAAAATGGTTTTTTACGCCTGTACAGCAGGTACCATCCGGCGCTCCGGTATGCACTCCTATTAAACCCGGAATGATTATCGGGTCGGTTCAGGAGACTGAATCGGTACATCATAAAGTAATGATACCCCCGTATATAAAGGGAAGAACTCTCGTCAAGCTTGCCAGCGAGGGTGAATATACTATTGAAGACGAGATCGGTGAAACAGAACTCGGTGAAAAAATTTATTTATCGCACTACTGGCCGGTACGAAAACCGCGGCCGTTTGCTCAAAAACTGATGGTAAGCGAGCCTCTGATCACCGGATTAAGAATTATTGATGTCTTTTTTCCGCTTTCAAAGGGCGGGACTGCTGCTATTCCAGGCGGATTCGGCACCGGGAAGACAATGACTCAGCATGCAATTGCAAAATGGTGCGATGCCGACATTATTGTGTACATAGGCTGCGGTGAGAGGGGTAATGAGATGACTGATGTTCTCTCCGAATTCCCCTCTCTCATCGATCCAAGAACGGGGCGCTCTCTCATGGAACGCACCATTCTTATTGCAAATACTTCAAATATGCCTGTAGCAGCACGCGAAGTATCGCTGTATTCAGGAATAACCCTTGCTGAATATTACCGCGATATGGGTATGGCGGTCGCAATTATGGCAGATTCGACAAGCCGCTGGGCAGAAGCTTTACGCGAACTTTCAGGGCGCATGGAAGAAATGCCTGCTGAAGAAGGCTTCCCGGCTTATCTTCCGACGCGGCTTGCAGAATTTTATGAAAGGGCAGGGCGCGTTAATGCACTGTGCGGTGATGAAGGATCAGTTTCTGTAATCGGAGCGGTTTCACCCCCCGGAGGAGACTTTTCAGAACCGGTCACCCAGCACACAAAGCGTTTTATCCGTTGTTTCTGGGCTCTTGACCGCGAACTGGCAAATGCCCGTCATTATCCTGCAATCGGCTGGATAGAATCCTACTCTGAATATGCCGAAGAAGTCAGGGACTGGTGGGATCACCTTGATCCCCGCTGGGCAGAAATACGGACAAAGGCGCTAGATCTTTTAAAACGGGAACAGCGGCTTCAGCAGATAGTCAGGCTCATTGGACCCGATGCTCTTCCTGATTCTGAGCGTCTTATTCTTGTTGTATCAGAGATGATTAAAAACGGCTTTTTACAGCAGAATGCCTTTGACGATGTTGATGTATTTGCAGTTCCTGAAAAGCAGATTCAGATTCTGGAACTCATGATGACGTTTTATTCCAGATCCTACTCTGTTATTAAACAGGGAGCACCTCTTTTAAAAATTACAGCGCTTCCTGTCCGCGAAGAAATTGTACGCATAAAAACAAGTATTCCTAACGATAAGCTTGAACTGATTAAGCCCATTGAAATGAGAATGGAGGAACAATTCAGCTCTATTGAACGCATCTACCGTAAGGCGGTGATATAAATGAAAGGTATTGAATATAGAGGTATTCAGTCTGTTGACGGCCCCATCGTTGTTGTACGGAAAACAGAAAATGTATTTTTCTCGGAAATTGTGTACGTTAGAGACCGTCAGGGTGAAAAACGGACAGGCCGTGTAATAGATATTTCACAGGAGTATGCCGTTGTTCAAATTTTCGGATCGACAAACGGTTTGGATCTTGATGAAACTACGGTTGAATTTCTTGAAACACCTATGGAACTCCGCGTCGGGGAAGGGCTCATGGGCCGTGTTTTTAACGGACTCGGAAAGCCTATTGACGGTTATGATGAAATTATTTCCTCAAAGAAAGTCAATGTGAACGGCTATCCCATAAATCCCTATGCACGGGAATACCCGAAAGATTTTATACAAACGGGAATCAGCTCGATAGACGGATTAAATACGCTTATTCGAGGGCAGAAACTCCCCATTTTCTCCGGCAACGGTCTTCCCCACAACCGTCTTGCAGCCCAGATTATTAGACAGGCCCGCATCCGAAGCGCCGATGAGGACTTTGTTATGGTATTTGCCGGCATGGGTATTAAATACGACGTGGCTCAATTTTTCATTCATACCTTTGAACAGTCGGGAGTTTTATCCAAGGTAGTCATGTTCCAGTCTCTTGCAGATGCTCCGTCTATTGAACGCATTATTACTCCGCGCTGTGCCTTAACTGCGGCCGAATACCTTGCCTATGAAAAGGGAATGCATGTTCTCGTCGTGCTGACTGATATGACCAACTACTGTGAGGCTCTGCGTGAAATATCGACCACACGCGCAGAGGTTCCGGGACGGAAGGGCTACCCCGGCTATTTGTATTCGGATCTTGCTGAGCTTTATGAACGCGCGGGAAAAATTAAGGGATCAAAGGGTTCGATAACCCAGATTCCGATCCTGACCATGCCCAATGATGATATTTCCCATCCCATACCCGACCTTACGGGCTATATTACCGAGGGGCAGATCGTACTCGACAGAGAATTGTCTCAAAAAGGCCTGTATCCGCCGGTTGCCGGGCTTCCCAGCCTTTCACGGCTGATGAAGGACGGAATCGGAGCGGGGATGACGAGGGAAGATCATAAAGATATTTCCAGTCAGCTTTTTGCGGCATATTCCAAAGTAAAAAGCATCAGAAATCTTGCAGCTATTATAGGCGAAGAGGAACTGGCGCCCCTTGACAAACAGTACTTGAAATTCGGTGAAAAACTTGAGTCGGAATTCTTAACGCAGGGCGAGTTCGAAAACAGGACGATTGAACAGACTCTCGATCTAGGGTGGAAAATACTGACATATCTTCCCAGAAGCGAGCTATATAGAATTAAACCGGCTCTTATAGAAAAATACCTGCCGTCAGGTGAAAAAACAGGACAGTAATGTCAGTGTATAAAAAGTATGAAAAAAAAAGAATTTTCATACCGGTATTTTCTATGATATAATAGGGAGACGTTTTAATGGCGAAACTGAATATTGCGCCTACAAAATCAAATCTGCTCATCGTTAAGGAACAACTTGCAGTTTCTAAAGACGGATACGAGCTTCTGGAGCAAAAGCGCGAAATTCTTGTTATGGAGCTCATGCGCATGGTTGAGCAGGTAAAACTGCTGGAAAAGAAAATTGATGAACGTATTAAAACGGCGTACCCGGCTTTAAAAAGCATGCTTTTAGCAGTCGGCGGCGACAATGTTGAACGTTTATCCAATGCGGTAAGCTATAATTTTGCCATAACAGAAAAACCTGTCAATGCGGGGGGAATGAGCTTTTCATCAATATCGGTTAATCTGCCGAAACGCGAACTTTTCTATTCTTTCATGGATTCTTTCGCAGATTCAGACAAGGTTATGGTGGAATTTTTTGAACTGCTCCAGCTTTTGACAGAAATGGCTTCAATACGGACCATTGCATGGCGGCTTGCGACAGAGGTGAAAAAAACGCAGCGCCGTGTTAATGCTCTTGAAAAAATGGTAATTCCGCAGACAACAGAAACAAAGTCATACATAGAAAGTGTTCTAGAGGAACGGGAACGCGAGAATATCTTCGTGCTCAAGGCTTTAAAAGCCCGGCAGACACAGAAGCAGTAATGGAAACCTGACAGGAGGGGCATAAGGCCTTTGCGTAATGATTAAACAGATTTTTGAAAATGTTTTAATAGTTATTAATGGTTCAGATGCCTCGATCCATGCAGCACAGTATGGTATACTTATGGCCAAGCTCTACCGCTGCACTCTTAAGGCTGTCTATGTGGTGGATACTGCGACAATAAAACAGCTGACGCTTCAAAAAATATTTGTTACAGAAGAAAGCAATGAATATGAACAGAGTCTTGAAGCAGACGGAATGAGATACCTTCAGTATATTGAAGGTTTGGGAAAGGCAAAGGGCGTTCCTATAACAATAGAGCTCCGCAGAGGCGCCATTTGGTCGGAAGTTATTACTGCTGCCAATGAAATGAAGTCCAATATAATACTGCTTGGCGGCTCTGAAAATAACGACCCCTATCAGAAAGATGTAATAGCAACTTCCTACGGGGAGATTCTGCTGCATGCAAACTGTTCCGTGCTTCTGGTGCGGGAAAAAATGATAGAACAACTATATAAATTAGCGTGAGGTAATAATGAGAATTGCATTGGTTCATTTTCTGCAGGATGATAATAAAAAGCATAAGGAAATACTAAAAAAACTTGAGCAGACAGCAGTTGCACAGGGGCATATGGTTGATGTTTTTTCCGCTTATAAGGATTCATATAATATCCGGCTGACCGGTTACGAATATGTTGCACTAGTTACGGCTTCTTCGGTTCTATTCGGCTCAAAAATCCCCGATAAGGTTAAAGAGGTTCTTTCTGCAAGCGGAACTATAAACGGTAAGAAGGGCGCTGCTCTTGTCGTAAAGTCCGGTTTTTCATCGAATAAAACCTGCAGTGTTTTGATGAAAGCTATGGAGAGAGAAGGCATGGTGATAGATTATTTTGAAGTTATTATAAGTGCCGATCATGCAGCATATGTCGGTAAAAAAATAGGCTGAAATACCGGTGCAGGACTATTATAAAATACTGGGCGTTTCTCCCAAAGCTTCTGCTGCAGAGATCAAGCGCGCTTTCCGCGCGAAGGTAAAAACGCTGCATCCCGATCTTTCCTCTTCCTCTAATGATGCTGAAGAGTTTCATGTATTGATGGCGGCGTATGAGCTGCTTTCAGATGCTCATCAGAGATCTATATTCGATACATCCTACGCAGCGTATAACCGGTATACAACATCCAGAAAAAGCGAGCACAGTTTTAATTACCGTGAATGGCTTTCCCAGCGTATGGATGAAGAAAGCAGATGCAAACTTGTTATTTTCGATCTTATGCATTTGCGCGAGGATGATGCCGTTGCGGAATATAAAAAGTTAAATACAGAATCGGCATCTTTTTCCCTCTCAAAGTGGTTTACAAGAGAAGACTTTATGGATTACGGTTTTATACTTGCCGAGGAATTAGTGCTTCGTCAGGAATACTATGACGCTGTAATGCTTTTAGAGCAAATAATAACTATGGAATACTCCTATGCGTATTTCAAACATTTTTTCCCCGAGGTTATGCTTTTCACAAAGGATATTCTCCGCAGAAGAATTGCAGGATACATACCCGACGAGCTTGCGATCGATGCATATGAAAGAGCACTCGATCTTCAGTTTGGAAAAAAGGAAGATGCATTTTTCCTTTTAAAGATGGCTGAATGCTATTTGCGGCTTGGAGATATTCACACTGCTCAAATTTGCGTGACAGAGGCCAGGAAGATGGACAGTACTCTGCATATTCCAAAATTCTTAAAAACCTGTTTGGAAAGCGCGTAAGGAAAGGTTTAGTAATGATACGGATAAAAAATGAAAAACAAATTGAAGGAATAAGAAAGTCATGCAGACTGCTTGCACAGCTGTTTGAAGAGCTTATTCCCAAAGTCAAAGAAGGAATGAGCACCAAGGCTGTTGACGATATTTGTGTTGATTTTATTAAAAAAGCAGGCGGCGTGCCTGCATGGTACCAGGAAGGATTCCCCGGATCTGCATGTATATCAATAAATGAAGAGGTTATTCACGGTCTTCCTTCGAAAAAAAGAATTATAAAAGAAGGCGACATAATTTCTCTTGATATAGGTATTAATCTGGATGGATACATAAGCGATGCGACCCGGACTATAGCAATAGGGCATGTTTCCTCCGATGCAAAACGGCTTATGAATACAACAAAAAAATGTCTTGATGCGGGTATTGCCGCCTGTACCGCAGGAAACAGAATCAGAGATATTTCTCTTGCGGTTGCTTTTGAAGCCGAAAGAGAAGGCTTCGGCATAGTGACCGATTTTTGCGGTCATGGAGTGGGTCTTGAGGTTCATGAGGATCCGTCAATTCCAAACAAACCTCACCCCGGTGCAAATCCCCGTATACAAAACGGAATGGTGCTTGCCATAGAACCGATGATAAACCTTGGAACAGGAGATGTCGAAGTCCTTGATGACGGCTGGACTGTTGTTACTGCCGACGGAAAAATATCAGCTCATGAAGAACATACCGTAGCAGTATTTGCCGATCATACCGAAATTTTAACTCTTTTATAATTTTTTCTTTTACTCCAGGAATAAAATTTAGTACATTTTTGATATACGGTACTTTGTAGTTTTTTTTTGGAAAGTTTAAGGCTATTTTAAGCTGGTTTGTTTAGATTACAAACAGAAACTGTAAAAAGTTCTGCGTATAATGATACATTCTGATAAGTTTTTGGAGGTATACTATGAAAACTTGGACAAAAAGAATAATGGCGGCTGTTGTTACGACAGCTCTTGTGCTTGTACTTTTTTCTTTTTCGTGTTCGAGCAGTAATGCAAATTCTGCAAAGACAGCATTTGCAGATACATCCCCGGCTTCTGTAATCCCTTCAGAAAATCTGTCGGTTTTAGAAGCCTTACAGGGAGCTTTCCGTTCTATATCGGACAAGGTTCTTCCTTCCGTTGTAGAACTTGATGTTGTTGAAACCCGTACTGTACAGTCGAATTCAATTGAAGGGTTTCCCTTTTTCTTCTTCGGTCAGCCGAATACTGAAGGTCAGGAACAGGAATATGAGCAGAGCGGGCTCGGTTCCGGTGTAATTGTAAGGAAAACCGGAAATACCTATTACGTCCTCACTAATAACCACGTTGCGGGTTCTGCAAAAGAAATATCCATAAAACTGAATGACGGAAGAACATTTACCGGAAAACTGGTCGGAGGCGATGACCGTAAAGATATTGCTCTTGTTTCCTTCGAATCAAAAGAGGATATTCCCGTAGCTGTTTTGGGAGACTCCGATACTGTGCGCACCGGCGATATTTGTTTTGCAATGGGAACGCCTCTCGGCTACTATTCATCAGTAACTCAGGGAATCGTAAGCGCCACAGGCAGAGCCGGTACCGACGTCAACAACATAAGTGATTTTATTCAAACGGATGCTGCCATAAATCAGGGAAATTCCGGAGGACCGTTGATTAATATTTACGGAGAGGTTATTGGAATAAACACCTGGATTGCATCACAGTCGGGAGGATCACAGGGCTTAGGATTTTCTATACCTATAAACAACGTGAAGCGCGCTATTGACGATTTTATTTCGAGCGGACAGGTTGTGTACGGCTGGATGGGTGTATCGCTCGTTGAAATAACCGATGACTATAAAAAAGAACTCGGAGTGGAAGGTACAAAAGGCGCATTTGTTGCAATGATTTATCTTGATGCACCGTCAGCAAAGGGCGGGATGCAGGCCGGCGATTACATTACTTCCCTTAATGGAAAAGAGGTAAAGACTGTGGATCAGCTTGTCCGCGATGTTGGAGACCTTCGTGCAGGCGATGAGGCTGTATTTACTGTTGTCCGCGGTAAAAAGGAAACCACTCTTAAGGTTAAGATAGAAAAAAGAGACAGCAGCCTTGTATCAAATTCTTCAAAACTCTGGCCGGGTTTTATCGCTTCTCCGGTAACAGATGATGTCAGAAAACAGCTGAAACTTGATAAAGATATCAGCGGGGTTGTGGTGGCAAACATTGAAGCAAAATCTCCGGCTGCCGCTATGAGACTGCAATCGGGCGACATCATTACCGCTGTAAACGATAAAAAGGTTGCAGATATTGCCGAGTTCTACAGCGCTTTGGACACGGTTAAACAGAAAGAAATCTGGTTTGATGTATACTCTGAAGGTCATACTATGACGACCGCTAAGTATAAATTCCAGTAGACGCGGATTATTCGCTAAAAAAATCCCTGTTCCCTGTCGTATGACGGAGGATGGGGATTTTTTTTTGCTTTTCACGTTTTTTATGGTATAATCAGCAAAATAGGGAGATTCGTTGTGAAAAAGGCTGTTATTTGTACTGTTATTTTGTGTATGTTTTCAACTATATTTGCATATATTGCTGAGGAAAAAACATATTTCAGTTTTTCACTGAGCCAAAAACCCGAGGAAGCATTTCTTCCGGTTTTTCAGAAAAATGGTAAGACCGCAGAGGATAATTTTTTTATTGGCTCCTGTTTCGAGTTCGCACAAGGTACAGAGCAGAATTATGAAATGGCTGCCGTCTATTACAAAAATGCAGCTCAAGAAGGGCTTGTTCAAGCTCAATTCAGCCTGGGCTGCCTGTACGCACACGGGTATGGAGTTGAGCTCAGCGATGAACAGGCGGTTTTCTGGTTTATGAAGGCGGCCGAAGGAGGATATGCTCCTGCTCAAAACGTTATTGGCTATAGATATAGTGTGGCTCAGGGGCTCCCGTATGATGCAGAACAGGCTTTTTACTGGTTCACTGCATCAGCATCCAGGGGATACGCCCCTGCGCAGTTTAATCTATCGCTGTGCTATTATTACGGGGAAGGAGTTCTTGAAGATGATGAAGAGTCGCTGTACTGGCTGTCGCTTGCTTCAGCGCAAAACTGCGCCGAAGCTTTTTGCCAGATAGGGATTCATTATGAATACGGGAACTCTGTTCCGCAGGACAATAAAAAAGCATTCGAATATTATAAAACTTCTGCAGCCCTCGGCTATTCGCGGGGCCAGTCTAATTTCGGGAATATGTATTTGAGGGGGGCAGGAGTCGAAAAGGATGAGAAAACAGCTTTTTACTGGATAGAACAATCGGCGCTGCAGGGTGATACGTACGGGCAAAGGCGTCTTGCGCGCTGTTACGAAGAGGGAACAGGCGTTGAACAGGATTACAGCAAAGCTTTCTCCTGGTATGAAAAATCCGCTGCGCAGAATAATGCCGATGCTCAGTATAAGCTCGGGTATTTTTACTATAAAGGATACGCAGTCGAAAGGGACTATACCAAGGCATTTTACTGGCTGCATACTGCATATCAAAACGGCAATACCGATTCATATTTTTATCTTGGTTACTTGTATGATACAGGAATGGGCATAGAACAAAACTCTGAGAAGGCATTCTTTTTTTATACAAAGGCTGCAGATGACGGCGATACTACTGCAATGTACAATCTGGCTGTCTGTTATGCGAATGGTGAGGGTGTTGAGAAGGACTACGGGAAGGCATTGGACTGGTACAAGAAGGCAGCCGCACAAGGAGACACGGATGCACTGTATACATGCGGAAGATACTTTAAGAAAGGTCTGGGCACTGAGATAAATTATGAGAAAGCTTATACGTATTTTCAAAAAGGAGCACAAGCAAATAATGCCCGTTCACAGGAAGAATTGGCATCATTTTATGAGAAAGGATTATTTGTGAATGTGGATTATGTGCAGGCTTTATACTGGTATGAAAAAGCTGCTGAAAACGGGATTGTTACGGCTCAGTACCGCGCCGGTCTATACTACGAAAACGGCATAGGGACTGAAAAAAATTATGAAAAGGCTTTTCAAAGGTATAATGAAGCTGCCGGACAGGGTGATATTGATGCACAATTTAAGATGGGCTATTTTTTCAGCTACGGATTGGGCGTAGAGCATAATTGTGAAGAAGCTGTAAAATGGTATTTGATGGCAGCTGAAGCGGAAAACAGTATAGCTCAGCATAATGTATCTCTTCTTTATCTTGGCAGTAAAGATTATGAGAAAGATCTTGATAAAGCGTTATACTGGATGGAAAAATCTGCACAAAATAAATACCCTGAAGGAGTTTTCAAATTAGGGCGGTATTATGAATTCGGGCAGGCTGGACAGACTGATGAAAAAAAAGCATTCGATTTATATGTGCAGGCAGTTGAACTGGGAAATGCAAATGCATGTTTCAGGCTCGGATTAATGTATCAGAACGGCAAGGTTTGTACCGCCAGCTCTTCAAAGGCTTTGGAATATTTTCTTCTGGCAAAGGAACGGGGTATTACATACGTTGATTCATATATAGGGTATCTCTATTATCACGGCGGAGAAGGGCTTGAAATTGATTATGAGAAGGCCCGTAAATACTATGAAACTGCCTTCGAACAAAAGGATCAGGCTGCAGGTCTTTGGCTCGGTATGATGTATTTAGAGGGCAGGGGTGTTGCAATTGACCTCGTTAAGGCGGAGGAATACTTCATCTTTGCCGCCGATAAGGGTAATTCAAGTGCAATGGGTAATTTAGCGCTGACATATGAAAAAAGGGAAGAATACTCAAAAGCAATAGTATGGTATACTAAGGCGATTGAAAAAAGCGGTACATGGTCATGGGCGCAAGAGCGTCTTAAGGAATGTGAGTCAAAAATACAATAGGAAACAGTATGGCAGTAACAAAACATGTAAATTATTTTGCCCTTCAAAAGGCATGTGAAAAGAGCGGATGTCCCATATGCACGCTGATAAATGAGCGCATAAAGCGCTACATAGACGGGATGCTTTTTGAGCATATATCAGACAGAACGTTCAGAGCCCAATACCGCGAAGCAGGCGGATTCTGCCTTGATCACTCGAAAATACTTTTATCATACAGGGACGGTCTTGCGGTAGCTATTTTAGGAATGGGAACGCTCGATGACTACCTTGAAGACTTCCGGAAGAAAAAAATGCGGAAATACAAGCAGATTTGTCCCGCCTGTGAAGAAAAACAACGGATAGAAAAAGAATTTTTAACATTTATTGCTCAATCGCATAAGGATGACGCTTCTTCTGATGAAGAGATGCGGAATTTTTTTACCAAATCGGACGGTCTGTGTATACCTCACTATGCTCTGATGGTCAAACTTGCCAGGATTCCCGGGTGGATTTCGAGTTTCCAGGAGGAGAAATTCACCCTTCTGAGAGAAAGGACTGCACGCTTTATTGATTACTCAGCATGGGGAAAGCAGGAACAGTTTGCTTCATTAAGCAGCGAAGATAAGATAGTGTGGAAGGAACTTGCTGATGCGCTCCGGGGGCAGACTGAATAAAATACTTGTACACAAAGCTTTTATAGGGTATTATTTACCCCATAGAGGATTATATGTTCAAAGAATTTTTACCCTACGATAAAATACGAAATAATTCGTTAAAAATGGCTCACCGTATTCATCTTGACGGTTTTATTCCGGATGTGATTTATGTATCGCTGCGGGGCGGCGCCTATGTCGCAAACGTTGTAAGCGAGTATTTTAAAATAGCACGGAAAGATATTCATCCTGTATTATATGCGGCTGTTGTCGCCCGTTCATATTCAGATATCCGCCAGAGAGACCGCGTAATGGTCGACGGCTGGACATACTCGCCCGAACATCTGCGCCCCGGAGATAAAATCCTGCTTGTTGACGATATTTTCGATACCGGCAAAACAATAAACCACCTTGTGGAAATTTTACTAGAAAAAGGCATTCCCCGGCGCGACATTAAGGTTGCTGTCCATGACTACAAGTATTTTACCTTTCATGAAGAACAGCTTCCCATTCAGCCTGATTACTGGTGCCGGAAATTTGAAATTAATTCTCCGGATGAAGACCGCTGGATTCATTATTTGAGTCATGAACTCGTCGGTCTTTCCAGCGGGGAGCTCGAAGAGCACTACTATAAAGATGATCCGGAACTTCGGGATGTTTTAAACAGCATAATAAAGAAGGCGTAATGACACATAAACGGATACTCTGTGCAGTTCTTTTTGTTTATTTTTCTCTCCATGCTTTTTCATCGGCAGCAGATGCACGTTCAGAAACTGTCCGTTCCTCTACAATTCTCAGCCCTTCTCCCGGTATCTGGTCGAATTATCAAAGTGTTATTCTTGAAGTGCCCGAGGATTCCCTTGCTTTCTATTCATTCACCGGCGATGATCCGCTCTACTCGGGATTTGCCTATGACGGTCCTGTTCTGATCGAAAAGGAAGGAACGGTACTGCTGCGGGTTGTGACTGTTGCAAAAGATAATTCAACTGCCGAACAGTCGGTGGAGTATTCTGTAACAGTAAAGTCCTCGGATGAGGAGTTTTTTACGAGATCTGTTAAAAATCCTTATATAGAACTTTCTTCTTCTGCTCCGCTTCCCCTGCCTTCCTCTATACGCTACTGCATCGGTGATTCATCGACTCCGTATATAAGCGGCAGAACTCTGTCGCTGGAAGTGCCCAATGCTCTTGAACGGTATGTACCTCTCATTATTCAGGATTACTCAAGCATGTATAGAGTAATGCTTAAAATTGAGGCAGAAAAGAGCTCGGCAGGAATTGCGAATGACTCACAGGTTTCTTTTCCCTTTACGGTAACCTGTTCAAACTGGACGGATTTTACAGTAGAGGGTGCTTCCTCAATTCTTTTTTCCCTGGACGGCGGCGGATGGGTGTACGGGGAAGGTTCTGTTAAAATTGACAGAACAAAAGAACATGAAGTTATGTGGAAATATGATAATGAATCAGATGATAGAAAGCGTTCATTCATACTTCCGGCAAAACCCGCTCTGACCGTGATGCAGACTTCCGGTTCGTCTCCGGTGAAAGTCTCGCTGTCAAATTCCGCTTTTTCTTTTAAACCTGCCGATAGTAAAGCCTTCTCGTCTGCTTCCTCATGGTATGCCGACAGTATTTATGGTGAACACTACAATAAAGAACAGAGCTTTGACGTGTATTATAAAGGAATAAGACAGGGAGTTATTTCATCATTTATTTCCATAGATAAAAAGCCTCCTGCAAAACCTTTGTTTACTTCCTCCTCTCCCAGTTTTTACGCCAGGGACACTGTTACCGTGAAAATTCAAAGCAGTGAACCGGTATATTACTCGGTTTCTGATCCGGTGATCTCCAATTTCGGCTTTTCGGATCTTGAAATAAAAACTGCGCAGTCGAACGGGAATAAAAAGCAGCTGGAATATAAGCCGTACAAAAATGCCTCATTCATTTTAAACGAAAACACGGGCGGCGCGGTATTTTATTCTCTCAGTGCATATGCAATGGATGCGTCCGGAAACAAAAGCGAAACAGAGTTCTTTTCGGCAGTAGTCGACGGTTATAATTACTATGTTAATTCCTCTGTCACCGCTGATTATGTCTGCGACGGCAGTCCGGCCCGCCCGTTTACCGATCTTAAGGATATTGTACAAATTCTTAATACCAAGAATTATACAAGGCTTCATATTACAGGCACTTTTAACCAGGTACCTTCGTTAACGTTTACCAAAGACTGCGATATTATTGGAATAGATACAGCTCATATTATATTTGCACCCGAAAGCGCTCTCATTGTAGATAATGCCGATGTTGCAATATCAGGATGCATTATTGAACAGGACAATACCTCATCAGTGCAGAACACAGAAGAGCAAGTGTATCAGCGGAAGCTTTTTCTTGTGAAAAACGCCTCGCTCTACCTCGATAATGTCGATATTATTTATACTTCATTTTCAAATGCATCGCTTTTTCAGACTGATAACAGCACGCTCCGCATTAAGGAGAGTTCTGTAACTGTTCAGACTTCGTCTTATGCATCTGCTGTAACAGCGGTCGGATCAATTATCGGCTGTCTTTCATCGTATATATCAGTAATAGCACCGACGGCATCGGCGTTTTCTTCTTCAAAGGGATCTCTCATCGTTGATTCATCTGAGATAAAAGTTACTTCATCTTTGGGAAGAATCGCTGAAATTTCATCTTCAATGTACCTGTTAACCAATAATACGTTAGCCTATATTCCTCTGTCAAAAACTGAGGAGGCACTAGCGAAGCAGAAAAAATCTGCAGAACCTGTGTGGGCTGATTATTCAAGCGTCAATAAAGGTTATGAAAATAACAAAGTGACAGGATTTTAATACTCATGAACAAAAAATTATGTATAGTATCAATTGTATTGTGCTGTTTTTTTTCCGCCCTGGTACATGCCGATGCCGAGGCTGCCGTAAAAACAGTCGGTCTCGTTAAAGAAGTACCGGATGAAGCTGAGGAACTGCGCAATGCCTGGATTTTGTATGCAGCATCAGGAAGCGACAGCGCGCTTGAACGTTATGCTACGATCTTTACCGAGTTTTTACAAATGGAATCCTATTCACCGGAAAAGCAGCCGTATATAGTCAGTGAAATTCTTTTTTATACTATGTTCGCCCGCGCCCACTGCAGATCGTTCTCCTCTTCTATGGATGCCCCTGTCACACAAATGGCAGCATTCATAAACCAGTCTGATGATATTTCACCTTTATCAGTTTTTGCACTCCGTCTTTTTTCTTTTTTAGCTGAGAAAACAAGAAAGTATATTACCATTAATGAAGTTCAGGTTTTTGAATTTCCCGATGTGCAGATGTCAAACACTAAGCAGAATGCCGAGGGATCTTCAATTACCGCCGAGTTGTACAGATGTTTTTCCGCTGCAGAAGGCATGAGTCAGCGCCTGGAGAAGGCACGAATCCAGTATCAAAGCGCCGATGCATTTAAGCTTACAGAGGATGTTTTTTATAAAGTTTTAAATGATCCGTCCTATTTATACGTAATCCTTTATAACGGGCGGTATGAAAATCTTCTTGATTCTTTCTCCCGTTCATGTGAAGCGTATCTCGATCTTGAAGAAGGAGAAATCAGATCCGTGCTTGCAGATCAGGCAGCGGCTGAGCTGTCGGTTTTTCCGCAGGGAATGGGTTCTGTTGTGTACTCGAAGACGATGGAGGCTCAGATGAATGATGAGGCGCTGCTTACCTATACCATAAGCGATTTACTGTATGAGCTTTATCAGACATCTATGAATTACGGCTATCCTGTTGATATTTTCTTTACCGGTAAAGATTTTGCTGAGCTGCTTTCTATCAATGAAGAACCTTTTTATGGAACCTGCCTGCCAAAGTCCCGGCTCGTTCCGCTGTGCGATTCTCTTGTGTATGCCTGTGCTGCATATTTATATGTTGAGCGGGTAAATAAACTGATGCTTGCTCTTCCTTCAAAGGGGGGTATGTAATGCCTAAGAAAAATACCGCTTCCTTTTTCATTGTACTTCTTGTTATTCTTCTTCTCATTGTAATGGCGCTTACCCTTGTGCTGGGTTTATATAAGATGGGCCGCTACCCGGTGTTAAACACTATGGTAGATACCGTTATCTCTCGGTATTTTAAACCGCCGCAAAAAAAAGAAATTGAGAATGTTAGTGCTCCGCTTATACAGCCCATTACTGTGGCTTCAGGTTCTATCCTTCAGAGGAAACCGTTATTTGCAGGGGTCTGTGATGAACCTTACACGCTTCTTCCATTCACCCGTTCAATAACAGATTATGGTCTTCAGATTGAAATTTCATCTGATTATAAAACAATAACAGTAACCGGCATGCTTCAGAAATTTGATCCTCTCTTTGACGGAAAGGATGAGTCGGTGAGTTCCTGGTCAGTGCATACAGAATATCCTGTTGTTTCAAGACCATGCATTTTTCAAGACTGTATTGTTTTTGTAGATGCCTCCCAGTCGCTTTATGTTGTTAATATACTCAACGGTTCACAGATGCAAACCCTGTATCTTCCGTTTTTCCCCGGTGAACAGGCCTTGTCCGTTAATGACTCCCTGCGCTCTTTATCCGGCAGTGAAGGTTCTGATGTTTTTTATCCTCAGTATATAGTTGAGGGAAGAAACGGCAAGATGTACTGCATTGTATTCAAAAATTCCGAGCTGCATCAAATTACTGAGAATAAACGGATACTAAATTCCTCCTGTTTTCTCCCTGATCAGTCAGCGGTTGAAAATATGGCCTCTGTTATTCAAAATTGGGCCGGACTTTCTGAAAAACCTGTTTTACAGCTGCCCCTGATTATGGGGGATGATTATGCACCCCTGCCGGTAAGCCTCAATGATACTATATTTGTAGCATTTTTGCTTCCTTCCGCCGGTACGTACACGGCAGGATTGAGTGATGAAAACGGCATCTTTATACAGGAGAAGGCTGTAGTCTGCATCTTCAAAAACAGCGGAGAACTCGCCTCTGTTTCTGTTGATTATCAAGCGGACAGACCAAATGTGACCTTTCATTTTGAAAAAAACACAATGTACTATGCCTTGGCCTCAGCCCTGTACGGTGCTGCAGCCGATGAAACGTATTTTTCCATTAAAAAGGTTAAATAATGGCCGGTTTTATATGCGGAATAGATGAAGCAGGGCGGGGACCTCTTGCAGGGCCTGTAACAGCCTCTGCGGTAATACTGAATTCAGACTTTCCAGTGGAACTTTTAAACGATTCAAAAAAACTTAGTGAAAAAAAGCGTATTGAGCTGGAAAAAATGATTAAGGAAAAAGCGGTGTGTTATGCTGTATGCAGCGTCAGTCACGAAATTATTGACCGTATTAATATTTTACAGGCAAGTCTTCTTGCTATGAAAAATGCTTTTTTATCGATGAAGATGCAGGAGAGAACCGAAATTCATGCGCTCATAGAAAAGGTTATTATTGACGGAACGTTTATACCGGATTTTGGAATACCGTCTTTAAACTGTGAGGCGCTTCCAAAAGCAGATTCTTTAATACCCTGTGTGATGGCAGCTTCAATACTTGCAAAAAACGAACGTGACAGGATCATGTGCGGTTATGCTGAAATATACCCCGAATACGGTTATGAAAAGCACAAAGGATATCCGACTGCGTATCATAGAGCCGTATGCAAAAAAATAGGTCCGTCTCCTATTCAGAGACAGACCTTCCATTATTAATCGTCAATCTGATCCGGTTTTTCAGGCATTACAATCGCTGCAACAATATACGCTATTAAACCTGTTCCGACTCCCGCAAAACAAAGGAACACTACAATCAGCCTTATTAGTGTCGGGTCTACATTGAAGTAGTCTGCAACTCCTGCGCATACACCGCAAAGCATCTTGTTTTTTGATTTGTACAATCGTTTCGTTTCCATATGATCCTCCTGTGATACTATAAATATCTTTGTGTCAGCTATTTAATGGTAATTTTTACATCACCCATGCCGCATTCAATATCGAGATGATTTGAAAGTTTTTTCGATCCTGTGCTGTTGCCGAAGCCCGATATTTCCTCGTCATTCACTCTTACATTCCCCAATCCGACATGCGCTGAGTAGGAATAATCGCTTCTGTCTCCTTCAATTGACACATTCATACTGCCCATTCCGCAGTCAAAAATACTGGGTCCGCGTATTCTTCCTGACATTACCAGAGAACCCATTCCGCAGTCTGCAGTGAGCTTTTCCGTGTGAATATTAAGAAATTTAATTTCACCTGCACCGACTTTTAAACGCGCTTTATCTGTCTGTATGTCAATCTGATCAGAAATAAAACTACCTGCTCCGATCTCGATTGATAAATAATCGAGGCTTAAATCACCGGGCAGTGTTATGATAATTTTAGGATCTCTATTTACCCACCGCTGGCCGAATATTGATCCTATTTTATTTGAATCATTGTTGCTTATGCGGAGTTTTCCGTCAGAAGAAAAGGATGTTCTCACTTCATCTTCCGGAATATCGCTTGTCCGTATTTCAAAAGATGATCCTTTTTCGAGAATTACTTGAGCCATTGATAAGGAAATATCAATTGAGTGTATTTCTTTATTGTTATCAAATGCCACAACATCATTCATTGAATCCTCCTGTGAACCGGACCATCCGCCTTCTGAATCGGAACCGGTATCTTTATACCTGCTGCTTTGGTACGTATTCTGAAATGACTGCTGAATTGAGTGAATCGACGCGCCTCCGAAAAAGGCTCCTATGCTTATAAAGAAGCCTGTTAAAACCAGCAGCAGTCCGGTAATCAGTAATGTTCTGTAAAGAGGTCTCATGTACTACTCCTTCCCTTAAAAGGCATTCGGAAAATTGATACAATAAATCTGACAATTGAGGGCAGTACTTTTGTGCAGAACCACAGTCCGAAAACTCCTATGATAAAGCCAAATCCGACAACAAATAAGCCTATACCCAGGGATAATACAGTGTTTACCGGCGAATAGGATAAATGAATGAAACTGGAAATAATAATTCCAATTCCAGCGCATAGGACGGCAGCTCCCGCGATGAGTCCTGCAAATCCGAGTGAAAGTACCACCGCAATAATGCCGATTCCAACTCCTATGATGCTGAAGAACACAGGACCCCAAAGGGGAATGGTTAAGAGAAGAACAAGTACGACAAGAAGTATGTTTCTTGTTCTCGTATCATCTTTCTTCCGCTCAAATTTACGATATGAGCCTTCCGTTCCGGAATTTTTGTTTTTCTCTTCTTTCTTTTCGGGTATCTTAGCCGGTACGCAGCTGAATCTGGACCGGATAAAATTTCCAAGTTCCTGGGGGCTTCCCAGTTCATCAATAACCTTCTGTTCGTTTTCAGGGCCTGCATCGTCAAAGTAGTCCGCATAATACTGCAGAGCAGATTCCTGTTCATCAGCGGGAAGAGCCGCAATTTCCCGTTTCAAGGCTTCAAGATACGTTTCCTTATTCATCTATGCTCCTTCTATTTCTCTGCCGAATAGTACATGTTCAACACGTTTCTTATAATCAATCCAGTTACGGCGGTATTGATCAAGCACTATCATCCCGTTTGAAGTAATTTTGTAGTATCTTCTGTTTCGTCCTGCAAATTCCATATCATACGTTTCAAGACAACCGTCTTTTTGCAGGCGCCGGAGCACCGGATACAGGGTGCTTTCTGAAACTTCAATAACGCATCTTACATCCTGAGTAATCTTATATCCGTAGGTGCCTTCCTGTGAAACAACCGACAGAACGACAGCGTCAAGCACTTCGCCCGCATTAAATATCATGCACACCTCCTATATTGATATAATATTATATGGACTATAATATTGTTTTGTCAATTAGTATTGTACATAGTATAACACGCGCATATAAAAAAACCGTTACTTATGAAAAAAAATCAGCGTAAAATTAATTCTACTTCAAATTCCTGAAACATGGGGGAGGGTGATTTGCCGTCAATCAGAGAAAAAAGAGTTTTACTGATGCTCTCTCCCATTGCTTCCATAGGCTGTTTTGCGGCAATTAT
Source organism: Spirochaetota bacterium (assembly GCA_023398165.1). Classification (GTDB taxonomy): domain Bacteria; phylum Spirochaetota; class Spirochaetia; order Treponematales; family Treponemataceae; genus JAAZLA01. The sequence continues at coordinate 118,621 of JAEWSQ010000005.1, read as the reverse complement.
TGGGCATTCGAGAAAATCGTACACACGGTAGTCGTCAAAGGCGCCGACTCCGAGTTTTTTTAAGGGAATTCCGGAAAACCGGATGACTTCAAGTATGTTAAGGACAAACTCGCCTCCTGCTGCAATAAAAACCGCATCTGTGTCGGGATACTGCTGCAGGAGAAGGGACGTGTTTTTACGCGCTTCATAGGCTGAATAATAGGAATACATGATTCTTGTGCTGTCCAAGCCGGCGGCGTCGAGAGCTTTCGTAAATCCTGATACGCGGTCCTTAATGTAAACATACTCTTCCGGTCCTGCAATGCAGGCAATGCGGCTGTACCCCCGTTCAATGAGTACAGACGCTACCTTTTCTGCGCCTTCTGTATTCTTTACATCAACTGCATAATGATCTATTTGAGGATTTTTACCAAGAAAGACAAAAGGAATTCCGCGGCTTTTTAGCCGTTCAATGCTTGGAATATCGATCTGTTCAGCACCAATGATCAGACCGTCCACACTTCGCTTTCTAATGATGCTTTCAAGAGGACTTATAGATCCGGGTACATCCGACTGCGGAATCAAAAGTAAGTTGTACCCTTTTTTATTTGCTTCTGTCGCTACGGCCGTGATGATTCCCGCCCAATATGCACCGGAAAGACTGTAATGAGTGTCATGAGGAATCACAAGCCCTATGGCTCCTGTCTTACTCTGTGCAAGAGCTTTTGCCGAAGCATTCGGCTCATAGTCCATGGAGTTTATTATGCCGAGTATTCTTTGGCGATTTTCTTCGCTGACCCCTTTGTGTCCATTAAGGGCTTTGGATACAGTGCTCTTCGCAACCTGAGCCATTTCGGCTATTTCATTAATTGTTAATTTCATCAGCTGGTGACCAGTATATCAGGTAGATTCCTTTTTGTAAAATAGGGTAGTACTCCGGTTCTTTTCCGGCTGTTATAAATTAGCTAAACTAAGCTAATAAAAAGTGGTAAAAAAAACTAGAAAAAAGTAAAAATAAGGAATATTTTTATTGACAATAAGGTAATTGGTGGTATACTGTTCCTTGAAAGAGAAACCGGTTTCCTTTGAAGCAGTTTCTCTAATCCACCTGGAGGACAAAGAAAAATGAAAAAAATTGTTGCAGCTGCTCTGTGCCTTTTACTGGCATGTGCAGTGTTTGCCGGAGGAAAAAAAGATTCTTCCGGAACAAGTTCCGGTGAAATATCCGGAAAAATTGTGGTTCTTCACCACAGAACTGATGCAGAGGCTTTATTTGCCTCGTATGCTGAACGTTTTAAGGCGCTGTATCCTAATGTTACTGTTGAATTTGAAGCTATCACTGAATATGCGGGTACTGTCAGAACACGTATGTCTACAAAGGAATACGGCGATGTGCTTATGATGGTCACTGCACCGCCCATACCCGAAGATTTTGCATCGTTCTATGAACCGCTTGGAACAACGACGGAACTTTTCCAAAAATATGATTTTCTTGAATCCAATGCCCAGTGCTATTACAACGGACAGGTATACGGTCTGCCGGTAAATGCAAATACAGGCGGTCTTCTGTATAACAAAGAAGTTTTCAAAAAAGCAGGCATTACATCATTCCCTAAATCTTCAGAAGAATTCTATGCAATGCTGAAAAAGATTAAAGAAAACACAACAGCTACTCCTTTCTTTATGAACTATCCTTCTAAATGGACACTGACACAGTGGGAGGGAGGAAGACTTGCATATTCAGGCAATCCTGACTGGGCTAACAGCATGATTCATATGGATGCACCTTTCTCTCCGGGCATGCCTCATTATGAGCTGTACAAGGTAATGTATGAAGTTGTTAAACGCGGCTACTGCGAAAAAGATATGCTCACATCTGACTGGGAAAAATCAAAACAGCAGTTTGTTGACGGTGAAATTGCGGTCATGAATCTTGGTTCATGGGCTATAGGCCAGTTCCGCGACGTTGCATCAAAATCGGGTAAGAATCCCGATCTCGTCGGCTACATGCCCTACCCTGTAAGCCACAATGGTAAAGTATATGCTGAACCTGCACTTGATTATAATGTTGCCGTAAATAAATACAGCACAAACAAGGCTGCCGCAAAGGCATGGGCTTTCTGGTTTGTAAATGAATCAGGCTATGCTAAAGACAATGTTGCAATTCCTGCTCTTAAAGGAAGCGCATTTCCTGCGGTACTCGACAGCTTCAAAGAAGTCGGTGTTGTCTATATGAGTTCCAATCCCGCAAAAGAAGGGGAGGAAGGATTATTCGACAAGATTGATAACGAAGCTGAAATCGGGCTTTGGGCTGATCCCCAAAAAGTCCGTATCGTTGATGCTGCAATGGGAACATCGAAAGAAAGCTTTGACGATATTATGAATGACTGGAATGCACGCTGGGCAAAGGCACGCAAGACCCTCAAGGTCGCGCCCTAAAGAAATACTGGGACATTTAATGTCCCTGATTTTTCAAGATGGAGATGTCTTAATCGTTTAGCTGAAAAGGACATCTCCTTTTTTTACACACAAAGCTTTTTATACGGAACTTGTTTTGTAAGGAAAGCTTATACAAGGGTTATTAGATGAAACGATTTTCAGATTTAACACATAAAAAACAGCAATCTTTTGTTGCCTTTTTATTTTTGCTTGTCCCTGTCACCCTGCTTATTGTATTCGGCTATCTGCCGTTTTTCAGCATGATACAATACAGCTTTTTACGGTGGGACGGCATCGGTAAGAAGAGGTTTATAGGTCTGCAGAATTTTGTTGATGTTTTTACACGGGAAGAAAATTACCGTGTGTTTAAAGTGAGCGTATATTATCTTGCCGCCTCTCTCATACAGACTGTCGCAGCGCTTTTTTTTGCGACGATTCTTTCATTTAAATTGAGGGGTAAAGAAGCCTTCAAGGGAATTTTATTTTTCCCGAATCTTATCAACGGTGTTGCAGTCGGATTAATTTTTCTCTATTTCTATAAAGATGTGGGAACTTTAAATACATTTCTTAAGTTTTTAGGATTTAAGGGAGAGACCCTGTGGCTTACCAATCCTAAACTTGTTAACTGGTCAATTGCATTTACTTCCATATGGCGTTATATGGGTTACAATATGGTTATGTTTCTGGGTGCTATTCAGTCTATTCCCTCTGAAATTTATGAAGCTGCGGAATTGGACGGTGCAAACTGGTGGCACGTTTTCTGGCATATCATCTTAAAAACAATAGTTCCTATCATTAAACTCATGGTTATTCTTTCAATTACCGGATCTCTGAGTGCATTTGAAACCCCCTACATTATGACAGGCGGCGGAAACGGCAGCGAGACCTTTGTTATCCGCACCGTAGATACTGCCTTTAAATATAATAAGGTGGGGTTAGCCTCCGCAATGGCGATTGTGCTTACTGTAATTATACTGATAGTGACCACTATTCAGGAAAAGTTTTTTAAGGAAAAGGACTAGTGCTATGGCAGATTTTTCAAATTATGTAAAAAAAAGGCAGGCGTTTTTTCAGACCTTTGTTAAATATAACGGCGTGCAGCGTATTTTATTCGACACATTTAAATATATAATGCTTGTAACAGCGTCGGTGATTACCATACTTCCTATTCTTGTAATTCTTTTAGGTTCATTTAAAACAGGTGTCGAGTTTAACAGAACCGGAGCCTTTGATCTGCCTGAAATCTGGAAGTTTGATAATTTTAAAACAGTCTGGATACAGGGCGACATGGGACTGGCTTTTTTCAATACTGTTCTTCTCATACTTCTTTCAAGTTTCGGTTCAATTATGACAGGAACCATGGCATCCTACGTAATCCACCGCTTCGACTTTAGAGGAAAGGCTCTTATAAGAAAGTTATTTCTCTGGATCGTTCTTATTCCCGGTACAACTGCCCAGGTTGCACGGTTTCAGATTGTGAATTTTTTAGGCCTGTATAATACGCGTCTTGTCGGCATTGTTCTTGCCATGGGTACCGATATTATGGCAATCTATATTTATCTTCAATTTTTGGAAAGCATTTCAAAGTCGCTCGATGAATCGGCAATTATTGACGGTGCCGGCTACTTTAGAGTGTATTTCCAGATAATAATGCCTTTACTAAAACCTGCAACGATGACCGTACTTATTATAAAATCCATTGGAATGTATAATGACTTTTACACTCCATTCCTATACATGCCGAAAAAAAGTCTCTCTGTCATATCCACAGTCTTATACAAATTTAAAGGTCCGTATGGTTCCCAGTGGGAATTAATATGCGCGGGCATTGTTCTTGCCATTGTTCCCACGCTGATAATTTTCGTCGTTCTTCAAAAACAAATCTATAACGGTCTTGTTAACGGCGCTGTTAAACAGTAATGCCTGAAGTATACAAAACTAGTTTTCAATAATAAGGAGTTATGCAATGAGTACAATAATTGGAGAAGCACTGCCTTCTATGCCCTGGCAGAATAGACCATCAGGCTGTGCTGAACCCGTATGGCGGTATAGCAAAAACCCCGTAATCGGAAGAAACCCGGTAAAAAATGTTGCACGAATTTTTAACAGCGCTGTTGCTGTATGGAAAGACGGATTTGTTGGAGCATTCAGAGCAGAAACAAAGAACGGTATACCGTATTTGTATATAGGTTTCAGCAAGGATGCTCTCAACTGGGATTTCCAAAGCGATAAAATAATAATACAGGATTCAAAGGGAAATGATGTAACACCTTCGTATGCGTATGATCCGCGTTTAATAAAAATTGAAGACACCTACTATTTTGTGTGGTGTACAAATTTTCACGGCGCTGCGCTGGGAATGGCAAAGACAAAAGATTTTAAAACATTCGAATCGCTCGATAATCCCTTCCTTCCCTTCAATAGAAACGGAGTTTTGTTCCCCAGAAAAATAAACGGCAAATACTATCTTTTAAGCCGCCCGAGCGATTCGGGTCACACGCCGTTCGGCGACATTTTTTTAAGTGAAAGTCCCGACCTGTATTACTGGGGACGGCACAAGCACGTTATGTCTCCTACAGGCGACTGGTGGCAGTCGGTAAAGATCGGCGCCGGTTGTGCCCCGATTGAAACCGATGAGGGCTGGCTCATATTTTATCACGGGGTAACCGGAACCTGTTCGGGCTTTATATACAGCATGGGATCTGCAATTCTTGATATTGATGATCCGTCTATTGTGAAACACCGCTGTAAGAATTTTCTTCTTACTCCCGAAATGGATTATGAGGAAAGAGGTTTTGTTCCCAGCGTATTGTTTCCCTGTGCCTCGCTGCAGGATGCAAAAACCGGACGCATTGCAATTTACTATGGTGCGGCCGACACCTATACCTGCTTGGCATTCACCACTGTTGATGATACAATTTCCTACATTAAAGAGTACGACATCAACAAAGGACAATAATTCAAGGTATGAAAAACACAGTAAAATTTACTCCCGCGGAACATCTAAAATCAATAATTCTGCCGTATTGGAATTCTCTTAAAGATCCCTCTGGAGGTTTTTACGGATTTGTCAATTATGATTTATCAGTTGAAAAAAAAGCCGATAAGGGAGTTATTCTCAACAGCAGAATCCTATGGTTTTATTCCAATGTCTATTTAGCAACAGGAGATAAGGAATCTTTGTCATACGCAGAACATGCGTATCAATTTCTGATGAATTCCTGCCTCGATAAGGAATACGGCGGTTTATACTGGATGATGCACAGCAGCGGCAGTGTTAAAGACAGTATTAAAAATGCATATAATCAGGCCTTCGGTATTTATGCACTTTCATCGTATTACCGCGCAACGGGAAATAGAACTGCACTTGAAACGGCATATACACTTTTCGAATGCATAGAATCGTACTGCACCGATGAGTATGGATATTTGGAAGCTTTTGACAGAACATGGAAGAAAGCAGTAGAAAGCGCTATCTGCGATCAGGGTGTTGCGGCCGATAAGACAATGAATACCCTCCTTCACGTTCTCGAAGCATATACTGAATTATTTCTCTGCGATGCACATCCTGCTGTGGGAAGAAAGCTGCTGAGAATTTTAAATCTATGTAGGAATACATTATTTAATCCGGAATTGAAAAGACTTGAAGTTTTTTTTGACCGGAAAATGACAACTCTGTCTGATATTCACTCTTACGGTCACGATATTGAAGCTGCATGGCTTTTAGACCGGACCTGTTCTGTTCTGGAAAAAAATGCTTCGGCGCTCAGCAGCGTTGAAAATGAGGAGCTTCATGTTTTAGTAAAAAACATCAGGGAAATGGATTCTGTTATTTCTTCCAGAATTCTTGAATGTGCCTTCCGGGATGGAGCACTTAACAATGAAGCGAGGGGTGAAAAGACAGGAAAGCCCCATATTGACACTGACCGCATCTGGTGGGTTCAGGCGGAAGCTGTTGTCGGATTTTATAATGAATATGAAAAAAGCGGCAGGATCGAATTCCTTAATGCGGCACAGACAGTGTATGAATTTATTGAAAACTTTGTGGTTGACAAACGCAAGGGAAGTGAATGGTTTTGGTATGTCGACAATAAAGGAAATGCAAAAACTGACCACGGAATAACAGAGCCGTGGAAGTGTCCGTACCATAACGGAAGAATGTGCATCGAGCTGATTAAACGATTACAATGAATTCTATCAGGAGCGGGCCAGGACAAAAAGCGAGTCCCAGTCGAAACGGGCAGGTGAACCAATTTCTGAAAAATCCGGAATAGAAAATAATCGCTGCAAAAACATAGATGCTGCTCCCTGCGCAGCATCTGTTTCTGTGTTTTCGGAGAAATAAATTGAACACTTGCTTCTCTCCAGAATTTTAGTAAACTGCGGAATTTTTGATGCTATTATTGAACGTATTTGTTCCTTTCTCCCGGCCGGCTGTCCATGAATAAAGATGCATTGGGGAGCAAGAATGGAAATTAAGGGAACAATCGTGGAAAAAAGATCGATGACCCATTGTTCATATGAAGCATCATCGGAAAGGAGAGTTTCCAGAATTTCCTTTGAGAGTCCTGTCTGGGAAAGTGAATCGGGTCTCCATGAAAGTGAAACAAATTCTCCCGCCCCGCAGTCTTTACCGTAACGGACTTTTCCCTCCATTGAAAGTGATAATCCGACTCCCATACCGGCAATCTTATTTTTCCTGCTGTCTGCTTTATGGTATTCTGCAAGAAGAAGAATAAAATCCTTAAGATTTTTTTTCCGGTTGAGCGTGAGCTGGAGCCAGGCACAGCAGTTCGCATCATTTTCAACGAGGACAGGAACCTTATACCGTTCCGTATAGCGTTTGACAAAGCAGTCTCCTGCAAGATCGAACGGGTCTGAGCATATAATGTTACCCTGCATTGAGTCAATAATTCCCGGTACAGCGAAACAGATGCCGAGGAGGGGGAGTTTCAGCTCTCTTGTTTTTTCAATAAGCAGAGGAAGTAGTGATAAGCAGATTTCATCGAGTACTGAAGACGGAGTTTCTCCGCTGCATGAATACAGTATTGTAGAATGCAGATCTATTATTACTGCCGTATAGTGCTCCGGCTGTATTTCAAGTCCTATGACGCAGCCGAACTTCGTATTTAAAGTCAGGTAAACAGGTTTCCTTCCTCCCTGCGGAAGAGACTCTCCTGATGAAGCTTCTATAATAATTCCGCTATTTATAAGACTTCCGACTATGTTTGACACCGTTGAACGGTACAGCTTCAGAGAACGGGCTATGTCAATGCGGCTTACGTCTCCCTGTCTCCAGAGAATTTCTATAATCCGCGATATATTTGAATTTTTTTGAAAATTGTTGTTATTTAAATTCATTATTAACTATAGCATGGAAGTAAAAATACCTGCAAGTAATGGTTTCCTCTTTACATCAGGGTTTAAAAGGGTATGAGCTTCCCGTCCTTGTCTTCTCTGGCGATTATTAGTATAGTGTTCGTATGATTAATGAAACAGCTTTTATACCGGCAGTTCAGTCATTGACTTCTGAATCCGGTTGGTTTGTATCCAGAAAAGGTAAAATAGTATGCAGCGACAGTCTTGAACATTGTGCTCTGCGTGCGCAGGAACAGCTTGAAAAAGCAGGTCTTCCATGCACCGTTCATACCGGTAGTACGAATGAATATTATGAAGGTGTTTTAAACATCACAATTAGCATAGATAAAGGTATTACCCATGAGGAAGGCTATGAACTTTCGATCGGCAGTGAGGGCGTGTGTATTAAGGCGCGAACGGAAGCAGGCCTATTCTACGGATTTCAGACGCTCACCCAGCTTGTGTATTCCAGCGGCGGCAGGTATCCTTATATGACCGTCAAAGATTATCCTGATTTTTCCTGGCGCGGATTAATGATAGATACTTCAAGAACGTTTTACCCGGTTGATTTCATAAAAAAGATGATAGATGCTGCTTCGTTCCATAAACTCAACCGCTTTCACTGGCATCTTACTGATGATCAGGGGTGGAGGATTCCAATAAAGGGTTATGAAAAGCTTACAAACACCGGCGCCTTCAAGATAGATCCCCGCTTCTCTCAAACTGATAAAACAGGCGGATTTTATACAGAAGAAGACATCCGGTCTGTTGTCGATTATGCAGCACAAAGGCATATGATTGTCATTCCAGAGATAGAAATACCCGGACATGCAAGTGCAATACTTGCCTCATACCCTGAATTGGGCTGTACAGGAGGACCCTATGAAGTTGAATACCGCTACGGTATTTTCGATGAGGTTCTCTGTGTTGGAAATGATGCTGTGTTGCATATGCTTGAAACCGTATTCGATACTGTGTGCGCTCTCTTTCCGTCACCCTATGTGCATATAGGAGGCGATGAATGCCCCAGAACAAGATGGAAGCAATGTCCGAAGTGCCAAAAACGCATGAAGGATGAAAAATTATCAGATGAAGATGAACTGCAAAGTTGGATGACCGTACAGGTTTCGAAGATGCTTGAGAAACGAGGAAAGATTGCCGTGGGCTGGGATGAAGTTCTTGATGGAACAGAAAAACTGGGACTTCCTGAAAGTTTGGTCGTTCAGTCATGGCGGGGAATGGAAGGCGGGAAAAAAGCAGCCGCATTGGGACACAAGGTAATTATGTCGCCCGAGAACGCCGGATGCTATCTTGACCGCAAACCCTATGACGACCCTGCCGAACCAGGCAGGCTCAGTATAGCTACCGTAAAAGACTCCTACACCTATTCTCCTGTTGCACAAGATATGACTGTCGAGCAGTCTTCATATGTACTTGGAGGGCAGGGTAACCTTTGGACCGAAGTAGTATATGCTTCGAAGATTGCAGAGTACATGATTTTCCCCCGCCTATGTGCGCTGTCAGAATCATTCTGGCTCAAAAGGGATAAAAAGGATTTTATTTCGTTTGCAAAGCGCTTATATACTCATAAAAAAAGACTAGATGCCATGAATATACTGTATTACCGCGGAAAACTGGATTAGAAGCGTATCAGATACTCCCTTAACCCGCCGCCTGTGGTCTTGTAATAAATTTTGCATAGAATGGGATAGACAGCACGATTGTCTAGCGTAATACGGCTCCCGGTATGAGTGTTTTCGCATAGGAAACAAGTTCCTGTATCTGTTCTTCGGTGTAGGGAGTGATGCTGTTATACGAGGGATCAAGGCAGTTTTCGTTTCTGAATCGGGCAAAGTACCACGAGGTATCTTTGGGAAGAATTTTTGCGATCGATTCAATATCAGTCTTTGAAACAAGGGGAGGTGCAAGGACTGTTCTAAATTCCCTTTTATTGTTCGGAAAAGAAGAAAGAATTTCACAAGCCTTCTTTATTTTACTCTGCGCGCTTGTCTGGCCTGCAGGACTGTGGGCGCCTCCAAGAAGCGCATACCGTTCAGGGGCTGTTTTAATATCGAGGGCTATATAGTCGGGACAGAGTTCATTGTCGCCTATAATCCTTTCAAGCCGTTCATACATGAGACCGTTAGTATCAAGCTTTACCGCGTAACCCAGGGAACGCGCATGTGAAATAAGGCGGGGCAGATAGGGAGACAATAGCGGCTCTCCTCCTGACAGCACAAATCCTGACAGCACTGCGGCTCTTTTTTTAAGGTGCCCGATTATCTGCGTAAACGATACAGCTTCATAGTCTTCGGGTTTTCCGGTGACAAGTTCTACGTTGTAGCAGTAGGGGCATCGCAGATTGCAGCCCTGCAAAAACAAGGCCGCTGAAACGCGGCCGGGAAAGTCCACCAGAGATGTCTTAATAAGCGCACCGATTTTTTTATCTTCATCGATGCGCGGAAAATCATCGGTCATACGGCAGATAATTCTAAAGCAGGAACAAAAACCGCACTTACTTCCTGTGCATTATGAGCCCTCGCTATTTCGTTCCCCTGCGAATCATATATTACAACTGTGGGAGCCGCGAAGATCTGAAGTTCTCTTGCCCTCTCCAATCCCTGTTCTGTATCCACATCTATGTATGTTCCGTTTACAGGGCAGGCTTCAAGGTACTCTTTCACGCTCGGACAATTCGGACATGTTTTCCTCGCAAAAAACTCATAGCTCATACCGTTAACGTTTCCTGCATTCTGTTCTGCCCCAGCTGCGACCGCCTCAGCCGCTTTCACAGCCGCTTCTGTTCCGGTAAGTTTATTGGAAGGAGTTCCTTCGTATACAAACTGTTTGCGGTGATTATATTCTTCTCTCTTTCCCTTATTCCAGTTGCGTACGGAACGGTAGTAGCCGACGATGCGTGCATATACTTCCGTTTCCGTTCCCTTAACCTGTGAAAGAGCTTCTTTTGTGCGTGCGATATCAGCCTCTATTGCTGATATATCCCTTACTTTTCCTTTAATCATCATTTTTTATATTCCTCCCGTAATAATAACTATAGGTCAATATACTGCAGTTGTAAAGTGACAAAGTCATAGAACTTTGACTCCCGGAGTTTTAAGCCCGCTGAGCCAAAGCTTCTTCCCGTTCCGCTTCAAGCTGCACAAGGCGAGCCTTTAATACCTGCTCAGCCTCGGCTTTGCATTTTGGACACTCAAATGTTTCCCCTGCCAAATATCCGTGTATGCGACAGATAGAATATGTCGGTGAAATTGTAAGATACGGAATGCGGTAGTTGGCCGTAATTGAACGTACTAAATCCCTGCATGATTTCCAATCTTTTATTGCCTCTCCCATGAAGGTGTGGAAGACGGTACCGCCTGTATACTTCGTTTGAAGCGATTCCTGATGGTCAAGGGCTTCAAAAACATCGCTCGTATAACTTACAGGAAGCTGTGTCGAGTTTGTATAGTACGGATCAGCTTCGCCGGAGGTAATAATATCGCTGTAGCGTTCCTTGTCGTGCCGGGCAAGACGGTAGGATGTGCTTTCCGCAGGAGTCGCCTCGAGATTGAATAATTCTCCGCTTACCTCCTGATAATCAGCCAGTCTCTGTCTCATATGGGCAAGCACTTTTTCTGCAAATGCTTTTCCCTTAGGATGTACAATATCATAGCCGAGGAAATTGAGGCAGCATTCGTTCATCCCGCATAAACCGATGGTATTAAAATGGTTGTCGAGTTTTGTGAGGTAGCGCCGTGTATACGGGAATAATCCGCCGTCTAGAAGTCTTTGAATAACCTTTCTTTTTGTACACAGGCTTTCTTTTGCAAGATCCATAAGGTAATTCAGCCGTCTGAAAAACTCTGATTCATTTTTTGCAAGATAGCCTATCTGCGGCAGGTTGATGGTTACAACACCGAGAGAACCGGTAAACTCATCAGAACCGAATAAACCTCCTCCTCTTTTACGCAGCTCTCTCTTATCAAGCTGGAGGCGGCAGCACATGGAGCGAACATCGCTTGGATCAAGATCGGAATTGACAAAGTTCTGAAAATACGGAGTTCCGTACTGGGCTGTCATTTCAAAAAGAAGCCTTGCGTTGGGACTGTCCCAGTTAAAATCTTTAGTAATATTATAGGTGGGTATGGGGTAGGCAAAACCGCGTCCTGCCGCGTCCCCCTCTATCATTAGTTCAATGAATACTTTATTTATAACATCCATTTCCTTCTGGCAGTCACCGTAGGTAAAACTCATTTCTTTTCCGCCCACAACAGCTTTTTTATCTTTTAGATCAGCAGGCACAACCCAGTCGAGTGTTATGTTTGTAAACGGAGCCTGTGAACCCCAGCGGCTGGGAGTATTAACACCGTATATAAAACTCTGGATGCATTGACGAACCTCTTTCTCCGATAAACTATCTTTTTTAACAAAGGGCGATAAATAGGTGTCAAAAGAACTGAAGGCCTGTGCTCCTGCCCACTCATTCTGCATGATTCCCAAAAAGTTGACGATCTGGTTAACAAGAGTTGAAAGATGTGTTGCAGGGGTTGACGTTATTTTGTCCGGAACTCCGCCTAAGCCTTCTGCCACGAGCTGACGGATAGACCATCCTGCACAGTAGCCTGAAAACATGGAAAGATCATGAATATGAAAGGCTGCAGTTTTATGCGCTTCTGCAATGGCATCCGAGTAAATATTTTTTAGCCAGTAATTGGCCGTAATAGTACCGGAGTTATGCAGTATTAAACCTCCGAGTGAAAAGTTGACATTGGCGTTTTCATTAACGCGCCAGTCAGACTGGCTTAAGTAACCGTCCATGGTCTTGTTGATGTCGATCATGAGGTTTTTCGCATCTCTGATCGCTTCATGTTTCGCACGGTAAAGAATATAGGCCTTTGCGACCTGTACTTCACCGCGTTCGATGAGGACGGACTCCACAATATCCTGAATTTCTTCAATTGCCGGGATAGAATGAGAGTGCCGTCCTGCCATCAAGGACCGCAGTTTTTCTTCTACAGCCTGGGTAAGGATTTCCGCCTTATCCGGATCCGCCATTTTTTCCACCGCTTCAATGGCTTTTCCAATAGCTGCACTGATTTTGGAACGGTCGTATTCCCTTATTTCCCCCGACCGTTTTACAACATTTCTGATGAACATGGCTGTTTCCACTTCGCTACCGGTTCCCAAAAAATTTTTCCATTCCGGGAACACTGTCTGTCCGCTCATTTATCCCCTCCCAATACGGTACAAAAGTTCTCATATACAGAAGAACTTCTGCTGAAGTATATTTTATTTTTGTTCTGCTTCTTTTTTACCGGCAGCGGCACTGTCCGGTTCTAAGAGGCTTTTATTAACCTCGGTAACAAATTCCTCAAGGTTTTCAAAGTGACGGTATACCGATGCAAATCTGATATAAGCAACCTTATCCACCGCATGCAGTTTTTCCAATACCAGGTCGCCCAGCTCGGCTGTAGTTATTTCCCTGGTTGCCCTTCCTTTCATAATAGCAAGATCTTCAATCTCGTTGACAATATTTTCTTTTGCCGCTGTCGAAAGGGGTCTTTTCTCCAATGCCCGCTCTATTCCTTTTTCCAATTTTGAGCGGTCAAAGGGCTGTCTTCTGTTATCTCTCTTAACGACCATAAAGGGTTTTTCTTCGATGTGTTCATAACTGGTAAAACGGTAGCCGCAGCTTACGCATTCTCTGCGCCGTCTGATGCTTTCGCCGTTTGCCATAGTTCGTGATTCCAGTACTTTATCATCAAAGCTCCCGCAGTAGGGACATCTCATACTTTTGGTATTCCTTTATACTAATGGCAATTAAGTGTTTGCTTATACAAAATACTGCTTTAAATACAACGTATAAATACAATGTATATAGCGTTTTTTTTGTTATGTTTAATAGTATAACACTATATACAGAAAAGCAAGAGGAAAAAGAAAAAAAACTTATTTTTTTTATTAAAGGGAGGAATCAAGGAAAAAAATGCGGGCAATGAATGGTCTTAAAAAACGTCCTGCAAGAACACAGAGCAGTACTTTTACCGCATCGAAGGGAAGATACGGAAGTATTACAGCGGTAAAAACGAGTTTTATCTGCTGTAATGAAAACGTAAAACCCTTTACCGACAGAAACTGTACAATACCTGATACATATATGAGTATAAATGCAATACAGGATGCTTTCAGAAGTTTTTTTATGGAAAGCTTTTCATCTGTAACGGTACCGCAGAGAAACCCTGCCGCGGCTGCCGCCAGAAAATAGCCGAAAACGAATCCTCCGCCTGCTCCCTGCAGATATGCCATCCCCGTTTCGCTCGATACAACGCCGGTATTGAAAAATGGAATGCCGAAAAAGCCGAGAAGTATGCCTGATAAAATATATAATCCGACAGAAGCCGCCCCCTGAAACCCTCCCAGGAGAATACCGGTGCATACTGCCGTCATGTTTTGAATTCCTAAGGAGAAAACAGCATTATCCGGCAAGCCGAACAGAGAAGGCTCCAGACGGAATAAACCTGACAGAAAGAGCAATGCGGAAAAAAGAAGGACTGCAAGCGATTTTTTATCAGTCTTTATCGATTTACTGCTCATGTTTTTTCCTGAAGCGTATAATTATGCAGAAAAGAAAACTCAGTACTACGTATGAAGCACATAAAAAGGGAAGCCAGTTTCCTAAGACTGCATAGGGAGTAATTTCCCTCTCATAGACAGGAACCGGAACGTACATCGAGTCAGCTTTAAAAAGAGGCATGTCGTATAAAACCTTTCCTGCAGGATTTACGACGGCAGAATAGCCTGAGTTTGTGCTCCTCACAAGCGTCGTTCTCATCTCTATGGCGCGGAATGAGGCTACTGCGAAGTGCTGAAGCTCGGCAGAATTGGTTTTTGACCATGAATCATTGGTAATATTTATAAAAACTTCGCTCCCTAAGAGGAAATATTGTCTGCAAAGATCTGAAAAAGCGTCCTCAAAGCAGACAAGGTTTGCTATTTTTACTTCACTTCCTTCTTTGAGCGGTACCGAAAACAGATTAAGTTCTTTTCCCGGCGTCCATGTGCTTGAAAAACCTACCAGTTTCTGCATAAACTTTTTCATCCAGGGTTTGTCCGCATAGGGAATGAGTTCTGCAAAGGGAACTAACCGCATCTTAGCAGAATACCCGAGATACCGTGCTTCTTTATCAAAATATACTGCCGAATTTCCAAATTCGCGGTTTTCACTAGGGAACCGGACATATCCGCCTATAATAAAGGGAATGCCTGTCTTTTGTATAAAGGGAAGAAGGGGAGAACTTTCAGGATACTCGTTGAATTCCCGGTAAAAATTAGGAAAATATGCATAGGTTATTACCAGTTCGCTCCACAATGCAATATCAGGTTTTTTGCCTTCTTTTTCAATGGCTTGTGCAGTCAATTTTTGGGATGTAAGAATGCCGTTTTCATCTGTGCCGTCAATCCAGTCATCGGTGTTCTGCTGTACGACTACTGTCTCCATTGTTTTTACCGGTTCCCGCTCCTTACTGTACTGATACACCCCGTATACCGCGCTCAGGGCAAACATGCTGATGCAGAACGCAGCGGTCATTGCATATGATCGGTTTGCATTGTTTGAGGTTCTACACTGTGCTGTGTTTACTAATATAAATCCTTCTGCAATAACAGCTGAAAAGAGTATAAAGAGGGCCGAAATTCCTGCCGTTCCGGTAATGGAGGCTATCTGGCAGATGGTTTTCCATGAGTATGCACTCATATACACTGTTCCCCACGGGTAGGCGAGGAATCCTGTGGACTTATTCCACTCATACATAATCATGAGCGAGGTAAAAAGGAGTATGCGCCGGGGTACAAACCAGCTGTCTTTGCCTGATGCATAATACAGCCTCTTACGGGGCGGAACATGGAAAATACCGAAAAACAGCTGGCCAATGAAGTATCCGCTTACACAGTACCACGCCGCTGTTCCTCCTATGGTAAAAATAGCAAATTCTTTAAAAAATCCAAGCCAGAAACTCGACAAGAGATGCGTTACAGTTATCTGAACGGCAAACAGAAGTCCTGCGAAACGGCGGGATTCAGCTGATGACAGGGCTGTATACAAGGGGATTAGGGCTAATAATCCAAGAAAGGGGCTGCCGAAGGGCATTAATTCGTTTTGTATACCGAGTGCTAAAATTATTCCAGAAAAAAATGCATAAAAAACTTGTAAATTTCTGTTCATTATATTATTATTTTATATGATTTTAGTATAAAAAATCAATATCTAAAGCAGTAGGCGGGTCATCTGTAATCTTAATGGAAAAAGTGATTTCTGCTCATACAGAAGAATTTGGTTCTCAGCCTGATATTGTATTATCCGCTCCCGGGCGCTTTCATTTAATAGGTGAGCATTCCTGGTATTTCAAAGATAAGACTCTTTCGATGGCTGTAAATCTTCCTGTCTACATCGCAATATCGCTCCGTCAGGATACATCGCTCCGGTTTTACTTTCCCCAGACCAAGGAACGGAAACGGGGCAACATAAGTTCCTTAAAATACCGCAGAGAAGACCGCTGGGCAAACAATGTTAAAGCAATGATTTATTCCTTCATTTCTGAAGGATTTTCCTGTACCGGTATGAATATATCGGTTCATTCTGAAATTCTACCCTCCGCCGGGTTCGGTATAACAACCGCGATTAAAGCCGCTTCAGCCCTTGCCTTGCGCGAATTATATAATTTTTCATGTTCAGACCAGAGGCTGGTGTCGATTATTGAAAAGGGAAACCGGCAGTTTTTAAATACCGAGCATTTTGCTTCCGACATAAATGCCGCTCTTTTTGCCCGTGAAAATTCATGTATTTTAACCGATCATGAATCTGGTACTTTTTCCATCGAACCCTTTGAATTTGACGATATTGCTATAATTCTCACCGATGCCCGTGTTCCAAGAATATCAGTGTGGAATGAGGATTCACTGCGGACAGAAGAGAATCTTAAACTCCTGTCAGATCTTCGTATTCAAAAAAACGGTCAGACAGTCTATGAGGATGCTGAGTCTGAGATAAGCGATGTGCTCGGTTCGGTGGGGGAAGACGTAAGAAGAAGACTCGTCTGCATCATGAAGGAACATCAGTTTGTGCTTGAAGCTGTAGAAGGTTTGCGGTCGGGCACTTTTTCCCAGTTTGCACGTTCTGTAAATAAATCCCATGAAATTATGAGGGATCTTTATTTAATTTCATGTCCGGAGATTGACTGGCTTATTAAGCGGGTTCAGGAATTTGATCCGGCAGCTGCCAGAAATCCGACTGCATGCGCCCGTATTACCGGAAAAGGTTTCGGCCGCTGCACCTACACAATGATTAAAAAAGATGAACTGGATTCCTATATACAAAAACTTGCTGATTATGAGCGTATTTTTGGTTTTCATCCTGCAAGTTATGTGGTTAAACCTGTGTCAGGAGCCTGCATAGCCCATCCTTTTAAAAAAGCATGAGTGATGAGGTTGTATGAAAATTCTATTGACAAATGATGACGGTATTACAAGCGCCGGACTGCAGATTCTTGCCCGAATGCTCAAGAAGGATCACGAAGTCTGGATTGTAGCGCCTGATCAAAACCGTTCAGCTGTTTCACACAGCATTATTATGAATAAGCCGCTGAAGATGGTTATGCATGATGATTTTTCCTATACCTGTTCGGGTGTTCCCGTGGACTGTGTTGTTCATGGCATTAACTCTTTATTAAAAACATCTCCGGATGTTGTTATTTCCGGTATTAATTTCGGGGCAAATCTTGGAACTGATATTCTTTTTTCAGGAACTGCAGCGGCAGCCAGGCAGGCCGCTCTGTACGGGATTCCCGGTATAGCGGTAAGTCTGGAAAGTTCTCTCGGCGTCTATGATTTTACTTCTCTTGCCCGGTTTACTGTTAATAATCTTTGCCGTCTCATGCAGTTATGCTGCGAGGATATTTTTGTTAACGTAAATGCACAGTCTCCCGGACCGTATGCTTCATGCAGGCTGACAAAACCATCGAAACGCTATTATAATGACGGAGTAAAACCTTTTATTGCACCGGACGGGCAGCATTATTCTTTTTTTGCCGGCGGCGAGGTGGATACAAAGGGCGGTGAAGACTGCGATTATTGTGCGGTAAAAAGCGGGTTAGTGTCGGTAAGCAGGATTTTTGCACAGCCGTCGTTCGCTCCGCTTGATGATGTTTCGTGGGAGAAATCATGTCAAATGTCTTAAGAGAAGGTATAAATCTCTATCGAGGATCGAAATACGACGAAGCCCTTGCCTTTTTCCTGTCCGTCCCGTCCGATGATGCATCGTCGGGTACAGAAATAGCCTATTACATAGGGTTATGCTACGCACGAATGCAGAAATATGAAGAAGCGCTGCTGTATCTTGAACAGGTCATAACTTCGGGCAGCGGGGAAGACCGCATGGATCAGTGCCGCCTCATATTGTCGGTTATTTACAGTCTTACAGGAAGAACAAGGCTTGCAGACTTTGAATTGAAAAAACTCCTCGAACAGGGGTATCAGACTGAGGCTGTTTTTTGCGCGCTTGCCTATGTTGCATGGATTCAGAAAAAAAACGATACCGCAGTGGAATATTATGAAAAAGCCCTCGACATTAACAGCGAGTATCCTACGGCTTTGAACGGGCTTGGGTATGTTTTATCATGCACCGGAAAGGATTTAACCAGAGCGCTTTCGCTGTGCAAGAAGGCCTATGATTACGATCATGATTCACCTGCATATTTAGATTCCATGGGCTGGATATATTATCAGCTGGGCCTCCTGAAAGAGGCTAAATCTTACAGTAAACGTGCAAAAGAGAAGGATTCATCGAATCCGGAAATTGCCGAGCATTATAGAGTAATTCACAGTCAGCAATCTGTCCAAAAGGATGAACGGAATACATCTGGTAAGAATACTTCCAGGGGAGGCGGGAGATGAGTATGAACAAGCACATATTCCTTATTGGTTTTCTTTTGCTGCCCCTGCTGCTCGGAGCTCAGACAGAGCCGACGCCGGCAGACAGAGGCATGGCCGAGGAGGAATTCCGTCTTGGAGTACAGTCATACTACCGCTGTTCATTTAATGAGGCGGTAATTCAATTTGAAAAGGCTCTTTCGTATTTGCCCTCGGAAAATTTGATTCTGGACTGGCTTGGTAAAGCGTATTACCGATCCGGTATTGAAAGTGCGGCCCTTCAGCACTGGACGCTTGCGTCCCGTTCAGGCTATGGGGGCTTGCTGCTGCAGAATAAGATTGAAATCGTACAGGAAAGGCGGAATATAAATCTTTTATCGCAGGAGGCACCCCGCTTTTCTGAATCGGGAACATTTCCCGGTAATTCAGGCGGCACCTTATTTTTCAGCAATCCTGTATCGCTTCTCCCCCTTAATGACGGGAGTGTATGGGTCATTGCCTATGGTTCCAATGAATTGTTAAAAATTGACGTTAACGGTTCAATTATTGAGAGAAGCCGCGGAACATTGACAGGTTTTGACCGTCCTATGGATGTTATTTTGCTACGCAGCGGTAATTTGCTCATAAGCGAGTACCGCGGCGACAGGCTGAGTATTCTTTCCCCTGATGCTAAATTTATAAAGAGCTTCGGTTCAAGCGGAAGAGGAAAGGGGCAGCTTCTAGGACCTCAATATCTTGCACAGGATTCCAACGGCAATATTTATGCAAGCGACTTTGGAAACGCCAGGATCAGCGTTTTTAATGAGGACGGGGATTATCTTTTTGATTTCGGTTCTAAAAACGGCAGCTTTCCCGGTTTATCCGCCCCGACCGGTATTCAGATTCTAAGCGGCATTGTGTATGTCTGCGATGCCGCCAAAGGGACAATATACTGCTTTGACTCTTCCGGAAATTACCTTCAGATGCTCGTCACTGAAGGTACCCTGAACAATCCGGAAGCTCTTAAAGTATGGAATGGAATGCTCCTTGTGGCCGATACAAATGAAATAAAAACGGTATCCCCTGAAACCGGTGCCGTCCAGACAATCGGCAGCACAGGCAATTCGCCGTCAAAAATTACCTGCGCCGCAGCTGATGTTAACGGCAATATACTCGCTTCAGATTTTACAGCAAACGAAATTTCTGTTCTTTCACGAATGAATGATCTGGTCGGAGGGCTTTTTGTTCAGATTGAGCGGGTTGTCTCCGATTCGTTCCCCAATATTACTGTGGAACTCAAGGTTGAAAACCGCCAAAGACAGCCTGTCGTCGGATTAAAAGAAGTGAACTTTTTCTTAACCGAAAACCTCAGGCCTGTATCGGTACAAAAACTGACCGGTTCGGGTGATCTTAATACTTCTGCAGATATTACCATTCTTATTGACCGCTCTGTCTCCATGAAGCAGTATGCTCCGGAAGTGCAGGCGGCGGTTCGTGAAATTGCATCATCGATGAACGGCTCCGGTACTCTGCGCATCGTTGCAGCAGGAAGCGTTCCTGTCACCGAAATGAGCGGCAGACCCTCGTCATTTTCACAGTTTTCAGAAAAGCAGATTAAAACACCGTATTCATCCTCCTCTGTGCTGGATACGGCATTACGGCTTGCTGCAAATGATTTGATCAGCGGTGAGAAAAAGAGAGCCGTAATTTTCATAACTGCAGGCGATGTATCTCAATCATCGTTTCAGCGGTACGGGCTTGCAGAGCTCACCGCTTTTTACAACAACAACAGTATTCCCTTATGTACTATAAACGTTTCATATAATGAAGCAGGCGGAGAAATCCAATACATAACCAGGGAAACAGGCGGAGAGTCATACTATGTATACCGGACAGAGGGATTATCGTCAGTGTACACTGATATTCTCTCTATTCCCCGCGGTACGTATCAGCTGACGTATACTTCCTCTCTTCCGACCAATTTCGGCAAAGACTATTTGAGACTCGAAGCGGAAGTGTATTTGCATAATAAATCCGGCCGCGATGAAACCGGCTACTTTGCACCGCTCCAATAATTATTAAAACTTCAGTACTACTCCCGCTGAGGCAGAAATATCAATGTGTTCGATTGTTTTGTTTTTAATTCCGAGGGTCAGCCCTGCTTTTGTTTTAACGGTCACATAGCTGTTAAGGGAAGAATCAAGGGTGTGTTCCGCTTTCACTGTATGCAGTATGTCGGCGGTTTTTTTAAACTCATACGATACTGAAGTATCTCTTGCCAGTTTTAAAGAGTCTTTATTCACAGCAGGGATTAAAAGCAATGCATTAGTCACGAGTGATTTGGTTCCGCCTCTGTTCCATGCAAGACCTGTTTTTACCGACAGTTCTTTTTTTCCGTTAAACGCGACATCACAGGCCTGCGTAAGTTTATTTTCCTGACTGATAAATATGGTAAACTGTTCAAAGCCCGATGCCGTATAACCGGTAAGAAGAGCTGTATTTTGATCGAATATCAAATCGGTTTTCCATGAATGTATGAGTTCATCCTGCTCATACCAGAGAAACACCGGTTTTGCGCTGAATGAACCGAAGCAGTTAAAAGAGGTAAAACTTATTCCTCCGTTAATCTTAATAGAATCATTTCCCTGGAAACTGCCGGTGCTCAGCACGATCCTTGAAATACCGGCTTCAACTGCTGATGGAATAAGAATATCAAGCGGCGTGAGCATTAACGGCCTCTTCCATCCCGCAGAATACGCGCTTATATAGGTAATAGTCTGATTATTCGTATTGACAGCATTCATGGTTTCAAAGAGTGAAGGGGAATAAAGATCGTAAAACACTTCTTCCTTAAAAAACCACGGTGAACTTTGCATCAGTTTTGCATAATAATCCGCATCTGATACATACGTACCGCCTGCAGAAGACTTCTGTTTGTGTAATAATTCTTTTTTATGTGAAAGAGAAAATTGATGACGCTGCAGAAAAAAAGGAATATCAGTTTTCATACTGAAACCTGATGCATTGAAAATTTCTTTTAGGTTCGAGTATTCGTTTGAACCCTCCAGAGTGAATGAAGGTTTTATAGACCATGCTTTAATATCTGCGGTAATAAGGGAAAAAATCTTTTCTGACCTCTTAAAAGCATCTGTTCCGTCTGAAAACTGCAGTTTTGACGATTCTATATAATACTCTTTGTATGCGGAGTCCTGAAGTGCGGAAGACTTTTTTTGCTCGAGGGATCCTTTTATAGAAAAACTCAACGCTGCTTTTTTACCCGGAAAAGTCAAAGCTGTTTCTACAACGGCCTTCTGTTCGGCTTCCCTTCTGTTATAATCAGCCTTTGTTTTTCCTTTCAGCGTAAACGGCAGGGTTAGTTTCGATAAATCCAGTTTCAACGATTCCGCTTTGCTGGAAAGTGAATCAGATGGAAAAAAAGTAAAATCTTCAGACAGCTCAAGATATGAAAAAGGGAGGCACAGCGGTTTTGTTTTAATACTGTGTGAAATTTTTGTAATGCTGCCGTCAATGACGGGATTTCCGCTGCTGTCTGAGCCTCGAAAAGATGATGTTGCGGCTCCTTTGAGATCGAGAAAAGCAAGAGAAAAACCTGCCTTTGCAGAAAGAGGGGAAGAGAATGATTTCGTGGAAATTGAATACATCTGAACGCTTTCAAGTTCCGCATGGATGCCGCCGATAAGGGGAAATTCATGTATGCTTACAACCGCTTCTTCAAATTGGTATGAGGCGGTGAATGTATTTTGAAGATCATACTTCAGCTGTGTCCCGGATGCATACAATTCATCGAGGAAAATCCTTCCGCTTCCGGTTTCTGTTGTTTCAACGGTAATTTCCAGGGAATCAGGGGTAATTGCATCTGCATCTGCAATGGAAAGCGGTACATCAATTGTAGTTCCGTTCATGACAACCGTACTTGTGCTGCGGTCAATCTCAAAAGACAGCCATGAATCATGGGATTGAGATAAAAGTTCTGACGGGAGTGTGATTGTATATACCGGAGTGCTTATAATTTCATCTTCCTTGTTGAGTGATATTCTGATTGAAGAAAATGAGGAATTTTCTGAGACATATAAAAAAAAGCCTATTCTGGAATACGCGTACAGCGGGACTTCTGATATGCGCTTTTTAAAGGAAACTGTTTTACTATCCTGCTGTATTCCCGTGGAATTCCATGCAAGAATCTGTACGGTGTTTTTACCCTTCGGGTTGAATTTGTTGACAATATCAGCTTCTATAGAAGTACTGCTGACTGATGAGAAAGAATAGGCACCGCTTCCGGATGAGGAAAACTGAGGCAGTACTGTTTCATACGGTCCTATGAGAACGGAAGCCTGGACGGGTTCGGCTTTGGAAGGGGAAAAGTGCTGAATAAAAATGAGGCGCGCATAGGGTTTATTCTGAATAAGACTTCTGTCCCGGTCATTGAGAGCAACCTGAGCCGTCTGCCATTCCGTTTCGCTAGAGCACACTGTAATGCTTCTAACAACATCCTGAGGATTAAGCTCTCCTTGTTTTTTCGACAGCTTCCATGTGCCGATCCGTCTTTCATATATATCTTTATCCGCTATTTCTTCCGCATTTCCCAGCTGGAGGTATATATCGTAATCGCTATCGCTTGTATATGAAATTTCCTTGAATGCCAGTGAAAAAAAGTCCGCTCTTTGCAGCTCCATAGCGCGTGAACTTATATCTATTTCCGCCGCTGTCCATACTGAATTCTGAACCGTAGAGGGATCGATGCTCCAGGAGGAGAGGAAGGCATAGGATGTAATGCCCGGATCAGTTACTGCCGCAAGAGATGCGTTTTGAATGCGGTTATCCTCTGTCAGGTCAGGAAGAATTTCATCACTTCTTGGGTTAAGTACGGGAAGAACTGCCGATGAAAGGCTCTGTACCGATTCCTTTCCAAGATAGCTTGTTGAGGAGACGGAATCCATTCCATCTATGCGCATAATGCCTGAGGGGTTTGACTGTACTGCATGTACCTGGAATGTGTCGTCCAGAGAAAGTCCGTTCTTTTGCCACCCGGCGCCTGCTGCAGCTTTCAGGGAAGCCTCTCCTGGATTTTCGGGTGTGGAAAACCCGGTGAGTGTACTTACCGGGTACACGACTGATAATCCGCCTTTAATATTCAGTCCGGGAACGGGTGATACGGTAAGACCTCCTGCAAAAGAGGCACTGCCGTTCTCAAGATTTTTATTCTCTTCTTTCCAGGAGATGCGGATCACTTCTGTATCTTTCGGCTCATCATTAATTGTTACTATTCCTTTTTTTTCATCGAAGGTAAAACCGTTTTCTTCAATGCCGTTTACCGTGACCTTTATTGTTCCTTCCAGTGCATTGGTCCCGATCTCATATGCGCTTACCGGTGTACCGCCTTCAGCCGTGATAGTATACGATGGTTGTGATGAATTTCCGGAACACAGATAGAGTGACGAATTTTCAGGCGCGAAAGGGAAATTCCTTGTTTTTTGAGTACCGGTCCGGTACACTGCAATGAGTTTGTTTTGGGAAGAGGTAAGCTGTTCATACAAGGGCGAATCCGATGATACTGCCGCCTCGTACAACTGTGAAACGGATGTCTGCGGATCCATATACACAGAAACTGAATCAATAGCGGAAAGCGGAATTTCATAAAACCGTGCACACATGAAAGGGGAGAAAAACGGCGGATTTTGAAGGAGGAGTACTGTCTGTTCAATGCCGCTAACCGCGCTGAAATATCCGTCTTCTCCGCTCCCCCCGTATGAAAACGCTGAAAGATCTGTAAAAGAATTATCGGAACCGGTGAATTCGGTTTGAACTGAATACAGGAAACCGTCTGTCACATATGAGCCGAGTTCAGCCCTAATCCTCTGCTCTGTCTGCTGTGCAGAAGTATCTGATGCAATGGACGCCAGAACGAGACCGTCTGTTTCTTCGGTAAGTATGAGAAGACTCTCTGAAGGAATTACAACGTATTCATTGCGGTTAAGCTTTGATAGTTTCTTCCCGGATTCGTGAACATACGAGCCGTTTTCATCTTCAACGAATACATCGAGCAGCGCAGAGGCGGTTTGAGTCGAGGGAAAACAGAACACGGAATGAAGCCATTCACTGCCTGCAATCCGGGTCTTCTCAATTTCCTTCCCTCCTTTAAAAACTTTGGAGCTGGTAATGAATGATTCATAGCGGATAAACATATCGGCATTCCATGTTTGCCCCCCGAGCTGCACCGATATTCCCGGGGCCTGATTATCGCCGCTTCCGATGTCTGTCAACGCATGATTCTGGGAAAGAGAAATGCCCCTGTTGCTGATGCGTGCATGTTTAAGAATTCCGTCTCCGTAATATCCAGCGGCAACTGTATTTTTTTCAAATCCGTCAGCAAAGGCTGCTTCAAAATACCATGCGCTATTTAATAAGAACCATACTGAAAGATCCACTTTCTGGCTGAAAACCGGTAACGGCAGCGTTATTTGAGGCGCTGTCTGAGGGGTAAATGAAAAAACCGCATGCTCTGCAGCTTCGGCTTCCCATGAGCCCTCGGCATAGAATTCAACATGGTCATCATCAGCGCCGTATTCAAACAGAGCTTTCGGGTCTTCTTTTTGCAGAAAGGGGAGGGGATTAATTTGAGTCTCCTGCGATTGTGAGGCGTTTTGAGCCGGCAGTAAAAACAAGGGAAAAGATAAAAACCACAAAATGAGCTCTTTTTTCAGCATAGGTAGTGTAAGTATAACGGGCATTACCGTGATTTGTAAATAAGTGCGCAAAAACGCGTCACGGTTCACTGCTGTGTCTTTCTTTTGTCAGAAGTCTTGCCTTTTTAAGGAGAATATCGGGGTTTTGTTCTTTCAAAGAAACTATCGTTCTTTCCAGCGCCTGTACTTTATTCTGTCCCAGATCAAACAATTCCATCTGGCCGCTGCCCAATCCTTCTTCAACATTTTGAACACCTGCACCTAAAAGCCTTATGCCTCTGCCCCTTTCATATTTTTTATAGAAAAGCTCTCTCGCTTTTTCAAACAGAGCTTCTGATGTTGCAAAAATTGTTTTTTGGGTTTCCTGTATGCTTACTGTTGTAAAATCCTCATACCGGATTTTTAAATGCACCGTCTTGCTGTGTAGCTGTTCTTTCAAAAGACGGAAAAAAACATCCTGGGTAAGCTGAAGAAGCGATGTATCGAGTGCATAGGTGTCGGTTACATCGTATTCAAAGGTATGTTCTTCACTTATGGATTTTGAAACAGACCGCTGCTCAAAGGTTTCCACCTCGCGGCCTCTTACCGCATTATATAAAAAAGATCCTGTACAGGAGCCGAATATGCTTTTTAAAAGAGGCAGACTGGCATCGTATATAGACTGGGATGTAAAAAAGCCTGCACTATGAAGGCGTTCCCTTGTTTTAGTTCCGACTCCCCATATTTTTTCAAGAGGAAGCTTTTTCATAAAGTCTTCCTCTTCCCCGTTTTTCACTATACACAGACCGTCCGGTTTAGACATTCCGGATGCAATTTTTGCGATATATTTATTTGATGCTATTCCAACGGAAACGGTTAAGCCCGTATCATTAAAAACTTTTTTTTTCAATGCCCTAGCAGTCTGCTCAGGGGGACCAAAAAGCCGCTCGGTTCCGGTAATATCAATAAAAGCTTCATCGACTGACATCTGCTGTACATCGGGTGAAAACTCATGAAATATACTCATAACTTCACATGATTTTTCATGGTATCTGAACATCCTGCCGTACACATAAATTCCCTTTGGACATAATTCATATGCTTTGTAGACGGGCATGGCCGAGTGAACGCCGAATTTTCTTGCCTCATAAGAACATGTGGAAACAACGCTTCTTCTGTCTCCCGGTTTCCCTCCGACAATAACGGGTTTCCCCCTGTATTCGGGAAAATCGAGCTGTTCCACAGATGCAAAAAAAGCATCCAGATCAACATGCATAAAAACAGATTTGTCCACTCAGTTCTCCTCTTTAAATACGAGCGTTTTTGTTTCTGCAATTAAAACAGAACCATGAACGATGTAGGCTGTAACGGTGCATTCCACGGGGTAATCGGCAGACGAGGAAAAACGGAGAAAGAGAGGATTGGGAGGATAATCATCAAGAGCAAAGAGTGCGGTTCCTTCCTTCGAGAGTGAATCATACGGATAATTAGCATCATAAATAGGAAGGAGGGATTGGGACTCGATGCGGATATCATAACGGACTACAGGAAGCGAGGAGAAAATTTGTACCGATGTATTTGCTTTATTAAAAAGGAAAGTCCGGCCGGCTTCCAGTGAAAGATAGGATTTGGTACTTGTTTGAATACTGCTGTTTTGAGCTTTCTGATAATACTCGCTGTTGGATTTTGAGCGTATAAGGGTAACGGTTAAAGCAGTCAGGACGACTATAAGAGCTGTGCCTGCAAGTTCAATAAGAATTTGCTTTAAAGAAACGCCCTTTTGTTTTCCGAACAATTTCATCCTAACCATTATTCTAATCCACATAATCTCAAAGGGAACTGCAACGAAGGCAAACAGAATATTTCCTGCAAAACTGGTACGGACAAAACTGAGAATCATCGTGCTTCTTGTGTCTGAATCAATGAAGATAAGATACGGAAGAAAGGGCAGCGTCATTAAAAAAGCTGCAGCAAGAATGCTTGTTTTCCTTTTGACCGATCGGGTGGCATATACAATAAGATATTCGATGGAAAAAGGAATGAACAGCGAAATATCGACAGCCGTGGAGAGAAAAACATTTATGAAAACAATTATTAAGAGAAGGTAGCCGTAAATAAATGAAGTGAGCGGGAATGAAAAAAGATACTGTGCCAGAGAGACAAGAGACAAGAGAACGAGGCCGATTGCAAGTTTAATAATAATAGCCGCAGCCGCGTTGTACTGCCACGAAGGGAAAATGAGACAAGTCAGAAACTGTGCCAGATGAAGGAAGACAGCCGTTGACCCGATTATAACCGGCAAAAGATACCAGGTTTTCTGCAGTTCTTCTTTCCGGAGTGCTGTCGTTTTTCCGACAAGAAATGAAAAACTGCATAATAAAAAGAGTGATATACCGGAAACAATTATTATGACCGTAATAAGTGCATATTCAGAAATAAAAAGGCGTCTGCCGAAAACTTGAATCAGCGAGTAATTATTGTCCCAGATCCCGCTTTCCCCCGGTTTATAGCTTTGTGTAAAAGAAGCAACCGATGAAGCCGCTTTAGAAATTGAGTCTGGATGTACCGTCATTGATGCAGAAGGAATATCCCTGGAAAGAATATACGATAAAATAGGACTTATTCTGACGAAGCCCATCCTATACAGGGAGTTAAACCTGCCCTTGACAGAAAAATCAAGTCCTGTTGAGTCAAAGCTGTCATACAGGGGTTGAATCATGTCGGCAGGACTTATTCGCCCCTTTGTTCCTATTTGCAGTACCGCATCTTTATCAGTAAGTGAGGGATCAAACCTGAGTTCTATAGAGGCGGTATATGAGACCGAATCCAAATGAAGAATATACGTTTTAATACCGGCCAGGGAATTTTCCAAAGAAATGTGGGGAGCTTCGTCGTTTGCGCTGAAAACGATATCGACAGGATACGGAAGAGAGGAAGCAGTCATTTCGGTTAAAAATTGAATAACTTCATCATAATAAACGAGCGCCTGTGTCTGGGAAATAACAATAAAGAGTCTGTATAGGGGAAATTCGAGGGTGCTGGGTAAAGATAATAGAATATTGTACGGAAATTCTGCCGATAATGAACCGGAGAGCAGCTGTTCCGATACGGTAAAGCCGCCTGATACAAGTTTATTTTCCAGTTTTTGGGAATTTGATTCCTGCGAAACAAGTACCTGCATTGCTAGGAGAAGGACCAGTGTCGGGGTAAGAAGAAGGCGCTTGTTCATGTGTATTAGGATAAACGAAAGGTAAATAAAACGTCAATAGTAGGGTATTTGGGATTTTACAAAAGATGCCGAATAGTGTATAATCACAAAGATATAGGAGAAGAAAAGTAAGATGTGTGCATCGAGTAAAAAGCCTCTGCTGGATTTACCTCTGAAGGTTATTTTAACAGAAGAAGGGGCGTCTCATTTTATCAGTAAAAAGAAGAAGCTGCTCAGGTTCCGTCTGGCTGATAATATTGAGGAATACGGTGTCATGTTTAACACTTTTGCTCCTCCTTCTCTCCAGCAGATGATCCTTCTCGATTATGTTTCAAAGATTGAAATTTCTATGCCGGAGTTTGTTTCCTCACGTCAGGAAATCATGGATTTGTCGAAACTTGTCGTTTTTTCAATTCTCTATAAACAGTTTGACCGTCAGATACTTTCAGGGCTTCTTGAAACGGACTGCATCAGGCGCCATAACAGGGCTAATCCGGCGCAGCTTCTTGATGACAAGACAAAAATCAGCGATTCAATACTCCGGAGCCGTATGGTCGGGCAGGAGGAAATTATTGAAAAAGCACGGAAGAAAATTCTTGAACCGATTCTCGACAGCATTGTTAATAATCATGATCTGACACCCGAGGAAAAAAATATACACATACTGATGGCGGAAAAGTTTTTAACACGGTTAAGTCTTTTTAACTGGTATATTATAGTAAAGTTTTTTAAGTCTGAGGGTTTTGATGAGCTGTTAAGCAGTATTCGTTCAACACTCAATGAATACATGGAAAGAAGTAAAATAGCGGAATACACCTCATTAATGATTATGGAGCTCGCGCTCAACAGTGAAAATGCAAATATGAGGAAAGAAGCAAAGGTCATGTACCGCGGTCTTGAGGATAACGACATGCTTATCTATGATCCCGAGATACGGCAGAAAATAATATCTGAACTGGAAAGGAAGCACGAGCTGGTTTTTATATCGTGGAAGCTCGGCGGCGGGTCCACTTCTATTGGCAAACAGGGCAGAATTCAGATAACCCTGTATAATAAGGATGATGAGTTTCAGGAAGTTAAAGAAAATATTGAAACAAAAAAATCTGCAAACCTGAACAAAAAATCGCTGATAGACTTTTACCGGGAGCTGCCCGAGGGACAGGAAGGAACTGATCTTGGTCTTTACTATTTGTCATATCTCGATGAAGCGTGTAAAAAAGTAAATGTAAAATTTGAATCGCTGGTTAATCAATATGCTTCAAGCGACTTGACCGTTATCAATCTCATTCTTAATTTTTAAATCGATGAAGAAGAACCTGGCAAAACAAACAAGTACCGTAATTCTCTGTCTCGCTCTGTCTGTACTGAATTTTTCCTGTGCAGATTCAAGCCCCGAAATTGAACGGGTTTATCATACTCTTGTATATGATTTTTATGACGAAACGCTGCCTCCCGGGGTGAGTCTGTCTGTTTTTATAGAGCCTTTGTCCGATGAAAGGCGGGTTAAAGAACTGGTTTTATATTTTAAAGACAGCGGGTATACCTGGAATATAGACAATCCTCTCGTCATCAGGGAAGGTGATATTCAATATTTCGGTTTCCGCGGTATTGTTTCTCCTCCTGATTCAGAACTGCAGGAAGGAAGATATGAGATCCGTTTTTATGATCTGGCGCTGCGGGAGACTTCTTCCTATTTTTTTGTAGAAAAAATTCCTTCATTGAAAAATGCCGATATATCTTCACTTCGCGCATCGGGATTTAGAAACAAGACCTTCGCTAGCGAATGTTCTATAGAGCAAATTGCAGTATATGATATTCTTTCAAATATTCTGTATACCGGCGACAGAGTGCGGGAGCTGGAAACAGACGAAAGAATTAAGGCTATATATCCGGAAGCTGTATCGTACAGGCTTTTCTATAAAAATGATGATAACTCCACGGCTGTTGTTCTGCCCGAAGTTCAGCTGTATGATAAGACTGACAATGCTTCAAGCGGAGAAGCCGATGAGTGAAATATACAGGCAGATAAAAACCTTTGTTCTCCGTGCAGGGCGCATGACGGAAAGCCAGCATAGGGATTATGAAAATTTAAGCGGCAGATGGGTAATACCCTATGTGCCCCAGCCTTTAAATTATATTGATGTATTTGATGAATCGAAAGAAGTCGTTGTGGAAATCGGATTCGGCATGGGCAAGGCGACCTCCCTCATTGCTCAGGATAATCCGTCGAAGGGCTACATCGGCATTGAGGTTCACCGTCCCGGGGTAGGGCGCCTTCTCGGCGAGATACACCGTAAGGGACTTCAAAATCTGTATATTATTGAACATGACGCTGTCGAAGTGCTTGAACATATGATTCCTGATTCTTCTGTCAGCGCTTTTCATATTTTCTTTCCTGATCCTTGGCCTAAGAAAAAACATCACAAAAGGCGGTTTATACAAAAACCGAGAACGGATCTGCTGTGCAAAAAACTGTCCCCCGGCGGGTACCTGTACATGGCCACCGACTGGCAGCCGTATGCCGAGTTTGCTCTCAATGAGCTTTCCTCCACAGAAGGGCTTGAAAATGTATATGAAGGTTTTGCACCGCATCAGGAGTGGAGGCCGGAAACAAGGTTTGAAGAGAAGGGTAAAAATGCCGACCGCGAAATCTTCGAGCTTTTTTTTAAGAGGAATGCATGACTGTAGACGAACTTGCTTTTTTAATTGAGAAGTATCAGTCTTCATATTATACGGGAGAAGCGGAAATATCCGATGCGGAATTTGACGCCTTATGGGATGAGCTTAGGAGAAGGGATAAAGACCATCCTCTTCTTCACCGGATAGGAAGCGATCTTGAATCTTCTGCCTCTCCGGGCGGAAATTTTGAAAAAGCAAAGCACATCATGCCGATGGGCAGTCAGGAAAAAGCTGCCAACCCGGATGAGTTTATTCAATGGGCTTCCAAAGTAAACTTCAGCGATTTTTTAGTTGAATATAAACTTGACGGCGCAAGTCTTGAGCTTCAATATGAAAACGGTCTTTTTGTAAAGGCGGTCACGAGAGGCGACGGCGAGATAGGGGACGACATTACCCGTAATGCTCAACAAATGAGCGGGGCGGTAACAAAACTGTTAGATGCTTCCGGTTCGGTTATGCAGCTTAACGGAGCAGTCCGCGGCGAAGTAATCATGACACGGGATGTGCATAAAAAATACTTCAGCGACAAGGCAAACTGCAGGAATGCGGCAAACGGTTTAATGAAACGAAAGGACGGGAGCGGAAGCTCTTACCTTCAAATAATCTGCTACGATGCTTTTTTTCCTGATGATGCGCCGTTTACGGATGAGGAAGAAAAACTGGCATGGTTAAACGGGTGCGGATTTATGACTGTTCCTGTAAAACACTGCCATGGAAGCGATGAAGTCATTGAGTACAGAGCCCGGGTAATGGAGGATCGTTCTTCTCTTCCCTATGATATTGACGGCCTTGTTATTAAGGGAAAAGAAATAGATTTAGACGATTTGAAACGGAACAGACCGGAAAAGCAGATTGCCTTTAAGTTCAGTCTGGAAGAAGCAGTCTCTATAGTGCGCTCTGTGATCTGGAGCGAATCCGGCTCGACCTATACACCTATCGCCGAATTCGATGCCGTTGAACTTGCCGGTACAAAGGTTCAAAGAGCCAGCCTTGTGAACCCCAATACCATTCAATCCCTCGGATTAAAAATCGGAAGCCATGTTGTCGTGACAAAACGGGGCGAGATAATCCCTAAAATTGAATATGTTCTGCATAAAGATTCAACGCTGGCAAAAGAGAAACAGATACATTTGTTTTCAGAAACTGACGAAATCATATATCCTTCAGTGTGCACAAAATGCGGCAGCGTTGTTAAGAATGAAGGAACAAGACTATACTGTCCCAATCCTCTCTGCCCGAAGCGAATACATCACAGACTTGAAAAGTGGATTTCTGTGCTCGATATACGGGATTTCGGGCTCACCCTTATACGCCGGCTCTTTGAAAGCGGAAGGGTAACATCGATAACTGATATTTACACGCTCACCGAAGAAGATCTTATTCCTTATTTTTTAAACAGTGAAAGTATCGGTAAAGAAAAACAGTCGCTCGGTGCAAAAAAAGTAGCCTTATCTATTCATTCAAAAAAGAGTTTGACCCTGCCTGTGTTTATTGCCGGTTTTGACATTGAAGGCATAGGCGAAACGCTCATCGAAAAATTATCAGGTGAAGGTTTTAATACTCTCGAAAAACTTTTATCATCTTCAGCTGAAGATTTTGCGCAGGTAAACGGATTCGGGAGCATCACCGGTAAGACACTCTACGAGGGCTTAAAGGAACACAGGGAGGAAATGCTTCATTTAGTTAACAGCGGTATCATCACCCTTGAAGTACCGGGTGAAGGAAAACTGACAGGCCTTTCGTTTTGTTTTACCGGAGAACTAGTCACTATGAAAAGGCTTGATGCGGAAGCTCTTGTCAAAAAAGAAGGCGGATCTGTTAAGTCTTCTGTGGTTAAAGGTTTGTCGTACCTCGTTACAAACGATAAAACGAGCGGTTCATCAAAAAATAAAAAAGCACAGGTAGAAGGGATTCCCATAATCAGCGAACAGGAATTCTTATCTCTTGCCGGCTATAGCAAATGAAAGAATAGAGAAAGACTTTATATGCAAAGCAATTCCCTGTGCTGTTTAAACGGAATAATTATTAGTCAGCAGCAGTTTAAAA
Source organism: Spirochaetota bacterium (assembly GCA_023398165.1). GTDB lineage: Bacteria > Spirochaetota > Spirochaetia > Treponematales > Treponemataceae > JAAZLA01. The sequence goes on along the minus strand of JAEWSQ010000005.1, from coordinate 85,327 downwards.
AAATTGTGAAAATCTTCCGGTAAAAAAATCCGGATTTACGGCCTCTCCTGAAAGCCGGATTTCCCAGTGCAGATGGGGGCCGGTCGAAAGACCGGTACTGCCTGAATATCCTATAATCTGAGAGCGTTCAACAATGGTGTTGCTATCGGTGTTTAATGAGTTCAGGTGATAATACAGACTGTAAAGTCCGGGCAGATGTTCGATGACGACTGTCCAGCCCGTACTGATTCTGTATTCTGCCATCACTACTTTTCCCCGAGCACAGGCTGTCACGGCAGTATTTTCACTCACGCCGAAATCGATCCCGTAATGAAGGCTGGACTCGGTTTTTCCGTTAGTGTATTCGTAGGTTCTCCGGTCCCCGAAAAAACTGGTCCGCCGTAAGGAATTTACCGGAAGGGAAAACGCGGAATGAGCAAAGACAGAGGAATAATTTTTTTCTGCAAGCAGCTTCTGAAGCGCTAGAATCTGGCCGAGACGTTCTTCCGACATATCTGTCTTAATTTCTGTGTTTGCATCATCGAGGACTATTGTCTCTTTAATAAAGTCCGTTTCTCTAATGACAAAAGGAAGCTCTATTTTCATTCTCTTTCCGCCTGAAACTGAGTACTCGATGCTTAGAATATACGCGCCGTGTTTTATATAGGTTGATACAGGAAAACCGCCGAATACGCTGATCTGAGAGCGGGATGACTGCAGGGTATACAGAGGTGCTTTACCGGCGATTTTTTGATCTGTTTTGGAAAAACCTTCCATCGAAGCATCAAGTGTAAAAACTTCATCCTGTTCTTCTTTAAAAAATACCGTCAGTCTGACAAAGACTGGATCCCCTGCATCTACTTCTTCTGCAAAAACAGCGGTAAGGGAATATTCATCCCCGTTGTAAAAAGCACTGCGTGCATAGATGCCTGTAATACAAGAAGCCGCCAGAAGTAAAGACAGGATTCTTTTCCGGTACATAGTAATTATTATCCCTGCTTTTTAATATCGCTGATAATCATCTGAAGCGATTCCATTCCGTTAAAGGTATTCCTATTAATTTGAAAAACCGCATCCACCGAATCCCCTACATCAAAATCTCTTTTGAGCCGTGCCGATTCTTTCCAGTACATTGCAGGCCATTTGGTGTTTCCGCACGCAAACGTAAGCTTTAAATGCTGGGGATCTGTTTTTCCTATAATATCGGCAGCTGCTATTGTAAGTTTTTTAGTTAAAAACAAAAGAGGCGGATTGGCTTCCCCGAACGGTTCGAATAAGTCAATGGTTTTCATAATATCAGGTGTAATGTATGAGGGAAGAAGTTCTGCATCAATGTCGAGCTGTTCAGTTTCCTCTGCGAGTTCAATAAGAGGGGAAAGAAGTTCCAATTTTTGTATGAATGCCTCGAGGTTTTCCTTATAAAGGCTGAAGCCGGCAGCAAAATCATGTCCTCCGTGGTTTATAAAAAAAGAAGAACACTGGTTGAGAAGCGAGGTGACATCATAACCCAGAGCTGAACGGACTGAGCCCATCACAATTCCCTCCTCGCCCTTTGTCATTATTATGGCAGGAACTTTATGCACCTGCGCTATTCTGCTCGAAAGAATTCCTGTAACCCCCCGGTGAATCCTTTCATCATGGATGACTATGAGTTTTCCGGAAAACTTTTCTTTAGATGCATAAGCCCGGGGTTCTGCAAAGTCCCATGCATCGGTGCCAAGCTTCCGTCTGTCAACATTGAGCTGCAGAATTTGATCTGCAAATGCATTCCTTTCCGCCTGATCACCGGATAAAAAGAGCTTTAACGCGGTTTCAGGCTGACCAAGACGCCCCGCGGCATTAAGAGCCGGAGATACCGTCCAAGACAGGTCGGTTGAACTTATGCGTTTCCCTAACAGATTCTGCCGCGCCATGAGTTCCTGCAGTCCGGGTCGTATCTTTCCCGAATTAAGAGAAGCCAATCCCTGCCGTACAAGAATTCTATTTTCGTTTTGAAGAGGCATAATGTCTGCAAGCGCTGCAATGGCGACAAGCTGAAGATCATATGCATCGCGTTCAACGGGCGAGACAGGACAGCTGCCTGCGAGGGCGCACAGCTGTTTTATATACGATTTTTGAATAAAGGTAATAAAGATGTTGAAAAAAACATCGATCTCGCTCACCGGTCTGTCCTGATACTTTGCAGCCTTTGAAAAACTTTTAAGCCGTAAAAGACTCAAGTCCTGAACAGAGGGAATCAGTTTACCGATTTCTGTGCGGATGTCGAACATATTAAACTCGACGCCTTCACCGAATGCCTGAGCGAGCATTTTTTTCTGAAGATTTTCATTCCACACAAAAATCTGCTGTCCCTGAAGAAACGGGATAAGCCGGGTCTGATGAATGGAAACCGCGCCGCTTATTATGGTTTCGCTCAGGCGCGCTTTTTCGCACATGTTCTGTACCTTAACGCACTCTATGAGATAGGCTTCATTTACCGGGCTTACATTTAAAAGGCAGACTTCCTGTTTATACATTTCGCTTTGCGAAAAACGGAGCGCGCTTGCAAGTTTATATGCAACAGCACAGCCTGAAATATCTTTAAACGGATAGCCTGAATCTTCAAGCTTTGGATTAACAATGATGGCAGGGGAGGGGAGAACCTCAGGCGGATTATGGTGATCCGCGACGATTACAGAAATTCCAAGCTCAGCGGCATGAGCAATCTCGGTGTTGTTTGAAATTCCGCAGTCAACCGTAATGATGAGTGTTCCGTATTCTTTGGCAAAATCATCCACCGCGGCATTTGAAAGTCCGTACTGATCATTGCCGGAAGGAAGGCGGTATTGAACATCAATTCCCATATCCTGTAAACACTGATACAGAACTGCAGTGCTTGTAATCCCATCCACATCTCTGTCTCCGAAAACGAGAACTTTTTCACCTTCTTCCTTGGCGTCGAGTATGCGGTCGACAGCGTCTTCCATGGCGCTGCATAAAAAAGGGTTATGCTGATACCGTAAATCGTCTTCAAGATAAAAAAGTACTTCAGAACTCTTTGTAATACCTCTGCGTGCTAAAATGCTGGAGGTCAGTAAATCGCAGCCGTACCTGTCGTGCAGTTCCTTAACTACTTCTTTCGAGACATTTTTTTTATTCCAAACTGTCATGTACTGTAAATCCTTACACAGGCATCTTTGTATTCCAAAAAACCGATGCCTATAAAACTATGTAAAATTTTTATACCGTCTGTAAACGAGTGCTTTATTACCGGATCGCCTTTACTATAAGACGTTCACGCCTTATCTCTGTATCAGAATAGGACAGAGCATCGGTTAAAAGAGGCAGGGCCTGTGAAAAACATTCGCTGTCTTTTCCGAATACTTCCATGACGGTCTGCCCCTTTTTTACAAAATCGCCTTCTTTTGCATGAAGAATTATTCCTGCATCGGGACAGACCTTTTCATCGGTTCTATTTCTTCCGACACCAAGGTGAACTCCTGCGAGTCCTGTTTTATACGCATGAATTGAAACATAACCGTCGAAGGAAGCTTTAATTGTTTCTTTATGCGGACTTCTGCGTTTGTTTCTTTGAGAGAGAAGGGCTTTATCATCCCCTCCCTGAAGTCTGATATTTTCAAGAAATTGGTCCATCGCTTTACCCGAGCTCACCGCTTTTCTGCACAGTTCTGTACCTTCCTCTTCAGTCTTCACCTTCCCTCCGAGCATCAGCATTGCGGCTCCAAGGGCATTGGTGAGCTCCATGACATCGGCCGGTCCCTTCCCTTCAAGGCAGTCAAGCGTTTCCTCAATTTCCAAAAAGTTGCCTATCTTTAAACCGAGGGGTGTGTTCATATTGGTAAGGAGGGCGGAAGACTTTTTACCCATAGACTGGGCTGTTTTAACAAGACTTTCGGCAAGTTTCTCTGCAGCTTCGCTTGTCTTCATAAAAGCTCCGTTTCCAAACTTTACATCAAACACGAGGGCATCAGAACCTTCTGCAACTTTTTTTGAAAGTATGCTTGCGGTAATGAGTGGTATAGATTCGACAGTACCGGTTACATCGCGAAGCGCATATAAAAGTCTGTCTGCTGGTACTATTTTTTCAGTCTGGCCCGTCATTGCGAAGCCGGATTTCTTTAAAATTGCTATGAATTCTTCCACTTCAAGAGCCGTGCGGTAGCCGTCGATTGCTTCAAGCTTATCGAGCGTGCCTCCTGTGTGTCCGAGAGCCCGTCCGCTCATCATCGGAACCGTAAGCCCGCACGCTGCCATGATCGGCGCGAGCGGGAGCGATATTTTATCTCCGACGCCGCCTGTTGAATGTTTGTCGACGAAGGGACCCTTCAGTGCAGAAAGATCTATAACATCGCCGGAATGGAGCATTACATCGGTAAGACAGGCGGTTTCTGCAAAGGTCATACCGTTAAAATACACAGCCATAAGCCATGCAGATACCTGATAATCAGGCAGCGTGTGATTGACGTAGCCGTTTACTAAAAACTCTATTTCTTCACGGCTCAGTTCTTCTCCCCCGGGATTTAATAGCGATCCTCTTTTCTTCATTATTATATCGACTGCTCTCATAGATAGTTCCTTTCGTTTGTATCATGTGAGTATACCATGAAAATCAGCCAAAATCCAGCTACTGTTCTTTTTTGACTGTTTTATGGTATATTTTCCTGATGAAAACAAGCACATTAGATAAGAATACTGACTATAATGGTTTTACCGTTCTCGACATAACACCAATACCGGACTTTGATTCTTTAGGAATCTGGCTCCGTCATGAAAAAACAGGCCTTGAAGTTTTTCACATGCTCAATGATGATGAGGAAAATTTATTCGGATTTGTTTTTAAAACACCCCCGGAAGATTCAACAGGAGCCGCTCACATATTGGAGCATTCTGTTCTCTGCGGATCAAAAAATTATCCCTTAAAAGATCCTTTTATCAGACTGGGAAATCAAAGTGTTAAAACCTTTCTTAATGCCATGACCTTCCCCGATAAAACGGTGTATCCGGCAAGTTCGTTAATAGAGGCTGACTACTTTAATCTTATGGCAGTATACGGCGATGCCGTTTTTTTCCCTCTTTTGAAAAAAGAAATTTTTATGCAGGAAGCCCACCGTCTCGAAATAGATGATGCAGGTACCATATCTATTCAGGGTGTTGTGTATAACGAAATGAAGGGCAATTATTCCAGTTTTGACAGCATTGTATCAGACTGGACCGTCCGCTCTCTTCTGCCTAATACTGCCTATGCACACGATTCAGGAGGCGATCCTGCAGAGATTCCTGAACTGACCTATGAACAGTTCATTACTTTCCATAAAAAATATTATGATCCTTCAAACTGCAGATTATTTTTATACGGCAATATAGACACGAAGAAACAGCTTGATTTCATCGAAACCCGCTTTCTGAAGGATTTTTCCGTTGTACAGGGTCCTTTTTCCCATCTGGCCGCAAGCCGGTTAGACCTCGATTCTTTTACTGCAACAGAAGTGAAGCCTTTTTCCTCTCCGGCTCAGTGCCGTGTTTCCGGACCTTCATTAAGCTCTGAGGGAAGCAGCGAAAACTCAGGTCCCACTGTACTCTTTTCCTGGCTGATAGGTGAAACCAATGATCCGGAGCAGTTTATGGAAGCAGTTCTTATAAGTCAGATACTGCTCGGCCATGACGGATCACCCCTTTCCAAAGCCTTAATCGACTGCGGATTAGGTGAAGATATTGCTCCGAACACCGGAATAGAAAGCGAGCTCCGCTATCTGATATTCAGCGCCGGACTGCGCGAAATGAAGGAAGGAAAGGAAGCAGAACTTGAACAGGTAATACGTACAACTATAAGCAGCCTGATACAGGGGGGAATCAAATCCGATGATATTGAAGCGGCCATAATGGCAGTCGATTTTGCCGACCGGGAAATAAAAAGATCCCACGGACCCTACTCGCTGACCCTCATGAGGAGATGCCTCCGGGGATGGCTGAACGGTGTACATCCTGCAAAAACAATTTTCAATAGAACGGCATTTCAAAGAATAAAAGAGAAACTGTCTGCAGATCCATCCTATCTTGTAGGATTACTGCAAAAATATTTTATGAGCAATACTCATATGGTTTGTCTGACAGTCACTCCGGATAAAGGGTATGAGACTGCAATGAAAACCGTGTATGAAACACAGATTGAAGCACTGTGCAAAAACCGGATGCGGACAGAACTTGAAAATGAAATACGGGATCAGATGAGGATTCTGAGCGAGTATCAGGCGGAACCGGATTCTGAACAATTGTGTGCTCTTCTTCCCCATATTCATCCCTCAGATCTTGACAGCAGCATAGATTCAATTCATTCGGAACGCACCGAGCTTCAGGGGATTCCCTGTTTTATTCACCGTCAGAGTGTAAATGGTATTGTGTATGCGGAACTTGGATTTCCGTGCGATACCTTCAACCCCTCCGATTTTCCGCTTATGCCTTTTTTTACAACGGTCATTGTTAATACCGGGTTTGCCGGCATGGACTGGGCGGAAGCTGCCTCATATACTGCAAAAATAACCGGAAGTCTTGATTCCGCCTTGTTCACATCATCCGAATCATTTGAAGCAGCGCAAAAATGCGGGATTCTTGATGAAAACGGCACGGTTGTTCTGCATGATGATAAAAGAACGCAGGCTCTATATACGTATGATCCTGTATGCGGCCGTTCATGGATTTTTTTCAGGGTAAAAATGCTGTGTGAAAAAACAGAGGAAGCGCTCAATTTGTTTTTATCCTGCATAACAACAGCCGATTTTTCAGATACAAAGCGCCTCTCGGATCTTTTAAAAGAGTATAGAAACGACATTGATTCATCTGTAATTCCCGCAGGGAATTCGTATGCCCTGTCGCGGACAACCTGCACCGCAAGCCGTTCAAAGGCTGCAGATGAAATATGGAACGGACTAAGTCAGCTGTATTATGTTCATGAACTGTGCAGTGAACATATTGATACTGTCAGAGCTAAACTTGAAAAAATGAAAGAGACTATGCTTTCAAGCGGAGGCGTCATAAACATTATCTGCGAAGATACTATGACAGATACCGTAAAACAGTGTTTTGCGTCATCGATCGAAACCTATCTGCCGAGTCTCAGGAAGCCTCAAAAGCCGTATGACTGCAGGGACGCGGATTTTTTTGAGCTTACAAAACTTGCCAGGGAAGATCAGGGCGGGAATGCAGACGAAGAACGTATTGTGCTTCCCTCTCAGGTCGGTTTTGCCGCATGGTCTTTATGTACTCCTCCCTGCGATATTCCTCAAAGTGTGTATGCCTCTCTGGCAGCTCACTGGCTGACTAACGGCGTGCTGTGGGAAAAAATTAGGACAATTGGAGGCGCATACGGCGCATATGCGTTTCCCGATACAATGGAAAGAACATTCTCTTTTGCAACGTACAGAGATCCTAAGCCGGAAAAGAGTCTTAAAGTATGGAAGGAAGAGCTTCAAAAAGCTTCAAAAAGATGCATTGATCCCCTTTCCCTGGAACGTATCATTACCGGTTCATACAGCAAGGAGATACAGCCGAGAACTCCTTCCGGAAAAGGTGCTGCGGGGTTTATGAGAAATCTCTACGGCATCAGCGATGAAAAGAGAGCGGAAAAGATAAAAGCACTTCTTTGTGCGAAAAGCGAGGATATTCAAAAAAGTCTTCAAAATCTCTCAAATCTCTTAAGGATGGGAAAAAGAGCGATTATTTTCAATAAATCGCTGGAAAAGTCTGGAAAAATCACTGTTTTACCGTTATAATTGAGAAGCAGTGTTAATGATGCTGAGTGTTAAAAAGATACGTATACCGGTTATAAAGGGTTAGCTATGGACAAGAAATTTAAAGAGTGTGCAGACAAATTACGGTGTCTTGTTTCCGATATTCAAGGTGCTCCTTATCCTGGATCGTTAGATAATGAGTTGTACTATATTTGGTATGAACACGTTCAGCGGAATGCAATGGAGTGTTTTGAGTATCTTGACGAGAATTTTCCAAAAGAAAAAGAAGATATTTCAAAGACCTTAAAGGGTGTTGTGTAAGGCAGCCTTATTTATCGTATGTTATTGTACCTCAAAAATCACTAATTCTCCAATTACAGTAGTAAAGTACCTATCCGGTATAGAAGGTTTTTTTTAAAATCAGAAATCAGCCGGAAAATACCGTGTGCTGTTATATTTATTCACATTGATTTCTCTAATTTATTGTTATAAAATGCCGAAATTCTAAATGCAATATACATTTTATTTTTACTGAGGTTAGAATGGCAATTTCACGGGAGAACCGCAGAAAAAATCTCTACATGCTCCGCGGCTTGGGAAGAAAAAATGCCTACGACTGGTGGTGGCATTCTTTTACCGCTCATAATAAGGTTACCGGAGAGCCGAAGTCTTTTTTTATTGAGTATTTCATAATTAATCCATCGGTATCTCCCAAAAAAATTCAGTTTGGAAATATACAATCAGTTTCTAAAAAAGAACAGAAGCCTTCATACATCATGATAAAAGCCGGTGCATGGGGGAATGACGCAAAACAGATACATAATTTTTATCCTGTAAACAGTTTACAGTATCACAAAAAAAGGCTTGAGTTAAAAATCGGAGACTGTAGTTTAAGCGAAAAATCCCTTGCAGGTTCTGTATCGTTGTATCCTTCAGATGTAAAAAATCATCCTGAGTATATGTCATCTTCCGGAAGTATGGCATGGAATCTTCAAATGGATAAACAGATTCCATTCAATGTCGGTTTCGGAACATCGCTTTTATTCCGCTCATTATGGCCTTTTGAAATGTACTGGCATGCCCAGGGTGTTAAAACTCTGTATACCGGTTCTGTAGTTCTGGACGGCGTGGAGTATACCGTTACCCCGCAGCGTTCATTCGGCTATGCTGATAAAAACTGGGGCCGTGATTTTACCAATCCGTGGCTGTGGCTTTCGAGCTGCAATCTTATCAGCCTCATAAGCGGGCAGCGCTTGAAAAACTCCTGTTTTGATATAGGAGGCGGGAGACCGAAATTCCTGGGAAGGGCATTCAAAAAAAAGATACTGTTTTATTTCTATCTTGAAGGCGAAGAGTATGAGTTTAATTTTTCAAAATTCTGGAAAAAAAGCAGTGTCAGGTATACATTCACACAGACCGGCGAGTTAGTACACTGGTCGGTTACTGCGGAAGATAAACGGAACTTCATTGATGTTGATGTGTATTGTAAAAAACGCGAAATGCTCTTTATTAATTATACAGCTCCCAACGGTCTGAAACTTCATAATAATTTGTGGAACGGCGGAACAGGGTATGGAGAAATAAGACTTTACAAAAAAGTCAAAAAGAATCTTGAAACAATAGAACACGCACGCATTGAAAACTGCGGCTGCGAATACGGTGAATACTGAAAATCTTTGCTTGCTTTTATCGTAGTTTATGCGTAAATTTATGTCATGAACTACGATAAATTTACTTTAAAAGCACAAGATGCAATACAGGCTGCTAACTCCATAGCACAGCAGGAAGATCACAGCGAAATTGGTACAGAACACCTTCTCCTGGCACTGCTTGAACAGGATGACGGTGTTGTTCCTCCTCTTATAGAACGCATTGGAGTCAATCTTGACCGCCTCAAAGATCAGGTGGAAGAGCTGTTGGATTCCTATCCCCGTGTTACCGGAAGCGCTCAAATTCATTTTTCAAATGAAGCATCAAAGGTAATTGCTAAAGCAGAAAAAGAAACAGCTAATCTCAAAGACGAGTATTTATCTACGGAGCATATACTGCTTGCGGTTGCCCAGTCCGATGGAAGATGCGGAGCCTTATTGAAAAAAGAAGGCATCACCCGCGACTCTATTTTCCAGGCTCTAAAAGCGGTTCGGGGCAATCAGAGAGTTACTAATCAGGATCCCGAAGCCACTATGCAGGCCTTGGAAAAATACTGTAAAGATTTAACAACACTTGCAAAGCAGGAAAAAATTGATCCAGTGATCGGACGCGATGAAGAAATCCGCCGGGTTATGCAGGTGCTCTCACGAAGAACAAAGAATAATCCGGTCCTCATCGGTGAGCCTGGCGTAGGTAAAACAGCTATCGTCGAAGGTCTTGCACGGCGTATTGTTTCAGGCGATGTTCCTGACAGTTTAAAAAATAAACAGCTTCTTTCTCTCGATCTCGGCGCTCTCGTAGCAGGTGCAAAATTCCGCGGTGAATTCGAAGAGCGTTTAAAAAGCGTAATTCATGATGTGCAGAAATCAGAAGGAAGAATAATTCTGTTTATAGACGAGCTCCATACCCTTGTCGGAGCAGGTGCTTCGGAAGGCTCCATGGATGCATCGAATCTATTAAAACCGGCTCTTGCACGCGGAGAGCTTCGTGCAATAGGCGCTACGACACTCGATGAATACCGCAAGCATATAGAAAAAGACGCCGCATTGGAACGGCGTTTCCAGCAGGTGTACTGTGCCGAACCTTCTGTGGAAGATACCATTGCAATATTGCGCGGATTAAAAGAAAAATATGAGGTTCATCACGGTGTTAGAATAAAGGATGAGGCTCTTGTTGCTTCTGCGGTATTGTCAAACCGCTACATAACCAGCCGCTTCCTCCCCGACAAGGCAATAGACCTCGTCGATGAAGCTGCAAGCCGTTTAAAGATGGAAATTGAAAGCCAGCCGACAGAACTTGATCAGGTTGAGCGGAAAATTCTTCAGCTCACCATTGAAAAACAGGCTTTGTCAAAGGAGACTGATGATGCCTCTCTTGAGCGTCTTTCAAAACTTGAAAAGGATCTTGCAGATTTAACATCACGGCGCGATGCCATGAAGATGCAGTGGGAAAATGAAAAGAAGCGTATAGATGAAGGACGCGTGTTAAAAGAGCAGCTCGAGCAGCTTCACCTCGATGAAATCCGCTACACGCGGGAGGGTAATCTTAACAAGGCTGCAGAAATCAAGTACGGTCTTATTCCCGAGCTCGAACGTAAACTCTCCGAATCGGCAAAAGAGGTAGAAGCGAAACTGGCAAAGAAAAATCAGAAAGATAACTGCGCTGTTCCTGAAGGAAGACTTCTACGCGAGGAAGTGTGCGAGGAGGATATTGCCCGGGTCGTTTCAACGTGGACAGGAATTCCTGTAACAAAGATGATGGCAAGCGAGATGCAGAAGTTTCTTGTGTTGGAAGATGTGCTTCATAAGAGGGTTATCGGGCAGGATGAGGCAGTCTCGTCCGTATCTGATGCGATCAGACGAAACAGAGCCGGATTATCAGATGAAAACAAACCTTTGGGAAGTTTCTTGTTTATAGGACCTACCGGTGTCGGTAAAACAGAACTTGCAAAAACTCTTGCAGACTTTTTGTTCGATGATGAGAAATCTCTTACCCGTATTGATATGAGCGAGTACATGGAAAAATTTGCCGTGAGCCGTCTCATTGGGGCGCCCCCCGGTTATGTGGGCTACGATGAGGGAGGCCAGCTTACTGAGGCCGTCAGACGCAGACCCTACAGTGTTGTTCTTTTTGATGAAATTGAAAAAGCCCACCCCGATGTGTTTAATGTTCTTCTTCAGGTGCTCGATGACGGACGCCTCACCGATTCCCAGGGAAGGGTGGTGGATTTTAAAAACACCATAATCATTATGACGAGCAATATTGGAAGCGACTTTATTCTTCAGGCAGATACAAATGAAAAAATGAAGGTTTTAGAGCCGAAAATACATGAGCTTTTAAAACAATCCTTCCGGCCTGAGTTTTTGAACCGCATCGATGAAGTCATTACGTTCTCAAGACTTGATAAGTCTCATGTGTCATCAATTGTACGGCTTCAGCTTGAACGCGCCTCAAAGCGGCTCGAATCGAGACGCGTAAAACTTGTTGTTACAGACAGCGCAGTCGATTTCCTTTCAGAGGCCGGTTATGATCCATTGTTCGGAGCAAGACCCATTAAAAGAGCTATTCAGACCTATCTTGAAAATCCGCTTTCTAAAGAAATTCTTGCAGGACGGTACGAAGACGGAAGCACAATTACCGCAGACCATGAATCAGGTTCTGCAGGATTGATTTTTTCTTAAGTATTAAGATTGTTTTAAGTTCCTCTTTATATTCTTGTGTTATCAAACGGGAGGTAAACCTCCCGTTCACAGGAGTAAGGTATGAAAAGACTATTAATTTTTTTATTAGTATTAACGGCAGGTATAGTGTTTGCAGGCGGGAAAACTGATGCAACACAGCAGAGCGCCGCAGAACAAGCCGGTACACTTGAGACGCCTGCAGCCGGACAGGAAGATGCTGTACAGGCACAGTGGAACAGGGGTGATATGCCTCCTGACTTCCAGGGACAGGGCGGTATGTTCCCTCAAGGTTCAGGGACTCTTCCCGTTAACACCTCAAAAGACAATGTTTCCAGCCGATCCATCATTGATGACAAAGAAGATACTGTTAATACAGTAGTTTTTAAAACAACAGTAAAAATTGATCTTAGCAACAAGACAAGCGATGCAGACGGAAGTATTGTATCAGTTGTATTTACCGATAACGGTGCGGAAATCTCAAGTACCGGTAAAGAGAATGTAAAGCTGATTCTGAGCGGAACATTATATGGTACGGTGAGTGTTGAAAAAGCGGAAAGCAATGTTGCTCTTGTTTTAAATACTGTGAATATTACGGCAAAGGACGGACCAGCATTAAGTTCTGCAAGCAAATATAAAACATACCTTGTTTTGGAAAAAGGCTCTGTCAATGTATTAAAGGATTCACAGAACCGGGAAAAAAATACCAAAAAAGGAGCCCTGTATTCAAAAGGAGCTCTCATACTTTCAGGCAGCGGTACATTATCTGTAGATGCATCATATAAAAACGGAATTTACAGTGATGATTACATTAAGATAACAGGCGGGACAATTTCTGTTTTGGTAAGCGCACGCGATGCGGTAAGAAGCATTAACGGATTCATCATGACGGACGGTAAACTTTCTATTAAAGGAACCGGAACTGCAGTCGATGAGGAAAGCAAGGGCATCAAGGTTGACGGGGAGGAAAATGAAAAGAGAGCCGGTGAAGGATTTATAGTTATAAACGGCGGGGAGATATCAATAGAAACTGCCGGAAAAGCGGTAACTGCCGCATGGGAAAAAGATGAGGATGCTGCAACAGAAGTAACCACCGATGATCCTGATTCTTATGTTACAATATCGGGCGGAACTATTTCAATAAAAACAACGGGTAAGCCCTATGAGTATGATAATGAAGACGGCGTCACCGTAAGCTGCAGTCCGGAAGGAATTGAAGCTAAAACAGATTTATTGATTTCTGGCGGCACAATAACAATAACGACTGCCGATGACTGCCTCAATGCAGGAATTTCCATTCATATATCAGGCGGAAATCTAACTGTAACAAGTACGGAAAATGATGCAGTCGATTCAAACGGCTCATTGACAATATCGGGAGGAACTATTACCGCACAGGGAGGGCGGAGTCCTGAAACTGCCTTTGACAGCGATATGTATCCGTTTACCATTACTGGGGGTACACTCATAGGCATAGGGGGAACCAATATGTCCTATCCTGCGGAATCAGATTCATCACAGAATACTATTATCATTTTTTCCCAGCTGTCATCCGGAAAAAAACTGAGGATTGTTGACAGCAGCAGCAAAGAGATTTTTTCAGCTGATATTCCCTCCTGGTTTGGAAGTGCAGTTATATCTTCTCCCGTCTTCCAAAAAGGGAAGCAGTATACTATTTACAGCGGGGACACAAAAATTGAATCATTCACTATTGAAAACTCTACAACTACTATCGGACAGAATTCTGAACAGGGATTTGGCGGAGGTCCGGGAGGCTTTCAAGGCGGCAGGGTAATGAACCCTCCCCAGGGTGATCAGAATTTTAAAGGCGGCAGAAAAGGAATGAACCCTCCGAGTGACGGACAGGGTTTACCCCAAAATCAGGGTGAAAAGCCTGCGATGAATAATCTGTAAATTTATGTAATCAGCAGCACAAACAAAAAAAACTTCTGCCAGTATGACAGAAGTTTTTTTATTGCGGCGCATTCAAATTTCAAACCGCATACGTACTAAAATTTAATTTTTTTGGTGTTGCCCTTGTATAACTCAGAACGTATGGATTTGATCTGTTCGTCTTTTAAGTAGTCGTCAAAATCCATCATACGGTCAATTACACCCTCGGGGGTTATTTCAATAATTCGGTTTGCAATAGAGGAAATAAACTCGTGATCATGACTATTGAATAACACAATACCCGGAAATTCGACAAGCGCTTCGTTAAGGCTTGTAATAGCTTCAAGATCTAGATGATTTGTCGGCTCATCAAGTATGAGGACATTTGCACCGGAAAGCATTATCTTTGAAAGCATACAGCGGACCTTTTCACCGCCTGACAGTACTTTTACAGGTTTTAATGATTCATCGCCTGAAAAAAGCATGCGTCCCAAAAACCCGCGGATATAGGCTTCGTCCTGATCAGTTGAATACTGACGCAGCCAGTCTGTAATATTCAGATCGTTGTTAAAATAATGAGCATTGTCCACGGCAAGATACGTACTCGTAATTGTCTGCCCCCAGTACACATCGCCTGAATCTGGCGTTACTGTACCGGAAATGATGTCGAAGAAAGCGGATTTTGATTTATGTTCAACTCCGACAAAGGCAATTTTTTCTCCCTTATTAACAGTAAGAGAAAAGTCTTTTAAAAGCTGAATACCCTCATTAGTGTAGTTAAGTTTTTCGACACGGAGAATATTATTGCCGGCTTCCCGGTCAGGTTTAAAATTGACATAGGGAAATTTACGCGAGGTAACGTGAAGTTCTTCGAGTGCCAGTTTGTCATAGACTTTTTTACGGCTTGTTGCCTGGCGGCTTTTTGATGCATTTGATGCAAATCGTAAAATAAACTCGCGCAGGTCCTTCATTTTTTCTTCACGTTTCTTTGCCTGATCTTTAGCCTGTCTCTGCATGATCTGACTCATCTGATACCAGAAATCATAGTTGCCGCTGAAGGTTGTAATCTTTCCAAAATCTATATCGCAGATGCATGTGCATACAGCGTTAAGGAAGTGACGGTCATGGCTTACAACAATAACAGTATTTGGAAAGTCGATGAGAAATTCTTCCAGCCAGCTGATGGATTCAAGGTCCAATCCGTTTGTCGGTTCATCGAGAAGGAGAATTTCGGGCTGACCGAAAATTGCCTGTGCAAGAAGTACCCGGACTTTCTGGCTTTCATCAAGTTCGCTCATCATTCTCTCATGGTATTCTTCTTCGAGGCCAAGGCCTGAGAGCATCTGCTCTATCTGGTTTTCAGCCTCCCATCCGCCGAGTTCAGAAAATTTTCCTTCAAGCTCGCTTGCCTTAATTCCGTCCTCTTCGCTGAAATCCTCTTTTGCATAAATTAATTCTCTGTCTTTGTAGCATTTGTATAATTCAGGATGTCCCATCATTACCGTGTCCATAACTGAGTAAGCATCATAGGCAAAGTGATCCTGTTTTAAAACAGCCATTCTTTCACCGGGTGTTATGCTTATCTGTCCTGAATCATGCTCAATTTCACCTGACAGTATTTTTAAAAACGTTGATTTTCCAGCTCCGTTTGCACCGATTATTCCGTAGCAGTTTCCCGGAGTGAACTTAAGATTGACATCTTTAAATAAGGGGCGTTCGCTGAATTTTAAACTTACATCACTAACAGTAATCAACAATATCTCCTTGGTACAAAATGGAATTCCTTACTTTTTTTTGAAAATAGAAACAAGTTTTGAAAAAATACCTTTCTTCTCTTCTTTTTTAACAGACGGTACCGTGTGCTGCACTTTAGCCCCGTGTTGTTTGCAGGTTACGGCTCCCGCATTGTTTTTTTGCGGAATAGATTTTTTATCAGACGGTTTATGCGCAGCTTTTTTTGAAGGAGGTGTTTTCCCCCCGGGAGCTGCTTTTTTTGTCTGTTCTGCATTTAATCCGTATTTTTCTTTGTAAAGCTTCATTCTTTCTTCAAATGGAAGAGCGCTTAGATCTCCCCGTGCTGCAGAAACTGCTTCTTTAGGCGCAAACCGCTTCTGGTCATTGCGTGTTTCATAAGACTTTTTGTTCCTGTCAGAATACGAAGGACGGTTTGATCCCTGTCCGTTTCCTCGTCCGCCGTAATTTTTTTCATCATACGGTCTGTCATTTCTCCTGCCGGAAGATCTATCAGCAGAATTCTCATATTTTTTCTGAGAAGGAGCTCTGCTTCTGTTTTCTGTACGCCCTTGAGAAGATCTTGGCTCTCTTGCACGTGTTCTGGAACCGCTCCTTCCTCTTTGGCTTCTGTCTGAGTAATCATCACCGTAAGAATCGGTTTTAATATACATACCTGCGCTCTTATCAGTAGCGAGCATATCATCAGTTGCGACTGTGGAAGGTATCTGTTTTTCAATGTATTTTTCAATTGCAGGAAGGTTATACACATCCTGCTCGCTGCAGAATGTATACGCCTTTCCTGATTTACCCGCTCTCGCGGTTCTGCCGATCCGGTGAACATAGTTTTCACTTTCATTAGGAAGATCGTAGTTTATGACCATTGCCAAATCGTTAACATCGATTCCGCGGGCTGCAACATCGGTTGCAACAAGGCAGCGTAAAGACCCGCGTTTGAAAGACTCAAGAACCTGAAGTCTTTTTGACTGGGGAAGATCTCCAATAATAAACTCGCTTTCAATGCCGTTTATGGAAAGTCTTTTTGAAATAACTTCGCATGAACGCTTTGTATTGCAGAACACAATAGTGCTTTCAGGTTTTTCATTATGAAGAATTCCTAAAAGCAGCTGCATTTTTTGATCGCTTGAAACATGAACCAGAACCTGATCAATCTCATCAACGGTGATCTGCTCGCATTCGATGGTTATTTCTTTAGCATCCTCGGTGTACTCCCATGCAAGGTTTTTAACATAGGTATTAAGAGTTGCACTGAAAAGCATTGTCTGTCTGCTCTGTGCTGAGGGAAGAATCTTTATCAGTTTGCGTAAATCAGGATAAAAACCCATATCAAACATGCGGTCGGCTTCATCGACAACGAGGAACCCTACATTGCTCAGATCCATCGTACCGGATTCCTGTAAGTCAATGACACGTCCCGGTGTTCCCACTAGAATTTCAACATCTTTCTTCAGCTGTTCAGTCTGCCTCGTATAGCCGACACCGCCGTAAAAGCTTGCACATTTTAAACCCGTGTGAGAGCTCAGGCACTTTGCCTCCTGCTCAACCTGTACAGCCAGTTCACGGGTAGGAACCATAATAAGTGCTTTTTTACCCTTCATGTCATCCCGTGTTAATAATTCCTGTACAACTGATATAAGGTAGGCTGCTGTTTTTCCAGTGCCGGTCTGGGACTGCACATACAAATCTGCTCCGTCGAGGGAGCCCTTGAGAACCTGTTCCTGAACAGGGGTGCACGTAACATAGCCTGCATCGGCTATGCCCTTCATAAGGGTTTCGTGCAGAGAGAATTCATTAAAATCCATAATCACCTTTGTGGTTTTAGAAATGATACGTATATCATTTCCGTCATATTTTAACCGGAAAAAACGTACTGCTGTTCGGTTAGTTTCCGGGTATTTGCTAAGAAAATGCGTTAAAACGCATAATATGGTAAAGAATAGCATTTTTAGCCGATAAGGTAAAGACATTCATTACTTGACTTTTCCAATAATAATACATACATTTACGGTGCTGATTAAGACAGCCGTCTTATAGCCCGTAACCGGGGGTGCACCGGTTTCGACGGGAGTGATTCGCGGTCTTGAGCTGCAGGTGAGGCCGTCTGTCCTCTAAACAGGCAAAAACCTATAATTGCCGAAACAAACGACAATTACGCTCTCGCTGCTTAGTTAGCAGAGCGCGGAAACCGGATTGTGCCGCTCTGAACGGTCCGAATTTCTGTCACTGACCGGAGCTTACCCTTTACCGGGTCCAGACGGTAAAGGGGAAAACTACTGGAATACGGAATCGACGCTTGCTGTGCTGTCACCGGTTCCCGACAATCACCTCGCCCAGCTAAACCTGTAGACGTTCCTGGCCCGCACATCCGGACGGGAGTTCAATTCTCCCCACCTCCAAAAAACCTGCTTTACAGTAGGTTTTTTTATTTGTAGAGGTGGGGAGAATTGAACTCCCCGAATGAACGCTGAGCGAATGCGAAGAAAAGGCGGCATGGAAGCCGCCGGCAGTGAAGGAGGGCGGGCTGAAAGAAGATGACATGAAGTCATCGACTGGAAGCTGAGATTCTCCCCACCTCCAAAAAACCTGCTTTACAGCAGGTTTTTTTATGGTTTAAAAACGCAGAAGAATATCGAGGGAATTAAGTTTGCTTTCCAGAAAACCTGTCAGCAGGTGAAGTACGAAGTCCTGAAGCTCCACGTATGATTCCTGCGAAAGTTTAATAGTTCTTACGAATCCGGGTTTTTCCGTTGTCAGTGCTTTTAGGTAAGCAACGCTCTCCCGGCCAAGCAAAAATCCGGGGTTTTCCTTGTAATACATCGAACAGTCGCTGCAGTAAAAAGCAGACTCATGAAGACTGTAAAATACCTTGGTTTTTGCTCCGATAGCACACATATTCTCCCCGCAGCGCTCACAGCGGCAGGGATCCGGCTGAAAACCAAGAAGAAATAAATACCGCCATAAAAACCTGAGCAGTGCAGTTCTTGCTTCAGTTTCGTTTACAACGCATATACCGTCAAGAAAACTTGAAGTATAAAGCCAGATATCGGAAAAATCCGTACCGCTGTGCGTTTTGGACACAAGCTCGGCGCAAAGACCTGCCGCACAGGTTTTAAACAAATTTTCCCGGATTTCACTCCGGTATGAAAGAACATCAAAATCGGCAATTTTTGTGGTATGGCGTACCTCATCGGTGTAAAGCCAGGCAGTTCCGAAGTGATACGGCGACACAAGCGACCTCAGTCTGCTTTTAGGTCCGCCGTACAATACTGCCTGTATGACACCTTTTTCCTGAGTCAGAAGGGTAACATTTCTGTTGTCTTCACCGCTGTGCTGTACCGATAAAACCTGCGCCTTTGTACTCCAATTTCTATTCATTCCATGTATAGTAACTGATATTTACCTCAATTTCCATGCTTTACCCCTTATCTTTACTTTTTTCCATTTTTTTGTTAGTATCCGTAATTGAGTTTACAGCATTTTTTGTCCGCTTAAGGTTTTTGAAAGATATGAAGATAACTATCGCTCTTATCCCTGGTGACGGGATAGGTCCGGATATTATTCACGAAGCTGTTCGTGTAATTGATGCTGTGACTATGCGGTTCGGTCACAAAGTTTCCTATACAACGCTTACCGCAGGCGGAAAAGCAATAGACCAGGCAGGGGAACCCTTCCCGTGCGAGGTGCTTTTTGAATGCAGAAGAACAAATGCCGTCCTTTCCGGTCCGTTCGGAGGCCCTGCTTGGGATTCTCTGCCGAATTCCGTCCGTCCCGAACGCGCTTTACTGGAACTACGCAAAGGGCTTGATCTTAATGCTTCTTTTCGTCCTGTCCGGTTTTTACAATCCCTAAAAAACGCGAGTCCTCTGAAAGATGAAATATTGTCGCATGGTTTTAATTTTCTCATTATTAATGAGCTTACAAGCGGAATCTATAACGGGGAAAGGGGTTTAAGTGTATACGGTACATCAGCATGGGATACCGAACATTACACCGAAGATCAGATCTGCAAAGTTCTTCGGATTGCCTGTGAGGCAGCCCGGTCAAGGGACAAACGGCTTTGTCTTGCAGATAAGGCAAATATCCTTGAATCGAGCAGGCTTTGGCGCGATGTTATGAAATCTGTCTCCTTTGATTTTCCTGATATTAACGTTGAGTATTTGCACATCAATAAGGCCTGCCGCTTAATGCTCCGTAATCCTTCCCGTTTTGATGTTATTGTCACAAATACACTGTTCGGCGATATACTAACCGATATTGCAGGAGAGATGTCCGGTTCCATAGGTCTGATACCCTCAGGAGCCGTAGGCGAAAGCGGATGCCCGGGATTATACGGACCTCTTCACGGTTCAGCTCCCCATCTTGAGGGAAAAAATTCTGCAAATCCTGCTGCCGCAATACTGTCTGCAGCCCTCCTTCTGCGTCATTCCCTTACGCTCGATGAAGAAGCGCTTCTCATCGAGAGGGCTGTTGAAAATGTCATTGCAAAGGGAATCAGGACATACGACCTGTGCAGTACGAATCCTGATGTATATAGGAATTACCGGTGTGTCGGAACACAGGCTTTCTGTGATGAAGTACTGAAAGAAATGGATAGTCTTTAAATAAAATTATTTTTTTGCTATAGTTCCGACAGAGGTATTTTTTTATGATTAAACGAAACAAGTCTTTTACAAATCTGGCTTCAGGCTATCTGTTTCCGGAAATAGCAAAACGGCGGAAGGCCTATGCGGCATCTCATCCTGATGCAAAACTTATCAGTCTGGGTATTGGCAACACTACTGAGCCGTTAACACCTCACATTGTTGAAGCGATGAAAAAATATGTGGAAAATCTTGGAACCTCAGACGGATATTCCGGCTACGGAGACGATTCAGCCGGAATGTACTCTTTACGGGAAAAAATTGCTCATGTTCTATACAATGATGCTGTGAAACCTGATGAAGTCTTTGTTTCTGACGGTGCAAAATGCGATGTAGGAAGACTACAGCAGATGTTCGGATCCGATGTCAGCGTAGCCGTACAGGATCCTGCCTACCCGGTTTATGTAGACGGTTCTGTAATGGTAGGAGCTGCCGGACGTTCACCCTCGGGTGTAAACGGCTACCCGGAAATAACCTACATGAGCTGTGTTCCTGAGAATAATTTTTTCCCGGATCTTTTAAAAGTAAAAAAGAACAGCTTACTATATTTCTGCTCTCCGAATAATCCCACCGGTGCAGTCGCAACGCGTGAGGAGCTTTCAGCTCTGGTACAGTTTGCGAATGACAACGGCTGTATAATTCTATTTGATGCGGCATATTTTGCTTTTATACGGGATCCCTCACTTCCCCGCAGTATTTTTGAAATAGAAGGATCAAGAACCTGCGCAATAGAAGTAAACTCTTTTTCAAAACCCGTGGGTTTTACAGGCGTCCGTTTAGGATGGACAATAATTCCCCAGGAACTCGTCTTTGAAGACGGAATAAAAGTAAGTTCCGTTTGGAGCCGTCTGACCAATACATTCTTTAACGGAGCCTCGAATATTGCACAGCAGGGCGGAATTGCTTCGCTGGATAGTGAAGGGCTTAAGGAAATGAGGGAAATAACTGATTATTATCTTGAAAATGCGCGTATCATTAAGGAAGGCTTACAGAGTCCGAATTTCAAGGCTTTAAAAGTGGAAGTATATGGAGAAGGCAATGCTCCGTATCTTTGGGTAAAATTTCCCGGAAAGAAAAGCTGGGATGTTTTCGATGCGATTCTCGATCAGTGCCATGTGGTAACAACGCCGGGCTCAGGTTTCGGACCTGCGGGCGAAAGTTTTGTCCGCTTCAGCTCATTCGGGCACAGGAAAGATATCCTTGAGGCGGTAAAGCGGCTTTCAAAGCTCGCATTATAAGAATGTTTATTCAGCTTTAAATCGGGCGCCAATACTTATATTGAACGGTACTTTTTGCGTTGCAGCAGAGAAGGTGAATATATTGGCGCCTGCTTTAATAAAATACGATCCGAACGTTTTAGTGTCAATTTCAAAGCTGCCTCCCGCGTTGATCGTAAAATCAAAGTATGAGGCATCCGCTTCACTCAAAAAAATCTTTACAGCGGAAGATAACCCCATTGTGATGGGAGAATTGGTATCATAAGCCAGAATGTCAAATGTAGTTCCGTGTGAAATATTTTTTAAATTCTGAATTTTAACCTGACGGTATTCATACCCCGATGTGAGGTAGGTGTTGGCTAATTTCACCCTCAGAAAACCTGATGCCTGCTGGGCATAATCTTTAAAAATATTTTCAGGAGTAAAGGTAATAAAATATGTTCCCCCTGCAAGAACCGATTTTCCCAGTTTTATTTCGGCATCAGTAATTAATCCTGGTGTGATTACCTGATTATAAATATCATAAATGACGCCTGCACCCAAAGATGCAATTCCGGCTTTTAAATTCCCCGTACAGTAAGCGGCATACTGACCTGCATTTTTATACAGCAGATTGGCATCAATGAATGCAGTGTTGGTCAGCTGTTCTGTCAGGGTGAATGAGAACCCTATCGTTCCAGAGGTTTTTGTTCTGTCAAATGTATCGTAATGGGTTTCAACAGAGAAGTCTAAAGCAAAAGCAAAAGAGATTGAGAAAATGAGAAAAACAGCGGACAGGAACTGTCTCCAGTTCATCATAACTGCACCTTATAACCGATTGAAAATCTTGTATGCTGTAAAAAGGTAGTAAAATTAGTAATACCCAGAACATTGCACATTACTGCAGCATCAAGTTTTCCGCCGCCGACATTCATAGTTCCAAAAGGGGCAACCTGAAGATTAAGCATATCGGGAGTAATCTGAATAGTTGACTGGGGAACCGAGAGTGTTACATGTACGCCGAATTGAGACGGTTTACCGAGTATCTGAATATTGGATGAATACATTGAAACATTAACACCCAGCGGGTTTGATATATAAAAAAGACGTTCAGAAACTTCAGGCGGTATATTATACAGCGTAAATGCAAACCCTACGTTTTTTGCCACAAAACGCGGCTCAATCAGAATGTAGACATCTTCAAATGCAAGAACTTTTTCATTATTCGTTTCATTGGGATTGAATATCAGTTTAATAATGCCTGCCTGAAAGAGGAGTGAAGAAGTGTAGCTGCTTCCTATAAACATTGAAAGACCGGTATGAAGATCAGCACGGCGTATGAGAAGAATTACTTTTTGCTCATTGGAATCTGTTTTTTCAAAAGGAAGCGTAAAACCTGCGGCAAAATCCAGGTTGATAACCGGCCATGCTCCTGCAAAACGCATATCAATATTCAGGCTTTCATTATCAACCATTTGGGGTATCGTGACTGTTTCAGCAGTCCCTTCCCCGGCAGGCGTTGTTTCGTCAGCGGGATCCGGAACGACAGGGACATTTTGAAGCAGACTGGTCTTATTATAGTAGAGATATACTCCGGAGGCCATATTGAATGGAAGACGCAGAACATATGAACCGCCTATACCGGACATAGGGTATATTTTTGTTCCTGTAATACCCCGCTGCGTTTCAGTAATTTTTGAACCAAAGGCCGGAATACCGAAGTGTCTCCGTAAAAAAAGATCTGATCCTATAGGGTCTGATTCACCGACAAATCCGGATAAATAATGAGACAGTACTCCAAGGAATCCGCGGTAGGTTAAGGAAACCTCGTCAAGACTGAAGTATGCAGGCGTGTTTTTTAATATGTTATCGCCGAGTATGTTATCGGTGTATACAGAGACATCCGCCCGTAAAATAATATTTTGTGTTAAATCAAACTGGCCGGCGAAAAAAGCATCAGTATAAAGTTCAGGTAAAAAAGCATTAGGCACCGGTTGAAATGCCAATCCCGCTCCGGCCATTCCGCTGAAAAAAGGAACGGCGCAAAGATTCATCAGCGATAAAAGCGAAAAGAACGCAATAAAAAGAGTTTTTTTTAGAATGAGGTGGTTTTTTTTACCGTTGTTTGTCACAGGACTCTCCAAAACAGTTCTCCTCGTGATAGTATCGGCAGAAGTAAACCGTTTCTTTAGAAGAATAACACATTATGTATAAAAAAACAAAGGCAGTGTTGAAAAGCTAAAAAAAAACAGTATTTTCATCATTTGAGCTTGACTTATATGTTTTAACGGATAAAATAATGTACTATGAGTGATTATCTTGATTTGAATAATGAAGAATTGTTAAAAGACTTCTTCAGTGAAGCCGAGCAGCAGGTTGAAACCCTGGAAAGTAATATACTCGTCATAGAAAATGATCCGTCAAACACGGAAGCAATAGATGAGATATTCCGGGCTGCTCATACTTTGAAAGGCGGTTCCGCGACAGTGGAAATGCATGAACTGTCAGGATTTACTCACATTGTGGAAGATCTTCTGGACGAACTTCGGTCCAGATCTATTTCTGTTACAGCTCCTGTCATCGATGTTCTTTTATCATCAATAGATACCATAAAAGAAATGCTTGCCTGCCGGTCAAACGGTGCGGTGTATTCAGGTGATGTTGAGCCATTAAAAAATTCATTAAAATCTTTTCTTCCCTCAAAAGAGGCAAAAAAAGCTGCTTCTCCCGTCAAAAAACCTATTCAGCCGCAGCAGCAGGATAAACCACTCCAGTCTGTTGTTCCCGATGTGGGAAATCCTTCGGACTCTCTTTCCGAATACGATATGCTTGAGTTGAGAGAATCCTGTATTGACGGACAAAGACTGTATGGTGTTACCGTTATTTTTGATGAATCAAATCCGATGAATTCTGTCGGAGGAATTCAGGTTTTTGCCGCCTTAAAGGAGAAGGGAAGTGTACTGAAAACGATTCCTGACTTTGATGTTTTATATGAAGATGAATTTCAGCCCAAAGTCATTTACTATCTGACATCTTCTTTTTCAGGTGCTGAATTGGAAGAAGCCGCTTTCCTTGATGATGTGACTGTATGCACCGATGCCCAGGTAATAGAATTCACCTCAGCTTCTAGTACAGAAGCTCCTTCTTCTCAGGCCAATCAGGTAAAAACTTATGTTCCGCCCGTAAAAGAGATACAGACTCCATCGGCTGTACAGAAGAGGTCTGCTCTAGAGCCTGTAAATGATGCAGAATCCGCTGAAAATAGTGAATCTGATGGTGCTGCTGGAATAAATAAAGAAATTTCGGTTTCCAGACAGGAGAAAAAGTCAGTTCCGGTACACTCGACAAATTCAGGAAGCGTTCTCAGGGTAGATTCCAAGAGAATTGATTATCTTTTAAATCTTGTGAGTGAAACAGTTATTACAAAAGCTTCCTTTAATCAGATTACCATGCAGATGGCTGATCTTCAGTCCCAGCTTACGGCGACAGAGGCCGGTTATAGAGAAAAAATCAGAGTTCTTCTTGAGAAAATACCCGAGTATATTGAATCAGTGCACAAAGGTACGAATATTAAGGATATTAAAGCTCAAATAAATACAGAATTCGGCGATATTTTTACCGTTTTCGATTCTTTTGATTCAGCCTTCAAGACGACAACCGTTAAATTCCGCTCATCTACGCAAAACCTGGGACGTATTGCAGGAGAACTTCAGGAAGGCGTCATGAAAATCCGCATGGTTCCTATCAGTCAGATTTTTTCGCGTTTCCCTCGTGTTGTAAGGGATCTCTCGCGCGATCTTGATAAAAAAATTAATCTTGTTATTGAAGGAGAAGATACAGAGCTTGATAAATCGGTCATCGAAGATCTTCTTGATCCAATAATGCACTGTGTCCGCAATTCTCTCGATCACGGTATAGAAAGTCCGGCTGAGCGTTTGCAAAAGGGAAAGAGCGAAGAGGGATATGTACTTCTAAAAGCAAGCAATGAAGGAAATATGATCGTCATTGACATCATTGATGACGGCGCCGGAATTGATGTTAAAAAAGTTAGACAAAAAGCAATAGAAAAAGGATTAATACACCCGACGAAGATGCTTTCTGATCAGGAAGCCTTCCAGCTGATATTTGAACCCGGTTTTTCAACGGCGAGCAAGATAACAAATGTTTCAGGACGCGGGGTCGGTTTGGATGTGGTAAGAACCCAGATAGAAAAATTGAACGGTTCTGTTATTGTTACATCCCAGCCGGAAACAGGAACAAAGTTCAGCATTAGGCTGCCTCTGACGCTTGCCATAATTCAGGGGCTTCTCGTGCGCGTGGGTGCCGAGGTGTATTCAATACCGATAGCCTCTGTTGTTGAAAGCCATAGAGTTCAGGCAAATGAAATAAGCACCATAGATAATTATGAAGTTTTTAATGTACGCAACGAAGTTATAAGTGTTTTGCGTTTAAGCAGACTTTTTGGAATAAAGAATACCGATAATTCCGAATTCAGTTTCATCGTCATTGTCGGTACTGCCGATAAAAAAATCGGTGTTATGGTAGATGCCCTGATCGGGGAGGAAGATGTTGTCATAAAACCGCTTCGTGATCAGTTTACTAATTCTCCCGGTATAGCCGGAGCCTCTATACTGGGCGACGGTTCTGTCTCACTCATTATTGATGTGACGCAGCTTCTGGAGCTGGGAGTAAAACAGGAAATATCAGCCCGTCAAGAGCGGGAAGCATCGCTTTCGTAAGGGGATATAGTATGGATAAAACAACAGGAAGCACATCATCTGTTGAAGTACTGGACAACACCGCAGATGAACGGAAAGAACGTATAGCCACGGTTGACTACAAGATGGTTACGTTTTCTCTTGCAGGTAAGGATTATGCTATAGATATTATGAAGGTGAAAGAAATAGCCAAGGCGGGCCGGTTTACCTTTGTACCGAATACAGCAAGTTTTGTTCTCGGTGTTTACAATCTTCGCGGAGATATTATTCCAATAGTAGATTTGCGCATGTTTTTCAACATACCTGTTCAGGAACGCAAGGGTAATGAGCTTGAAAATATGATAATTGTGTCTGTGGAAGATCAGACATTCGGAGTTGTTGTAGATGCAATAGATAAGGTTGTGGGAATACAAAGCTCTACTATCCAACCCCCGCATCCGTTATTCGGCGATATAAACATTAAGTACATTTACGGTGTCGTTGAGAGCAATAACCGGCTTTACATATTGCTTGATATTGACCGCATTTTCGGTTTAAAGCAGCATGCTGCCGAGCAGAGAGCCGCATCTGACGCTGAGGAAAGAAACAGCATAGACTCTTCTGAGGACAGCGCAAACGATATAGAGGACAAACCGGCAAGGTCTGGTTCGACCGTTGAAAATGCTGTAAGTACTGCGGCTGAGAAAAATAAGCAGGATCTTGATTATGCTTTCATTGTTGAAAGTCTTGCCGGTTTAAAAAAATTTTTTGTAACAGACATTAATGAATCATGGGTTAAATCGAGGTATGCCCAATGGGTTAAAGAACGGGGCGCAGATAAAACCCAGCTTGTTAATGAGGAAGATGCTTCAGTATTTCTTTCGAGTTTTTATTCTCCTCATACGGGATCTTTTTGGTCAAAATCATATGCAGAGACCATGTATAAGGCGCTTCCTGAAAACGGCGCCAGACAGATCAATGTTTGGAATCCGGGATGCGGAAAGGGGTACGAATCCTTTTCTATCGCATGTATGCTGAAAAAAAGGTATCCGGAATCCAGAATAAGAATTTATGCACATGATATTGATTTATTATGCGTCTCGAATGCACAGCTGCTCACCGTGCCTGAAGAGTATGCGGGGGACTGGTATGCACCCTTTTTAACGACGACAGTCAACGGTGAAAAAACATTTAATTCAGAAATTAAAGAGATGATTTTCTTTGAATATCATGATTGTGCAAATACGAGCGCTATGCCTACTGTTGATATTATTTTCTGCCGTGATGTGTTGTCATTTATGAACAGCGACAAACAGAATTCTGTGCTTGAAGATTTTGAGGAAAAACTCAAAGGCAACGGTTTAATGATTTTAGGCAGCAACGAGGTTCTTACAAACCGTGTTAACTGGTCTGAAAAGGAATTTGGTTCAGTTACGGTCTATACAAAACAATAAAGATGCACGAAGCAGTGTAATGCTGGAACGTTGTTTCACAGAAGTGAATGTATCTTGAATATGTTCGTATAAAGCATCAGCTGAGTACGACCAAAAGGAGCTTAGAATGAGAGTAGAGTATATTAATCCTTTCGTGGAAACCGCATATAACATTCTTGTGGAAGTACTTGGAGGCGAAGTTCGCAGAGGTGATTTATACCTTAAATCCACATCCATGCCGGTAATGGGTGTGGCTGCGCTTGTCGGGTTGGCTGGCGATGTTGAAGGCCGGGTTCTTTTCGATATGTCTCTGGATACTGCTTTGCGTATTGCGTCAAGAATGAACATGGAAGAATTAAAGACATTCGACGAACTTGCAAAAGCTACAATAACAGAGCTTGCCAATCTTATAACGGCTCAGGCAGTAACAAAGCTGCATGAGCTTGGTTTTAAATTTGACTTGACGCCTCCGGCTCTTTTTACCGGTGAAAAAATGGAGATATCGGATCATGAGGTTGAAGCCCTGATTGTTCCAATGATTACGGAACAGGGAAAAATAGAAGTAAATGTCGCTATACGTGAGCGGATGTGAAATTAAAGGAGTGGTAGGACTATGAAGACAAAGCAGGATTTTCCTTCAATTAATGAGCGTCCACCTGACGGGTTAAAGGAAGACGGATCAAAAATTCGAGTGCTTATTGTTGATGATTCAATGTTCGTTGCGAAGCAGATAGGTCAAATTCTGACCAGTGAGGGTTATGATGTTGTCGCTACTGCTGCGGATGGTAAAGAAGGTGTCGATAAATACAAAGATATTTATCCGAATATAGATATTGTTACAATGGATATTACCATGCCGAGAATGGATGGTATTACCGCTCTTGAGCAGATTATGGCTTTCGATAAAAATGCAAAAGTTGTAATGATAAGTGCTTTGGGAAAGGAGGAACTGGTTAAAAAATCTTTGCTTCTTGGTGCAAAAAACTATATTGTTAAGCCTCTTGACAGAAAGAAGGTTTTGGAACGGATAAGTTCGGCTGTTAAATAGCATTCATAGGCTGTCTGAAATTAAGGTTTCAAGACAGCTTTTTTTTACACATAGGTATAATATCCCTTTTCTTTTCTGATTAAATGCTTCGGAAATTTCGGGTTGTCTTCTATACACAATCTTATGGTATGAATATATGTATATAGTGTTTTTTTATGCTGTTCAGTAAAAGAACCGAAAAGGTATTCCGCCATGTCTTTGAAGGAAATAAGTTTTCCTTCACGTGATGAAAAATACTGCAGCAGTTTCTGCTGATGATTAGTCAGTTTTGCGTAAAAGTACGGTCTGTTTTCGGCAGTGGTATCTTCACCCAGTATGAATTTTGCCACATCATTAACTTCAACTGCAAACGGTATTTTCTTAGCGTCAGTATCTATGCCGTAAATTTCTATATATTTACCTGCCAGAGAAGCAGGATTAAAATAGTAACAGGCTCTGTTAGGTGTAGAAGAATGAACATGATGTGCAATATCCATGTTCCATATTGATGAATTTGTTTTATCCAATAATATGCAGTCAATATCGTAGCGGACAAGACCGTTGTGAAGGGAAATAATGTCTGATGCAATGATGTATTGATTATCCGGAGAAAATGACAGTAATTTTTGTTCTATAGCAGGATCGGTTGATAAAACGATAAATCTCATTCTACGTATCTCCTTATATTGACCAAAATCAATAATTCGTGTAGTATGGTTAGCGTTGTTGATCGGGCGATTAGCTCAGTTGGTTAGAGTACAAGCATGACACGCTTGGGGTCACTGGTTCGATTCCAGTATCGCCCATTGTAAGCTGTATTTCCTATTTTATAGGATATACAGCTTTTTTTATGCCATACATAAGTTCTCTTCTTTTATCGATGTGTAATGATATTTTCTTGAGAAAAAAATGCGGCGCATCAAAAATGCCTATAAAAATACTAGAAAACTATAGTAAATGCTTGACGGCTGAAAATTCTACTTTTATACTTGCCTCTAGCGGCAGTACATAAAAGATAGTGTAATACCTAGTTACACAAGGGGCATACTATGAAAAGTGAAGAAAACGGTACCGGTTCAGCAAAAAAACATACAAGTCTAATAATCCAATTTTCTTTGAAACTGGGTTTATTAATTACACTGCTCTTTGCTTTTCTTGCTTTTCTTGCGTATATTTCTGTTTCTAAAAAGTCTATAGAATCTATTTCCAACAATACTATGGGAATGATTCCCGTCTATGCCGATCTTGTTGATTCATGGAATAAGCAATTCTTGAGCGAGCTGCATTTATATACACAATCTGATTATGTAAAAAACGGAGATGTTGAAGGTATTGTTTCATGGATCCGTACTAATCAGGATAGACGTTCCCCTAATATAAGCAGTGTTTTTTTCTCAGGAATGGACGGGCTGGCAAGAAGCGACAGCGGTGTTGATATGAATTTATCAGACAGGGATTATGTAAAGGCAATGACATCAGGAGGAAAGGATATTTTTATAAGTAATCCTGTTAAATCGAGGCTCGATAATTCGTTAATATATCAGGTGTGCCTTTCCGCCTACGATAAGACCGGAAAGAAAATCGGTTTTTTTGTCGGTGTTATAATGCTGACGCATATGCAGAAAATTATAGAGGAAGTTAAAGTGGGTGAAAACGGGACTTTAACGATAATAGACGGAAACGGTATTTGTGTGGCCGATGTTGATAACGGGCTGTTAATGACCGATTTGAATGAAAGCCCTGATGCAGGAACTGTTCGGCTGGCAGAAAAAGCACGTAAAGGAGAATCCGGTTTTGAGGTAGTTTACAATTCACAAGGCAGCGAGGTGTATGCATTTTTCGGCCCCGTTAAAAATACCTCATGGTCAATTATTGCAAATATCCCTGGTTCGGAAGTCTATTCCACCGCTTCAAGCCTGGGTAAAATTATGATTACGCTTTGTATTTTATTTGTCATAATTCTTATCGTACTAGCTGCCCTTATTATATGGAGCAGTATTAGACCCTTAAAACTGGTTGAAAAATCGATTCAAAACATTGCTTCTGGCAATGCGGATTTAACAAGACGTATTGACGCGACTGCTAATAATGAGATCGGTTCAATTGTTGCAGGTTTTAATGAGTTTGTTGATAAACTGCAGTCGATAATTTCTGAATTAAAAAGATCAAAAGATGATCTCGCGCAAAGCGGAAACGATTTGAATGACAGTATTGATACAACATCGGGTGCTTTACATAAAATATTATCTGATATAGACAGTGTTAAAAATGAAATAACCAGTCAGTCTGCAAGTGTGGAGGAAACCGCCGGGGCCATAACAGAAATTTCTCAAAATATAGTTTCGCTCGAGAGAATGATTGAAAACCAGTCTAAGGGAGTTAGTCAGGCTTCTGCAGCAGTTGAACAGATGATCGGAAATATAGGAAGCGTTAATAAAACGGTTGAGCTTCTAGCACAGTCATTCTCATCCCTGGAAGGCAAATCAAATGAAGGGATTGCAAAACAGAGTCAGGTAAGCGAGCAGATTTCATTAATTTCAAATCAGTCGCAGATGCTGGAGGATGCAAATGCCGCAATAGCGGGAATAGCAAGTCAGACAAATCTGCTTGCCATGAATGCCGCTATAGAAGCCGCTCATGCAGGTGAGTCAGGAAAAGGCTTTAGTGTTGTGGCCGATGAAATTCGTAAGCTTTCAGAAACTTCGACTGCACAATCTAAAACAATCGGAGATGAGCTGAAAAAAATCCAGAAATCAATACAAACTGTTGTAGAAACATCTAAACAGACAGCAGATGCCTTTTTAAGCGTTACAGATAATATTCAAGAAACAAATATGCTTGTTAACCAGATCAAGAGTGCTATGCACGAACAGCTGAGCGGTTCCCGGGAAATAGGTGATGTTCTGCATATAATGAATGACAGTACAGTTGAAGTTAAAACAGCATCTGCTGAAATGAGCGAGGGGCAAAAAGCCATATTAGAAGAAGTTAAACACCTTCAGGATGCAACTGTTTCCATGAAAGATACAATGTATCAGATGGAAACAGGAGCAAATTCCATAAATGACACGGGAATTTCTCTAAAAGCAATCGCATCTATGGTGTACGGTACAATACGGAAAATTGAAAGTCAAATAGACCAGTTTAAAGTGTAATCCTGGAGGATTGTTATACAGAAAAAAAACTGTCCGCAAAGGACAGTTTTTTTATTTATGAGTTGATTCGTTCAACATACTCATTGGTTTCTGTATTTACAAGAATCTTTTCGTCCTGTTTAATGAAGAGCGGAACCCGTACAGTCAGCCCTGTTTCAGTAATTATCGGTTTTGTTGCACCTGAAACAGTGTCTCCCTTAACGTAATTCTCGCTTTCAGCTACAATGAAAGCCATTTTCTGGGGAATTTTCACGTCAATGGCAGCCTCGTTCCAAAGTACTATAGGATAGACTTCCCCTTCTTTGAGGTAGAACTTTAATGTATCGTTGAGTGAATACGGCACTGTAATGGTCTCAAAACTGGTGCTGTCCATGAATATAAAGTTTTCACCGTCCGAATACTGATACTGGGCATCCACGGTATCAACTGTTGCATCTTCGACCATATCGGGAGTTTTTATAGTCTGCGTTAATACGCTGCCGTCTTTCAAGTTTTTCATTTTTACACGGGCAAAAGCTGTACCTTTGCCGGGGCTGACAAATTCTCTTTCAACAACAAGATACGGTGCATTTTTTATTAATAAAACTGTGCCCTTGGAAATATCTCCGCCTCTAATCATAATCATCCTCACTTACAAAAACAATCTTCATCATTATATAGAAAAATTGAATTTGTGCCTAGAGTTATGCCTGTTTTTTTATAAGGCCGTTTTCCGAGAAGCTGTAATAACCGTTTACTGAAACAATTATATGATCCAACAGCTGTATTCCAAGCAGTTCCCCGGCTTTCTGCAGCTGCCTTGTAACCATCAGATCATTTGATGATGGTGTAAAATTTCCGGAAGGATGATTATGGCAGACAATAATTCCGCTTGCCCTTTCTTTCAGAGGCTCACAATAGATCTCTCTTGGATCTACAATCGCTTTTGCTACTGAGCCGCAGCTGGTTGTCCGTACTTTAATTATTTCATGAGCTCCGTTAAGCGAAGCGCATAAAAAGTTTTCTGTCGGCTGTAATATAACATACTCAAAAAAGGGAAGTATATCCTGCGGAGTGTGAATAAGGATTTTTGATTTTCGTACGAGACGTTTTCCCAATTCCATTGCAGCACAGACAAGAGAAGCCTTGCCCGGACCCATGCCCGGTACAGCATAAAGCTGCTCCTGTATTGTATCGCTCTGATGAGATCTAATTATGTCAAGAACATTTTTTGCAAGTTTCTCAACGGGTACGGTCTTTGTTCCGCTTCCGAGAATCATCATCAACAGTTCATGATCATTCAAACTGCTCATGCCGAATTTCTGTGCAAGATTCCTTACATCCGGTTTTCCGTCTATGCGCTGTGTTTTACAAACTATATCGTACATGCTGCCCCCGCTGTATTATAGGTTTCTATATGACAGTTTTTTACCTTGCAAAAAGAAAATAAAGCAGTTATAGTCATTTCATGCGGAAAATATGCGTTCTTATTCTTGCGGTGTCTCTTTTTCAAGCCTGTCAGACAAAAATTGCACAGATTTCAGATGATGCAGAAACAACAGAATCATTCTCTGTTGAAGATACAACTTCTGCAGTGCGTGAAGCTGTATCAGTAAAAATTTGTGACAAGGGGATAAAACCGGTCCAATCGCTGTATAATTTTTTTATGAGTTCAAATCCTCTTGCGGATGAACAAAAGGTTTTACGTCTTGCCCGGTTCTATGTGGATGAAGCAGCTGCGGAAGGTGTGAATTCTGATGTTGCTTTCGTACAGATGTGCCTTGAAACCGGTTTTTTGAAGTTCGGCGGACTTGTCTCTGAGGATATGCATAATTTTTGCGGTTTGGGAGCCATGAGCGAAACTCAAAGAGGTCTTGTTTTTGAAAATGAACAGCTCGGGGTGCGTGCTCATATTCAGCACCTTCATGCGTATGGCTGTACAGAGGTATTAAAAAAAGATTTAATTGACACGCGGTATAAATACGTAAATCCGAGAGGCAAGGCTCCTACCATTTATGAGCTGGCGGGAACCTGGGCGTCTGACCGTGAATATGGGAACAAGCTTAACGAATTATTAACCCGTCTTTCTTATTTTTAATTCTTCCGGAGAAAGAACATCCGCTGCAGTAACTTTTTACCGGCTGAGTTTTAACCTATTTTTGTCCCGATGAATTTTTTTTCATCCAGAATATTACGAATATTCTCAATATTTTTTCCGCCTGCACAGATGACGCTTATTCCTTCCTGTTCCGCCTGCCTGCTTGCTATAGGATCAAATGGTGTATTTTTACCCGGCGTCCAGTCATCGCCGACTATTTTTCTAAAATCTGTCCAGCTTATTTCATCAAGGGGTTTGGCTCCTGGATTTTTCTTTGGATCATCAGTATACACTTTTTCTATGTTTGAAAGGTTTATGACTGTTTTAGCCTTGAATTTTTTTGCAAGGAGAACGGCATCATTATCGGTTGAAAATCCGGGTTTCCACCCTGCTGCAAGAAGTATTCTTCCCCTGAAATCTCCCTCCTGCGTCGGGTCATATACCACATCTTCAATACAAAAATCTGCGAATACCGCTTTCAGAAGCTGTGCATTGAGTCTTGTTGCCATAATTCCAATCCAGTCAGAGTGTGAATTGTCGGTATTACCCTTGCCGGCAATATCCTCATATGCTTTCTGGTATATTCTTGCAGGACCGCCGCCTCCTACAACAAGAATAAGCTTTCTTTCATTATCCTGATCCAGCCAGTTTCTGATCATTGCAGAAAACTGCCTTAAAAAATCCGTATCTGGTTCATGAGGAACAACAATTGAACCGCCGACTGATAATACTTTAACCATTATGTATCTCCTGTAAATTAATATACGCCCATTACGTAGACATTGCTCCAGAAAGAACTGTAGCTTTGTACTGCTGCCGAGGTTTCTTCCCATATAGACTGCAGCGCATAAGTTTTTGGCCTGTATACCGTTTTTCCTGCAAGATTTGTCTGCTTTATCTGATTCCATCCGCGTGAGAATGCGACATGCTGAGAATCGAGGTTGCCGAAATAATAAGACGGTTCAACTTTGCCAGCGGATGAAAAAGGCTCGTAATTGAGTCCTGCTGCAAGCGAAGGATCTGAAGGAACCCAGCCGATATTTTCGAGATAAAACTCACACCACCAATGATTTTTTGCATTGAGGTTTGCATCGATCAGCACCCCGCTGACTGGAATACATATAACGCCTGATGCTCTGCATAAAGAAGCATAAAGAAGTGCAAAATCATAAGCGTCTGCAGTTTTACTCTCAAGGGCATTTAGTATGGAAGTTTCATCGGTGTTTATATCCTGAAGGAGAGTAAAGTCTTTTACCATATAATCAAAAATCTGACGCGCTTTTTGATACACGGTTCCTTTTGTGATGGATTTTGCCGTATTTTTAATACTATCTGCATCGGACAGAACTACCGCATCGCTTCTTAAGAGGTGGGAAAAGATTTCAAGGGTCTTATCAGAATAGGGTACAATTTCATTGGCAATTATATCAGTTTCGACTGCATATACCGGTACAACAAAAGAATGATTG
This sequence comes from Spirochaetota bacterium, assembly GCA_023398165.1. Taxonomy (GTDB): domain Bacteria; phylum Spirochaetota; class Spirochaetia; order Treponematales; family Treponemataceae; genus JAAZLA01. The sequence continues at coordinate 49,957 of JAEWSQ010000005.1, read as the reverse complement.
ACCGAGATTTTTTCTGTTGAATCATTTTTTACAGGAAACTGATGGACAATGGTTCCCATGTAGTCGGGAATAGCAGGCGCGGGACTCGATACGGGAACTTCTATCATTCTTTGCGATGATGAAACGGGAGGCTTCGGAATTCTAAGGGTTACTGTTCCCTCCCCGATTGATAAAACCGAGCTTATATCGGTGCTTACAGATAGAAGGTAGGTACGTTTGTTTAGGAATTTTTTAAATCCTTTTCCTGATGACAGCTGAATTTTGTAAAGATTGCTGATTCCTTTACCGGTTTGAACATACACATTGCCTGAGCAGGAACCGTCGGGAATCCTTACCCGTATTTCAGTATCGCTCCAAAAATCATAATCAGGATTTGTATCTGAACAGACAATATACTCAACAGTGCTGATATCTTCTGAATTAGCCGTGAAGAACACCTGGGAATCTGAGCGCAGCGAACCGAAGTTTTTACCGGTAATTGATATGACTGAACCTATTGATGGATTTTTGGCATCAATTTCTGTAATAACAGGCGTAGTTATTAAAGGATCACTGCGTACAAGAACAGGAATTGTAAGTCTGTCGGCAAAATATTTAGGTTCGGATCTGCCGTCCCGTGTTACTACATATACAAGTCCGTCTTGAATATTCTGCGGTAAAATTATGCGTATGGAGCTGCTGCTCCAAAAAGAATAACAGGTTCTGGTTAATTTACTCCCGCCTATTTCCACATAACTGTCTTCCTGAGTGTCGCCGAAGTACTGACCTGTTAAAGTTACGAAGTCTCCTGCGGTTCCTATCTGGGGTGTCATAGAAGAAAGGACAGGCTTCTTTTTTGTTTGAAAAGAGATCATGAAAAAGAGAAGAAAAAGTAATGAAGCAAAAATGCACAAAAAAGCAATCCGGAATAAAGGATACTTCTTTAAGAGATAGGTAAGACTGCCCGGTGTTTTCAAAACTGTTTTCCTGGTGTCGCAGCGAACGCAGCAGTGTGCAGTCCGGAAGCAGTGTAGGGAAGAATTTCCTGAAAACCTGTCAGTTTGATCTGAATGGTTATTGTATCACTGGATAGAGAAGGTTTAAAAACATCAATAGAAGATATACTGGTATTAGAGAAATCCAGAGAAGAAACTTTTTGGAGTCTGTTTGAATTTCCAAATACAGATGACAGAGTTTTATCTGCAATAACACCCTTATTATTTATAAGAGAGACATCAAAATTTGACTGCTGAGGAAAAATGGTATGGGGTATATCGTTCACGGTACTTAACCGCAAAGGAAGTATAAGTGCAAAAAGAAAGGCTGCGGCCAGGGCAGGTGAAAGAATTTTCAGCGTCTTGAAGGACAGCGGTGTATCTGCTTTTTTCGTTACCGCTTTATAATTCATAATGACGCACAATCTTTTAAAACTGTCTTCGGTATCTTTCTGAGAAAGATCGATGAACCTGGAATCCTGTTGAAAGGCGTCTCTTATATTCTTAATACGGGAATAACGTTTTCTGCAGATGGGACACTCTTTAAGATGATCAGAAAAGGCTTGTGAGTGTGTACCGTTAAGTTCATTATCCAAATATACAGAGTATAAGTTAAAATCAGGACATGTAGACATCGTCTTCTCCTATAATCTTCGATAACTGTTCCCGTGCCCTAAAAACACGTACTTTAACATTCCCTTCAGTAATACCCAGAACTCTTCCGATTTCTTTATAATTTAATTCCGCATACTCGCGCAGAATCAGTATCATCCTTAAATTATCAGGCAGTTTATTGAGCGCCTCTTTTATTTTTACCCGGGCCTCGGTTTTGAGCAGTTCTGTTTCTCCCGAGTCTACCTTTCTTGTATCCTCATGAAGAGCCTTCTCATATGCCTTTTTTTCCCTGCCCTTGCGTTTTGCGTAATTCAGCGACGCGTTTTTAACAACCCTTATAAGCCAGTACTTAGCGTCATCAATTGACGGGAATACCAGTTCTTTCTCATGCATCTTCATTAGAGAATCATGCGCTAGATCTTCTGCAGCTTCTTCATCATTCACAACCCGGTATGATATTTTGAACAGCAGATTCATTGTTGCATCATAGATTTTTTTAAAGTCAGATGCGCTACAGGCGCGTAATTCTGAACTTTTTTTTGTAAAGGGCAAATGTCCTTCTGCTTCGGTAAACAACTGTTCCCCCAAAATGTTACATGTACTTAAACTTTTTTCCAGGTTGTTCCCTGAGGAGTGTCTTCCAGAAGAATTCCCTTTTCATGCAGGCTGTTCCGTATGGAGTCTGCAAGCGCGTAATTCTTTTGTTTTTTTGCCTCGGTCCGCTGAAGTAGTAATGCTTCAATTTCTTTATCAAGCTGTACTGCTTCAGGCAGCTGACCCGAGATTTCCTTTGCGCTTTCCAACAAACGCAGTCCGAGTACAGAATCCATTGTACGTATTAACGTAATTTTTTCGATATCGCTTATGGCAGTACTTTTTACCGTCATCTGAAGTTCTGATAAACACCTTGGAGAAGCTAAATCGTCTTCCACCGCAACGGTAAATGACTGCAGCATTTCCTGCGCCTGCTTTCCGAGCTCTGTACTCATCTCTATGTCTTTTCCCTCAATAATGCGGGAAATACGCTGCAGGAGTGCTTTACGTGCATTTTTTGCACTGTCCATAGCATCCCACGAGAAAGCAACTTGACTCCGGTAGTGCGCTCCCAAAAGAAATAAACGATAATCCAGAGGATCATACCCCTTATCTATAAGTGTCTGAAGTGTTAAAAAGTTACCGTCAGATTTAGACATTTTTCCATTTGCACCATCAATTTCTTTGTTCTTATCTTTTGCAATGACAAGAAACTCGTTATGAAGCCAGTAATTTACCCATTTTTTGCCTGTTGCTCCCTCTGACTGCGCTATTTCGTTTGTATGGTGAATGGGTATGTGATCGATGCCGCCGGTATGAATATCGAACTGTTCACCAAGATATTTCATGCTCATTGCCGAGCATTCTATATGCCATCCCGGGTACCCCTTACCCCAGGGTGAATCCCAGACGAGAGCCTGATTTTCAAATTTACTCTTTGTAAACCAGAGTACAAAATCAAACGGATTTCTCTTATTCTGATCCACATCAATTCTTGCTCCGGCTTTCAAATCATCCAGATTGAGGAGGGCCAGTTTGCCGTAGTCTTTAAAGGTGGAAACATCAAAATACAGATTGCCTCCGGAGGTATAGGTATGACCGTTTGCTTCAAGTTTCTGTATGAGGCTTATCATTTCCTGTATGTGATCAGTTGCTTTACATACGACAGTGGGCCGTCTTATATTCAACCTGTCGGTATCATTAAAAAAAGCTTCGGTATAAAAATTTGCAATGTCCAGTACTGACTGGCTTCTTTCCCGTGCCGTTTTAAGCATCTTATCTTCGCCGTCATCGGCATCATCTGTAAGATGCCCAATATCAGTAATATTCATTACATGAGTAACATCATAACCTAAAAAAGACAGGGTTCTGTCGAGCAGATCGAGGAAAACATAGGCTCTCAGGTTGCCGATATGAGCATAATTATATACAGTCGGTCCGCAGCCGTAAAACCCGGCTTTCCCTTTGTGTATTGGTGTAAATTCCTGCAGCTCACGGCCCATAGTATTATATAGTTTTAATGCCATTCCGCTCTCCCTAAATACTGATTATTTTGATGTAATATATTATACTACTTTCATGTACAATACTCTATGCAAAATAACAGAAAAATTCAATATACCACGGTCTTATCAAGGTTCAGTCTATAGAAATGAGGAGCTCGCTCCGTTCACCTCATTTAAAATAGGAGGTCCTTCCCCTTTGATCCTGGAACCAGTCTCTTCTCCGGATTTTCAAATTCTCCTGCAGTCATTGTATGAACAGAAGACTCCATATTTTATACTCGGAGGCGGTTCAAATCTTGTAATAGCGGATGAGGGAATTCCTGTTCCCGTACTTTTGACCCGCTCTCTTTGTGCAATTGAACATACCGCAAGTAATGATGGAAATTGCCTCCTTTCCTGTCTTTCGGGGGCTTCTATGGAATCTGTGACGGATTACTGTATAGAACATGAGCTTGAAGGACTTGAGAATTTTGCGGGTCTTCCCGGAACAGCAGGCGGTGCTGTTTTTATGAATGCCCGCTGTTATGAGAAATCCATAAGCGATGTACTGTCCCGGGTATACTATCTTGCTCATACTGCCGGACACTTTACTGAATATGCCTATGATTTTTGCGTCAGCGACTGGGCCTATAAAGTATCCCCTTTTCAAAAAACAAAAAATCCAGTGACCGCAGCAGTCTTTTGTGTAAAGAAAGGCGATAAAGAAAATGTAGAACAAAAGTGTGCCCAATTTTTAGCAGATAGAAAGCAAAAAAGACATTTCGACTATCCTTCTGCGGGAAGTGTTTTTAAAAATAACCATTCTTTCGGGAAACCGAGCGGTAAAATAATTGATGAAGCAGGATTAAAGGGTTTACGCTTGGGAGGGGCTCAGATTGCACCGTGGCATGGTAATTTTATAATTAATGCTGATAATGCCAGTGCCCGGGATGTTCGAAACCTAGTATTAATGATTCAAGAAACGGTATTGGAAAAATTCGGCTTTAATCTCGAACCTGAAATCATTTTTACACAAGACTTATTTTGATTTTTGTATTACAATATAAAAAGACACCGGGTTAATTGACAACACGTGTGTTGACTCCTATACTACTAGGGTGAGGATCGACTTTGTTACAGTTAGCATTCGTAAATTTTAGAAAAGATTCGTATCTCTTTGTCGAAGGTAAGGCCGCAGGCGACCGTTTTTACATTCTGCAAAGCGGAAAAGTTAGATGCACGAAGGAAGTGTCTGTCGGTGATGATGCCGCTAGTCTTCTTGGTCCCGGTGACTTCGTAGGGGTTATTCCCTGTATGTCGGGTCATTCTCAAATTGAGACTGTCGTTGCCTTGACCGATGTTGTGGCAATTTCTGTACGAAAAGATCAGTATCCTGAACTTATTGAAAAAAATACGCCTGTTGCAATGAAAATAATCAGAACATTTGCAACGAGAATGCGCCAGCTCAATGATACTCTTACAAAAATTACGTTAAAAAATAATATTGTTTCTTCCCCCGAACAGCTTTTTGTTATAGCTTCCTACTACGAGAAGGTTGGCAAGACAGATTTGGCTATTTACGGCTATTATCAGTATATGAAAGCCTGTCCCCAGGGTGTTTCTGTAGACAGGGCTAAAGCTCGCTTTGTTGCATTAAAACCCCGTTCAAAGGCAGTGTATTTTGAAGCTCCGCCCGATCTTATGAGAAATTATCCGAAGGATACCATGATATTCTCGGAATGCCAGAGCGGACAGGATATGTTCATTATACAGGATGGTCAGGTAAAAATATCCAAGGTTGTTGACGGTAATGAGGTAATTCTCGCGGTGCTGAAGAAGGGCGATTTCTTTGGAGAAATGGCTCTTCTTGAAGATAAACCCCGTTCAGCAAGCGCTATAGCCCACGAGGACTGCAAGCTGATGACGGTGAACCGTCAGAACTTTGATCAGATGGTTGCAACACAGCCTCAGCTTATTGCCCGCCTCACAACAACACTCGCAGAACGTTTATGGGCAATGAGCAGACAGCTTGAAAATACTCAGATACGCGATCCGGTTTCGAAACTTTTCGATATGCTTGCTCTCCAGCTTGAAAAAGGAAAAATTCCTGTATCTGCAGGTTCATCATATCAGTTTGATTTAACGCCTTTTGATCTTGCAAACATGTGCGGCATTCCGCAGGAGGAGCAGGGCTCCTGTCTTAATACGTTTATTAAGGATCCGAGAGTCAAGCTGAATGCAAACAAGATTTATATATCAGATTGTGCAGAACTTGTGAAAACGGCATCCTATTACCGGAAGCAAAAGCATTAAGTATGAGCATTAACTTTAAAAGTATAGTACAAAAATTACTCTTAGCAGTGTGCTTTTTTCACTCTGTTTTACTCTTTTCCCAGGAGATCCCGAAGGGGTATAGATCAATTCAGCTGGGTATGACGGTCGATGAAGTAAAAGGCGCACTAACATCAGATTCGCTATTCGGCTACCGCGGAGAACGAGACGTTTCTCTGCTGCCTGATCAGAAACAGGTTCTTATTGAAACAGAGGGCAGTTCGTTTTTAGCACGCTGCTGGTTCCAATTCAACGATCAAAAGCTGTATACGATCACAATCACCATGAATGAACAAATCATGGATTACTATTCGGTATTTAAAACTCTTTTCGATAAATACGGCCAGCCCTCAAGTTTGTCGCCCGATATTGTGGTCTGGGAGGGCAGAGGAATACGTATGTCCCTGGAGAGACCGCTTACCTTAAAATATCTTGATACTGAAGTATATACTGAACTTCTTCAATCATCACAGACCAATCAGTCTGCTGCAGAAATTTCGCGGCAAAAATTTCTGGAGTCTTTTTAAAATGGCACCGAGCAGAATAAAAGCTCTTATACTTTCGCTGTGTTTCTTCTTTGTCTTTTCCTGTAAGGGTTATAATTTAGAAAAGAGTGTGTTCTCAATTATACGGTCTGACGGAACAGAAGTTACTGTTCTTGCGGAAATTGCAGTAACAGACGAGGAACAGATGAAGGGCTTCATGTTCAGAAAGCATATTCCTCCCGGAACCGGTATGCTTTTTTTGTTTCCTGATGATAGAATAGCCAGATTCTGGATGAAAAACACACCTTCTCCCTTATCGATTGCATACATAGACTACCGGGGTGTTATCCGAGATATTCTGGATATGACTCCCTTAAGCGAGGCTGAAATTGTAAGCTCGGTGAATGTCCGCTATGCACTGGAAGTTCCTCAGGGGTGGTATGTCAGGAACGGAATAAAACCCGGCGATGTAATAAAAGATCTTCCTGATTACAGGGAAGAGATGCTGAAGAAAAAGAAGTAATTATGAATCCATGTCTTCAAGAGTTTTTTTCGCGACCACGTCACTAGGATCAAATTCCAGTACCGACAGAAAAAACTTCCTTGCTTCTCCGGGATTTCCTTCTTTTAACGCGAGAAAACCAAGATTTGACATTATTTTAGTGTTTTCACTTTCCAGCTGCAGTGCTTTGTGAAGCATTTTTCTGCTTTCATTGAATTCATGTAATTCCATACAGCATATGGCAATCTCATTAAAGGTATCCGCGTTATCGCCGCCAAGCTCTAGTGCCTTAATAAAAGCACTTTTTGCATCAGCCCACCGTTCGAGTCTCCGCAATGCCCAGCCGAGCAGGAACCATGCATTCCATACTTTTGGATTTTTTTCCAGAAAGAGTTTAATTTTTTCAAGTCCCTTTTCTTCCTGCTCCATTACAATAAAGTCGTAGGCACTTTTAAATAGTTCATCCTCAAGATTTCTTGAGGAAATATCGGCTGCAATGTCTTTTGCCCTTTGAATTTTATACTTAGTATTCTCATCATTTTCATCGGAAAATGATGACATGAGTGTTCCGTATGTCTCAAAACATTCCCGGGAACGGGCAAAATCTTTCAGTTTGAGATAATAAAAACCTGCGTTGAAAAAGGCATCCGGAACAGAAGGTTCAGCTGAAAGAGCCTTTTTATAATAAAATCCTGCAGTCTCATCACATGCATCCGCATCATCGTTAAGTCCGGATTTCCTGTAGGATTCAGAGCGTTCATCGTAAAAAAGGGCTGAGTTTAATATTGTTCCCGTATCCTCAGGATCCAAACCGCGGAGAGCACTGAATATTTCCTCTGCAATATCGAAATTTTCATTTTTTGCTTTTAAAATTGCCGCTTCTGTTAATTCCGCCTTAATATCAGGTCTTGTTTGCAAGAGCAGCGAACGGTAATAATCTATATGTTCGTTGTGCGTATCATAAGCGAGAATAGTAAGAATTCCTGCTAAAATCATTTCCCAGCTTAATTTTGATGCATCAAATTTTGAGGAGTCCGGCGTATTCTGCTGAACAGGAAGAGGAATTGAAGGATCGAGTGAAAAAGAGGTACCGCCAAGGGAAAACGTTTCCGGCAGTTTAATATATACAATAGTTTCAAGAGGATTCATTAATTTTCCTTTATATGGTTGTTTTATCTGCTGCAGGTGAAGCTGTATTTTGAGACGGCTGTTCTTTTCCCTGACCCGGCAGGTGGGCAGAACGGGCCTTTGCTTCTGCTACGGCAGTTGCATTTTTGTCTTCATCTGTTTTAGAATCCACAGCAGAGAGTTGTGTTTTTCTTACTGCGGTTAAATAATTATTAATATGTATTTTATACGAGAGCGGTATTGCTTTCTCATCAAATTTAATAGAGACAGCAACCATATCTTTCCTTCCTGCAATTTCTGCGGTAGCTACGATGCTTCCTTTCAAATTGATAATTTCCCTGGGCTCCTCAAATTCAAGCCGGAGTATTGTTTCTTTGTCTTTCAGAAACTGTGCAAGACCCAGCAGTATTATTTTTGCACCCGAAAAAGATATATCGCGGACGATGCAGTGTCTGGGTACATTTTGAACATACACAAGGGTTTCTTCTTTTGATATTCCTAATTTGCGTTTTGTTTCTTCATTAATGACAATACGCTCTTCCTTACGTCTGACGGCATTAATATTAGCTTCCAAAAGACTTCCAATAATTTCTATCAGATCATCCGGCGGGCGCTGTGTAAATGTAAGGGTTATAATTGCCAAGTCCTGGGAATCCATATAAGGCTGAATGTTTGACACACGTGCCGTTACAAAGAAACTTAAAGGCTGATTATCGCTTTGGATAAAGCAAAAACGGAGGCTGACAGTGGGATTATTTTTTGTTATGTATGCGTATGCACCGCCCTTTGTTCCTAAAATAATTCTAGCGGCAAGGAAGGATGTAGAATTGATTATACAAGGCCACTGGCTTCCGACACATTTTAAATAGACCTGGCGCGGATCCAGATTTAATGTGCGGATTATTTCTTTTGTAAAGGTTATTTCTGTCTCTCTGTATACATCATAATATCTAGTTAGTTGCTGACTAGTCGTTACACCCATGACATCAATGATAATTTATATTAATCTATTCGTCAATGAGACAGTATCTTTTTTGTCCTTGTTTTCAAAATAAAAAAAACTGCCGTTCCCTTTTAACGGACGGCAGTTTATGACATGGTAACAACACAGTTTGCAGTTTCGTGTACGTTCTAGTACACTGTTTTGCTTGTATCGTGTGTTTTTCTTGTTTTTTTCATCATTTTCCGCTGAAGAGTTTTATTCTTGCGGTTAAGAATGGTTGAAGGTTTTTCAAAGTATTCGCGTTTTTTCCATTCGCGGATAATGCCCTCTTTTTCAACCATACGTTTAAAACGTTTGATTGCTTTTTCAAGGTTCTCATTGTCATCGACATTGATTCTTGCCATAGTATTCACCTCCTTCGGCCATTCCGTTGAGTAAAACCCATTATTACGTAAAGATTAAAAAGAGTCAAGATAACACCGGATAGGGTTATACAAAGCGCTGTGGCGGGCTTACCACCCAGATTGCGTGTAACGGCGCCGTACCGGTATTTACAAGTACATGAGGAGAAGAAGCAGAGAAGGAGATGCTGTCTCCTTCTGCAAGAGCATAGATTAAAGATTCATAATGAAACTCAGCCTTTCCGGAAAGAATAAATCCAAGCTCATAACCCAAATGACCGTAGGAACCGCGGTGGGTTTTACCTCCGGGCGGGATTGAGATAATATAGGCCTCTAAAGCATTTTTTTCGTCTTTTTCCTGGGCTTTTGCCACTTCTTCATAAATGACTTCATCATCTTTAATTTTTCTGCGCTCACCGCTGCGGATAACTTTAACAGGGTGATCCTTGCGGTATTCTTCAAAAAGGAATTCAAGATTAATATCAAGAACATCGGCAAGATTTAAAAGTGTATCTATTGCAGGTGAAACCTTATTTCTCTCAATTTGCGACACCAGACTTTCACTTACTCCAGCCTGCTGGGCAACAGTTTTTAAGGTTAAGCCTTTTCTCTCTCTTACAGTTCTTAATTTTTCCCCAAAACGGTACGGCTCTCTTTTACTTTGCGTAGATATCATTATGCTGTTTTTCCTTATTTCTCTCTAAAATGAAGCGCATAAAGTGATCTTCCAAGGTCTGATGCGGTCCTGAAAGGTTCATTCTTTTCCGCGCTTTTGCATTCTCTCTCCGGACTGAATAAAGAAGAAAAAAACTGCGGGGATCTTCATCATATACCGATAGTGCTTTTTGTCCTAAAAATGATGAAACTTCATCACGTCCTATGGCTGCAATGCCCTTTTCACGGAGAATTTGTTTCAGCGTAAGAATCTGTTCATGAGAAAGACCGAATAAAAACTCCTGCATAGCACAGGAAACATCGGTATCTGAAAGGCGGGACATTATAAAATGTCTCCATTGGTCATCCATCTCGATCGAGAGAAAAAGAAGTTCGCTCGTTCCAACCATTGTCCCGAATGCAGGGGCAAGTTTACGGCGGGCCCGCCAGACAGAATCAAGAACCGGTGCAACATCTGCAACATTCTGGTCGCTTCTGTGTTCCCAAAGAATGATCAATGAGTAGGCTATTTGTCTGCGTATGTCAATCGGAATGGTAAGGTCGTCAAGGAGGCTCAGGTACACATCTTCGACCATGATAGTAAACATGATATTGAGGGTCGCATTATTAAGTTTCTGGATGTCCTCATCCGGGAATTTCGAGTTCACCGCAATTTTTGTCATGGCCGCAAAAGCGTGAAATTTGGCAACGAGAAAGCCCTTACCAAGAATAGCCTTCGTGGGCAGATGAAGGGTTTTATCGCCGTCACGCTGCTGCAGGAGAGATTCTGCAAGCGTATGCTGGGTTTGAACTTCAGAAGATAGAATCTGTTTATGAAGAAGGGAAGGGAACCGGGCGATATCAGATGCGAGCCGTTTTACATCGGCAATACGGTTTGAAATACCTTCAAGGGTTTCCGGTGATATTGCCTTTAACTTATCGCAGACCATCCGTACTAAATTTGATTCATTATCGGTAAGTACAATAATGTCTGTTGAAAAGGTATCGTTATGCTGCTCTTCATCGTAAAATTCGTCTATATTGACATGAGTAAATTCTTGTGTTGAAATTCTGTCTTTGTCACTCACGGATACAAAGTATAGCATAGAATAAAAAAAAAATCTCGATGTAATCATATTTCATGGTAAAAAACCGATATATAGGATATGAAGAAAAGAGTAATAGGCATATTTTTCATCGTTACTGTATCTGCGGCCGTCTTTGCTGCAGATTTGACGGTAACCGTTCAGGATATCCGTCTGGTTACTTCAAATGACGGCGGGTACCATCTGTATATCAGACAGAAAGAAGGTGTTCAGTCTGTTCTCCTCACTGAAACTACGAAAAGCGATGACGGAACTTCAGATAACTATGCCTACAGGGCTAAAGAATGGAATCCTGTAAACGGCGATGAAAAAAGAATGCTCAACGGTTCTTTTCTGGATTCTCCGTCGTCGAAGTACAGCCTCATAGATTCGACAACAGAAAATCACAGCGAGCTTGGAAATGTTTTTCATGTTTTTATTCCTCAAGAACTGGAATTCGGGTATCCCTGGTCGAGAAACGGAACTGTTACAATTCAAAAGGGAACATTTATAAGCATCCGCACATTCACCAAGCCTTATGCCGATTATGACGGAGCCGAATTTCTCGATAATCCGTTTCTCTTTAACTTCATTCCCGTTCCTTCCCAAAAAATGATTCCTCCTGAAGAAAAAAAGGAGGAGGAAAAAGAATCTCTTGTGTTATACGATGACTATAATCCCAAGGCTGCTTCCTCTTTTGAAGATATAGCTCAAATGAATAAGGGCTCTTTCATTTACTCCCGCGGACCGGAAACAATTATTGACGATATTATCAATTCTGTTTTAGAGATTGATCCGAAAGATAAAGTGGATGTGGTTTTTGCAATTGATACCACAGGCAGCATGAAGGATGACATAAAGAGGCTCAGAGATGAACTGGTTCCCCGTCTTGAAAAGGAACTGGAGAAATTCGGTGAAATAAGGCTCGGTCTTCTCCTGTACCGTGACTATGTTGATAATTACCGCTATAAAAATCTTCCTGTCAAGTTTTTTAATTTTACATCAAAACCGGAAGAGTTTTTTTCGCAGCTCAACGGGTTTTCCATTGAAGGGAATCCAGGAGGCGATATACCCGAGGCGGTTTATGAGGCCTTATATGCTGCTCTCAATTTTTATGAATGGGATTGGAGCGCCCGGCGAAAAATCATCTTAATAGGGGATGCCGAACCTCATCCGAGCCCCAGAGGATATGTAATAAAATGCACGAAAGATATGATAGAAGGCATGGCTCTTCAAAAGGACATCACCATCGATGCAATTATTACACCTGAAGATAAAAAGTAGCATGCATTGGAGGGGTGAGGGTAAAATAAAAAAACGGTTTCGAATGAAACCGTTTTATTTGTTAATGCGGAAGACAGCTTATTTTTGGACAGGTATCTTTTTCAGATCGATGAGCGCAAGTTTTTTGTAGTGGGGGGGAAGCACGCTTAAATCTGTTCCGTCATAATAGGAAACAATACGATCGAGCATTTCTTTTGCTTCAACCCATTTTTTCTGCTTAATACGGATATGAGCTATCTCATACTCAGCAGCTACAAGCACTCCTATGTCGCTGCCGTAGCGTTTAACAATGGTTGAATAATAGACCTCAGCTGCCTTGTAGTTTGAAACATCAAGACTCTGCTGCCCTAAAAGGGTTAATTCTTCTACTGTTGCATTTTCCGGAACATTTTTCGGAGAAGACATACAGGAAAAAAGGCACAAAATAAACGTGCCCAAGAGTAAAAATTTAGCGGTAGGCGCCATCGTATCCCCATGTATCATAAGTTTCGTCTTTCGAGGGCAATTCTTTTTTTAAATCGCGTATAAACTCTTCCGGATCGCCCATCGGTTCGTATGAATCACAACAATCAATACTTCTTCTGGTTACAGTAAAATACTTATGAATTTTTTCCTCGCCCAGTTTTTTCCGCCATTTTCCTGCATCGCATCTGACACGCAGGTAAAACTGATCAGCACTGCCCGAAGGAGATGCAACAACCTTGCAGTGGCTGCAGTTTGCACAGTATATTTTATCTGTTTGAATCTCTTCGTCACACTCCGAAGCGGTACGGGTTTCGCACTGATTTTTGGTCATAGAACTCTCCTTGACACTTTTACTATAACGTTTATTGTAACACGCTCATTTTTATCCGTCAATCCAAGTAGCTAAAAAAACATACTATATGAAGTATCGGCATACAGGAGTAATTTCTGCATAGTATACTTTACCAATCATATTGCCGGAAGTAGTGCAAACGGATATAATACCTAAAAATTTTATACGTGGAGACTACACATGATAAAAGCCGGTATTATTGGTGCTACAGGGTATGCGGGTGTTGAGCTTGTGAAACTATTATTAAAACACCCGAAGATTTCGCATCTTTTTATCAGCTCTGTAAGCTTTGAAGGGCAAAAAATAGAAGATATTTATGCAAATCTTTTTACCCTTTGTGCCGGCGCCAAGTGCACCGGTGTTCTCTTAACCGCTGACGAGGTTGTTGAGTCTTCAGATGTTATTTTTACCGCTCTGCCTCACGGTGTAGCTGAGCAGTATGCCGACACCTGCTGTAAAACAGGGAAAAAGCTTGTTGATCTTTCAGCTGATTTCCGTTTCGATCTTGATGAGGAAACTTTTACCTCATGGTATAAAAAGAAGTGGGATTATCCTGCAGTTCACTCAGAAAGCGTCTACGGCCTTCCCGAGATGAACAGGGAAATGATTAAAAAGGCCCGCATAGTCGGAAATCCGGGCTGTTATGTAACCTCTGCCACTCTTGCGCTTCTTCCCGCGGTAAACAGCGGTATTATAGAGCTTGACCCGATTATTGTGGACAGTAAAAGCGGAGTCACGGGAACAGGACGGAATGCGACAATGACCAATAATTTTTCCGAGTGCGGAGAGTCTATGAAGGCGTACGGCGTAGGCTCACACCGGCATCAGCCTGAAATTGCACATAATCTTTCAAAAGCTGCAGGAAAAGACTGTGGTGTTATTTTTACACCCCATCTGCTCCCAATGAGCCGGGGAATCATAAGCACCTGTTATGCACGGCTTAAGAAAACCATTTCACAGGACGATATACAAGAACTCTATAAAGACTTTTATAAAGATGAACCGTTTGTGAGGATCCTTAACCCGGGAGTGCTGCCTGAAACACGGAATGTCCGCTGCTCAAATTTCTGCGATGTTGCAGTCTTTACCGTTCACGGCGGTACTATGCTTGAAACGGTATCTGTTCTTGATAACATGGTAAAAGGCGCATCCGGTCAGGCTGTTCAAAATATGAATATTCTGTTCGGCTTCCCGGAGACAGACGGCATCGATATGATTCCTTCCGCTTTCTAGACCGGATTATCTTTGTTATAAAATCATATGTATTGTACTCTATTGTCACGCCAATACAATTATGGTATACTCCATGCATATTTATTTACACGGAGTGTATTATTATGCAATTTTTTGACGGCGGAGTATGCTATCCTAAGGGATTTACTGCTCATGGTGTGTTAGCCGGTATTAAAAAAGGCCGGACTAAAGAAGATGTGGCTCTCATTGTTTCAGAAAAACAGTGCAGTGCAAGCGGAGTTTTTACAAAAAACCTGGTTCAGGCAGAACCGGTTAAGTTATGCCGTAAACATCTCGAGCGCCGCCGTGCCCGTGCTGTTATTGCAAACTCAGGAAATGCTAATGCCTGTACCGGAAAACAGGGTGAGGAAAATGCAAAAAGAATGGCTTCCTGCATCTCTCAGGCATTGAATAAACAGGGATATAAAGGTATTGAAACAGAGGATGTTCTTGTCTGCTCAACAGGAGTTATTGGTCAGCAGATAGCTGTTGAAAAAATTGAAAACAGCGCGCTGGAACTTGTAAGAGGTTTGTCAAAAGACGGGCACGTGAAAGCACGGCAGGCAATAATGACAACAGATACAATCTATAAAGAAAGCGCAGTAAGCACTGTAATAGGCGGTAAAGAGGTACGGCTTGGCACCATGGCCAAGGGATCCGGCATGATTCATATTACTATGGGGACTATGCTCGGTTTTATTACGACTGACTGTGCAATCAGCTCCGATATGCTCGATGAGGCGCTCAAAGAAAGCGTTGAGGAAACCTACAACTGTGTGTCCGTTGACGGCGATACAAGCACTAACGATACACTGCTGATTCTTGCAAACGGCATGGCTGAGAATCCCGTTATCGGTTCAAAGAATGATGACTACTACATTTTCCTTAAAGCTCTGAATGCTTTAAATACGCAGATGGCAAAACTCATAGCAGGAGACGGAGAAGGAGCTACCCATTTAATTGAATGTACTGTGACCGGGGCAAAGGATACTCAGAGCGCTCGAACGCTTGCAAAATCGGTAATTTCTTCAAGTCTTGTGAAAGCCGCCTTTTTCGGCCGGGACGCAAACTGGGGAAGAATTCTCTGTGCAATGGGGTATTCTGGCTCTGTTTTTTCCCCGGAAAAAGTCTCTGTTTCTTTTACAAGCTCAGAAGGCTGCGTTTCTGTCTGTGATCATGGAAATCCGGCGGATTTTGATGAAGACAAGGCAAAAAAGGTTTTGGGAGCAAAAGAAATTCAGGTGCAGGTTTCAATGGAAGACGGAGAGGCATCGGGTACGGCATGGGGCTGCGACTTAACGTATGATTACGTAAAGATTAACGGCGATTACAGAACATAGGCGGACAACATGGAAGATTCATTAAACAATAAAGACTGGGCGGATGTACTGGTACAGGCTCTGCCGTATTTTAAACAGTGGGTTGGGAAAATTGTCGTGGTAAAATACGGCGGCAATGCCATGCTCAATGAAGAACTTAAACAGGCTGTCATGCAGGATATTGTACTCTTAAATACCATTGGAATTCAGGTAGTATTAGTACACGGCGGCGGACCTGAAATTAATGCAATGCTTGAAAAAGTAGGTAAAGAATCTAAATTCGTAAACGGCCTGCGCTATACTGATGAGGAGACCATGGAAATCGTACAGATGGTGCTTACCGGCAAGCTTAATAAGGATATTGTCGGTATTCTTCTGCAGCAGGGCGGAAAGGCGGTTGGCTTAAGCGGAGTGGATTCGGGCCTTCTGCGTGCAAAGAAAATTGATAAAGACGGATCTGATCTTGGTTTTGTGGGGGAAGTTACGGAAGTTAATCCAGATATAATTACTTCTCTGCTGAATCAGGGCTTTATTCCGGTTATTTCGACAGTAGCTCTCGGCGAACAGGGCGACATGAGCCGGTATAATATTAATGCCGATACCGCCGCTGCAAAAATTGCAGTAGCACTCAAGGCTAAAAAATTTATCCAGCTCACTAATGTTCCTGGCGTTCTCCGCGATGTAAAGGATCCTGATTCCCTAATTAAACGTATTGCCCGCGAGGCTATTCCTTCTATGATAGCAACAGGGGTTATATCTGAAGGAATGATTCCGAAAATTGAGTGCTGTCTCGAAGCCTTGAACGGAGGAGTCCCCCGTACTCATATTATTGACGGGCGTGTTAAGCATTCTCTTTTAATTGAAATGTTTTCCGACAGAGGTGTGGGTACAATGCTCATGAATGAGTAATAGTACGGAATTTATTATCAGTTATTACAAAGGATTACCAGTATGATACATACAGTTGCGAATAATTACGGGAGCCTGCCGGTTGTTTTTTCAAGCGGAAGCGGCGCACTTTTAAAAGATACAGAGGGTAAAACCTATATAGACTTTGTTTCGGGAATCGGGGTGAATTGTCTGGGGCATAATCATCCGGCATTGGTTGAGGCAGTTTGTGACCAGGTGAAAAAGCAGATTCATATATCAAACTATTATACATCTGATATTGGACTTTCTTATGCCGCAGAGCTTTTAAACAAAACCGGAATGGAGAGAGCTTTTTTTTGCAATTCCGGGGCGGAAGCGAATGAAAGTGCAATAAAACTTGCGCGCAAATACGGTTCCCTTTCTGGAAATACAGATAAAAAGATTATTGTGACTCTTGAAAAATCTTTTCACGGAAGAACCGTAACAACGCTGAGCGCGACCGGTCAGGATAAATTCCATACTCCTTCTTTTGCCCCGTATACTGAAGGCTTTATGTATATTAAGGCTCATGATTATGATGCCCTGGATCGTCTTCCTAATACTGTATGCGCCGTTTTTATTGAAACCGTACAGGGCGAGGGAGGCGTGAACGTAATCGATGCACAATGGGCAAAAGCTCTTGAAAAAAAAGCGCATGAATTGAATGCTCTTTTCATGGTTGACGAAGTTCAAACCGGTATGGCGCGCACTGGATCCCTGTTGGCAAGCAGTGCATTGGGTCTCGATCCCGATGTTATTACCCTTGCAAAGGGTATTGCCGGAGGCATACCGATGGGCGCCTGCATATTTAAGGGAAGGGCCAAAGATGTTTTTATTGCAGGAGATCATCAGTCTACATTCGGAGGAAATCCCCTGGCCTGTGCCGCGGCTTGCGCCGTTCTTAAAGAGCTTGTAAAAAAAGAGTTTTGTGCACATGTTAATGCGATGGGAGAGTTGATCCGGAATACTGTTTCTATGTGGAAGCTTGACTGCATAAAAGAAGTGAGGGGCAGAGGATTAATGATCGGTATTGATATTACCCAGGGCGCCGGCGATATACAAAAAAAATGTCTTGAAGCGGGGTTGTGTGTTTCCACAGCCGGGGCTAATACAATTCGTTTCTTACCGCCGCTTATTATCAACAAAAAAGAAGTTGAGCAGGGATTATCAATTTTTAAAAAAGCTCTTTCTTGCTAAGTAACGCCTTTTCTGTGATATAATAGCCGTGTTTTTAACTTCTTTAGTGAGGAGGAAAGCATGGCTTTTTCTTTTAAACTCCCGGACGGAATGCTTCTGGGTACAGCAACGGCTGCAACCCAGATTGAAGGCGGCGACACAAACAACAGCTGGTATGAATGGGCGGTAAAAGGCGGTGTCAAAGACGGATCAAATCCTGTAAAGGCTAATAATCATTATGAACTGTATAAAGCAGATATTGAGCTGATGGCGAAGATGAAGATGCAGATTTACAGAATGGGTTTGGAGTGGAGCAGAATCGAGCCGGGCCGGGGAAGCTTTAATCAGAGTGCAATTGATCATTACCGGGAAGAGCTCATGTTTTTAAAGCGTAAGGGTATAAAAGTGCTTGTAACCCTGCATCATTTTACCAATCCGCTTTGGTTCGAGCAGATGGGCGCTTTTACTCATCCTGAATCACCGGGTATATTTCTAGAATATGTCAGATACTGCGTTACAGCACTCGGGGATCTTGTAGACGAATGGATTACGATAAATGAGCCTAATGTGTACACCGTAAACGGCTATTTTTTCGGTTCATGGCCTCCCGGAGATAAAGGCAAGTTTTCAAGTGTACAAAAGGTTTACACAAATCTTTCAGTCTGCCATATTCTTTCCTACAAAGAAATTCACCGGATCCAAAGGGAAAATGGCATTGAGGGTGTAAAAATAAGCTTTGCCAATCACCTCCGGGTATTTAAAGCGTATAACTGGTGGAACCCTTTTCATCAGCTGAGCTCTCTTTTTTTTAACTTGGCGTTTCAAAAAAATCTTACAAAAACATGCATGACAGGAATTCCCTGTTTTCCTGTACGTAAAAAGGAGTTCTTGTCGCACGGAATTACAAGGGGAAGGTATTATGACTTTATAGGTATAAATTATTATACACGGGGAGCAGTACGCTTCATGAAAGAATCTTTCTTTCCCGGAAAAAAATACAATGATCTGGGTTGGGAACTATACCCCGAAGGAATTGTTAAGCTTGCGCGGGAACTATATACAACCTACCATGCCCCGATATACATAACAGAAAACGGAACCTGCGATAAAGAGGATGCATTCAGAAGTAAATACATCTATGATCATATAAAACTCCTATGCGAATCCGGTCTTCCTGTCGAGCGGTATTACTACTGGACCTTCATAGACAATTTTGAATGGGCGGAGGGTGAAAAAGCGCCGTTCGGACTTGTCGAACTCGACTGGGAAACGCAGAAAAGAACGGTTCGAAACAGCGGGGAGTTTTATACAGAGCTCATTGAAAACTCAGGAGTTACTGAAGAAATGTATAATACATATATTGTACATACGAATCCGGTTACATAATAAAAAAAGCCCTCCGTAAAAGAAGGGCTTTGTGTATTTTATGCCCTCATGAGGTGGAAGGCAAAACCGCCGATTTCCGTATCGAGGTATACAAATTTTAAAGGAGATGCACCCTCTTTCCCGGTATACTTTGCAGTTTCCATAACCGGTTTAAACCCGAATTGAGCGAGGTAAGCGAGGGCTCGTTCTATGTCCCAGGTTTTAAGCCCAATGTGGCCGTTTTTACCGCGGACAACTGATTTCATCACTTCGAATTCCGCTCCCGCAAACACAGACGTTTCGCCGTCGCGGTTGAGAGCAAAGCCGAATGCCGCCAATAGAGGAGCTGTTTCCTGTGCATCAGAGGCATCTTTGTGATTCATGCCGAGATGGGCAAAGGTAAACCCGTGGACAGCGCACACTGCTTCCTTACTGAGTTTTGTAATCTCGCTCCAATTTTCACTTTCAATTAAATCAGCTTTTACCATCCAGCTTCCGCCGCAGGCAACAACATTTTTTCTCTTAATGTACTCGCCCAGGTTTGCAGCGCCTATACCGCCTGTGGGCATAAAACTAACCTGGGGAAAGGGACCTCCGAGGGCATCGAGCATCGAAACTCCGCCTGACTGTTCTGCAGGAAAGAATTTTAAAACTGCTAAGCCTTTCTCGAGCGCCTGTTCAATCTGGCTCGGTGTTGTAACACCGGGAACGATCGGAATTTTTTGTGAAATACAGTAATCTACTACTGAGGGGTTAAAACCAGGGGAGACAATAAATTTTGCACCTGCTGATATAGCTTTCTTTGCCAGTTCCACATTTATAACAGTTCCGGCTCCGACAAGCATTTCGGGGCATTTCGAGCTGATGTTTTTAATAGCATCATACGCTTGTTCTGTTCTAAATGTTACCTCTGCACAGGGAATTCCGCCTGCAATGAGAGCATGAGCAAGCGGGACAGCTTTTTTTTCATCATCAATCTTTACTACAGGAATAATACCAATATTCCTCATTTTGGATACAATCGGATCCATGAAAACCTCCAGACCGGGATAATTTTTTTTACTGTGTCAGGTACTTGTATACTACCGTTTTACGGCTGTTGCTTCAAGGGGAAAGGAAGAACAGAGTCTATGACAGACCGTTTTGTTAAGAGCATTAAGAGCCGGTCGAACCCCATCGCTGTGCCGGAGCATTTTGGAAAATCCCGAAAGTTTTCCCAGTAGGTATTGTCGATCCCATGCTGCACCCGGGATTGTTCCATTTTAAGCTTTCCTTCCTGCAGAAAATAGGCTCTTACCTTTTCCGGATCTGTTTCTTCAGAATAGCAGTTGGCAATTTCAATTCCGCCTCCGTAAAGTTCCCATCGCTCCTTATGAAAACTATCTGCATTCTGAGCAAGGCAGGGTACAAGAGAAGGGTAATCGGTAAGAAAGGTCATGCGGTTTTTGGGCAGGGAAGGCTCCACAGCATGAACAAATATCAGCTCATATAAATCATCCCATGCCCATGATTGGAAAGGCGAATCAACGGGCTCATGAATAGAAAGAGACAGCGCTTTTTCTGCAAGAGCGGAAGCTGTTTTACAGTCGTCAAGGTAAAATCCAGCATAGGTATTAAACGCCTCACTCATAGTAAGGCATGTAAAAGGCGGTTTAATGAACTGCGGAATATCATATTCAAGTTTCGAAAATGATTTAAATAACTCTTCTGTCAAATGAAGGGAATCATGGTAATCTGCGTTCATTGTGTAATATTCGAGCATCGTGAACTCAGGGCTGTGTGTGTGACCAACTGATTCCACATTACGGTAGCATTTTGAAATCTGGAAAACAGAGACCTTGTGAGAAGCAATCACCTGTTTAATGTATACTTCCGGTGAAGGAACTAAAAATAAATCCCTTTTTTCACCTGACCAGGGCTCGTAATACTCAGTTTTAAATACTTCAAGACATGTTTCCGGTATAAGACAGGGGCTTAATGAAGGGGTGTCGAGTTCAAGATAAGAGCGGCCGAGAAAAAAGGAACGTATATGGTTGAGTAATGCAGCTCTAAAATGCAGCAGTTCAAGATCCATCATCAGCTGTTAGTTTCCCTTCCAGATGGTTCTTGTTTCTCTTGAGCATCCTTTGAATTACCCGGTAGTGAGGAAAAAAGCCGTTTAAAAAGCCTTTCCCGTTTTGGAGTTTTTGTTATTGGTTTTTCTTTCTTTGTGAAACTTTCGATTGCTTCATCATTTCCGGCAACAAGAAGTATCTGGTTTTCTTCAAATATAAACGATCCTCCGCTTATAAAAGCATAGTCTTCTTGATCTTTATGCCTGAAGGCTACCAGCGTTAATCCGTATTTCTGGCGGAAATTAACGTCAAAAATACTGTGCCCTAGAATTGATTCAGTGACGGCTACTTCCGCAAGTGAAAAGTTCTCCGAAACCTGGACAAAGTTGAAAAGTCTATTTGATACAAGCTGAGGGGTGAGCCTTTGAGCAGCATCGAGATCGGGGTAAATTATCTGGGTCGCACCGACAAGCGTTAAAATTTCCCCGTGAGCATTTGTTTCCGCTTTTACAATGATTTTGTTAATATTCATTTTTTTCAAATAATTTGTTGTCATGACAGAAGCCTCAATACTGCCTCCCATATCGACAATGACAGCATCGATATCAGACGGAATTATTTTTTTCAAAGCAGCTTCATTTATCGCATCCGCAATGAAGGCATCCTGTACTTTATCTTTATACGCATCAATTATCTCAGGATCTTTATCCACAATAATGATTGCAGCATCTGCGAGGGAAAGCTCTTCCATCATGCGTATTCCAAACATTCCTAATCCGATTATTGCAACCTGTATCATTTGTATCCTCCTGAGCTATACGTTTTTACTCTTTACTCTCTTATCCTATAAGCACCGATTCGTCCGGAAACCGTATAAAACGTTTTTCAATAGAACTTCTTCTGCTTCCAAGCGCCATAGCAAAGATGCCTGTCCGCCCTATAAACATGGTCAAGATTATAATTATTTTACCCGGGAAACTCAATTCTGACGTAATTCCGCAGGATAATCCCACGGTACCGAACGCCGAGACGGTTTCAAAAAGCAGATCCGCAATGCTGAATCTATGTACTAATAACGACTGGTTTTCACTTATGACGAGTAAAAAGAAGGATATGAATACAATCAGGAAGCTTTTGACGACTATGCTGACGGCTTTTGTTATGGTTGTACTGTTTACCGTTCTATGAAAGAGATATAGATTCGACCTTTCTTCATTACCCTTGATAAAATAAAAAACAGCAATAAAAAACGTTGTTGTTTTCACACCGCCTGCAATAGAACCGGGTGACCCCCCGATGAACATCAGCAGAATAGTCATAATATTTGATGAAGGACCCTGTCTTGACTGGGCAATTGTTTCGAATCCGGCTGTTCGCGCAGTGATCGACTGAAATAGAGATGCTGCCGCTTTTTCCGCAATGGTAAGGTCTATGTAGCTGTGATTATATTCCGAGACAAAAAAAACGAGTGCACCGGAAATGATAAGAAAAATACTCGACAGTAACGCTAGTTTTGAATGCAGCGAAAGGTGCTTTTTTCTCCCTCTCACCATCTGATACACATTTTTCAGCACAATAAACCCTATTCCCCCTGAAAAAATGAGAACCATTACGGTAAGCTGAAGTAATTTGTTATGGGTGAATTGAGAAAGACTGTCCGAAAAAAGGAAAAAGCCGGCATTGCAGAAGGCGGAAACAGACGTAAAAACCGCAGTAAACAGGGGTAGTTCAACGTGCTCCATCGAGAAAAGAGGATAAAGAATACATGCGCCGAGGAGCTGTATGCAGAACGTAAGCGTCAGAATATTTGATAATATTTTCCTCGGATTAGCCTCAACCTCATCGACAAAGAAGTCTTTTGCAATTTTTCTATTAACGAGCGATACTTTTTTTCCCGGAGCAGCGACCACCATAGACACGAAGGTTAAAATTCCCAGTCCTCCCAATTCTATGAGAATTAAAATGACAGAAAAACCTGTTACGGTGTATACGTTCATATCTACTGTGGATAAACCAGTGACACACAGGGCGGAAACTGAGGTAAACAAGGCATCTATTACGGGTACCGCTTCACCGGATGCATATGCCGCCGGCAGCTGAAGAAAAAAAGTACCGAGAATGCTCAATATAATGAAGTAGGCGAAAAGCAGGAATTTATCCGGCGAAAATGAAATTTTCATAGCTGCTGAGGAGAAGTATAATAGCATATTCTTCGATGTTCAAGTCTGATTGCTATAGTAGTGAGACGCCCTATAAAATGAAAGACCGCCAGCCGGAAACTCCGGAGGCGGTCAAAAAAGGAGAGGAGAAGGATGCAGAAACGTAATCATTGCGGTGGTTGTTTCTTATCTACAACAAAGAACAGATGCAGACAGAGAAAGTTACACTATATAACAAAAAAAAGTTAAAAAAATCGGGGACCCCGGCTGAGTTTTACGGTGAATGAGGTGTAATCATATAAAGACTTTACCAAGCAGATAAAAATTGATACACTTTAGACACTTTTTACGATATAGTTCGTTACATTACTGAAAAACAGCAAAATTTTATATCAAGGTTGTATTTATGGATGTTCGTGTTCGTTATGCTCCTTCCCCGACAGGAATGCAGCACATCGGCGGTGTCCGCACCGCTTTATTCAACTATTTATTTGCCCGCTCGATGGGAGGCAAATTTATTCTCCGCCTGGAGGATACCGATAGAACCCGTTACGGAGAAGAATTTGTAAAAAATTTATATGATACTCTTGAATGGCTCGGTATTGAGTGGGATGAGGGCGGTTCAAAGGGCGGACCGTACGGGCCGTATGTGCAGTCTGAACGCTTTGATCTGTACAAAAAACATGCTCATGAATTGGTTGAAAAAGGTCAGGCGTATTACTGCTTTTGCGGTGAACAGAGGCTCTCAGACTTGCGGACGATTCAGGCTCAGGAAAAGGGAGCGCTGGGGTACGACCGGCACTGCAGAAATCTGAGTACAGATGAAATCAATAAAAACCTTGCAGACGGAAAACCCTATGTTATCCGCCTTAAAATTCCGCTTGAGGGTATTACCCGTTTTAATGATGCGCTTTTAGGCGACATTGAATGGAAAAATGAGGATATTTCCCCTGACCCTGTTCTTCTAAAAACTGACGGATTCCCGACATACCACCTGGCAAATATTATAGATGATCATTATATGAAAATAACCCATGTAATGAGAGCACAGGAATGGATACCGTCAACTCCTCTCCATGTAATTTTGTATGAGGCGTTCGGCTGGCAGAGTCCTCAGTTCTGCCATCTTCCGATGGTAAACGGCAAGGATGGTCAAAAGCTTTCAAAGCGCCACGGAGCCACGAGTGTTAACGAATTCAGAGCCAGAGGCTATGTCCCGCAAGCGCTTGTTAATTACGTTGCAATGCTCGGTTGTTCATATGAAGAGGGCAGGGATATTTTCCCCCTTGCGGATCTTGAAAAACTATTTAAAATAGAGCACCTCAATAAAGCAGGTGCTGTATTTGACTACAAAAAACTTGAATGGTTCAACGGGCAGTATATCAGGCTGATGAGCGATGAAAAACTTCTTGATTCAATCCTTCCCTATATTACCGGCACGGGCGATGCTCTTCTGCCTGTGAATGTTTCTGATGAATTTCCTTCCCCCCACTGCGGCCCGGAGTATTCAGGGATTTCAATGAATACTGACGGTACTCTTTCAAGCGGGAATTTGAGCGATAAAGAAATCCGGGAGAAACTTTTAAGTCTTATGCCCTTGATCAAAGAAAGGCTTCAGTATCTTCCTGATGCCTCAGACAAAATTGCCTTTATTTTTAAACCCATGTGCACTCTGACACAAGCCGATATTATTCCGAAAAAACTTGATGATGCAAAGACAAGGGAAGTTTTGGAAACTTCAAGAGAATTTATTTCTTCTCTTCCCGGCCTAGACCATGAGGCGCAGGAAAATCTTGCAAAATCCTGTGCAGAAAAACTCGGAATAAAACTCGGAGACTTTATGATGCCCATACGTATGGCTGTAACCGGTTCAAAGGTCAGCCCGCCTCTTATGGGTTCGATTTTGGCTCTCGGTATAGATAAAGCGCTTGAGAGAGTTGAAAAAGCATTGGAATTATTCTAGTAACTGTACATACGTTTGTTTTGTATGCTATAATCTGCGGAAGTGCCCTCATTCCAGAAGGGCCGTAAGGAGCAATTCGATGAGCGATCGCGATATAACGATGGAAAAAATTGTAAGTTTATGTAAGAGAAGGGGATTTGTATTTCAATCAAGCGAAATTTACGGCGGACAGGCAGGCGCATGGGATTACGGTCCCCTCGGCATTGCCTTGAAGAACAATATACAGAAAGCCTGGTGGAAGGAAATGACACAGCTTCACGACAACATTGTAGGTCTTGATGCCGCAATTTTGATGCATCCCCGGGTATGGGAAGCCTCAGGACACGTTGCTAACTTTTCTGACCCTCTCGTTGACTGCAAACAGTGCAAGATGCGCTACCGGGCGGACAACATGGATCAGGATGCGCTTGCAGCAAAAAAATGTCCCTCCTGCGGCGGCGAGCTGACCGAGCCGAGAGCTTTCAACCTTATGTTTAAAACACATATCGGAGCTGCCGAGGATACTGCAAGCATAGTATACCTGCGTCCTGAAACAGCCCAGGGTATTTATGTTAACTATAAAAATATTATCCAGTCAAACAGAATGAAAATACCGTTCGGTATTGCTCAGGTTGGAAAAGCATTCCGCAATGAGATTGTTACTAAAAACTTCATCTTCCGTACCTGCGAATTTGAGCAGATGGAAATGCAGTTTTTCGTAAAACCCGGAGAGGACGATAAATTTTTTGAGTACTGGCGCAATGAACGCTGGTCATTTTACAAAAAATACGGCATCCGCATGAATAAGCTCCAGTGGCATCACCACGATAAATTAGCTCATTATGCAAAAGATGCATATGATATTGAATATGAATTTCCCATGGGATTTCAGGAACTTGAAGGCATTCATAACAGAACAAATTTTGACCTTACAAAACATACCGAGTACTCTGGAAAAGATCTTCAGTACATTGACCAGGACAACGGCAACGAAAAATATATTCCCTACATTATTGAAACATCTGCAGGTCTTACCAGAAATCTGTTAATGTTCCTGTGCGATTCTTATGAAGAAGAAAAAGTTGCGGACAAGGGAAATGAGGATGATTACAGAACTGTTCTTCATATGCATCCGAAAATTGCTCCTGTTACCGTCGCTGTTCTGCCTCTTATGAAAAAAGACGGTCTTGCTGAAATGGCAAAAGAAATTCAGGATGAACTGAAAGAAGAGTTTATGACTGATTATGATCAAAGCGGTGCAATCGGCAAGCGCTACCGCCGTCAGGATGAGGTTGGAACGCCGTTCTGTGTTACGGTAGATTACGATTCTAAAAACGACAACACTGTGACGCTGCGTTTCCGCGATTCCATGGAACAGGTTCGGGTAGCACGAAGCGAACTCGTAAGCCGTATTCACAAGGAAATCAAAAATTATACACGTCCGTAAAGAATGGGGCTGCCGCAAAACATATGCCGGCAGCCTCGTTTTTTTTTATTGGGGGCAGAAATGGAATATGTAGCCTTAGGCAAAACCAACGTAATGGTAAGTCGAACCTCTTTTGGAACAGGCGGTGTTGAAAAACTTTCCGTGGAAGCAGCCACTGCTTTAGTTAAGGCAGGATATGAATCGGGTATAAATTTTTTTGATATTGCCTCTTCCAGTCCTGGTAACCCTGTACGGTATGCGTTTTATGATATACGTAATTCTATTATTCTGGGAGCTCAGACAACCAGCGTGACTGCAGGCGGGATAATTCAGGATGTTGAGCAGTTTCTCCTGGATTTTCAAACAGATTATATTGATATTCTCCATCTGCATAATATTCCTTTTGTTCCGTTTCCCAAGCAGGAGGATGGAATTTATGAAACGCTGCAGAGTTTAAAATCACACGGAAAAATTCATCACATTAGTTTTTCCTCAGAATCTTTATTGCTGGTTCAGGAAGCCTGCGAGACGGGATTATTCAATACTGTCCGGTATCCGTTTAACTATCTTTCCACAGAGGAAGAAAAAGATTTTGTGAAATGGTGCGAGTCAAAGGAAATAGGGTTTATTGCATATAAACCCTTATCCGGCGGAAAAATAAAGAATATACCGCTCGCCTTCGGTTTTTTACGCCAATTTGACCCGGTTGTTCCCGTCTGGGGCTTTTCCACTGATGAGGAACTGCAGCAGGTTCTCTATTTTGAGTCGAGACCGCCTCTTATAAACGAACAGTTTTTGTCGGAAATTGAGAAGGAAAAAGCACTTCTTTCAGGATTATAGAGTATTATACAGGAATTTCGGGATTCGTTTTATTTGCCATATCGGTGGCTTCCTGTTTTGTGAGCACCCTGATAATTCTTATGCCGTTATTTGATGTCTGAATCGTTTTCGGTTCCCCGTTTTCTTCAATTTCATTGAGAAGCTGTACAACAGGATTCTGCGGGCTTTCCGGATTGACATCGGTAACCTGTGCCGCCTTTCCGTTTGAAAGGAACACATACACCCCGATCGGATACAGAGATAAGCTTAACAAAAGAGATTTAATAACTGCCTCGTCATACATATGCCCGTTATTTTTAAGCATCTCGACCATTGCATCATAGGATGAGGATGCTTCTTTATAATGACGCGGTGCAGTAATTGCTTCAAAGGAACATGCAACAGATATTATTTTAGCGTAAGTCGATATTTTCGGTCCGGGAAGGTGACGGGGGTAGCCGTTGCTGTTTTCTTTTTCGTGATGTTCAAGAACTCCGAGGCAGATGCTCAGAGGGAAGTTGTAGCTTTTCAAAATGTTGTAAGAAATGACAGGATGGGTGAATATCACGTTTTTTTCGTTCAGAGACAGAGGACGGTCTGTCATATATAACTGCGGTGGCAGACGGATCATTCCGATTTCATGGAGAATACAGGCAACTCCCAGTTCAATCAGTTTTGAAAGAGGAAGACGCATCTGAAGTCCGATGGTTATTGCAAGCACTGTCGAGCGCATGGAATGGCTTATTAAAAAGTTTTTATTTCTTGCCTCAAGAGAAGGCTGAATTCGTAAAACATACCGGCGGTTTTCTTTGACAAAGATGCAGAATTCTTTTACCGTGGAGGATATTTCTTCAAGATCCAGTTCTTTATGTGTAGCAAAGCGAGTATACACTTTTCCTATGTAGTTGAGGTATTCATTGTAAACAGTCTGAACCATTGAAAGTCTGTTTTTTTCAGTATCCGCTCCGGATTCTGAGGTGCTGTCCGATGTTTGAAAGGTTTCCGTGGAAGGAGCTTCCTTCTGAGCAACCGGTATTTCAATTTTCGCAGCACCGCTGCTTATTGTACCGTCTGAAAATACCTGTTTAAAATCCCAGTCCTGAAGAGCCTTTATAAGCATCTGATTAACCGGAATGGCATTATTCAGCAGTATAAAAGTCTTATCGAGTATTACATCTGAGGTAAAGTATGTATTTTCTTTCAGTTCTGCAACATTGAACGAATTCATCGAATCTCCTCTTTATACGTATCGGAAGAATTTACAGCAGACCTTAACGTTAATTGTAACACAGTAAACTATACTTTCAAATAGGATTGTATCGCAAAAAAAAAGCTGAAAAACCTCTCACAGTCTTTCAGCTTCAAAACATACTGTACGCCCGGCCGTCTGGATGTCGTGACCGGCCGGACACATATACAGTGATAGTATACATATCGGTATAAAGCGTCATTTCTTAAGAAAAATTATTCTTTACATGAAAAATAGGTATTTAAAAGAGTTTGAAGAAACCTCAGCCCGTTGAGCAGCTCGCTGTATAATACTTTTGAATGCTGTACTGAAGTTAAGAATGTTACTTCGCTGTTTTCCCCAAGACCGTTTTGTTCAAGAATTTCGGAAAGCCGGCGTTTACCCGGAAACACGAGGGAGATGGTGTTTTTAATTTCTGATGAACTGATATATGCATCGATTTCCTGAAGCTCTGTTAAAAGCTTTTCCTGTTTATCAGTATCATACAGCAGTTTCGGAGCCTGGGAACACAGGGTAATACCGCGGTGAATCTGCAGCGCTGCTTCTGCAACGGCCATTTGAAGATTTTCAATAATGAGACGTATAGAGGATTTTGTTGGCGGTGCCGGAAGTTTCACAGTAACAGGCTTGATGTCTTCCAGAAGGAGAAATTCAGTTAATGGAGTATATAAGATACCCGGAATGACTAAACTTTTTTTTGTCACAGTAAATGTTTGTATAGATGAAGAAGAACACCTGCTTTCAAACCACCATGCATAAAGCTTCATCCGGGAATCGGTCTGTACTATATTTCCTTCATAATTACGCTCGTATAAGGCGGGTGCTGAAAAAAGAGCATGAGCACTCGCAGTCTCTGCCGTACTGATCCGCCGGGCTGTCCTAACCGCCTTCTCCTCAAACGTGCTTCCCTTCACATGAGTTTTTTTATCAGGGTAGGAAAGATCGAGACCTGCAAAATAAATTTCATTTGATCCTATCCACTGTGCAAAGTCCCACGCAGTAGTCGCTACTGATCCCCCTGCCGCAAGATTGCCGAAAACTCCTTTGTGTTTTTCAATATATTGCCCGAATGGATATAAAGAGGAGCACAGAAGAATGCGGCGGCAGGGAAAGCGGAATACTGAAGGGTATGCCGCTATTTCGGTTATGAGAATACTGTTTAAAGCGCTAAGCCCGTCAATATGGCGGGCGTTCCAATACTGGGGATCAACTAAAATGATGAAATCCGGTTCAACTCCGGCACTGAGACAGGAACGCAGTGCCGTATCAACACAGATGAGTACGGCTTTTTTCTTTATCTCTTTAAGAAACGGCAGCACTTCCTCCAGCGTAGGACCTGCGGCAAGTATAAATGAGCGTGAAGAAGGAAAAATATCTTTCACTTCCTGAATAGTATCCAGACCGTCGAGAAGAAGTGCATTGGCAACGCTGTTTTTGAGCCATAACCTCCCGAATTTTTCGAGGGTGTTGTCATTAATTTCTTTTTTCTGCTTATTTCTCTCAATCAGTTCCAGCAATCCTGTAAAATAGTTTTGCTCATGCATAGTATGCTGGGTCCGTGTAAGAATAAAACAATTTTGAATTCCTATTCTTTCCAAAACACCGATGCATTCATTGTGCGCAGCTCCGAATAGACAGATTAATGCGGAGCGGGTAAAAACAGGAGAAAAATCGAGAAACTGCATGCTCCACAGGACGCGGTTCATATCAGGCTCAATAAGAATGAGTGTTTTTCCGGGAAACAGCTTTGCAAGAGAAATAGGACCGTAGCCGAGACCGAATGCAAGAAAGACAAAAGCCTCTTTTTCCTTCAACCCGGGAATTTCCCTTAGTTTTGCCGCTTCCGTCTCAGGATTATACGAAGAATGAAGCATCATGCCGTTTTCCTGTGCAGTAGGATGTCCCGAATGAGACAGGCTCACAGAACACTGTTCAAGCTCAAAAGGCTTTTCCAGTTTGAGAATGCGTTCAATTTCAGCTTCATAGGCTTGATAAAGGAGAGGAAGTCTTTTTTGAAAGAGGATAATATTCCTATTTAAGATAGAGTTCAATGAGCTGATTCTCCGTCACCGGTGTACCGCTTTCCGGTTTCTGAGCGTATACCCAGCCCTCACCGTTAATAATGATCCGTAAATCTGTGCGGTCAAGAAGAGGAATAAGTAGACGTTTGGGCGTACCGGTAAAATCCGGGATTGTTTTTCCTATGACCGGCGTACTTCCCCGGGTAATGGCTATCTTACCGGTGTGCGCTATAGATGAAGCCCCTGCACGGGCTAGACCGAGGTGGTCTATAATGACATCTGCCGCATCTGCAATAACCGGGGCAACAATACGGCCGGCATACGTCTCTCCGCGTGCTTTTATGATTACAATATATAAAATAATTTGAGGATCTTCGATGGGAAAGACTGCAACACAGTTTGATAAAAAGTCTGTATCGCTATAACCGCCTTTTACCGTATCGCTCATTTGGGCTGTACCTGTTTTAACACCGATGGAAACATCTCCCAGCGCTGCACGGCTTCCTGTTCCGGACTGGGCAGTCGTCTGCATACAACTTAAGAGATATTCCGCAGTAGATTCAGAAAGAATCTGTTCCTTATACTCCGGTGTATGCTGATACGTCAATGTTCCGTCGCTTGAGGCGGTCTGCAGAATGAATGAAAGTTTCAGGGGAATACCCTTATTGGTAAGAGCTGTCGCGGCCTGAACCATCTGAAGTGCCGAGACGCTGATTTCCTGACCGATAGAGATTGTCGGTTTCGACCTCAGCGACCAGAATTTGTCGCCGGGACTTCTTACATATCCGGCCGTTTCATAGGGGAGTTCAACCCCTGTTTTTGATGAAAATCCGAACGCCTTAATCATAGATAAGAATGCATTTGTTTCAAGTCTGTCGCTCATCTGGGCAAGTGCATCGTTGCAGGAATACTGCAAGGCTTCGCGTGCAGTAACCCATCCATGATGATCAAGGCAGGTTATTACTGCTTTTTCCCCGTTGCCGGCCCGTATTTCATGTCTGCCGTCGCAAAAGAAGCTGTCCGATTGAGTAATGGCTCCTGTTTCAATAAAAGAAGCTACTGAAAATATTTTAAACACCGAACCCGGCTCATACGCAAATGTTGCAGGCAAGTCTCTCTTTTCATTTTCTGCGGCTGACGAATAGGTATTTAAATTCGCCGACGGAAGGCTTACATATGAAAGAATTTCACCTTTTTTAGCGTGTGCTGCAATGAGCATGATGCTTTCAGCCTGTGTTTCCTCCATGGTGGCGCGGGCTATTTGTTCGAGTTTATACTGCAGGTTTGCATCGATTGTCAGGTACACATCCTGCCCTTGCGTCTCTGAAGACAGAGGATCATACGGGGGACTTAAAACACTCTGCATAGAATACTCAATGCCTGACAATCCTGTGCCGTCATCTCCTGCAAAACCGATAACCTGCGAAGCCAGTGAATTTTCAGGATAAATTCTTCCCTGAATTTTATCCAGACGGAGTCCTGTGAGTTTATTCGCTGTAATAGCATTTGAAACAATCTCGTACTCATCCTGTTCAATTTTCTTCTTGATATATACAAAGTCGGATGAGGCATTCGTAAGAATGTCGGTTATTTCCTCTTCGCTTTTCCCGATGCATTGTGCAAGAACCCCGGCTGTTTTTTCAATGTCCTGAACAGCTGAAGGCGTTGCCGCCAGATGATAAAAATTTGCCTTGACTGCGAGTGTTTTCCCGTTTCTATCCAGTATGCTGCCCCTCAGTATTTCTTTGTACTGTTCAGTCCGGGCAGTCTGGGGAATGAACGCAAGTTTCCCGTAAGAAAAGAGTATGTATAAGAGTAATAGAGACAGTATAATAATGAAAACAGCAAAACGCTTTTTTGAATAAAACTCATTTACCTGCATACTGCTTTTCCTGGTACATCCGAAGCTGATATAAATCCGTAATCTCTGGAGTCCACAGACTCTGTATAATTATCGCCGACGGCAAATATGTATCCCGGGGGAATACATGCTGAATTCTTCAGTCTTTGATACTGCTTTTCATTCAGCTCTATTGTTCTTTCAGTATTGTTATCTATTACAACATAATATCCGTTATTCGAATAAAATGATAGGGTCTCATTTTCGGTACCGGCACACCTCTTTATAACTATCTTGCTGTCATGAAGGTAATACACAATGTCGCCCCGTTCGGGTTTTTTCCATTGTAAAATAAAGCCTGAGGTAAAGGGAAGAACGAGACCGTAGGCTGTTTTATTCAGCAGTACCAGCTGTCCGTCGTGTAATGTCGGAGACATGGACGGCCCGGAAACAAAAACAACATCAAAGACAAAGAGTTTTAATACAAGGCCGGCTAAAATTCCTATTCCGATGCTTACTAGGCGGCTGTGTTTTTTTTGTTTGTTACTACTCATGAATGTCAATTATTCTAATAAGTTATGAATAATATGTCGATACAATGGTATGCAAATAATAAGCTATCTCGATAAAAACATGACTTCCAGTGCGTATAAAAAAGAAGCCGGTCTCGAAATGCTTCTAAAACAGCAGAATTTCTCACGGGCAAAAGTGCGGAGTATAAGAAATACTGCAGGAAGTACTATAAAAGATGTGGTACAGGAAGCAGCCTTTTCATTCAGCGGACTTTTTGCTTTTTTACTGAAATGGAAAACCGTTGTTCTTGCATCGGCCTGCATAATTTCTCTATCGTTTATGCTGCCGTCTTTTCTACATCATACCAAAAACCTCTCCTATACAAATAAGCCGGTTAGCTTTGCCGGTTTTCCAGATCTGGAAAAGGATTTACTGGATACAGCGATGGCTTCTTTTGTACTTAACGGAAGCTCTGCCACTTTTGATGAAGAAGGAAATGTAGGCGAGCGCAAGACATCATCAGTTCCCGTATATTCAGCTCCGGTAGAGTATGTTAATTATATTGTTCAGGCAGGAGATAATATCAGTTCAATTGCGAAAAAATTCGGACTGTCGAATATTTCAACGCTCATTGCGGTAAATAATATTTCAAATGTACGTCTTCTCCGTTCCGGCCAGAAAATCAGTATTCCTTCTATTGACGGCTTGATGCACACGGTTAAGAAGGGAGAAAGTCTTGCGTATCTGTCGGAAAAATACGGAGTTCCGCTTGAAAATCTTCTGGACTGTAATGATCTTTCGTCAAGTATTCTCCAGATAGGCGACAGTATTTTTATTCCCGGTGCACACCTGGATGCCGATTCTCTCCGTCTTGCACTTGGGGAATTGTTTATGAGTCCGCTCGGCGTGTCATGGCGGCTTTCCTCGGCGTACGGCTACCGCAATGATCCTTTCACCGGAGTACGCAGCTTCCATACCGGTATAGATATGGTTGCTCCCCAGGGAACAGTAATAAAGGCTTCCATGGCGGGAAAAGTAGCCGCGGCCGGCTACACCCAGGTGTATGGAAATTATGTAATACTGACACATTCAAACGGATATCAGACCTTATATGCACACCTCCATACAATTTCTGTAAAAGCCGGACAATCAGTAGCTCAGGGCTCAAGGGTCGGGCTTTTGGGAAATACAGGGTATTCCACCGGGGCACATCTGCATTTTTCTGTATACAAAAACGGAAGCCTGGTAAATCCTTTAACGATATTGAAATAAGACCGGTAAAAAACGGATTTACCTTACTGTGTTTTTTTTACAAAAAGGATTATAATAGGGGATGTATGCAGCAAGTTTGTGTGTGCCGTTATTGCGGAAAAACAGTTGATATTCAATTTCTCTACTGCCCGTGGTGTGCCGGTGTGCTTCATCCCCATATTCCTGTTGAAGAAGTTATAAACCGTGCATTTGCCGGCATGGAAGAAAAAGATACAGGCAGGCGGATAGAAAAGATAGCCCAGTCTCTCGATATACTTGAAAAAGAGATTACATCTGTACTGCAGACAATGGAGACCAATACATGAAAAAACTGCTGCTGTCCTGCTTTTTTGCAGCTTCATCATTATTACTTTTTTCTCAGGTTAGTTTTTCAGATATTGATTTGAATACGGAGAATCAGCTTCTATTTTCGGTCGAACACTCAGATTCTGCCCAGGATTCTTATAAAAGTCTTTTCTGGTATGATCTTGGAAAAAGTATCGTTCAGACTGTTTCCGCATTGGAAACTCCAAATCCCCGGCTTCTCACCTGTTACCCCGAGAAACTGGATGTGCTGCAGGATGGAAAGATAGTTCAGGTTCAAAATAAATACGGAACATTTCATTATTCGGTTGATTCAAAGCACCTTCTGCAGATCAGCCTTCCCCAGGAGATTATTGAGCGGAAGGATAGTTTTATTCCAATAAAACATACGAGGCTTGTCCCTTCAAGCTTAAGCGCCGATGGAAAATACTACTGTTACGTGGAACAGAAAACTCCGGCAGTAGGAAGTCTTTGTGTGAAAAACATTGAAACCGGGGCAAAAATAGAGCTGAATACTAATACCGATTTCAGCTACGATGATGTACCGGTTCTCTGGTCCCCTGATTCTGCAATTCTCGTATATGAGAAAAACGGATTCCTGTATTTCTTAAATTTTAAAAACGGTTTTACCGCAAAGCAGATTCCTGAAGAATACCGCCAGATAGGGCAGGGGACAATCAGGAATGTGTACTGGGCTTCATCAAAACTGCTCATGTACATTAACAATGATTTAGTCTACAGTATTCCCAGTAATGAATTGTATACACGGGCGCTGTACTCCGATCTTGTAGGTACAGGACGCATTGTCGGAAGACTTCCGTCGCCGTTCAGATCATCTGAAGATTTATTCTGGACTAACGCGAGCGGTTCTTCCATTGTTTACCTTCAGGACAACCGCACTTTGTGGTATATGGAATTAAGCGGCACTGATTTCAATTTTGTTACGACTCTTTTTTCTTATCCATTCGTTACAGTACCCGGTGCGGCCCTTTCGTTCGATGTATTTTGGGCGTCAGTACAAGACGGAAGTCAGCTTCCTATTGTATGGATCCAAATGCTGCGGTCGGGTGTAACTGAAAGTTATGTATATAAACTGGAAAAAAATGAAGCCCAGAAGAATACCTATTTTACCGCATTACCGCTTCCTGTCTTTGTTTCGAAACCCCTTCTCTCGCCCGATAACAGACTGCTTTCGTTCGTAGGCGAGCAAAGCATACATGTGTATGATCTTGCGTCATGGAAGCAGCTGTATGTTTTTACCGATGAAAAGATCGTGTCCTGCGCATGGAATGAAAGTTCATCGCTGTATCTCGGAGGTGTGGAAACGGTACGGTTATGGAATCTCAAGGATAACAGTTCTTCCGTATTGTTTCTTTCTTCCGCTCCCCGGTATACCTGGGATTCTCAAAGTTCAAGTGTAATTGCCGGAACATCAAGCGGCTATTTTATGTATAATCCAAAAACCCGGGTTTGGGATTCTACAAAGAATGTAATAACTAAAAAGCAGCAGACGCAGAATACGTCATGGCGTATTTTTATAGATACTGTAAAGAGTGCTAATTTCAAGAATACGCTTTACGGAAGGGAATTAACTCCCATGAGCTACAATATTCCCCTGTTTAAAGATACCGTTTCCGGGCTGGAATCAAAACCCCGCGTTGCTCTTACCTTCGATGCACTCGATAATTCCGACGGATTAACAGCCGTACTTTCTGCACTCGGCAAATACAAACTGAGGAGCACTTTTTTTATAAACGGCGAGTTTTTACGGAGATTTCCCACTGCGGTGAACGAAATTGTATCGCTCGGGCATCAGTGCGGTTCCATGTTTTATACCCCGTATGCATTAAACACGAGTCTGTACCGTGTTGATGAGAATTTCATACGGCGGGGGCTTGCACGAAATGAAGATGATTTTTACGCATTAACTGGTTCCGAGCTGTCTCTTATCTGGCATACCCCCCAGTATTATTCCAATTCGACTATTCAGCTTGCAGGAAAAAATGCAGGATATGCGTATGTCGACCGGCTTATTAATCCCCTTGATACTATCACGCTTGAGAGGGCTGTTGTGACCGGTGAAAAATATATGGATGCATCGGATATTATAGACAACATTATAAAAGAGCTGAAACCCGGCTCCGTAATTCCCATATCCTGCGGAATATCAGAAGGAATAAGAACTGATTATGTGTATGATAAACTTGAAGTTCTTATAAGTGCTATTCTGTCTGCGGGATACGATATTGTTCCGGTAACAGATCTCTAGATCCTTTTTTCTTTTTATACAGCAGCTCGGCGGCAGAATCGAGAGCGGTTTTAAGTATTCCGGATTTTTCTATGCTTCTATCGCTGATTAATTCTGTTTGCTCTATACAGATATCTCCCAGCATGTACTTACAGTATCCGATGACATCGCCCTTCTGAACGGGAGCATTAATGTATTCCCGTACTTCAAACACACGTTCCAGTTTCACCGTTCCTGAGCGGTATGATGCAATAAGCGGTACTGTTATCGTGTGCGCTGCCGAGTAATAGGGGAATTCAACAAGATACAGAGCATTTTGCTTTCCGCCGAACACAGGCAGTGTTATAAACAGTGTATCAGATAGGGAAACAGAAGAGAATGTGGAAAAAGCCCAGTCCATAATAGTTTTTGAATCTTCAAGCCGTATTTCGTTACCTTGAATACTGCCCTTGCCGGGTCCCCCCATGGTTACTGAAATGAACCGGGACGAACCGCGCTGTACCGTTAATGCCAGATTGTACCCGGATTCATAAATAAACCCCGTTTTCAAACCGTCAGCGCCTTCAATTTTACCAAGAATCTTATTTGTAGCATTTTGGGTGACCGGAAGGGTTCCTTCGATTGCACTTCCGCTCTGCAGTGCAAGTGAGTATGATAAACCTTCTTTTAAGTTTTGAGCTTTAGGATAGGTAAATGAAGTCAAACTGTGATATTTTTCAAGAGTTTTGGGAAATTTTTCAAGATACCGTCTGCAGAAAGCTGCAAATTCTCTTGCCGTTGTTACATTACGTTCGCTGTATCCTGTGCATTCCACAAACCGGGTATTCTTCAGACCGATACTTTGAACAACAGTATTCATTCGCTCTACAAATTTTTCTACCGATCCGCTCACATACTGCGCAGCGGCAACGGCAGCATCATTGCCTGAAACTACCGCCATTCCTGTAAT
This sequence comes from Spirochaetota bacterium, assembly GCA_023398165.1. Lineage (GTDB taxonomy): Bacteria > Spirochaetota > Spirochaetia > Treponematales > Treponemataceae > JAAZLA01. The sequence goes on along the minus strand of JAEWSQ010000005.1, from coordinate 11,923 downwards.
GAGCTCATCTAAACTTACTTTCTGGCCTTCTCCTAAAAACATTAATGATGAATCAGGAGGGGCATTTTTTGCCCATGACTCTTTCCTGAGCGGTACAATATCCGACAGAGATACATTTCCTTTCTCTGCCTCTTCGAGTACAACATATATTGCAACTAGTTTCGTCATTGAGGCTGGGGAAATTAGTGTGTCGGCATTTTTTTCATAGAGTATGCAGCCGTTTTTTGCATCAATAACAAAGGCGCTGTATGCCTGTACAGGAAGATCCGCAGGTATTACGGGGTAGGGAAGGCTGTGAAGTACGGATGGCGGATTTCTGGATGTAATCAGAGACTTGAGGTCTGATTGTTCCTGTTCAGTCAGGGTTACAGGGGCGGGGCGGGAAAAGCTGTCTGCATAGAAAACAAATAGAAAAGAAAGAATAATACATGCTGAGGCTGATGCAATAAGGATAAAAAGTTTTTTAGTAGTTTTATTCATAATTATTTAAATACGGGAACTTTTTTCACGCAGAAGCATATCTGCCAACGTAAGGTAGGCCATAGCTTCAACAACAGGTACAACCCGCGGGCATATGCAAATATCGTGTCTTCCTTCGATGAATATATCGCAGTTCTGCCCGAGCGTGTTGACCGTTTTCTGCGTCTGAAGGATGCTGGGAACAGGTTTTACCGCGAGGCGGAAAACAATATCATTGCCGTTGGAAATACCTCCTAAAATACCTCCGGCATTATTGGATAAAAATAAAGGACCGGATGAATTATCAGAAATGCACATGGAATCATTCCATTGCGATCCGGTCATCCGGGCGCTTTCAAAGCCTGCTCCGAATTCAATTGCTTTAACAGCTCCAATACTGAGCATTGCTTTAGCCAGTTCTGCATCGAGTTTATCAAAAACAGGTTCCCCCAAACCTGCAGGAATCCCTGTAATTATACATTCAATAATACCGCCGGCACTGTCGCCTTTATGCTTGAGTGTTTCTATTGTCTCGAGCATTTTTTCCGCTGCCCATGAATCGGGAGCGCGCATCTGATTTTTTTCGATGAGGGAGAGGTTTATATCACGGCATTTTATGCCGGCAGCTTCCTTTGTGTATGCAATCACTCCGGGTTCTTTGGCGCACATTGCTTCGATCATCATCCGGGCGACAGCACCTCCGGCAACGCGTGCAGCAGTTTCTCTTCCGGAAGATCTGCCTCCTCCGCGGTAATCCCGTATACCGTATTTTGTCTGGTAGGTATAATCCGCGTGTCCCGGTCTGTATAAATTCTGTATATTTGAGTAATCATGCGATTTCTGTGATTTATTTTCTATGACAAGCGCTATCGGTGTTCCTGTAGAAATATTCTCAAATACTCCGCTCAAGATCTGTACTTCATCGCTCTCGCTGCGGGTTGTTCCTGTTACATTTTTTGATGTTCCTGCCGTCGATCCGGGCTTTCTTCGGTTGAGTGCTTCCTGTATTCGGTCTTTATTAATAGGTACTCCTGCTGGGCAGCCGTCAATAACCGCACCGAGGGCCGAACCATGACTTTCCCCGAAGGTTGTAATTCTAAAAATAGATCCAAAAGTGTTTCCTGACATAGAAACACAGTAGCACATATTTCTTTGTTATTGAAGACCCGTTTCTTTTTTCCAGTATACTAATATGAAGGTTTTATAGTATTATAGAATTATGGATACACAAATTATACTAAAACGGGCAAATGAAGCGTTTTTTAACAATTTTTTTAAATCTCTCCTGTCTCTTGTTGTTTTTTCAGTATTAACTATACTTCTTACGTATTTCATCATTATTGGTTTTTTTACCGCAGTCAATTCTGTGACGCTCGTTTTCGGATTTATACTAGTCGTCTGGTTTTATGTGATTTTTTTCACCCTTCAGTACGGGTTGATGATAACTGTGTTTAAAATGACCGGGAAACAAAAAACCGTACTGGGAGATTTATTTTCCGGTTTTAAAAAATTCAGACAGGTTTCGGGAGCCGCCCTTCTCACATTTGCCGGTATGTTTGTTCTAAACCTGATAATTTTAACTCCATATACTCTCTTTGACAGTTCCATGCCGTCTCTGTTTACCTACTCATTAAAGGATCAGGGGATTGATTTGGAACTTGAAATAACGCTTCTCGCTGTTGTAAGTTTCGCCGCGTATGGACTTATTCTGTTATTTTTTTCTATTTTTTTTGCTTTTGTTCCCTATATATTTGAACAGAATCCCGCCCTTAAAGTTTTAAAAGCATATAAGGGATGCTTTATACTCCTCAAAGGCAGACTTAAACAGTTTCTTCTGTGTATTATTAAAGGAACAGGGCTTTTTTTGGGTTTAGAAATAGTGATTCTGGTTTTAACTTCTGTTAATATAGCCTTCCCCCTTCCTTCGTTTTTAATGAAGTTCCTCAGTTTCGGCCATACCATTACGGTCAATCTCCTGCTTTTAAAATCCTATTTTGTGTTTGCATCATACTATTTATGTCTGTATGAGCAGAGCCGTGAGAAAAAGGAAGCGGATAAAGAAGAGGAGCCGGTACTGATCAGTCATGATGATAGTCAAATATCAGGCGGTGAAGTTGTGCAATGAATGTCCTTTGTTCATATTCAAAAGCAGAGACTATTGTTAAAAAGTCGCGGTTTATAGCTGAAGTGTTTCCTATTCAGAGTCAGACCGATGCCCGCGAGATCTTAAAAAAACAGAAAACAACGTATGCTGATGCCGCTCACGTTGTACATGCTTTCATCTGCGGTTCGCAGGCTCAAATTTCAGGTATGTCTGATGACGGTGAGCCGTCGGGAACAGCAGGGCGACCGGTCCTGGATGTTCTCAAAGGGCAATCAATCACTAATGTTCTTTTGACCGTGACGCGGTATTTTGGAGGAACCTTATTGGGAACCGGGGGGCTTGTAAAATCCTACGGTGATGCCGCAAAATCTGTTCTTTCTGCAGCAGAAGTAGAACCGCTGATCGAAAGGAAAAAATTTAGCTATGTTGCTGATTATGATATGTATGAAGGAATCAAACGGCAGCTTACCGGCCTTTCTCTTACCTCAGTAACGGAATCATTTTCTTCTAAGATTACTATTGAAGGATTCATAGAAGCTAGGGATGCTGATCTTCTTGTGTCCAGAGTAAAAGACTTATCACATGGAAAGATACAGGTACAAATAAGCTGATACATTGACGTGTTTTAAAACAGGTTTGTGAGTGTAAGGTCGCTTTCATCAAATTTTTCAAGTTCTTCAATCGTATCATCAGGGGAAGAGATGGTAAAAGGCTCCTTTATATCAGATTCTTCACTGCTGCTGACTGAGTAATCGGTTGTATCCGGTATGCAGCCTCTAAGAATTTCAGCTAGGTTTTTCTGCAGATTGCTGTGAATATATGAACGGATAACTGCTTTCGATGCAAAACTCATGCCCTTTAAAAAAACCATTACAACATGAATATTTTCACCCTGAGGATTGGCAATTATCATGGTACACGGTTCAATAATGGATTTATCATGAATTTTAATCGTACAGTTTCGGACCACCAGATTCAATTTTATCTGATTCTCATAGATAATCGGAATATCGACAGAGAACCCGATGGAACTTATATCTTTTATTTTTAAATCATAGGTTTCTGTACTGACAGTGAGGCGGGCAAAAACAAAACGGTCGCGGGAACAGTCCGTACGTATATACTTTCTCCTTCCCATAGCTCCGTTTAATTCCAGAATATTTACAAATGTTTTTGTCAGCTCATCATAGTTTGCCGCAGTACTTATAAAACCTGCAGGAATTTCTGCATTGAGAAGAAAAAGCTCTTTATCCCGAATCTTATTCTGGTGACTGATTATACCTAAAAATATTGTAGATAGAACCGGATCCTGTTCAAAACTGTGTACAAAATTAAACCACTGCGGGCTGTCGAGTGAGGAATCAATATTAATAAAACAAATAGAATCCGGGTAATGTATTAGAATATTTTTCGCATCTGCAACATTATGTATAACATAGACTTCGTATTCAAGATTAAACAAACGCTCAATGATAATTTTTTGAAAATCGAACGTCGGACAGAGAAAAAAAACTTTTCTTCCAAAAATATTGTTTTCTTTCAAATTCATGGAACGCTGCTCACTCCTGCAATGTGAAAATCTATTTGAAGTATACTACCAGAATTATGAGACAGCAAGGACTGAATATAAAAAAAAACCGGCATGATTAGGCAGCCGGTTTACTACGCTTAGAATTCAGCAGATTTGGGGAATCTGGGGTACGGAATTACATCGCGAATGTTTCCCATCCCTGTAACATATAGTAACAGCCGTTCAAATCCGAGACCGAATCCGGAGTGGGGGACAGTACCATACTTGCGCAGGTCCAAATACCACCAGTAATCCTCAGGATTTAATCCAAGCGCTGAAATACGCTTTACAAGTACCTCATAATCGGCTTCACGTTCTGAACCACCGATGATTTCTCCAAGACCGGGAACGAGAATATCCATGGCCCTAACCGTTTTGCCGTCGGAGTTCAGCTTCATATAGAATGCTTTAATTTCCTTAGGATAATCCGTAACAATAACAGGACGTTTATATACTGTTTCAGTCAGATACCGTTCATGCTCGCTTTGAAGATCACAGCCCCAGAATGGTTTATACTCAAATTTATCAGCATTTTTCATTAATTCGGCAACGGCATCAGTATAGGTTAAGCGGACGAAATCGGAAGAAACGACATGCTTCAATGTCTCTATAAGGCCTTTTTGAATGCGTTCATCAAAGAATTTCATATCTTCGCTGCATTTTTCCAATGCCCACGAAAGGAGATACTTAATAAATTCCTCTGCAATGTTCATATTGTCTTCGAGCTCAAAAAAGGCCATTTCTGGTTCTATCATCCAAAACTCTGCAAGGTGTCTTGTTGTATTGGAGTTTTCTGCCCGGAATGTGGGACCGAAGGTATATACTCTGGAAAGGGCTGTAGCATATGTTTCCGCTTCAAGCTGCCCTGAGACCGTTAAACCGGCTTTCTTACCGAAGAAATCCTTTGAATAATCAACGAGTTCACTCATTTCCGCCTTTCCGCTTTTTCCTGCAATCACCGCATTTTCAGCAATCTTTTCAAGATCAAGCGTTGTTACCTGGAACATTTCTCCAGCACCCTCGCAATCGCTGGCGGTTATTAACGGAGTATGGACATAATTGAACCCTCTTTCCTGAAAGAAGGTATGAACCGCATAGGCCATCTGGCTTCTCATGCGGGCTACGGCACTGAAAGCATTGGTTCTGGCACGTAAGTGTGCAATTTCGCGGAGAAATTCCATAGAGTGGCCTTTTTTCTGCAGCGGATACGTTTCTGCAGGAGCAGTACCCATAACGACAATATTTTCAAGTGCAACTTCAACAGCCTGGCCGGAAGCCGGAGATTCAATGAGTTTTCCGGAAGCCTTAACTGAAGCACCGGTAGTGATTTTTTTCAGTTCTTCGTCTATAGAATTGGAATTCTGGTTTTCACGGTCAAATGTAAGCTGAATCGAAGCAAAACATGAGCCGTCATTAACTTGAATGAAGCACAGGTTTTTTGAGTCGCGTTTGGTACGGACCCAGCCGTAAATAGTAACCGTTTTACCGTCCGGTTTAGAAACCAAAATGTCTTTTATCAGTTGTGTTTTCATAATGTAGTAGTATCACTTTTTACTAAAACAGTCAAACACTGCACCGGTGTATTGACAATATTCAAAGTAAATGTATAATTATGAAATATACGCGGTTATCGTTGTATAAATATACACTCTTGTAGAGAGGTTAAAACTAATTATGTCTGATTATTTTGAAAGTTCTTTTCTAAAAAAACTCACGCTGGTTGCCCAGAACAATGATCCTATCGACTCAGAGCTGTATCAGAAATACGATGTGAAACGCGGATTACGCTATGCCGACGGACGGGGAGTTCTGGTCGGATTAACACGTGTAGGGGATGTTGTCGGTTATGACGTGGTAGACGGACAAAAGATTGCAGTTCCCGGCAAGCTTATTTACCGCGGATACGATATAGAAGATATAATTAATGATGTTGAGTCCCATGACCAGTTCGGATTTGAACAGACTGTGTATCTATTGCTGTTCGGAGAGCTTCCTTCACAGGATGAGCTTGATGAGTTCCGTTCGTTTCTCGGATCAAAACGGGCTCTCCCTGAAAATTTTACCGAAGATATGATAATGAAAGCTCCTTCTCCTGATATTATGAATAAATTGGCACGCGGTGTCCTTGCAAGCTACTCGTATGATCCGAATCCAGAGGATGTAAGTGTCGCAAACAACCTTCGGCAGTGTATTGAACTGATTGCGAGGTTTTCAACACTTGCCGCTTACGCGTATCAGGCAAAAAGGCATTATTATGACGGAAAGAGCATGTATATTCATAATCCCAAACCTGAGCTTTCAACGGCTGAGAACCTTTTACGTCTTATCAGACGCGATAAAAAATATACAAAGCTCGAGGCGGAGATTCTTGATCTTGCACTGGTATTGCATGCTGAACATGGAGGGGGAAATAATTCATCTCTCACGGTACATGTTATATCATCGGCTGATACTGACACCTATTCTGCAATTTCGGCAGCGGTAGGTTCCTTAAAGGGAAGGCGTCACGGAGGAGCTAATAAGCAGGTTATGGAGATGATGGATGATATTAAGATTCACGTAAAAGACTGGTCGAGCGAATCTGAAGTCAAGGAATACCTGCGGAAAATCATGAGAAAAGAAGCCTATGATAAATCAGGGCTCATATACGGACAGGGGCATGCCGTCTACACAGTATCAGATCCGAGAACGATACTTCTCCGCAATAAAGCAGCGCTTCTTGCAAAAGAAAAAAATATGATGGAAGAATTTAATTTATATCTGCTTATAGAGAAGCTTGCTCCGGTAGTGTTTGCCGAAGAAAAGGGTGAAAGCAAACAGATATGTACAAATGTTGATTTTTACTCAGGATTTGTCTATTCAATGCTTGAAATCCCGAGGGATTTATTCACACCGATATTTGCAATATCCCGTATAGCAGGATGGTCGGCCCATCGTATTGAGGAAATTGCAGCAGGCGGCAGGATTTACCGTCCGGCTTTTAAAAACATTTTAGAGCCAAGACAGTTTATTCCTATAGAAAAACGTGCAACGAGATCCTGAGAGATCTTTGCTTCATATGGGCGGTTCCTTTACAAAAATAAGGGAACCGCTTTTTTTTTGCTTATCTTCCGGATAAAAAATAGGTTTATTGAAATTGAAAAATACAGTTCCATGGAATAAAGGGCCTGATCTATGATAGTATGAGGGATATGAAAACACAGCGGCTTGATAAAATTTTATCTCATCACGGGTACGGATCGAGAAAGGATGCAAAAAGGATTCTGCATCAGGGACTGGTTCTGGTTAATAATATGGTATGTACAAATGCCGATGCACAAATATCAATTAATGATGATACTGTAACAGTGGAAGGCAGAACCCTCGAGCTCCGGCATCATGTATACTTAATGATGAATAAACCCGGTAATGTCGTTTGTTCCACTAAAGACGGATTACATAAAACAGTTCTTGATATTCTTCCTTCTCAATATAAAGTCAGTTTTCTGGGGGGTGATCTGCATCCTGTCGGCAGACTTGATATTGATACCGAAGGGCTGCTGCTTTTGACGACAGACGGTGAACTTACTCACCGTCTTACATCTCCTAAAAAACATATATCGAAAAAATACTATGCCCGTTTGGCTGATACCGTAAGTGATGAACTGCAGAAAAAGTACATAGAAGAATGTAAAAAAGGATTTGATGTAAGCCGCGAGGGTAATGAAGAAGGTTTTTGTGCACTGCCTTCAGAACTCGAATGGATTGCCTCTGATGAAGCATATTTAACGATTTATGAGGGAAAATATCATCAGGTAAAAAGAATGTTCAAGACCTTAGGAAATGAAGTAGTATACTTAAAAAGAACAGCCGTTGGTGAACTCAAACTTGATGAAACCCTGAGAACCGGAGAATGCCGGGAACTGCAGCCGGAAGAAATCCAGAAAATATTGTAGCGAACGTTGACAAATAAAAGAATAGGTTTTATATTATATTATGGTGACTAAAATAGGTTTAATAGTCATAATGTATTAATGAGATTAAAGAATTATACATAAAATAGCATTAATCTACAGGAGGTATTAATGCCCAAAACGTTTACAGAAGCTGAACGCATTAAGCTGATTAATAAGCTTAAAAGAACTGCGAAAGATTTATTATCCGTCTATGGTGCCCGAAAAACCACGGTAGATATGATTACGAAGAAGGCTGTAATACCCAAGGGCACATTTTATCTTTTTTATCCTTCAAAAGAATTCCTTTTTTGGGAAGTGATCAATGAGTATCATGATGATATATCAACTGTGATTAAGAATTCGATTGCAAATACAAAAAATCTTGATGCCTCCCGCTTTGCGGAGATTTTATTTCAGGTATTTATCAGTGTGTCAGAGTCTTTCTACCCGGCTTTAATGGCAGAAGGAGAGATGGAAACCATTATAAGAAAACTGCCGGATGAAATTGTGGAAAAACATCAGAATGACGACGCTGATATGCTTACAGAACTTGCTTCCATACTCCCTCTGGATTCATCTTTTTTTCCAGACCGAAAAAAAGCAGAGGCGGTTTCGGGAGCCTTGCGGATACTATTTTTCTCGCTTCTTCACCGAAGGGAGATTGGTGAAACAATGTATGATAACTCCTTGAAAATTCTTATAAAAGGGGTTGCGCTTGAGCTGTTTGAACCGGCATATAAAGGAAACGAAACATGATATCAGTTGAAAATCTGTACTTTTCGTATACTAAAAAACCTTTTATTGAGAATATGAATTTTTCTGTGGCTAAAGGTGAAATATTTGGTTTCCTTGGTCCAAGCGGTGCCGGTAAAAGCACACTGCAAAAAATTCTAATAGGAATGATAACATCATACCGGGGAAAGATAAGGGTTCTGCAGTACGACGGCAAAAAAAGGGATGAGGGATTTTTCGAAAAAATTGGAGTTGATTTTGAGTTTTCCAGTTTATTTGATAAAATGACTGCTGTTGAAAACCTGAAGTTTTTTTCATCACTCTATAAATCACCCTGCGCTGATATTCACTCTCTGCTAAGCAAAGTGGATTTGGATAAACATGCAGATAAAAAAGTGTCAGCATTTTCAAAGGGCATGAAAAGCCGGCTTAACTTTATTAAAAGTCTTGTGCATAATCCCGATCTGCTTTTTCTTGATGAGCCCACAAGCGGTTTGGATCCTTCAAATGCCGCGGTGATGAAGATGCTCATAAGGGAACAGAAGTCTCTGGGGAAAACAATTATTCTTACTACCCACAATATGTATGATGCAGCTGAACTTTGCGACAGGGTTGCCTTTATAGCCGACGGAAGTATAAAAGCAATTGATACTCCCTGGAACTTAATGCACCGGCACAGCAACTTTAATGTGACGTATACATGGATGGAGGGCGGGGAAAAGAGAGACAATTCGGTTCCTATTTCTCAAACTGCAGGGGATAAAATTTTATCGGATTTGATAAAAAATAATGCCCTTGTTTCCATTCATAGTAAGGAGCCGAGTTTAAACGATATCTTTACAGAAATAACCGGACGGGTGCTGGTATGATATTCAAAAGGATCAGGAGTGGACGGTTTACATCCCTCATGAGGTGCGATATTCTTTTTCAAATACGCTACGGGTTTTACTGGCTCTATGCTTTTTTTATAGTTTTCTATGCTGCACTGTTAACAGTTTTTCCGGAAAAATATCAACAGAGAATAGCCTCTTTGCTGATATTTACCGATCCTGCCGCAATGGGATTATTTTTCATGGGCGCAATCGTACTATTTGAAAAAAGTCAGCGGGTTATTGAAAGCATAGCAACTTCGCCTGTCAGGATATCAGAATATATTTTATCAAAAGCGGTCTCAATTTCGATAGTATCTGTTATCAGTGCGTTGTTTATTGCTTTTTCACTCTACCTGAACAGAGTTCAATTTTTCCATACTATACAGCATTTCATTCTATTCATAGCTTCACTATGTTTATCCAGTTTTATGTTTACGTTCTGCGCCCTTGGATGTGCATCAGTGTGCAGAACTTTAAATCAATTTATGATATATACCATACCTTTCGAACTTTTTCTTATGGTTCCATCTGCTCTGTTTATGTTTGGAATTCGTTTGCCAATTCTTGAATTCCATCCCGGAATACTGGCGTTAAGAATTATCATGAATGAGAATGAATTTCCGCTGCCGGCTGTATTTGTGCTTCTTGCAGCATGGATTTCGGCATCATATATGTTTGCATCAGCATCGGTAAAAAAAATGATGATGGATTGGGGAGGTATGAAGTTATGAAAGCACTTACAGTTTCTTTCAAACTGTATATTAAGCAGATATATTCAGACAGCATGCTCATACTTATACAAATAGCACCCTTATTGGCAGGAATTGTTTTTAAATTTGTTATTCCCCCTGTTGCCAACTATTTTGGCGTACTCGCTGTAATAAAACCATATTTTCTTCTCTTTGACTGCATGTATGCTATGCTCCTCCCTTATATGCTGTGTTTTGCTTCTGCAATGATTATACTTTCAGAGCTTGATGATTCAATAGCTCTGTATCTTTTCGTAACCCCCCTGGGTAAAAAGGGGTATATTATTTCCAGGCTTATTTTACCCTCATGTGCCGGCTTCCTGTGTAATATTCTGCTGATTCCTGTCTTCAGTTTAACCGGAATATATGGATTAGAAATACTTCCCGTGAGCTTTTTATCAGCCGGTAATGCGGTAATAGCAGCCTTATTTACCGTGAGTTTTGCAGGAAACAGGGTTGAGGGAATGGCTTTGGCAAAACTGTCAACAATTTTACTTCTCGGCTCCTTTGTTCCCTTTTTTCTTGACGGAGCTATATCAGCAGTATTCATATTTCTTCCTTCTTATTGGTTTGCCCGTTTTTTGCTGTCTCACTCACTTTTTACAGTGCTTGCATATCTTGTATCGCTGTTTGTATGGATACGGGTTCTGTATTACTTTTTTTCAAAAAAGCTGGAGCAATAGAAGTGATTATGTAGTAATGATTGTGTTAAAAGGTTCACAGGAAAATACGATTCATGTAGTCGGGCAACCGAGATTTGAACCGGGGACTTAAATTGCTTCGCAATTTCCCGCGTCCCCCAGACTTCTGCTACCGCAAGAAAAACTTTGTTTAAAAAGAAAAAGGTTCGCAGAGTATCTACGATTTATTTAGTCGGGCAACCGAGATTTGAACCCGGGACCCCAAGTCCCCCAGACTTGTACGCTAACCAGCTGCGCTATTGCCCGACTAAAAACACTATAATAAACTATGCGGGTTTTTTAGCTAACCAGCGAAGCTACTGCCGTAGTTAATTTAAGAATGCAGTCATGTTAACAAAACGCTTTCTTTTTGTCAATAATGATTTGTCTGTTAATTTCTTGGTTTTTTTTTAAAGCAGTATTACTTTCACGGTATGTTTTACCTTTCTATTGTCTTGACTGTTATTTCTATCTGATTTAGTATGTAATCAAGGAATTTTGTAAACTTATATGAAAAAAATAATTAATTTAGTGCTTTGTTTTTTTGTTATTGGGTCTCTTGCAGCAGAAGATGTTATTTTAACTGCAAGTGCTTTTTTTCAATCTGTTTCTGAATTTTATGGAACAATAACTGATTATGAAGCTAATATGGGAATAACAACAGGCTCTTCATCTATGGATGCCAAGGTATCTTTTAAACGTCCAAATTTGCTCCGTATAGATTTTTCTAATCCTGCTACACAAGTAATTCTTTTTAACGGCAGTCAATTAACCATATACTTACCCGGTTCCTCTGCTGTTTTGACCCAGACAGTATCCACC
>JAEWSQ010000015.1 GCA_023398165.1 Spirochaetota bacterium | reverse complement strand
GTGACGGGGTCATGTCGCTATCCCGCTCTGCGGTCTAGCTTACCGAGATTTTGCTTCGCAAAACTCGCGGCTTCCCTGTGTATGCGTAATCGCTCACAGTCTCGCCGTAGGGCTTTCCAAACACGTCGTACTCATAGTACTCAGCACTTCCTGAGTCTGTCGTGTAAGGTGCGAATTCTCTTCCCGCCCTCGTGCCACAATCCCACTATAACAATTATTATGGTATTTTTACACTCTCCAACTATTTTTTAGTATATTCATTGATTAATTCCATACCAAGTAAATTTTCATAGTATAACATTATTTCAATCCCTGTATTAGGAATTGCTCTATCTATTCTATTCTCTATGTTTATATCGTCAAGCATTGATTCTGCAGATAATACCACTCCATCAATTCTTTTTTCTTTTTCAAGATAATCAATTAGTTTTGCTTGATACAATCCATAAAACATCGCCTGATTTTTTTTGTCAAGAAATCCAAGATTATTCATACGCCAAATTAAGTGAGATAAGTTCTTTAAATATATTACTTCATCTTCACTATTATAATTGTATTTCTGAATCAATAATTTAACTTTACTTATTAACCTTTCTTCATACCTTCTTACAAGATATTTTGATAAGTAATCTATTCTTGATTGGCTGATATCAACTTCATCACGTACAAAAAAATATAGTTGCTCGTCTAAGTTTTTTTCCTTGAATTCCTCATAATCCAATGAATATAGAGATGTCAAGAATATAGTAATGTATAGGATTAAACAAATTTTTCCTTTCATATCTTAATACTCCCAACCCTGGTATTCAGGACGATCTAGAATGGATCCTGTATTTGGTCCAAAATTGTATGCTCCTATTTCATAACCATTTTCTAAATAAGGATCACCTCCTCTATTTGCAATTTCCTCTGAGTTGTTTGTATAATTCGTCAAAAAAGCCCCCGCATTACCAGCAGCTTGAGCCTGTAGTCCATGAATTGCTTCATGTGCTATAAGATCAGGATCGGGTGGTGCTGTATCAAAAAAAAGGATATTTCCTGCCAATCCAACTGCCTCAATATCCTTCGGCATTATAACTCCCAATGATGCTGCAGCCGCAAACGTTTCATTTTTATTTACACCTGTCGTTACGGTCTGAGAATCTAGGTTGCTTTTTATTGCTTGTTTCCTATACTGATCAGGAATATTTTCATAATATCTTCTTGTATTATCATCTAATGCATTAAGGTTATCATTTATAATTGTTGCTAGATTGTTAGTATTCACTACATCAACTAATTTTCTAGAAGAGCCAGATGCTGAGGCCTTTGCTCTTTGAGCTGCAGCTTCTGCATCTGATGTACTTATGCAAATCAACCCCCACGCATCTTGGAAGTTCACAGGCTCATTGTTACAATATGCAAACCAGTTGTTCCCGTCGCGTATGGGATCTACCGTGCTGAATCTCGCTGTCTGCGGTACGTAATCTCTATAGCCATAGTTATACATTCCCGTAACCGGATCATACGGTTTCCCTGTGTAGGCGTAATCTGAAACTGATTCTCCATAAGGCTTCCCGAACACATCATACTCATAGTACTCAGCATTTCCGCTGTCCGTCGTCGCTGACCGTATTGTCCCCATTAAATCGGTACCAAAATAAGACCGCTCACTCGAAGCATAATTCGAACTTCTGGTAACTCCCACTGCTTGTCCGTTCGCATACAAGGCAACTTTGCTTGATGCCCGGTTACTGACTGTCACGCTGTAACCGTTCTGCTCTTTTGCAGCCGGCGCGTCATCTCCGATGTATCTATATCTGCTTCCATCTCCCTCACTCACCGGACTCCATGCAATACCTGTGTCGCTGGTGTTCGTGAAATACCCATCGGCGAAAGTTTCCTGCTCTCTTATGATGTCGAGGCTCAAGCCATCATACAGTGTTCTAATTATTTTCCCGCCTTCGTCCTGGACAAGGGTTCTTCGTCCGAACGCGTCGTAATCGTAGTGAGTTATGGTTTTTGTCTTTTTTATATGATCGGTAACGGTACTCATACTCATCCTGTTGGTTCCAGTATACGAGTACTCCTCTGTTTTGTAAAGATTTGTTTTGGTGAGGAGGTTGCCGTTTTTATCGTAGGTGTAGCCGCTGCCCCTTCCTTCGTCGCTTCCGCTGTGAATTAATCGGTTTTCTTTATCGTACCAATAGCGGATACTTCCAAAGGGTGTTGTCTTACTTGCACGGTTGCCGTTTGCATCGTAAGTGTAGGTCTCCTCCCAGAGTACTTGTGTTGTTGTAAGGTATGAGCTTCTTCCCCAGCCTATTTTTTCAAGTAAGGGGACGATGAGGGCTTTTTCATCGAGGCTTAAAAAGACATTCACCGGTTTTACATTTCCTTCAAGGTAATGTACTCCCTCTTCCTCCGCCTCTTTTCTGTCGGCTTGTTTTTTCTCCTCGGTATACGGATACAAGACTTTTGCAAGACGGCTCTGTGCATCGTAGGTAAAGCCTGTGAGTTTGCCTTTTTCGGTTATGGTGTAGATTCTCCTCCCGCCTTCGTCGTACACGTAGCCTTCTGCGCGTAAGAGTTCTCCGCGGGAGTTGACTTCTGTAATGATTTCGGTTTGTCCTGCGACAGTGTACTGTGTCTTCTGCACTACGCCGTTTCCAAATACGCGCTCTGTTTCCCTATAGAGTGTGTCGTACTTATAGCTCACGCTCAGGCGCTGTTTGTTATCGTTAATTGATACGAGTTCTCCTGCCTTCCCGTAGACGTAACGTACTTCCCTGTTGCCCGAGTTCATGCCGGTTCGTCTGCCTGCTTTGTCGTAGGTGTATGTTGTAGTTTCGCCTGCTTTTATGTCTTCCTGTTTTACAAGGAGTCCTGCTTTGTTGTACGTATAGGCTATTTTTCCGGTCTTTGTCTCGGCTGTCTGTATGAGGCCGCTCATGGTGTAGGTAAAAACTTCCTTTCGGCCGTCGCTGTAGGTGACTGTCTTTGTCCTGCTTGCGTCATTGTAATCGGTAGTTTTAATATCAGTTTCAAAGTCTGTCTTTGTTTTTACCGTGCCGTCTTTTTCGTAGGTGTAGGACTGCGTTACGCCGAGCCTATTAACCTCTGTTAGGCCTTTTTTCTTCACCTTAAAGCTGATAATCGTCCTCCGTCCGATTACAGCTTAACGCATAGCTGGTAATCATGATTATATTATGTGAATTTGATTAATGCAATTTTTCATACGTTAACGCGCCGTTTCGGTCGTAGGTGTAATGGGTAGTGCCGCATTTATGCTGTATGAACATTGAGTTTTATGGTATTAAGTTCATTAGCCAGCTTTATTGAAGTCTCTCTTATATCAAGTTCATTTTGTAAATTTAACCAGAACTTAGAAGAGTTTCCAAAATATCGTGATAATCGCAGTGCCATTTCTACAGATATCTTTCGTCTATTGTGTACCAAATCCAATACAGAACTTGTTGAGACATTTAATTCTTTTGATAAGCGGTATGGTGTTATGCCTAATGGTTCAAGAAATTCTTCCCGCAGTATGTCGCCAATTTTTGGTGTTTCTAATGTTTTTGTATTCATACTCATACTCCTTCATCAGTGATAACCTTTAATTGATACCTCATACAAGTCTCCATTAAGGTATTTGAATTGTATGCGCCACTGATCATTAATTCTTATTGAACAATATTCATTTAATTTGCCTTTTAGATGTTCAAAGTGATTCGATGGCGGAGTCTTTAGATCATCTTCATTTGTTGCAGAATCTAACAATAACAGTTTTACCAGAGCTCGCTTTTGAATGTCGGGAGGCAGTTTTTTCGATTTTTCCTGATGAAAAATCTTTTCTGTTTCAACATCTGCAAAACTTCGAATCATACTTATACTTTATGATTCAGTATTATATCTGTCAAGAAGATATAGCTTAGTAATGATAAAATTGATACCTAATCTTTCTCTTGCAAAAAAGCAGTAAAAAACGCTATACCATAAAGTATTTTGTTGTCACAAACTCGATTCAGCCAAAAACGATCCGGGCGGCGTCCTTACCGTATCATAGTATGCTGGGATAAGCCGCCATGAAAGGCGGCAGGAGGGGATTTTCCCAATTGTCAACTCTAGGCACGCAATTCCTATACCCAGCCGTTATCAAGCTAAAACTTTGGCAGAAGTCTTACCCCAGAGCTACATCAAGAAGCATCATAACAGCAAAACCTGCCATGCCTCCGATTGTGGAAAAATCAGAACTTCCGTGCTGTTGAGCTTCGGGTATTAGTTCTTCTATTACAACATATATCATCGCCCCTGCTGCAAATGACAAGGCATACGGCAGGAGAGGCTGAATCGTTACTATTAATAAAGCTCCTAAGACACCGGCAATAGGTTCAACGATTCCTGAAGCTTGACCATACATAAAACTTTTGAGTCTGGAAAAACCTTCCCTCCTGAGCGGTATTGAAACAGCTGCTCCTTCGGGAAAATTCTGAATACCAATTCCTATTGCCAGCGCTACCGCGGCTCCAAAGGTTGCAGGAGACCCGGAAATTCCAATTGCACCGAAAGCAACCCCGACAGCTAATCCTTCTGGAATATTGTGAAGAGTAATTGCGGTTACTAGTAACGTACTTCTTTGCCATGATGTTTTAATTCCTTCGGCTTCGCTATTATCAAGACCAATATGAAGATGAGGCAATACACGGTCAACGAGAAAAAGAAATAAACCGCCGCCGAGAAATCCTGTTATTGCAGGAATAACAGGAGAGATTCCCATAGATTCCGCCATAGAAATTGCGGGATTGAGTAATGACCAAAAGCTTGCTGCAATCATAACCCCTGATGCAAATCCCAACATCGCATTAAGTACTTTTTGGTTGATCGTCTTAAAGAAGAAAACAAACGCTGAACCTAACGCCGTAACGCCCCAGGTGAAAAGGGTTGCGATTAAAGTAAGTATAATTGGATTAAGATTTTTATATGATTCAAACATACAATCCTCCGCTGTATAAAAAATGAGTAACACCTGTTACTTTAATATAAACAATATATCATAATTCATAGAATTTCTATCATTTAAAATACCACCACTTCATGACATAACCATTAAAGACTCAATTTGAAGGACATAAATAATCAACACAAGTCACATCGGGTTGTAAAAGTATACTATTCTTTCTCTACAGCACACCTCTCTTTTTCAATCCGAAAGAGTAGTATAGACATTATCGACTTTGTTCTGTACCGATAAAAACACATCGACTATTTCAGGATTAAAGTTTTTCCCGCTGAGAGAACTTATATATTCAATGCAGTCTTTATGAGCCCATCCTTGTTTATATGGCCGTTTACTCCGAAGAGCATCATAAACATCTCCTACTGAAGTAATCTGCGCACTAAGAGGAATTTCATATCCGTAAATACCGTTGGGATACCCTGATCCGTCAAATCTCTCGTGATGATTAAGGGTTATGTCTGCTGCCATGGATAATTCCACATTCTCTTTAACGATATTGTAGCCAAGCAAAGTATGTTTTTCCATTGTAGTACGCTCTTCCTCTGTCAGTCTTCTTGGAGCTAATAATATGGAATCTTGAATACCTATTTTTCCAATATCATGCAGCTGTGCAAATATTTCTATATCATCGCAGAATTTTCTGTTCATTCCCATCGTCCTTGCTATAATACGGGAAAATACTCCTATCCTTTTATTGTGGTGTCCCGTATCTGTATCACGCAATTCTGTAAGATTTGCAATAGTATGATACAGATTCAAATTTTGTGTATATAATAATGATACTTCCGGTTTTATTTTTCTCTTTGACAATTGCGTAATATCAGTCCAAATGATGAGATTTGTGCCATCAGGTAGAAGTTTACCGTTTAACTGCAGTGTCAGTCTTTTCCCGCTTTTCGTAAGCACTGATATTACAGAATCCTTACTGCCTTGAATTTGCAATATCTTAAAGAAAGACACTATATCAGAGATATATTGGGAAGGATTAAGATCAAACAATGTCATTGTTTTTAAAATTTTCTCCGGATACCCCAGAATAGAGCAGACGAATTCATTTGCCTGTAAGAATTGGGTATCCTGATTAAATACTGCAATTCCGCATGGAATGGAATCAAAATATTTTCTATTAATAATACTTTCGCTTCTTAATTGAATTTCATTCTGTTTAATATCAGTGATTTCAACAATTGAAAGAGAAAACAATTCCATCTGGTTGGCTTCAATTGAAAACTTATACCATGTCCCAAGCAGTTTACATTGCTTGTTAAATAGCACCGGTTTTTGCAGTTCCATGGATTTTTTACATTGTATAGTTAAAAAAGAGGTAGTAAGGGTCTGTGAAAAAAGTAGAAACGAAAATTTCTTATTGCCGCTGTGGAGCATAAGAGATGAAGCAAGTGATATAAAAGCTTTATTTTGAAAAAGTATTTTTACCGTATCTTTTTCAGAGTTTATTCTGCATAACACCGTAGGAACCGGTACAGTATTTAAAGGATTTAAAATATTAATGGGCAGAACATCGGAAATCATAAACACCTTCTTTATTTAGTTTTCTTTCTTTTTTTTACATTACTTTATGATTCGGTATTAATAAGTTTCAAGTTCCCGTTATAAGCACTCTAAAGTTCTACTGATTCGTCTATGATGCTGTCCTTCCGCTCCATAGTATATTTCACACATTATCTCCATACATCATACTAGAGTACAAGGTTTACGGTGTCAAGTAAAAAAAACTTACCTATTATTGCAAGAAAGAAACAGTCCCTATTCTAGTATTTCATAGTTAATTTCTGTCTTATTCTGATATATTTTTATACTTCCGTCCAAAAATCTCTTTATCTGGACGAATTTGCTCTCATTTGTATTATTTTCAGTAAAATTCAAAAGAAAATACTTTTTTTTAAAAATAATTATACATTTATTCTGCTTAACCTTTTTAGTAAAGAAAAAATAAAAAAATTTATCTATAGACTGGGACTCATCGCAAAGAACATGTGCATTTTCATGAATTTCAGGCTGTCTGCTCAGCTTTTTATTAATTTTTACACAGAAAACTTCCAGAATATATACATTTGCCTCTTGGATTGTTGCTATTCCCTGTACTTTCATCTCGCATACCAGCCGGTATCCTAAGGTGGTTAAAGCGCAGTTTGTTGTCGAAAAATAGGCTCCTCCCTTTGGAGTTTGCAGTTCTATCCCAAGGTTGGCTAATACGATCTTCAAATGTTTATTTTTTACGAATAGTTCATCTGATATATAGATACCTTGAGGTATTCCATACTTCTTTATCCATATTTGTAGTATTGTCATGGCCGAGTGAATTGAACTGTGATGTGTCATATGAAACAGCTTAATATTTGTGGCATTATCGCATAATCCGAGCAGGCATTGACGTGCACCGTTCTCTGCGGACTGAATCCAATTATAATTGTATACAGTGAGTTGAAGTAATGCGCCGAAACAATCACTCCGTTTATAGAACCTTCTGTAAGGACGTCTTCGTATGTGCGTATATGGAATATTATCAGCTATAAGCCATTGCCTAAGGGTTTCCCTGCTGATTACAAAAGAATCATTCGTTTTCAGGAGCTCAACAGCCAGAGACAAAGAACAGTCTGCATATTTTGATTTATATAATAAAAGAATAGCCTGCTTAACATTTTTATGTATACAATGATTAGATTGTTTTCCCTTTCCCTTATGTTCCAATCCGGAAAGCCCTTCCTGCTTATACCTAGCATACAAATATTTTGTCCGGGAGTAACTTAAGCAAAGAATCTCACCCGCCTGCTTAAGTGTTATCTTTTTATATGTTACAAGGTTGGAAACTGAAAAACGTTTCTTTATTTTATTACTGTTTGCATCAATTTTTTTCATGGTTCCCGAAAAATTAATCAAAACTTTCTTTGATGAAATAGTATATACTATATAGTATGATTTAATAAAGTAAAATCACCGGTATCTTCTATTCAAAATAGTTCAAGCTGTTTGTTTTTATTTCTGTTTGACCGTATATGGATTACCCCGTGACCCAGTTCTTTTAATCTTCTTCCAACTATCAATTCTCTATGACAATGTTCGGGATTTTCCTCGCTACACATAATTGCTGATCTTCCCTCATTAGCTATCGTTTGTACTTTTTCAATTCCGGCTGTAAACCAGTTTTTGGTGATAATCGTATCATAGGCTAAATACAATGCATATCCCGTTTTTGTATGGGGTATTTGGCTGTTTTTGTAACATGATGCATCTTGAATTCGCCCGCCCAGCTCATTGCCGAGGAATACATACGTAATTCCGCTTGCGGCTAATGAGTTTTGCAATAGTGATTGATTAAATTGCGGGGAATATTGACTAAAAGGGACACTGCGTATGTCTATGAGGGTTTCAATTTGAAATTTACCTAACATATCTAAAAAAGCAGTAATGCTGTGAGTTGAATGACCTATTGTGTAAATACTATTCATTGTAAGATTCCTGACTAATGATTTATTATACGATTTTTTCCATATTGTAAGTAATAGAGATGCATCTACAAAAATCATTTGCTAATTCTCATTTTGTAAATCATAATCTTTAGAAAGTTGTATCGTCCCCTTTAAATCCTTACTCTTTCGATTTTAAACATTTTCTCTTAGGGCTGTTTCGATTAAATCTTTTTCTGTTATTATAGCAACTCTATTATTAATAGTCTCCCGCCGCCGGCAGGCGTGCGTTTACCATATATTCTTTTTACTTGCTATTGTTCCAGTATTCATGGCTCTTGTTGTAATGGCAGATGTACTTTCATTCGGGACAAGACCGGTACGGATTTTATGACCTTTTGTATCAAGAAAAAGCGCGCAGGGTTAAGCATATAGGAGGAAGTCAATCCAGATATTCACTGACAGTTTTTCATAGTGTCAATAGTACAAACATATACGATATGCAGTCACGCAGCCGGTTTATACATATATATTCAGAATATTTACTTTTCTTACTCCTCAGGATTTAAAAGACCATAGACATAGGTATTCTGCCAAAGAGGCTTTCCCTCTTTTTCCCTGAAGTAAATATTACTCTTAAGCTCCCCTTCTCTTTCAAAACCCGTCCGTTCAAGAAGCTTCCATGATTTTTCATTAGCAGGATCGCAGTTTGCCTGAAGGCGGTGAACGTTTAATTGAGAAAAGCAATATGAAATGAATGCTTTAAGAGATTCTGATGCTAAGCCTTTTCCGTGATAATGCGGATTAAAAATAAAACCAATATCATATGTCCTGGTATACAGAGGTTCTACAGGAAAAAATGAAAAGTGTCCCATAAGCTTTTCATCCTGTTTACTGCATACTGCAATAAAATTCTTTCCCTTTGAGCGATCAAGACACAGAGTTTTTGCTTCATCTATAGTGACGGGGTTTCCGGGTTCAAATACATAGGTTTCGGGTAGCGATAAATATGCGTGTAAATCCTTGTAATCACTTTCCCTAAAGCCCCGTAATACAGTGCGTTCTGTTGCTATCGTCATTGCTGTATCCTTATGTTCAATGTATGGTGCTATTCTACAACAAAAACGCTTATTAATCTTCTATCTGCGGATAAATAATCCCTTCATATCCAGCGTTCCCTTACTGGAAATTGAGGGATACAGACTTGTATCGGTAGATATAAAGGCGTCTTTTGTAATCTGTTTTCCCTCTTCATTCTTCGACTGAGCACCGTTCCACAGATAGGTATTTTGAAGCAGTGCTGTATCACCCTGCAGGAGCGAGTCGCCTCCGGCTCCTTCCATTGAAACAGTATTTAAGACAATGTAATCCGGAAGAACAGTCCCCTTTCCGTAAATAGTAAGATTAACTCCCTTATTTCCATACACCGTACACGAATCCACCTCTATGGAAGGATTTGAGTTGCTCGTTATTCCCGCCTGCCCGTTATTCCATGAGCAGGAGTTTATAATTCTATGTCTGACCGATATTCCGTCTCCTCCCAGTTTGAATCCGTTTCCGTCTCCGTTCCCGCTGCCGTCTAACAGAGACCCGTTATTAAATGAAGCGCAGAATTCTATGAGCACTTCCCCTATGGCTCCTGTTTCTATTTTTGAAAAAAGATCCCAGCCGTCATCAATATTGCTGTACGCTATGCAGTGTCTGAAAACATTTCCGTTTCCGCATGTCAATTTTGCTGCAAATCCGTCGGCATTATTTTGGGAAGGATCGCAGTTATTGTATGAAACGCATCCTTCTATGAGGTTATGTGCCGGCCATTTTTGCCGGGGTTCAGTACTTGTACCGCTTATCTGTATACCGGTGTCTCCGCAGGAATAGGCATTAACCCTTCGAACTATGGTATGATTCCCGGCGATCTGGAGTCCTTTCACGTTTCCGTCTGTATTGCAGATGTCAATATTTTCTATAATCCACCAGCTGCCCCAAAGTACAAAGCCGCCTCCTGCGTAGCTGAAATCGAGAACCGCCTTCTCCCCCTCTGCGCTTTGTATTTTTTTTCTCTGCAGTATAGAGCCGCTGTTTCCCCGTTCTATGACTAGTCCCTTTGAAAAGGTATAGGTGCCGCCTGAAAGTACAATTGTCTGTCCCGGTTTTACATATTGAACTGCCGACACGAGATCCAAAGGAGAATCTTTCGTTCCCTTACCGAATATGCTTCCATTTGTGCTTACATAGAGTTTTCCGTCTCCGCCTTCAAAGCTCATCTGTGTAACCGTGAAGCTAGTGGTAACCTGATTATAACTTTCCACATATTTTTCCAGTTCTTTATCGTACCGTGCCATCACCGTATTTTCGCCAGGTGAAAAATCTTTATCAGGAGTGAATACCGCAGTAAAAAAGTTTACACCCCTTTTCAGGATAATACCTTCCTTCACATCTACTCCGGCCTTCACTTTTCTTTCCAAAATTGTTTCCCCGTTTGACTTCGACAGGGAAAGAAAACCGTCCGCATTCGAGCAGTACACAAAAGGATACAAGGGTTCTGTATACGAAGAAGGAGAATCGACTTTTATTTCGAGGGGGAGGAGCCGGGGAGGTTCCTTCTGAGGAGGCGGATCAGTTTGAGGATCGGTAATCTTCATTACAACATCACTTACGGTAATATTACAGCCCCGCGCACAAACAAAGCCTGCGTAGACATGCTGTGAATCGAGCTGCAGAAGTGTATCAGATCCGTAAAGCGTAAAAGAGAGAACCTCTTGTTCATGTACAAACTCTTTTTCATACACGGTATGATAGCCTGTGTTGTCTTTCTTTAAGGTGAGCCTCACGACATCGCCTTTTTTTATCAGGCTGCTCTGGTCGTAGCTGAATGCACGCGACAGACTTTTTCCATATGAGGCTATACCGCTGTCGCCGGAATCAATGTTATCTTTCGTCAGTCCTGTTACAAAACGTGCACCCAACGTATCTTTAGATGTATATTTCGTGCCTCCAATCGTTTCTTCAAACTTTGTTGCAATAATGCCTGCAGAATTGGTGTAATGATTTACAGAACTTACTCCATACTGCCCAAGGCTGTCCATAACAAGAAGGCCGAAACCTTCCTGACCATCTGCAGAGGGATTAATATAATCGATGGTGAACGTTGCGCTTAATTCGAAGTTTTCAGTATCCGCTTCTATTGCCGTATAATAAAATGAGACTCCGTCGTGAAAAGCGGTGAATTTTCCTCCCTTTTCAATAATGGTGCCGGAGTTTTGATCGAATGAACAGGACGTCATCGAGAATTTTAAATTATCAGCATCAAGCATAGTAAAAGTATTATAGTCCTTTTTAACCGACTGCCCGAAATAGGTAAAGTTCCATTCTCTGTCCGGTTCTTCCCGTATTGTTTTCCATACGGGTTCGCCAAAAGACTCCTCCCCGTCCCGCACCGCAGAAACCTCTACGCTGTACTTCTTACCGGCTGTAAGATTTTCAATTGTTTTTTCTGTTGTCTGTAATTCTGAAAAAATCTGCTCATGCAGTTCCTCATCCCTGATCCTGATGCTGTACGATTGAGCTTCTTTAACAGCATTCCAGCTGATATGAATTTTCCCGTTTCCTTTATTTACTATCTGAATAAGTGGTTTTTCTAGAGGAAGTGAAAACTCATACGATACAGGAATTGACGCATGATCGGTCTGTTCGTTTTTTTTCTGTGCATATACGATAAAGGTATACAGTCCCGATTCAGCGGGTATGAAGTCAACTTTTTTTTCGATGCTCTTTGTTTTTCCCACCGGTTTTTCTGCTATAGGAATACCGTCTTTGAGCATCACTACCCTTCCCTTATCAGCTGTCTGTGCGGTTGTTTCAAGATTAAAAGTAACCCTCACAGTACTGCAGTTATCTTCAAGAATTCTTACAGTTAGTATTTCAGGAAGCGGAACCGATACCCAATCTGATTGGGCAAAAAGAAATGTACAAAATGGAACAGATGTAAAAAGCAGTAAAGTACAGAATAGTTTTCGAATCATTGTATTCATAATTATTTCCTAAAAAAAGGGGTGCCGCTTTTTTACAGAAGCACCCCTAAAGGAGGTATAAATAAACCGGATTTTGAGAGGAACCGGTTTCTGCTGTACAATGCTACTGTATGCGTATCTCGTACAGATTTATTCCGCTCGATTTAGAATACAGGTAATATATTCCGTCTGATGGAAGTACTGCTTCGCCAATGCCTGCCGGTTTCGGGGCGGCAGGATCGGAATCAACGGGAGCGGTTATTGAGGCTGCTATGTTTCCGTCTTTATCTGCAAGCTGAAGGATTCTCTCATCAGTTTTACTTGAGCTATTGCAGTAAACTACAATTTTTTGTCCTTTCTTTCCCTTGAACGATACGGAGCGGTATGAAACAGAACCGCTGCCGTTCAGTTTTATACGCATAGTAAATACTTCACCGTCAGGAGCTTCCCGTCCGTCATCCATTGTTTCGATTTTTACACCCTTTTCCGCTGTTGCTAAAATTGTAAAGCCGTCAATTTCTTTGTTTGCTGTAAGGGATGCAGCTTCAAGATCATTTGCACTTAAATAAACTTCCTGCGAAAAGCACAATACTGCAGCAAAAACGAACGCGGCAGCTGTAAGAATTCTTTTCATATACCGTTCTCCTAGCATTCTCTATGACCAGTATACCGGTAAAAAAGAGAAATATACTGTTCTGTTTTTGCACTATTACTGCTTTTAAATAAAAAAACCCGGAAAGGCAAAACCTTTCCGGGCGGTACGTTTTGTTATACGCTCCGTTTATTCCAATACCAGAACTCCAAATCCGCTTGTATTCTGGTAGCCTAAATTAGTGCTGCACGCCCAGTTTCTAATACCGGTTCTTTTACCGCTTGCATCCGCTTCATTGATCTGAACATCAAATCCGAGTGCTGCTCCTTTTTTCCCGGTAACCTGAGTAAGGGGAACTGCTGTTTCCACGATGTAGCCGGTATCTGTTAGCGATACTGCTGACTTGAATAGATTGGAATCGCAGCCGCCGTTGAACGTTTTTTCATTACCATAGTTAACCCTGTACTGACCGTCATCGCTTTCATATGTTTTTGTCTTTGCATTATTCTGATCAATGAAAATTTCTATAGAATCCTGCTCCCATGCATTCTGGGATGCCTTATTCAGTACATCATCCTGTACATTTATGAGTACGTAGACAAAACCTGCATCATATAAGACGCGGAAAACAGAACCGTCTTTAGTCCTGCCTTCGGTTTTTATAGTCATCTGAATATCCTGTGCTGAATTCCACACAGAATCGGCTTTCCCATCGATTACCGGAGTTCCCTGAACAGCTGTAATGCGTTTCGGGAACTGCATACAGACAATAGTGCCGAAATTTTCTGTCATAGTTTTCTGTGAATTGGTAAAATCATTCCAGCTGTATTCATTTTTATCATTTATAATTTTTAGATCAAAACCGAATTGACTGTCAAGTTTGCATGATGCAGGAAATTCAACAAATAGAGTATACACTCCATCTTTGTCCTCAACCGCACTTTTTCTCCCGACAGTAATTTCCTGAACTTTGTCGCTTCTTGTTTTTGCGCGTGTATTTGACGGATCAAGATAGAAAGTCACAGAATCGGACGAATTTTTAGCTGCATCTTTAACGGCGACAAGGGCAAACAGTGAGGCATCTGTCCACAGAAGCTTGAAGCTGCCGTAGTTAACACCCTGTACATCCGCTATATCCTTCTGTGTAGCATACTGCCACTCCGGAGAGGAAACAGAAGGCTTACCCTGTACTGCAAAAGCTTCCGCTTTTTTATGGTAGATTGGAAGTTTTGACGGATCCACAATTGCCCAGTATGCGGGTTTCGGCTCAAGAGACTTGCCGAAGAAAAGAGGATAATCGGTTCTTCCTGTAACAGGATGATTGTCAAGCCAGGTCTGGTCGTCGGACATACCCCAGGTAATTGCCATATCGAGGTTTCCTTTTTTTGCCTGTTCCTGGAACATCGCAAAAAGATCCCGGTATTTATATGCCTGATCAAGCAAATCTTCATTAGTCGGTTTTCGCATCGTCTCGGTATTGCTCTTGTAAATTGACATATCAAGTTCTGTGACCTGAACTTTCAATCCGAGAGAAGCAAAACGCTCTATTGTAGTTTCAATATCTTTAACATCGGGGTAGCCGGTACTTATGTGAGCCTGGAGTCCGACGCCGTTAATCGGTACGCCTTCAGCAACGAGCTTTTTAACAAGATCATACATAATATCCTGCTTAACACCTTTTGCATCTATACCGTAGTCATTAATAATAAGCACAGCATCGGGATCCGCTTTATGCGCTGCACGGAAGGCAGTTGCAATATATTCGTCGCTCCCGACTATTTTCCAGTATTTCGAATCGCGCATCTGACCGTTGTCGCCGATTACTTCGTTAACAACGTCCCAGCTGTTAACTTTACCCTTGTATCTCGATACAATCGTCGAAACATGGGTTTCAATGCGTTTTAAAAGAACTTCTTTTGTACAGTCCTTTTCAGGATTTTTAGCATCCTGAAAAAACCATGCCGGGCACTGGCTGTGCCACAAGAGAGTGTGACCGCGGATTGTTTTTGCATTTTTTGCTGCAAAATCCACAAGAAGATCAGCATTGGTAAAATTGAATTTGCCTTCCGAGGGCTGCATCGCATCCATTTTCATTTCGTTTTCATATACCAGCACATCGAAATGGCGGAGAAGCTCATAATGATTGTTATCAGGACTTAAGAATGAGGGACGTACTGCAGCGCCTATGGGAAGATCGGGGAAAAAAGACTGCAGAGAGGGAATACCGGCTTGTGCAGAGGCTGCAGCAACATCATTGAGCGTTGTGATGCGGACGGCGTCAATATAAAAAGAAACAAGATCATCCTTTGTAGCCTGATCATCAGCTTTATAAGGAGTCTCTGCATATAAATAAATAGGGGCTTCCGGTTCATCACCTGGGACTGTATATTCAGCTTCAAATTTAGTCCAGGTACCCTTTACAGCGGAAACTGAAGCTATATTGCTGTATGAAGCTCCGCCTGAAAGATCTCTTTGAACGCTGACAGCAAACGGCTGGGTGTCTTTACCCTCTTTGTAGAAAAAATACATCGAAATTTTATATGTTTTTCCGGCTTTAAATGTACCGGTCATATCGAAAAGGGGACCGTTCCAGGTGGATGTTCTTCCGCTTACTGCCAGCGATTGAGAACCGGTTTTTGCAGTATCTTTAGAAATTTCCACCTTTTCGCTTCCTCTGCCCCTCCAGGCAGCTGTGGCTGTTTCAAAATCATCTTCCATAATCACGGTTTCTTTACTTTCTGTTTCTTTCACAGCGTCTGTATTTGGGTCTTTTTTTTCATCCTTTACAGGTTTTAGAACGCATGAAAAAAATACCAGCAATGCTGCACTAATACAAAGCAATGCTATCTGTCTGTTTTTCATTTTACCTTTTAACACGCATATCTCCTTTACATTACAGTACTTCACGCTCCTAATAAGCCGCATCTCCAGTAAAGAGTATAAAACTCTTGAAGCGCATTAGTTATCAGGGCTTTCACCTAATGTACGGGTACTTTTTTCCACGCTTTTCTGAAGAAAGTATGGTATACTCAAATCAGAAGGAACTGTAACGGAGGTTTTATTTAATGATAAACCGGCGCTTGTGCACAGCGTTTTTCTTTTTTCTTTTCCTCGTTTTTTCGGTTTTTACCCTGGAGCCAGGAAAAAAAGTGCGCATTGGAATATATGAAGACAATACCTTATTTACAATAGATGAGAAAAATACTAAATCAGGGTATGCGTACGAATTTTTACAGGAAATATCAAAATATACAAATTGGAATTATGAGTATTTTCCGTTTGCCGGAGAATGGGACACACAGGCTGATAAACTGAAAAGCAGAGATCTTGATATTCTCACAAAAAGTACAACCGGCGGAGATTTTGATGAAATTGAATTTGCGGTCTCTGACAGCCCCCTGCTTATAACAAGTACGGTTCTCGTAACCAATCCTCAAAATGCCTATCTGTGGAAAAATCATGAAGAAAGAAAAACACTGACAATCGGTATAACACAGGATAATTTTTATGAACAGCAGATACAGAATTTTTGCGCGGCAAGGGGTATTACTCCGGTCTTTGCTTATTTTTCCGATGATATTTCACTTCATAATGCTCTTCATACTTCAAAATCCGTTCAGGCAATACTGACACTTAGACCGTTTGAATCATCAAAGGAATTGTACCTTGCAGAATTTGAACCGTTTAAAATCTATTTCGTTCTCAATAAGCAAAACACAGAGCTGCTGGCAGAACTGAATAAAGCTATGGCGATGATAGACCGTTATTCGACCGCAGTACGCAGCACTCTCAACAAGAAATATATGGAGCACAAGGAAAATGAAGATGCCTTTTCCCTTACACTCGAGGAATACTTTTATCTCGAGGAACATAAAAAATCAGGGGAAACTTTAGAAGCAATCATAACTCCGGCGAGGGCGCCTGTTTCATACTTTGAAAACGGTACCCCTAAGGGAATCTGTTACGATATCATACATACCGCGCTTCAACCTCTTGGGCTCCAATTTTCTCTGATCGAAACAAAAACACAGGCGGAATACCTCAATACGATTGATCTTGAAAAACCCGGCATTCTTTTAGCACGGAGAAAAGATCTTACCTGGGCTGAACAGGAAGGATACCGCTTTACCGATCCGTATATTACACTCACGTATACCTCTCTGCACTTAAAAAATTACACTCCGGAAGTTATAAGGGCGGCCTCGATTGAATCGCCTGTACTTATGGACAGCTATATAAAAAAATATTATTCAGATGATCAAATAAATATTTTTAATACCATGGATGAGTGCATCCTTTCCCTGCTGAACAAAGAATCCAGTATGGTAATTCTGGATTCTTATACAGCGCAGTACTACCTCGAAAAAGATTATAAACACCAGCTCGAAGAGGAAGCTATACCCAGTTTGCAATGGGATTTGTGCATAGCTGTTAATAATTCTCTCGATGCAAGACTTTTCAGCATTCTTAACAAAGCAGTCAGAAATATTTCTGATGAATCACGGTATGATGCCGTATACGCCAATACACACGAACATCCGGATGAAGGACTGATGAATCTCTCTGAACTGTTATATACACGGCCCTTGTTGTTCATCATACTGCTCATAGCACCCTTCCTGCTGGCAGTCCTTATAGGTTTGAATATATACAGTACCAGAACCCAGAGAAAACTCTTTCGGGCAATGGAAGAAAAGTCACGATTCGGTTCGGTATTATGCAGTTCTTTCGACACCGTCAGCGAATGGAATCTTGATGACAATACCATCCAGTATTACTTTGTTATTGAAAGTCAAATCGTCAAACAAAAGGACTTTTTTACTGTTGCAGAATTTATAGAGCATGCAAAGAAGCATGTCCTTCATCCCGATGATGCGGATGCTTTTTCGGCTGTCTTCGAGACAGCAAATCTTGAATCCCTTCTTTCCCATCCGAGAACAATATATAAAGAATACCGCCTGTTAACTCCCGGATCTAAAAATAAAAGCGGCTACGAGTGGAATTCCGTGACTCTGCAGGCATTTTCCAGCTATCACCACAATAGAAGTTTTATTATCTGCCTAAAGAATATTGATGATGTGAAGCATAATGAAGAATTGAAAAATGAACAGCTGAGGGAAGCGCTCCTAATGGCGGAAAAGGCAAATAAGGGTAAAAGCGATTTTCTTTCACGCATGTCTCATGAAATTCGAACACCCCTTAATGCGATTTTGGGATTTATTACATTGGCAAAACGTACAATAAACGAGTCTCAAAAAGCCCTTGATTATATGGAAAAATCTGAATATGCATCGAAGCACCTCTTGTCTATTATCAACGATATTCTGGATATGTCTGCAATAGAAAGCGGCAAAATGAAAATAAAGGAGGATGTTTTTGAACTTAAACCCTTTATTTCATCATTATCCGGCATCTTTTACGGACAAGCTAAACTTAAAAGTATTCACTTTTCCACAATTATTACAAATATTACCGAAGAATATCTGTACGGAGATCAGGTACGCTTAAACCAGATTCTCATGAATATACTCTCAAATGCCATCAAATTTACTCCTGTTGACGGTAACGTGAGTTTAACAATAACACAAAAGCTCATTAAAGGTTCAACGGTATATATGCAGTTCAAAGTTGCAGACACAGGAATAGGAATGTCTGACGAATTCCTTCAAAAAATTGGAAAACCGTTTGAGCAGGAAAGCATTCAGATTTCCAGGGATTTCGGAGGTTCCGGTCTGGGTATTTCAATAAGCAAGAACCTTATACACGCGATGAACGGTACCATGATTATTGAAAGTGAAGAAAATAAGGGATCAATTTTTACTATTGAGGTTCCATTGAAACTAGCCGGGCATAAACCTCTGCAGAAATCAACTAAATATCAGGATTATAGAGTTCTCATCATAACAAAAGATATGGAACTGGGAGAATATGAGAAAAAACTTTTTGCATATTTCGGCATTGAAACTACTCTAATGCAGGATAGCATTAGTGTTTCGGAACACCTGACCCTTGAGCAAAAACCCTATAGCCTTTGCCTTATTGATGCAGATGTCCCGTCCGAGGCTCCTCATGATTTTGTACAGAAAATCAAGCAGGTCATTCCCGAAGGTACTCCTATAGCAGTACTGTCGTATGATTTTTCTCAATTTGAAGAAAAAGTAAGGGAGCTTTCAATCCTTCATTTTATCCAGAAACCCCTATTTCAATCCACTATTTTAAATCTCCTCACAGAAGTATTTGGAGGTTACCAGGCGGAAAAACAGAATGAAAAGGTCCGCGATTTCTCCGGGAAACATATACTCCTTGCGGAGGACAATGATTTTAACAGCGAGATTGCTGTCGACATTCTGAGTTCAAGGGGCTTCATTATTGACAGTGTACGAAACGGGAAAGATGCTGTTGAGTTTTTCGACAAGTCGCCTGTCTCATTTTATGATCTGGTACTGCTCGATATTCAAATGCCGGTTTTGAACGGGCACGAGGCCTGTAAGGCAATACGGAATCTCCAAAGGAGCGATGCAGAGACAGTTCCGATTATTGCAATGACAGCGAATGCATTAGCCGAAGATGTTTCCGCCGCGCTTTCAAGCGGAATGAACGACCATATTGCAAAGCCCATAGATACAAACAACTTATTCACGGTTCTAAAACGCTACATACCCGTATAAAATGATGAAACCGTTTTTTACAGTACTGCAAACACACTTTCATTATAGTCAATTGCAAATATATGAAGATATGATACAATATATACTGGTATGGGCGGATGAAATCCGGGAGGGATGCAATGGAGAAAGTGCTCAAAGCAATGCCGAATAAAACAATGCTTGTTGTCGATGACATGGAAATGAACCGCGATATTATGTCAAAGATTTTTCAGTTTGATTTTACGATTCTTCAGGCAGAAAACGGTGTTGCAGCGATGAATCTCCTTAACAAGCATAAAACAGCAATCGATATTGTTATTTTGGATCTCGTTATGCCCGAAAAAGACGGATACACAGTCCTGAAAGAGATGCGGGAGGATGATGTATTAAAAAGTATACCGGTTATTGTTGTCAGCGCATCAGGAGAGGTTGACGGAGAGTTTATTTCTCTGGAACTCGGTGCTACCGACTTTTTAGTAAAACCGGTCAAACCCCATATAGCAAGGCTCAGAGTACAGAACATTCTGGCACGGCAGGAAAATGACAGACTGTTAGTACAGAATGCTATGATGAAGAAACAGCATGAGGAAGAACGGATTCTTTTAAATCTCATAACCCAGTCAAAAAACGAATATCAGCAGCTTGTCGAATATGATCAGTTGACCGGTATATATAACCGTCATATGTTCATCATTAAAACACAGGAGATGATTGAAAAAAATAGAACAGTATCCTATGTTCTCGTCCGTTTCGACATTGAAAAATTCAAGGTAATAAATGAATTATTAGGGCATAAAGAAGGTGATGCCCTCTTAAAATTTATTGCCGGGGTTTTGAAAAAAAATGTTGGTGAAAACGGCACCTACGGAAGGCTTGAAGCCGATGTCTTTGTAATGTGCTTCCCTCATTCTGAAGAAAATGTGGCATTAATGATTGAAAAATATCTTGAATGCATGAGGCAGTACAGCCTTAATATTGAAATTATTCTGTGTTTCGGTCTCTATGTGATTCACGACATTACCGTTCCTGTGGATATTATGATAGACCGTGCAACGCTTGCTTTGAAAACGATCAAGGGAAATTATATTACACGGTATGCATATTATGACGATATTCTGAGAGAAAAACTGATGGAAGAGCAGGAAATCGTGAATGACATGAAAGATGCTCTTGAAACAAATCAATTCGTAATATATCTGCAGCCTAAATGCAGCCTCGATACAGAGAAAATTGTAGGAGCGGAAGCCCTTGTCCGCTGGAAACATCCTCAAAAAGGGCTTATTCCTCCGGGGAAATTTATTCCGGTCTTCGAGAAAAACGGATTTATTATGGAGCTTGATGCCTTTATTTGGGAGGGAACCTGCAAACTCATAAAAAAATGGATCGATGCCGGGAAAAAGGTATTGCCCATATCAGTTAATATTTCACGTGTGAACCTTTATAATCCCCAGCTCGTCTCAATAATCCGGGATCTTGTAGAAAAATACGGTATTCCCCCTGATCTATTGGAACTGGAAATAACAGAGAGTGCGTATACTAATAATGCGTTTCAGCTTATAGACGTACTTAATGAATTTCATGAACACGGATTCACTGTTTTAATGGACGACTTCGGTTCAGGATACTCTTCACTCAATATGCTTAAAGATATTCCAGTTGATGCTCTTAAAATAGATCTAAACTTTCTTTCCGGCGCCGACACCCTCGGAAGGGGAAAAAATATACTCTCATCGGTTGTAGGTATGTCACGATCGATCAATCTTCCCACAATCGCAGAAGGAGTCGAAACAAAGGAACAGGCGGATTTCTTACGGAGCATCGAGTGCCACCGGGCTCAGGGATATTTTTTCTACAAACCAATGCCTATTGAAGATTTCGAAAAAGCCGTACAGGGAGAATAAATGAGTTTTACTACAATCAGAACTACTTGTGCTGTCTTTATTACCCCTGCCTGATAAAAAAGCGCCTCCAAAACGGATTGTTTTTCCGGCCTTGGAGGTGCGCTTCATGCATCCGCAGATGAATTGTCCTGAATCTATGTATGTTTTATTTCTTACCGAGTCCGGTAAAAGCCTTTTCAACAACGTCAGCGTCAACTTTTTTGGAAAACAAACTCACCACAGGAACAATAATGAAAGGAATAATCATTGCAATTGATGATGCAAGAGGCGAATTTGCTGAACCGAGAACCATTGTAAGTATTATTGCTGAACCTGCTCCGCAGTATATACCGGCGTAGGCTCCAACCTTCGTTATTTTTCTGCTGAAAATACCCAGTATATACGGAGCCATAAATGATCCGGAAAGAACACCCCATGACAGCGACATAAGTGTTACAATAAACCCTATCTGAAGCTTCGAAATTATATAGGAGCAGAGGATGAAAACAGCTGAAAGTATGCGCATGAGAAGAACAGACTGTTTTTCACTTACTTCTTTATGAAGATACCCTTTATACAGATCGATTGTTATTGCAGAAGATGAAACCAGAATTATGGAAGCAAGTGTCGACATTGAGGCCGATAACACTAAAAGCATTATTACAGCCAGTAAAACTTCGGGGAGCTGCTGCGATAAAAGAGTGGGAATTATCATATCGAAATTGATGGAGCCGTTAGCAAGTTTAGGAAGAGTATCGGGAGTAAAAAAGACATGGCTCATTGCACCGGTAAAATAAGCAGACACGCCGATTATTAAAGCAAAAATTGTGGTAATGAGAGCTGCCTTATTTATTACTTTTTCATTTTTAATTGCATAGAATTTCTGCACCATCTGAGGAAGTCCCCATGTTCCAAAACTGGTCATAAAAATGAGAGACGCAATAGTAAGCAATGACGGCTGTTTTGCAGAGGGGACATGAAGATCATAGTTGGATTGAATAGAGGTAATTGCTTCGCCAAGACCGCCTGCTTTTATGGTAATGACAGCAACCATTCCGATGGCGCCTGCAAGCATTATGAAACCCTGGATAAAATCGGTGACAGTCACCGCAAAGTATCCGCCGAGAACAAGATAAATACCTGTTATGGTAACAAGAATAAGAAGGGCAAAATCAAATGAAATATGAAATGTCGTTTCGAATAAATGACCTAAACCTTTAAAAACCGAGGCCGAATACGGTAAAAGGAAGATAAAAATAATGAGCGCCGCAATCATTTTCATATGCTCGCTGTTATAGCGGGCTTCCAAAAACTCGGGCATTGTCATAGTATTCAGATTTTGAGTCATTATACGGGTTCTCCGGGCGAAAAAAAGCCATGCAAGCATAGCACCGAGTACCGCATTTCCTATACCGATAAGAACAGCATTAAGACCGAACCCCCAGCCCTGTTTTCCTGCAAAGCCTATGAATACAACTGCGGAAAAATACGTAGTGCCGTATGCGAAGGCAGATACCCATGGACCGATGGACCTTCCGCCCAGGAAAAAATCATTAAGAGTAGAAGTTTTCTTCATACCCCATACGCCGACTGCTATCATTATGAGTAAAAAGACCAGCAGCAAAATCAAACTATACATGGTTCCTCCTCTAGAAACACCAGCTTTACAGTAAGTTTTCAGTTCAGATAAAGTATGTTTAATTATAATTAAGAAACCGTGAAATAGCAACAAAAAACCGTTATCTTTCCAGTCTCCCCCGCAACCATCTTGTTTGGGCTGCATTCCGTCCGTTAAATTTCTTAATCCTGTTGTAAAAAAAAGAAATTTCGGCTAAAATGAGGCTTCGTATGATCCATTAGCTCAGTAGGATAGAGCGGTTGCCTCCTAAGCAGCAGGTCGGACGTTCGATTCGTCTATGGATCGCTTAAACCGGACAGGCAAAGCCGGTAGGCTTATGCCTGCCGGTTAAGCAGGCGTGCAGCGGACTAAAGCCGCCGCACTCTACGTTGAACCCGATAAAAACACAAAAGCCTTCGGCTGAAAGCCGGGGCTTTTGTATTTTTACGGGTTAACGCATAGGGAAAGAGAGATTATTGTGTTCGCACCCTGTACGAACGCTCAGGGGAAGAGCGGCTTATCGCATAGGGGAAGAGAGATTATTGTGTTCGCACCCTGTACGGATGCTCAGGGGATGAGCGGCTTATCGCATAGGGGAAGAGAAAATTATTGTGTTCGCATTCTGAACGAACGCTCAGGGGATGAGCGGAGTTTAAATGAAAAAAAGTTCACGCGGAAGCTGTAATAAACTTGCCGTGAACTTTTTATTTCAGGTTTTGGAATATTACCGTTTTGATACTATTAAAATCGCCCCTAGTACCAGAAGATGTGATGAAAGGCTTCTCGAAAAAGCGAGGAACGATGAAAGATCTTCAAAAGCTCCGTTTACAAGCCCTCCTGATCCTATAATATCAACAAAGATAAGTATTACGATCCATACCCCCATAATTATTAATAAAATTATGTCGGTGAATTTTCCGGTATCGACGAAGAAATTTACTGCAAGAAAAGCTCCGGCAACCAGTTCACATACGGCAAGAATAACAATAATCAGTGTTGCAGTTTCCTTACTCTCAATAATTTGATCAACTGCTGAAACGAGTTCATTCCCGGTGTATCCGGCTGCGGCTCTGTTAAAGGCTGCACTGATTTTTTTTCCCAGTGAAGCGTCCGATGCATACGTAACCTGAAGAGCCTTTATTCCTGAAAAAACAAGAAATAAAGCAAGCGCCAATTGAAGAATAATAACACCCAGTGTTTTTTTCTTTGATACTGCCATAGAAACTCCTTTATTCATTTACATTCTATGCTGTTATTCTAGGACGAAAAAGATGAAAATGCAAGAAAAAGAAAAATAATACCGTTATTATGGAAGTTTTCCGCCCCACAATACTCCCAGTGTTTTCATAAGTGACTCATACGATGCTGCCGTCTTTTCATCCTTGTTCCCGGTATAATAAAAAACAGATGACCTCTGGCTGCATGGAGTATGATGAGCATCATTACCGGTACGTTCAATAATCCTGACAGCCTGATTAACAACACCTTCCCGTGAATCTATTACGGCAACACCGGGACCGAATAGTTCTTTAATTTCGTCTGTCATATGAATAAAATGTGTACAGGCAAGTATCAGTGTATCTATACCGCACGATGAAAAATACGTATATGAGCCTTCCAAGGCTTTATACCGTTCTTCTTTTGTCGACAAAAAATATTTGTTTTCTATAAACGATACCAGCTGTGCATCCCCTCTCCTGTACACAGTGCAGTCTGATGCAAAGTCTGCGATCAGTTTATCGGTGTATGGTTCCTGTACGGTTCTGTCGGTTGCTAATAATCCGATTTTTCTATTTTTTGTTATTGAACGTGCGAGTTTTATTGCTGGTACTGTTCCGATAAAGGGCACGGAAAATTTTTCGCGCAAGGCGCTGAGCGCGGTAACAGACATCGTATTACAGGCAATTACTATTACTTCCGGTTTACCTTTCTCTAGTACTCTTTCCACTAATCCCGAGAGCACTTCTATTATCAAGTCATGCGATTTTTCACCGTAAGGAAAATTTTCTGTATCAGCGACATACATACTCGAAAAACCCGGATATTTTTGTGAAAGATAAAGCATATACGGAATCCCGCCGGTTCCTGAATCAATAAAGGCAAAATTATAACTCATTATCAGTCACCAAAAAGCGAATTAAAGGCTTTTTTTGCATCGTCTGTCTTTTTTGTCCCGGTTCCCGTTCCGCCGAATTCAGCCTTCACTGAAAACCAGTCACAGAAATTTGAGCGTTCCTTGTCCTTTACAAGCTCGTCCACTGTCTCATGACAATCATAATGGGAACCGGGACTGTAGTGACGGCAGTTTAAACAGGAATGAAGATCCGCACCGCAGAAAGAACACACCGAAGTCCTGTATACCGGACTTGAGATATCTATTATGTTTTTGCATTTCCAGCACATACAGATATGATAATGTATTTGACTATTTTTTGGCAATGCCTTAGGATGTAGTCATGTTTTCAATAACATCCTGTACACACCCTTCCTGTCAAAAATCTTCTCTGTCATTCTTCGATGCTGAAAACGACAGACTGCTGACCCACGAATTCTGCTTTGAACATTCGCCTATAGCAGCTGATATTGAAATGTCATTACGGGATTACATACTTAACAACGATAAGATAGTCGGAATGAATGCTTCCGGACTCAGTTTTTCAAATATGGATTTAAGCGGAAAACGTTTTTACGGATGCAAATTCTTTAACTGCTCGTTTATGAATATTCATTCAGAACAGCTGCGTATACGCATGTCCATGTTTGATTTTTCCATGTTTGCCGACTGCAATCTTATTGCTTCAAACATGCAGTTTACATCTTTTGCAGGTTCAACCTTTTCTCATGTCCTCTTTACAAACTCTGATCTTGTACATAATAATTTTTGCGGGATTACCGCGCATCAGTCCTCTTTTGACGATTCCGATCTGTATAACTCCCGTTTCATCCGTTCAAACCTTTATAATACATCCCTTAGAAACTGCAATATTAAAAAAACTGCTTTCTATGAGATAACGCAGGAAAATGTCTCTTTTAAATTATCCAATACCCGTGAGGCGCTTTTCTCTCCAGAGGCCGGCGAATGAAAATATACTTTCATCTTTCTCTGGAAGGTTTTTCCAACTGCTATGTTGTAACGAATCCCGAAGCTAAAACAGCGCTTATTATTGATCCCGGTAAAATAACCAAAGAAATCCTTGAGCAGATAGAGATGGAACGTTATTCTTTGGAAGCTGTGCTGATTACCCACAATCATGAAAGCCACCTTAGAGGCCTTTCCACTATTCGGAAAATTTATAAACCCC
Organism: Spirochaetota bacterium; assembly: GCA_023398165.1. Classification (GTDB taxonomy): domain Bacteria; phylum Spirochaetota; class Spirochaetia; order Treponematales; family Treponemataceae; genus JAAZLA01. Next base: position 151,745 of record JAEWSQ010000015.1, on the reverse strand, counting down.
AGGTTTACGCGGCAGACTATGAAGTTGCCGGCAACGACACACAGATATTAAAAGGGGACGGTATAATTCAGACGGCTGGTTTAACCGTAACTCATATGTCGGTACCGGGTCATACTCCCGATTCTATGGTGTATAAAATAGGAAAAGTGCTTTTCACCGGAGATGCGCTCTCTGCATCGATGCTTGGAACGACAAACAACGCATATGCGGAGAAAATGCTTCTGTCCAATGTTCATAATAAAATTCTCACGCAGAATGACGACACCGTTATAATGCCCGGACATGGACCGCCTTCTTCGGTTGCTGCGGAAAAACAATTCAACCTTTCAATAGCGCTCAGGCCGGTAAACGGATTATAAAGACCGTTTTCTGTTTACAAGCGGTATTCGGCCGGCAGAAAGCCCGTAAGAGTTAAAAATGAATAATTCTAATTCCGCCGCACTGTCAACAAATCCCTGTGCCTTTGTCTCAAGTATGTAGGATCCGAGCTCAGGCAAAGCTTTAAGAACGCTTCCTCTGTTTGAAATATTTATAAAATACTGTGATGTCTGTTCAAGACTCTGCTGCAAAAGATAGGCCATGAATTCATTTTCTATCAGATAGCTGTCATCAATATCGTAATTGAGTGTAGGTGTTATAGAAAAATATCCGAGCAAAAAAGCCAGAGATCCGGGATCTGCTCCGGCGAAAACGGCAGAGGTATGAGTGCGGAACGGTTCATTGGTGAAGTAAATGCCGTGAAGACATTCATGGCCCAGAAGCGTATACCTCAGATTCAATGAAGTTTCCTGAGATATACTTAAAAGGGCTCCCTTCCCGCTTACAATTTTAGAGCCCTTCAATGCAAGAATTCCCTGTTCCAGAAGTATATGACGGAGCAGGAGCTCCTTATCATTCAGGGGAAAATTCTGGGCATCGGCAAGAGCGTAAAAAGAAGCAAGACTTTCCGGGCGGTAATCATGCGCATTGAAACCGTGCTGCCCTTCGAGTTCTTCATCGGTTACGAGTCTTCCGGTGTACCCCTTCTTCTCGGTAAAAAAAGCAAGACGTCTTAAAAACTCGTCCTGGACTGCATAATTTTTAAAATCAAGAATAAGTACCGAAGGAAACAGCTCCCATGAAAACAACTCAAAGTCCTCCGTTCTCCATGCCGATTGATCCCAAAGTACAATAAGTCCCGGATCAGAAGCAAGCGGCTTAAGCTGATACAACGCAGCGCCGGATTTACCTGAATCGGATGAAGTATATATCAGCCCGGTAACCATTTCTTTATTGCGGGTTAAAACAACTTTTTGCGACTGGGAAAGAAGCTGAGAAGTGTATACCGTTGCAGTTTTTTGTGCAGGAGAACGGAGTATAGAATACGATTCCTGACCAAAATCCAGACAAACAGAATTTCTCTTGTCCAGTGTGCCGGTATCCTGAGTATTGTTTCTGAAAGAAGCGCGTATAAAGGTTTCTTCCGGGTTAAGTGCGAGTGTCTTTCCCTGTGAAAAGTCGAGCCCCTGAGACTGAGCCTTTTCAAGCGACGAAGGTATAATTCCGCCGGAAGAAGGAAAACCGAATTGTATCACATCTTCTGTAAATGACCATCCTAGAAAGGGCTTTTCAAGAGAAACTGACGTGATCTGAACGGGCCGTGAAGAGTAGACAAAAAAGCCCTTCACCGGACTGGAAGGATCGGAGGGAAACGCCATGGAAAGTGAAAAATAAGAAGATCCCAGAGACAAGGCTGACACCGTTCCGTTTACCATCGGACGGGACGGGAGTTTCGCCTTTTTCAACGACCGCGAAGAGGCAAAATCTGATTCATACAGAAAACCGAATGCAGTGTCGGAAGCTGATGCGTCTTGAGACAAAGAATATGAGACGGAAAGGGACATGCCGTTACCGTCCGATGAAAATGTATTTAGTGCCGCTGAAGCTTCTTTGGAAAAGGCAAAATACACATAGGGAGAATCTTCTGTAATACGGCCGTCAAGAGCTTGAGGATTGAGCGCTGTAAGATCGAAGCGGGAATTGGAAACGTTCAAAGAAATATTCGATTTCGTTCTGAAAGCACAGGAACCAAGTACAAGACCCAGTACCATAATACCCAGAACTCCGGCATATCTTTTCATGAGTCATATACTACACTTTTTACGTTAAAAACGCTATAGTTGCTGTATGGATACATCGGTTAGCATTATTGCACTCCGCCCTCACGGCAACAGCACCAGCGTCCTCGTAAAAAAAGAAGAGGAGCTGAGGAAAAACAACAGCAGCGGTTTACGCATGTATCCTTTTTATCCTGTTTTCTTTCCTATAAGCATTCTGCCCGCCCTTCCGTCCTCGAAAAAAGAAGCTTTATCAGTTTTATCGCCTGTAAAAGATCAGCTAGTGAACTCAAAAAACCGGCCTGTTCTGGAAAAACTTGTGTATAAAGATTTCTGGCTCTATGCAGAACTGCATCATCCTGCGCTTAATTCCTCATGTAATGTTTTCCAGATCGCACAGTTTCCCCCTTTTGTTTCGGGACAGGGAATTCCCCTTTCATTTTCAAAATACCCTCTCATGGAAAAAACAATAGAGGATCTTCAGGGGAAAATTCCATTACGGGTTTTTACAGTAAGTATTCTTACTTTTTCATGGAACGAAAAAAGCGCGCTTTACTTTTCGTGGGGAGAAACAGGCGCTCTCTGGGTAAAATTCGAAAGCGTTTGAACCCCTTTCAAAATTCTGTTAACTTTCGTATGTATCTGTAGTTATATTATGATTCAGCAACGGCGTAACACCTGCGGTATGCGCTTGGTGTAAACCCTGTGCATTTTTTAAATACACGCGAAAAATGAAACTGATTTTCAAAACCAAGATCTTCAGATATCTGAGCCACAGATTTCCTCGTCGATATAAGAACCGCAGAGGCTTCCTGCGCCTTAAGACGTATAAAATACTGATACGGCGTCATTTTCATTTCCTCTCTGAAAATGCGGATAAAGTGTTCCGTTGAAAGTCCTGTTTTATACGCAATATCTTCTATTTGGCAATTTTTCCGGACAAGAGCATTCATAAGCGCAATCGATTTTTTAATATATGGCTGGGAACTCGGCGTCTTTTGAGAATTCATCATACCGGTTATTGAAAAGGGCGTATACCACCGGTATAAATAGCTTGCAAGTAAATGATCCGCTGATATTCTAAGCCCTGCCTGTTCGGAAAGTGAAAGACGCAGCAGTTCCTCAAAGGCAAAACGGGTCATCGCATCGACGGCAGTACTCTGCTTCCTGGTTTCCAGGGTCTCTATCAATAATTGATATATGGAGGCATCTTTTTCTTCATCAAGGCTGAATAAAACAGCATAGTACGTTATAGGCTTCGTGACCTGCTGAGGTACTATTGAATGAAATTCATGAGGACCCGACAGAAACAGGGAATTTGAACGTATTGAAAACTGAGCCTGATTAGATAAAAAGGAGCCTTCTCCTTCTATAAAGTAGTGAACCTCGAATTCATTGCTTGAGTGGGAATGATAGCGGCCGTGATAAGACAATCGTTCACCCTCTGCAAGCCGGTAAACAAATACAGTATCCAAAATCTTCATATATACAGTATAACAAAGTTTATCAATTTTGGATATATATTATCAATTCTTCGTATAGATATATAAGTCTTCGATGGTAAAATGTAGTCTGATAACATGAGAGACAGGAGGACATAATGAATCTTACAGCAGGAATAGATTTAGGAACTCAAAGTATTAAGGTAATACTCTACGATTATGAAAAGAAAACTATCGCGGCAAAAGCATCCTGCCCGCTTGAATTAATTTCGGCAAATGACGGTACCCGTGAACAGAAAACCCAGTGGTATGACGAAGCAATGCTCAAGTGTTTTAAAGCCCTCGATCCGGCACTTCTCTCCCAGGTTAAAGCAGTCGGCGTATCAGGGCAGCAGCACGGCTTTGTCCCCCTTGATATGCAGGGTAACCCCTTATATAACATAAAACTTTGGAATGACACTTCCACCGTGGAAGAATGTGCACTTTTAACAAAAACACTCGGCGGAGAAGAAGCAGTTATAAAAGAAGTCAATAATGCAATGCTCCCCGGTTTTACCGCTCCGAAAATTCTCTGGCTCAAACGCCATAAACCTGAAGCATTTGCAAAACTGCACTACATTATGCTTCCCCATGACTATGTTAATTACGTGCTAACGGGTGAATATGTGAACGAGGCAGGCGATGCCTCGGGAACCGCTTTGTATAACCCTTCTGTTTCCGGCTGGTCAAAGAAAGCCTGCGATGCAATAGATCCTTCTCTATACGCAAAAATGGCTCCTCTTGTTAAGTCTCATGAAAAAGCAGGTGTTGTTAATTCAAATGCTGCTAAAAAATTCGGTCTGCCTCAGGGAATTCCAGTTTCATCAGGCGGCGGAGACAATATGATGGGTGCTATTGGAACAGGCACTGTTGAAGACGGATTCCTCACAATGAGTCTGGGTACTTCAGGAACGATTTACGGTTTTTCTGCAAAACCAATTGCAGATCCTGTAAACGGACTTTCAGGTTTCTGCGCCTCCTCAGGCGGATACCTCCCTCTTCTGTGCACTATGAACTGCACCGTTGCCACCGAGCAAATAAGGGCCTTATTCGGTCTCGATGTTAAGGATCTCGACAATCTTGCTTCCCAGTCGGTTCCCGGTTCAAACGGCGTTGTCGTTCTTCCCTTCTTTAACGGAGAAAGAACACCGAACCTTCCCAACGGAAGAGCAAGCATTACAGGTCTTACAATTGCCAATTCTTCGAGGACAAATATAGCACGGGCTGCAATGGAAGCTGCAATTTTCGGTATGAGGGGCGGTCTCGATGCCTTCCGCGCTCTCGGCTTTAAACCGCGGGAAATTAGACTTATTGGCGGCGGTTCAAAGAGTAAACCCTGGAGACAGATAGCTTCAGATGTTTTAAATCTTCCTGTTAAAATTCCTGTTCTCGACGAAGCTGCAGCTCTTGGCGCTGCAATACAGGCTCTTTGGTGTCTGGAACAGATGACTGCGAAGGGTAAAACAATTGCACAGCTTTGCGCAGAGCATATTCAAATGGATGAGTCTGCTGTTGCGCTTCCCGTTGCAGAAAACGTTAAACAGTATAATGATGCATACGCTGTATACAAGAAAAATCTTGAAGCGGTAATGCCTCTTTATAAATAAGTTGTTCTTTTTCCTCTTAACACGTACTGTACTTTTCCTGCAGTACGTGTTTTTATTTTAAAATAGTACAGTACAATATGCAGTTTTTTTCGCGGTACCGTAGTATACTTAATACTCGATGAAAAAGATTCTTTGTTCCTGCAGTTTTCTTTTTATAGCCCTCTTTCTCTTCACTCAGAATCATCTTCTGCTGCAGATAGACAGCCTTGAAATACCGCTTTGCTCTGCTTCTTCTGATCATGAAATCAGATCTTTTATGAACTACACGCTTTGCTACCGGGAATCGTATGAACAGTGCGAGTGGGCTGCGTATGAACTTACAGTACAGGAGCTTGAAAAAAAAACTGAAAGAATAAATACGTTTAAAATAGATCCCCTCATATCAACAGGAAGCGCAGCTCTGGAAGACTACCGAAGTTCGCAGTATGATAGGGGACACATGGCACCCGCTGCCGACTTTCTCTTCGATGAAGAAGCAATGAAAGAAACATTCTTTATGAGCAATATGAGCCCCCAGGATCCTTCGATGAACCGGGGCATATGGAGCAGACTCGAGGATGAAGGCAGAAAACTGGCGAAAAAATACGGGAGGGTTTTTATTATAACAGGACCCGTTCTTGAGAAAAATACTTACAAAACAATCGGCATTAACAAGGTAAGTGTACCTGAATTTTTTTATAAAATATTTTTATCTCCCGTCATTTTAGAAGATGGTTCTTATGCCGTATCAGTCTCGGCATACTGTATACCGAATTCAAAAACTGAAAAAAAGTTTATTGATTATGAATGTACCGTCAACGAACTTGAGAAGAGGTGCGCTCTGGATTTTTTCTTCAAGCTTGATGATGAACTTGAAGAAAAAATTGAAAGTTCCCTTTCCGCTGTCATTTCCATTAAATGATAAACTTATCCACTTCTTTTAAAAGCATTTTTACAGCTTCATGATTTTTCATGCTGAGGTCATTAACACTGTTAACCGCGCTTGTGATCTGAGTGGATCCGCTTGCCATCTCATTCATGCCTGCTGTTATTTCTTCGGTAATCGATTTTAAGTTCGTCGTTTCTTTAATGATCTGATTGCTTCCGGTCAGCATTTCCCATGAGCTTGACTGAACTTCTTTTGTTATATCATTAAGAATTTTTATTGCTTCGAGAATCTGCTTATTGCCTTCGGTCTGTTCTTCCATCGCATTTTTAATAGAGTTTTCCTGTTCTGTAACCGTCTGAATATACGCTTCTATTTGCGAGAACTGATCAATAACATCGGTATTTGAAACTTTTATTTTCCCGATGGATCCCTTAATGCTTTTAAGGGAGGAGGCAACAATTTTTGACTGTTTAGCAGAGGACTCGGCAAGTTTTCTTACCTCATCGGCAACAACTGCAAATCCCCTTCCCGATTCTCCGGCATGAGCTGCTTCGATTGCAGCGTTCATTGCTAAAAGATTTGTCTGACTTGCAATATTTTCAATTATACTGCTGATTTCTAAAAGACCCTCGGATTCTTTTGCTATTTTCGAAATATCGTCGCTTACGCTGTTCAAACTGTGTCTGCCGGATTCCGAAGCTTTATATAAATTTGCAATATTCTGAGAATTTTTTGCAATAATGACTGTAACATTCATTATGCTTGCGGTCATCTGTTCAATTGCAGAAGAAGACTGTGTTACATTCGCCGCCTGATTCTCAATCAGCTGATTGAGCCGGCCGATGCCGTTTTTAATCTGCTCCATTGTAGCGCTTGTCTCTGTCACGCCCGAAGACTGATGTATGGTTTGATTTTTTATGCTTTCTATATTTGCACTGATCTCGTTTACCGCCGCAGCCGTCTCGGTCATGTTCGACGCAAGATCGGTACCGATGCCCTGAAGGAAGATTGATTGTTTTTTTACCGTTGCTACAAGTGTTCTAATTTTTTCAAAGGTCAGGTTAACATACTTTGCCATACTTCCTATTTCATCGCTGCCTGCAACATCCAGCGTCTTTGTCAAATCGCCTTCACCTTCAGAAATATCTTTAAGCATAAAGGCGGCTTTATTAATAGGGCGGGCAACAGCATTGGAAAATACGACGGCTAAGATCAACCCTGCCATTAGCATAATGAGAGCAAAGACAAGAATAGTTATCTGCATAGATTTTACACGGCTGAATACATCGTCTTTATAGGCGCCGACAGCAAGAGACCAGTTCGTCTGCGGAATCGGAGCATAACCAAAATAGCGTAAAGAACCCATAAAGGGGTATTCATCAAAACCAGATTCCTGCTTAACCATTTTTTGAAACATTTGTGAAAGCTTCGCATACTGGGGATCTTTTTTTCCTTCTTCCAAAAAATTTCTCTGCTCAGTAACAAATTCCTCATTGTCGTGAGCTATAAGAGTTCCGGTGCTGTCAATGATGTAGGCATAGCCCTTTTCACCATAACCCATGTCTTTTGTGATAGTACTGAGCCAGGTCGCTTTAAGCACGGCGAGTACAAGCCCCTTAACGGTGCCGTCGGGATTTTTAATGGGAACACTTATTGACATGACAGGAATATTTAGAATTCGGTGTATAAAAACATCGGACACATTAATTTTTCCGCTCATTGCATCTGAAAAATACGGGCGGTCCTTAATATCAGCTTTTGATCCGTCATTTAGAGTGATTATACCGTCAGGATACGCAATACCCAGCTGATAATAATCGTTCTCTTTTACCTTGCTGTTCAGCATCTGTTGAATCACCGTCATGTTCATTGACTGCAGTTCCTGAGAGAATGCAATTTTTTCTACATCGGAAATGTGAACGTCAAGAACTGCCCGTATAATGCGTGCGGAATCTGAAGCTGTTCTTGGAATAAGAGACTCCACCTGCTCTTCCATTGCACCCGCCGCCTGCGTTAAACTTACTGAACCGATAGAAACTGCAACAGTCGTAACTAAAAGGCAAATCAATAATACCAGTTTTACTCTAATGCTCATCACGTTCTCCTTACGATGAAGAATATTCCTCTCACCTGAATTCGCATTACCAGCACATTGAAGGATTACGTTGTACCAGAAACGTTTTCGCTATTCTATCACAAGGCTCATCTAAGTTCCAGTAACTTCGTATACACAGGGGTTTAAGGCTACCTTGTCTAATACATCTATTTCTTATATTATGTGGTAATTACCTTTTAAAGGTTTCATTTTTTAGGAGTTACTATGGCAAAAATATCCGCACTGCAGAATGAGCGGTACAAGTACAGCCCCAAACTTCCGGGCGTTCTTCAGCTCAAGATCGACACAGTCGCTGTCGAATTCGGAAAACCCACCAAAGCTATTGCTGATCAGGAAGAACTGGCAGCACTTTTTAAGAACACTTACGGCAAAAGCGAAGCTGTTTTCGTAAAGGGAAAAAATCCCGCAGTTAAAAACCAGATCCGTGTCGGTGTAATTCTTTCAGGAGGACAGGCTCCAGGCGGCCACAACGTTATTGCAGGTTTATATGACGGTATAAAAAAAGGAAATCCTGCTTCCAAACTTTTTGGTTTTTTAAACGGTCCTTCAGGACTCATTGAAGGAAAGTATACAGAAATAAAAGATAAATTCATGGATGAATACCGCAATACAGGCGGATTCGATATTATCGGTTCAGGAAGAACAAAGATTGAAACTCCTGAGCAGATTGCCTCTTCTATGGCAACTGCAAAAAAAATGAAGCTCGACGCCATAGTAGTAATCGGCGGCGATGATTCAAATACCAATGCAGCTCTTCTTGCAGAGCACTTTCTGCAATCAGGGATGAGCACACGCGTTATCGGTGTTCCGAAAACCATCGACGGAGACCTGAAGAATGCACAGATCGAAACAAGTTTCGGTTTCGACACAGCAACAAAAACGTATTCAGAACTCATCGGCAATATTGAACGCGATGCAAACAGCGCAAAAAAATACTGGCACTTTATAAAACTCATGGGCCGCTCTGCCAGCCACATTGCTCTTGAATGCGCTCTTCAGACACAGCCGAATATCTGTCTCATTTCTGAAGAAGTTGAAGCAAAGAAAATGACGCTCCGCCAGATCACCGAAGATATCTGCAAGGTTATTGCAAAAAGAGCCGAGAACGGCGAAAACTTCGGCGTTATTCTTATACCCGAAGGCCTTGTCGAATTTATTCCCGAGATGAAAACACTCATTGCAGAATTAAACGACAAAATGGCAGTAAAAGCTGAGGAGTTTAATAAGCTTTCAGATTTCGATGCAAAAAAAGCATGGCTTAAAACTAACCTCACACCCTCTTCATATAGAACCTTTGAAGCTCTTCCTGCAGGCATCGCTTCACAGTTCCTCGCAGACCGCGATCCCCACGGAAACGTTCAGGTATCACGCATAGACACAGAAAAACTCCTGGCAGTCATGGTTGAATCCATGCTCTCAGAGATGAAGAAAAAAGGATCTTATAAGGGAAAGTTCAGCTCATACACCCACTTCTTCGGTTATGAAGGCAGGTGTGCATTCCCGTCAAACTTTGATTCCGACTACTGCTATGCGCTCGGATTTACCGCTTTTATTCTTATTTCCAGCGGCGTGACAGGCTACCTTTCATCTGTAAGAAACCTCACCGCAAATGCAAAAGACTGGACTGCAGGCGGTATTCCTCTTACCATGATGATGAATATGGAACAGCGCCATGGAAGCAAAAAACCGGTTATCCGCAAGGCTCTTGTGGAACTCGACGGGAAGCCGTTTAAAACTTTTGCAAAATCCCGCGATGAATGGGCCGTTACAACCAGTTTTGTTTTCCCCGGTGCTATTCAGTACTACGGTTCTTCTGAAGTGTGCGACCAGACAACCCAGACCTTAAAACTCGAGCGGGGCGCAGGCAAAAAAACAGTAATAGGAACAGCAAAAGCTGAGCCGAAAGCTGCAAAACCTGCAGCAAAGAAAGCAGAGCCGAAAGCAAAAGCTCCTGCAAAATCTTCAAAGGCAGATAAAACTGCTAAAACAAAACCTGCAGCTAAAACAGCAAAAGCTGCAAAACCGAAAGCCGAAGTAAAAATGGCAAAACCGAAAGCAAAAAAAGCAGAACCGAAAGCGAAGGCAGAAGCAAAACCCGCTAAGGTCAAGGCTAACAAAGAGGTAAAGGCAAAACCGGCAAAAGAAAAGAAAGCTAAGTAAGAGCTTCCCGGGTTTCTAAAATACTCAAAAAAAGGGCTGTCCGGTTTTTTTTCCAGACAGTCCTTTTTTTATGGTCAGCTCATCATTTATTTGCTATACTTTAGTCTAGGAGATTATGATGAAATTATATACAAAACAGCAGTTAATCGTTTCTTCATTTTGTTCAGCCCTCATTGTAGGACTCGCGGCTCTAGGATTCTATCTTTTTACGGTTCGCCCGCCTGTTTTCCCCAAGAATTCAGATCAGACTTCAGACAGCATAACGCAGAGCAGTCGGGATGAAGATTTGTTTAATTTCAAGACTTCTCCTGCCGTCCCGCTTTTAGCAGATACTTCATCACAGTATACGGTGGATGAACAGCAGAATATTTCTGTCTATGAAAAATTAAACGAAGCCGTCGTAAATATAAACACCCAGGTGATCACCTACAGCTGGTTTTCCCAGCCCTATCCGACCGAGGGAAGCGCGGGATCAGGATCAATAATAGATACCCGCGGCTACGTTGTTACAAACCGCCATGTAATTGAAGGCGCATATAAAATTTATGTGTCGCTTTCCGACGGAACCCAGTATGAAGGGACTCTTGTCGGCGCCGATGATCAAACTGATATTGCCGTGGTAAAATTCACGCCCCCTTCCGGCATGCAGCTTAAAACAATATCATTTGCAGATTCATCAAACCTCAAGGTTGGACAAAAGGTTATTGCAATAGGAAACCCCTTCGGCTTTGACCGCACCATGACAACCGGAATTATCTCCAGTCTCGGCCGTCCTATTCAAATTGACACGAACTCTATTGTAAAAGACATGATCCAGACCGATACTGCAATAAATCCCGGAAACTCCGGCGGGCCTCTTCTTGATTCACAGGGAAGAATGATTGGAATCAACACCATGATCTATTCAACATCGGGAAGCTCGGCTGGCGTCGGTTTTGCAGTTCCGGTAAATACTGCCAAGCGCATTGTCTCCGATCTTATTCAATACGGCTTTGTAAACCGCGGTTCAATCGATGCGGTTTTTGTGGAGCTTAACAGCACACTTGCAGAATATGCAAAAATTTCAACTACATCGGGACTGCTCGTTTCAGAGATTACAAAAAACAGCAATGCTGAAAAAGCCGGTATTAAGGCGGGAACAGAAGCCGTCCGCTACAACAGGCTTTCCCCGGTATTCTACATCGGAGGCGATGTCATCACCGCCGTTAACGGTTCCAAAGTAACATCTCTTGTGGATTTAAACTCCATTCTCGAAACCTCAAAACCGGATGAAAAGGTGCAGGTAACGGTACAAAGGGGAAGGCAGACTCTCACAATACCATTAACCCTGTCGCAAAAAGGAAAGTAGATGAGACCTCTTAAAGTCGTTTCTCCGTTCGAACCCTCAGGAGATCAGCCGCAGGCTATACAAAAACTTGCAGACGGTTTTCTGCGGGGAGACAAGTATCAGACATTGAAGGGTGTTACCGGTTCGGGTAAAACCTTCACAATGGCAAAAATTATTGAGAAAATCCAAAGACCCACGCTCATTATCAGCCATAATAAGACTCTTGCCGCCCAGCTCTACCGGGAGTTTAAAAGCTTTTTCCCCGATAATGCTGTTGAATACTTTGTTTCGTACTATGATTACTATCAGCCTGAGGCCTATGTGCCGTCGCGCGACTTATATATAGAAAAAGATGCCTCAATTAATGCGGAAATTGACCGGCTTAGACTCGGTGCAACCTACAGTCTCATGGAAAGAAGAGATGTAATTGTTATTGCGACAGTTTCCTGCATTTACGGCCTTGGAATGCCCGAAATGTACCGCGACATGAGAATACACATTGAAAAAGGCGAAACTCTTAACCCAAGCAAGTTTTCACATCAGCTCATTTCTCTCCAGTATGAACGCAGCGATATTCTTGAACGCGGTAAATTCCGGGTAAGAGGAGACGTTCTCGAAGTATTTCCAGCCTATATGAGCGAGGCTTATAGGATCGAACTTGACTGGGAGGAAGTTAAACGCATCAGGCGGTATAATCCGGTAAGCGGAGAAGTTTCCGAAGAGCTCGATGAAACGACAATATATCCTGCAAAACATTTCGTTGTTCCCCATGATATGCTTTTAAATGCGACCGACAAGATCCGCGAAGAAATGAAAAATCAGTATGATTTGTTTATGAACACCGGAAAACTTCTAGAGGCGGAGCGCATAAAAACAAGGACAACCTACGATCTTGAAATGCTCACCGAAATGGGGTACTGCCCCGGAATAGAAAACTATTCGGGACCGATCGCAGGACGTGAAAAGGGAAAACCGCCTGCTACACTGCTCCACTACTTTCCGAAAGACTTTTTATGCATCATTGATGAATCCCACGTTACAATTTCGCAGGTAGGCGCGATGTATGAGGGCGACCGTTCCCGTAAGCAGAACTTAATAGATTTCGGCTTCCGGCTTCCCAGTGCGCTCGACAACCGCCCTCTTAAGGCGGAAGAATTCGAGTCGATGCTCAATCAGGTCATCTATGTCTCTGCAACCCCCAGGGAGACAGAAATACAAAGGAGCACTCAGATTGCAGAGCAGCTCATTCGTCCGACGGGACTTTTGGATCCGCTTATAGATGTGAGGCCGAGCGAAGGGCAGATGGAAAACATTTACGGCGAAATTAAGGAGCGTATAAAAAGGAACGAACGTTCACTCCTTTTAACGCTTACAAAAAAAATGGCCGAAGACTTAACCGATTATCTTACAAACATGCACTTAAAAGTGAGATACATTCACTCGGAAGTTGAAACAATTGAACGGGTGGAAATTTTGAAAGGGTTAAGGGCCGGAGAATTCGACGTTCTTGTCGGTATAAATCTTCTCCGCGAAGGAATAGACCTTCCCGAAGTCTCCTTCATTGCAATCCTTGACGCGGATAAAATCGGCTTCCTCCGTTCAGCAACCAGTCTTATTCAGATTGTAGGAAGAGCCGCCCGTAATCAGAACGGCGCTGTTGTCATGTATGCAGACCGCATGAGCGATGCCATGAAAGAGGCGATCGGGGAAACACAAAGAAGAAGAGCCATACAGGAGCAGTACAACAAGGAACACGGCATAACGCCGACCACGATCAGCAAGGCAATCGACGATATTCTTGTAAGGCAGAATGTTGAGAAACAGGAAGTGACGGCAACAGAACTTTCTGTTATTAAGAACAGCTTCAACATCCTTGTTCCGTCCCAGAGAAAGCAACTGTTAAAGGCGCTTGAAAAGCAGATGATCGAACATGCCGACATGCTGCAGTTTGAACAGGCGGCGGCAATCCGCGATGAAATTGATGCTATAAAAAAAGAATACGGAAACTGATGAAGGTCTATGATAAGAGCATGGTTAAGGCCTGCTGAAACGCATCTGAGTCTATTGTTTCTTTTATATATGAGCGGATAAGATCCTGAAGGGGGGGAGGAAAAGATTTCCAAAACGATCGTGTCCAATCCCCAAGCGCATTATGCAGCGCCCTGTCCTCCTCGGGGGGAAGGGTTCCTTTACTGCAGCTAATAAACTGAAAAATCATTTCAAGCATGGCATCCCGGGGAAATCCGTTAACCTTCCCGTCCTGCACAAGCGATTTTCCCTCCCGGATGGCATCCGCCGCAAGAGATTCTTGTTTAGAGGCCAGGATGTCGGGAATCATTTGATTTACAATATATTCAGTTTCCTCATCAGAAAGTGACGGATTTTCTTTTTTTACCATATCCCATGCAAAATCTTTTAAGTTTTCCTGGAGCCCTGAAATACTTGTGTTTATTGACTCCTGAATGGATTTAGACATGGATTTTGCATACCTGCCGGGATTGATCGAAAGCTCGCCAATATCTCTTTTTCTCCGTTCCACGGCTGCAGATACGGCCTCGATTTCCTTTGCGGTGCAGCGGTTTAATATATAATCAAGAACTGACATTAATTCCGACACAAAAACTCCGACTGATTGGTTAAAAAATATGAACGTTGCTTGACTTGGAAGTATACCACTAGTTATTATGTTTGTCATGCAGATCATATTAACCGGTACAGGAACGAGCCACGGTATGCCCGTCATAGGATGTTCCTGCCCGAGATGTACATCAAAAAATGAAAAAGATACCAGGTTTCGTACCAGCGCTTATATACAGGGAAGAGACGGCACATCGATCGTTATAGATACCGGCCCTGAATTCAGGATGCAGGCGCTCAAATGGCGTATAACAAAACTGGATGCAGTCCTTTTGACGCATACCCACGCGGATCACCTTCACGGACTGGATGATGTACGGATTTTTTCCCATAACTGCTCGCGTGTCCAAAATGATGCGACGATGCGGCCGAGCCTCAAGGTCTATGCGAACACTCCGTCTATCGAAGAAGTAAAAGAAAGGTTTTCCTACATATTTAAACCGACACAGGAAGGAGGAGGAAAACCTAGATTGGATCTGATTCCGACAGAAGAATATACAGCATCTCATCCTCTGAAAATCGGAAGTATAACAATAATTCCAATCCCAATGAAGCACGGTGATCTTGATACAAACGGCTACCTCATGGAGGAGGACGGCCTGCGTATAGCATACCTTACCGACTGCAGCTGTATTCCGGATTCATCGATCGACCTGGTAAAACACTGCGATCATGCAGTCATTGACGGTCTGCGTGTACGGCCTCATACTACACACCTGAATTTTGATCAGGCTGTTGAATATGCTTCAAAAATCGGTGCTGGAAAGACGTGGATAACCCACATTTGTCACGATTTTCTTCATACCGATATTAATGCGTATCTTGCTCAAAAATCAGGAAACAGTTTCTTTATCGAAGCCGCCTACGACGGACTCATCCTTCAAAAAGAATAGAAAACCTTAAAAGGAATCAAGATTTATCTCTTCATAATTTACCGAACCGCTCTTCTCCTGACCGGCTGAATCACTCTGTTTATACTCATCCGCAGATTCAAGAATTTCAGCCTCTTCAAGTTCAGAGCATTCCTCATCACCGTCAACAGCTGAACCTGGACCGTTAACAGAACCGCTTCTTTTTCTCTTTTCATCAAGATCGGCAAGACTCTGCTCAATTATTCTGGGTCTTGTTTTCTGCATAGAAGCAATAACCGCTTCCGCTTCATCCCGGGAATAACCGAGAGTATTTTTCCCCAGATTTCTTACCAGAATCTTCTTCATCTCGTTCATGCAGATGACGACTGTTTTTGAAAGCTCGAGAATTTCCGAGTATTCTATTGAAGCTTCATTAATTTTTCCCGCATCGCTGAGTCTCACAATCATTGAGGCCTTTTCAAGAATTTCTTTGTGAACATGAGAAAGTATAGGGGTATACGGTATTTTATCATACTTCTCTTGTGCGGTTGCCAAAAGCCAGTGTTCAAATTTCTCTGAATTAAGATGAATACTATTCCGCTCGGCCGGGGTTTCGGCCTGTATATAGCGTAATAGATTAACTGTCCAGTCCAGATGATCAAACAGTGCATCAATTATCTGCCATAACTCGCTGCGGTCAGCTTTCCATACCGTTATATCCAGTTTCGGTAAACGGAAGACATCCAGATGCTTTCGAATATTTTCAAGTTTTCTGCTGTTTACTACAGCGTTAGCATAAATCGGACACTGGGCTCTGTTCAAATGCAGGGCTTCTTTGGAGTTTTGATCAATAATTGTTTTAATTTCAGCATTATATCCGGCAATACCGTCGAGGTGTTCTTCATTCCTTCGAATACTGGATCCGATAATAGCCAGTTCTCCTGCAATCTCTGTTTCGAGAAGCCTTATACTGTTGAACTTTTTACTCATAGAAGCACTTTCTTCGCTTGTTTTTTTGTAGCTGCTTATAACTTCATCGAAAAACGTCAAAAAACTTTCCATCTGCGGTCTTATTTTCATAAATGACTCGCCGGCTTTACTGCTTGTATCTACAGCTTTTCCTATGAGCTGAGTCATATTCCTAAGCGAAGCCGAAATTGTCCTTACCTGCTGGGATGTGGTTTCTGAAAGAACCCTGATTTCTTCGGCAACGACAGCAAAACCCTGCCCGGATGTACCGGCATGAGCAGCTTCGATTGCCGCATTCATGGCGAGCAGATTTGTTCTATTGGCAATAGAGGCAATTATTTGGATGGTCTGCTGAAGCAGGCCTACCCCTTCTGCAATTTTTGAAACTTCTTCCCGCGTTTTTTGAACTTTTGCAGAACAGTCATCCGTTATATTCTCCAACTCGTCAGAAAGAACTTTCTTCTCATCCAGCTCTTTAACGGACTGCTCGAACGATTTAATAATTCCTTCAAGAATCCTATCTGTTTCATTAATAGAATGTGATTGATCAGTAATTGTCTTTTTATACGCTTTAATGCTTTTATCGATGCGTATATTTTCTTTAAGCAGGGTTTGAATGTTTTTTTCCAGATTCTCAACCCGCTCGCAAATATACCCGGCTCCGAGAGAAATACGGGATGATTCGGTTACCGCGTTTTGAACTTCCTGAACAAATTCTCCTGAAGCTTCCTGTGTTTCAAGAATCCTTACTTTTAATTCAGTAAAAAGATTATTCAGTTTTTTTCCGACAAATTCATTAAGCAGAATCTCGATTTGTTTTAGATCTGCAAAAAGAGGTGTTATTGAACACGGTACAGAAAAATCCCCTTCAGATACATCCGACAAATACGCGCGCAGTTTCTGGATAGGTCTTGAAATGAAAAAAAGGTAAAGAATAACAAGAATACCTGTGCATACAAGAATAATCAGAAAACAAACAAGAGCCGGCATCTTTAAAAAAAGGCAGATAGAAGGAATAATAAATTGGAAAATGCACAAAATGAGAATAGGTACAATTGAATTGGAAAGATGGGATTTTTTTTCCACGGTCAAACTCCTGAACGCCCAGTATATCACTAAAATTGTAAAATATAAAGCAAAAACCGGCATTCTTCCCTTGCAAAGATAAAATTCGGGGTTTATAATTACGGAAACGAAAAGGGATTGTATCCCGTTTTGTTTATAAAAAGTTTTTATTCTACAGAGGAATTCATGTCTTTATCACAAAATCAATCTGAGCTCCTGGGGAAGGTGCTCAGTCTCATAAATAGTTCATCCAATGAGAGTATTGAAGATGAATGCAGAAATGTTGTTTCTTTTTCCCATCTCCTGGAAACCTTTGTTCACCTCGACTTTACCGAAGAAGAGGCAGAGGAACACTGGAAAAAAATATTACTATGTTCAGCAGAACTTGAGAAAAAGCTTTCCAAACCGGTAACGGCTCATTTAGCAATCGTTGATTATTTTACAAGCAGAGATCACCGTCTTACTTCACCCATGCTTATAGAAATACATGTTTTCAGACAAACCGAAAAGCTTGCGATGATTGACTGTCTGACCAACGTATTTAACCGCCGCTATATGGATATTGTTCTGAAAAAAGAGTTTAACCGCTGCGAGAGGTATAATAAATCATTTTCCATCTGTATTTTGGACCTTGATAACTTTAAGCACATTAATGACT
Source organism: Spirochaetota bacterium (assembly GCA_023398165.1). Taxonomy (GTDB): domain Bacteria; phylum Spirochaetota; class Spirochaetia; order Treponematales; family Treponemataceae; genus JAAZLA01. The sequence continues at coordinate 133,910 of JAEWSQ010000015.1, read as the reverse complement.
CAAAAGGACATCAGTTCGGCGATACCGTACTTGTCGAGCTTACCAATCTTATTAAGAATACTATCCGCGAAGAAGATGTACTTTGCAGATACGGCGGAGAGGAATTCATCATAATTCTGCCGGAAACCGACTCCTCAGGAGCATTTTACCTTGTGGAACGCATACGGAAAGCGCTTGAATGTACTCCTTTTTTTCCCGACAACAATATCAGTTTTTCTGCAGGAACTGCATCCTACCCAGCCTGTGCTCAGGATATTACATCCCTTATCCGCGTGGCTGATAAGGCACTGTATGAGGCGAAATTTACCGGTAAAAACAAAACATGCGAAGCTCCGCCTGAAAGAAGACGGTTCTGGAGATTTCCCAAAGAATGGGAAGTTGACATCCTTAATAAAGATACCAATGAAAAGATTTCCACAATTAAAACAAAGAATATTTCGATGGGCGGATTTCAATTTGAATCCAAGGCAGGCTATCAAATAGACACTAAACTCCATTTGGTTTTTAAAAGCATAGACAAAGATGTACAGGCCTTAAAAAAAGATGTAACAGTTGAAGGAACAATAACCTGGGTAAATCATCAGATAAACAACATCTATTCATATGGAATCTGCTTTTCAGACACGCCGGAAGTGCTTGAAAAAGCGTTCAATTCAAATAGATAAAAAAAACGCCCCTCTAGGGCGTTTTTAGTAAAGTCTGTAACTGCTCAAGAGCCCGTTTTTAGACTTTTTTGGTTACATAACCGGATCTAAGGCAGCGGGTGCAAAGCTTTAACGTCATTGTCGTTCCGCCGATTTCGGTTTTTACTTCCACGAGATTCGGTTTCCATGTTCGGCGTGTATGATTATATGATTTACTTACACTATTTCCGCTTTGAGTTCCTTTACCGCAAATATCACATCTTCTTGACATATAAGACCTACCTGTAAATATAAAAAATACTGTTCCTGTTGAAGCATAATACTAGCAAATACCGTAAATAATGTCAACCTCACATTGCTTTTAGAGACTGAACGCTCCGGATTATTACGGTATTATTTTTTCTTTCCAAGCTGAATAAAGTGTTCTACAGGCATTGTATATAAAATACCAATACCGGGTGTATCAAGACAGGGAAGCTTTTCTATTGATTCGCGTATTCTGTCAGCAGTTTCACGTTCGCATACAATAAGCACCTGTTCTTTTTCGGGAACAATGGTAATGCCGAAAAACTTCTCATCATCAGGTTTTCCTGTTCCGCGCGCATGTAAAATTGTACCCCCGTAGGCTCCCGCAGCACGGGCTGCATCCATAATATCATCTGCGTATCCGCGGTTTACTATAACGGATATAAGTTCATAATCTGTGTGTTGAGTCACGGTTTTTCCTCCTGTTCTAAGTGAAAAGACAATGCCTGTATCGTGTTTATGCGGAAATGTATATGACGAAAGAGCGTCGAAGATTGAGTTTTTTTCTTCATCTGTGACAAGGGTTATTAATATATCGCATTCAGTTTCATCGATGGCAAGAAAGCGTAAAAAAGCGGAATTTTTTTTACCGCGGCCGACTAGAATAGTTCCGCCTCCGGCACCCTTTTCCCTCAGGTATTCTGCAATTTTTTCACCGTTTCCATGAGCGGATATGGTGCAGATAAGTGAAGAATACATCATGTTTCACCCCCTTTCTCAGCAGAACATTCTGCTTCGCTTTGAGATCGTCTATGTGCTTTAAGTTCTTTAACATGAAACATAATGCCGAGTATCTGCATACTGATCGGAGGAGTTACCGCAATCATTGCAATGAGGCCGAATCCGTCTACCGCAGGATTTCCTCCCGATGAAAGAGCTGCTCCGAGAGTTATAGGTAATATGAGCGTACTGGAGACGGGACCTGTTGCGACACTGCCTGAATCAAAAGCGATGGAAGCAAAAAGTTTCGGTGTAATAAAGGTAAGCGCCATGGCAAGAAGAAATGCCGGGGCAAGCAGATACCACACGCTGAATCCATCTATTACACGCCACATGGAAAGGCCTACACCGGCTGCTACGCCAACGGCAACAGTTACTAAAATAACCGGTTTCTTTATATTTCCTGCCGTCACTTCTTCAACCTGTCTGGTTAAAACCCACATCGCAGGTTCCGCACATACGATGAGCGCGCCGAGAACACAGCCGAGCGGTATTAAAAGCCACTGCAGCTCCGGTTCTCCAAGGGCAATACCGAGCGCAGTACCAGTGGGAATGAAGCCGGTATTTGCCCCGGTAAAGAAAAGTATCAACCCGATCCATGCATACACCAGACCTGAAATAATACGGCGCAGCTGAACAGGAGGCATACGAAGCAGGAATTTTTGGAAACCAAGTATGAGAACAACAAGCGGGACTAACGCTAGGGAAACATTCTTTACCTGGACAGCCAATTCCCTTACAAGGGATTTGAGACTTTCAGCCATAAAAGAGACTGATGCCGATGAAGATACAGCACCGGAAAGCCCGGATGGAGAAGAAAGTGCAGACGGATCACCGGGCAATATAAAGCCAAGAACCGCTACAGCCAGAATGGCGCCGATTGCTGCAATACCTGTAGTACCGAAACTGTCATCATCTGAGTTCTTACCTCCACGGACACTCGACACGCCAAGTCCGAGAGCCATAAAAAAGGGTACTGTAAGAGGACCTGTTGCAGCTCCCGATGAGTCGAAGGCAATCGCGGCAAACATAGGAGGAATTTTAATGGCAAGCAGCAGCACAACGCCGTATGCGCACACAATGATTAATTTATAGGGTATTTGGAGCAGGATACGCGCCATACCGAGAGCGAGGAATACACCGAGAGCGAGTGATACAGCAAGTATGAGCGATTTTGAACGTATTATGTAAGTCACTGACTGCACAAGCTCACCCTGCACTTTCAGATTGGGTTCAGCCAGAGTAATAATAAACCCCGATACCATGACAACTGTAAGTATTACAGGAAGATTTCTTGTTCGTGTAAGCGAAGCACCGATGAGAGATCCTGAGGGAACAATAGCCAGATCGACACCGGCGAGAAAAACACCCAGCCCCGCGATTACTAAAACCGCACCAATAGCAAATGAAACGGCAACAGAGAGAGGAAGCGGCGACGCGGTAAGGTGCAGAACTATGACAATGAGAATAACCGGTCCTATGGCAAGAGCTGTCTCTTTGAGTTTTTGTGTAATGTTCATTTTAACCTTAAAGTACCATGTATCACTGCAAATTACAAGTAAAACTCTCCAAAAACCCTTACCAATGGAATACAAAAATGCAGTAGAAAAAATTATTTTCTGCACATCTATAATGATTTTTTGAGAGATATTAACACGATGAAAAATGAACTGAGGCGCGTCTCGCAGCGGGATTAAGAAAACCCAAAGATAGTAATGCCACACTGCGCTTAGTGCCTTGGTTCAATTTTTCAGTTGTGGTATATAAATTTCTTACTAAATCATTTAGAGGGGAATAATTCTATTCCCTGCGGTCTATGTATCCGGCATTTTTTATGATAGTATGCCTCCCATGAATCTAATTTTTGCTCCCATGGCAACCCTTTCACATGAAGCTTTCCGGCATTGTATTTACAGGTTTGGTTTCTGCACTGAATACTATACCGAGATGATTCATGCTTCATCGCTTATTGCAAACGGACAGTTTGAGAAATACTACCTCTTGAATGGACCTGAGCCGGATAAAATTGTGTGGCAGCTTACCGATTCAAGAGAAAAGCCTATTCTTGAGGCTGTCAGCAGGGTTCAGGAACTGGGAGGCAAAGGAATCGATCTAAATATGGGCTGCTCCGCCCCGGAAATATACCGGCAAGGCTCGGGAATAGCATGGATGATGAAAGACAGGAAAGAAACAGCATCACTTGTAAAATCGGTCAGAAAACAGATGGATGCATCGGAGGGCGGTTGTAAAAGACTCAGTGTGAAAATGAGACTGGGCGATGAAAACTTTACTATTGAACAGCTCCTGTCATTTGCCGATATGCTTGCAGGCGAAGGAGTCCAGCGTATTGTACTGCACCCCAGAACGAGAAGGCAAACCTACGGAAGAAGCGCACAGTGGAAATATGTTGAAACACTTGCATCACACATCCATGAGAAATATGGTAAAACTATAAGTGTCATTGGAAACGGGGATATTACAAACCTTAGTTCACTTGAAGAGAAAAAGAAAACTTCACCCAGTGCAGACGGCTTTATGATCGGGAGGGCTGCTGTTCAAAAACCCTGGATTTTTGCGGAACTCTCCGGAAAGTCTTTTAGAGCCGATCTGTATGAAATTTTTTGTTTTTTCTCCGACGCGCTCGATACATATCAGCCGCCGGAATTCAGAGAAACAAGAATGAGGCGGTTTTTATCATACTACTGCGCCAATTTTTCATTCGGCCACCACGTGAGGACAAAGCTTTTCAAGAACTTCGACATTACATATCAGAAAGAGGTGTTTTTATCATATTTTGAATCGATGCCGCATGAACAATATATCAGCTCAAAAGAGAATGAATAACGTTTTTTTATACGAGAAGAGCCTCATGAAATTCTTCGGGGCTCCCCTTCCATGATTCCCTTCCGTCTTTCATAACAAGCACCGCATCGCTCATGGCCTTTACTTCGGCGATGTCATGGGTCACAAGAATCCCGGTAAAGCCGAGCTCCTTCTGCCGCTGCCTGATGTCGAGGGCAAGAACTTTACGCAGGGGTGCGTCGAGGGAGGAAAGAGGTTCATCGAAGAGAACTAATTTGGGTTCAACTATCAGAGTGCGGGCAAGTGAAACACGCTGTGCCTCGCCTCCCGAAAGTGAAACGGGATAACGGTGCGCAAAGCCCGATAAACCGAAGCGTTCAAGCATTTGGCAGGCTTTAAATCTGCTTTCTTTTTTACTCATTCCGCGGCTTCTTAGCCCGTAGGCTGCATTATCGTCAACCCTCATGTGGGGAAAAAGAGCATGATTTTGGAATACCATTCCAACGCCTCTTCTTCCGGGCGGAAGAGTGCCTATATCTATTCCGTCGAGTATGAGAGATTCATACGAACACTGCGGTGTCAAACCTGCAATGATACGCAAAACCGTGGATTTTCCGCTTCCGGATTTTCCGGCTATTGCAAGCATCGACGATTTTTCAACTTCAATCGATACATCAACAGTAACAGTATCCCACTTTTTATACAGTTTATGAGCCTGAAAATAGAATGAACTCATGTAAAATCTCCTTTGCTGTCCACCGCATCGCCGAGAAAAAAAACTATCATGCTTATGAGCATTAACACCGTGCCGCACGCGCAAGCCTCTGTAAAACGGTAGGAACCTGCAAGACGGTAGGTAAACAGAGCAAGGGTTTCACTCCGGCTGACTGCCAGTACGAGGGGCAAACTTGCGTCTCCGGCACTTATTGCAAAACTGAACGCAAAAGCTGATACCAGACCTCTTTTACACAGCGGCAGGTATATAGTAAAGATACGGTGTAAAAAATGCGGAGCCAATATAGAAGAAGCTTCATCAATATACAGCGGTATGCGGTCCATGTGGGAAACTATCTGGCGGTATGCAAAGGGCCACACGAGAAGAGTTTGAGCTGCAATAAGCACACCGGTGTTTGAAGGAATGCGCAGCGCATTGAGAATAAGAATCAGTACAAAACCGAGTACCACCGATGACACTGCAAGCGGCATAAGGGGAAGAAGTCTTAAAATTCTGCTCTTTTTATACGGATCCAGAAACCGGCACAAAAGAGCATAGAAAAACCCGGTAAAGACTGATAAAAGACCTGTTGATACTGCAGTTATTACCGTTATAACAAGAGAAGTATAAAAAGTTTTTCGTGAAAAAAGAGTTTTAAAACTCGCCGGAGACGAGAGGGCTTTTACCGGTATTGAAAAAAACGGGGCTATAAAAAAAAGAAAGATGCATACAAAGAGAAAGAATGCGGTAATTTTTTCAGCAGGGGTTTTTATGGGGGTTTTTATGCGGCTTACAGCCCTCGTTCCGATGCTTTTTTTCCCTTTTTCCTCTGCAATACTGTACACGTACACGATGAGGAGGGCGGAAGCTGTTTCTATAAAAGCTAAAATTCCTGCATAGGAATAGTTCATCGTTATACGGGCGGCGCGGAATACTTCCACCTCTATGGTTGTTCCTCCTACAGAACCGAATAAGAGCACTATGATAAAACTAAAAAAGCAGTATAGGAACACAAGAATGCAGGAAGACGCAATGGGGCTTGAAAGCTGATACAGCGTTATTGTTCTAAAGACCCTCCACCTGGAAGCACCGAGAAGAGAGGCTGCCTGCTCCTCCTCTTCCGGAACGGCAGCCCATACATCGGCGCAGCTTCTCATGACAAGAGGGAAATTATAAAAACCGTGGGCAATAATGATGCCGGAAAACGAGTATAAAAACGAAAGCGGGCTTTCTTTAAGAGAAAAAACAGATACTAAAAAACGGTTTGCCGTACCGTTCATGCCGTAAAAAAGCACAAACCCGAGAGCCACAAGAAGAGGCGGCACGCATAGAGGCACTGCAGAAAGGGATGAAAGAAAACGGGCGAAAAGAGATTTTTTTTTCGCCGCATAGTAGGATGCGCAAAGCCCCGCAGCAAGAGCGACAAGCATCGATAAAAATGCCTGCCACACCGTGAACGATAAGGCTCTTAAAATCTGCAGTGCCGTTTCCATATTTACTGGGAAAGCATTGTCATAATTTTTTCAGATGCGTCCAGAACCTTTTGAGGATCGGCACTCACATTTTTCCCGGCCTTCGGAGCCGCGTCAAAAGAAGAGGGAAGAACAACATCTTTATTTACAGGATACATCCACTGCAGAAGAGGGATTAAATCCTGTGCCTCCCTGGAAATAAGAAAGTCTATAAAGGCTTTGGCTCCTTTTTCGTTTTGAGCATTTTTAACCACGCCTGCTCCTTCTATCTGATACGCATGCCCCTCGTCAAAAATGAGCGCTTTGTAGCGTGTTTCATTTTCATACTCAACATGATACGCCGGGCTCGTCGTGTAGCTTATAACAAGAGGAGCTTCACCGGAGGTAAATAAACCGTAGCCGGTATCCCAGCCGGGAGCCATAGTTAAAATGTTAGGCTTAAGTCTTTTCCAGTAATCTAGATATTTATCACCGAAGACGCTTACCGTCCATGAAACAAAGCCGAGCCCCGGGGTGCTGGTTCTCGGGTCCATAAGAATAATTTTTTTCTCATATTCGCTTTTTGTGAGATCTTCAAGGGAAACTGGTTCCCTCACCGAAGATTTGGTGTCGTAGATGAGAGCGAAATTGCTCCAGTCATAGGGAGTTAAAAGCCAGTCATCACAGAGAAGAAGACTCGGGGGAATAAGGGTTTCTGCATTGAGCGGTTTATAAGCAGTAAGGATGCCTCTTTTCCGGGCCTCATCGACAAGCTGATTATCGAGTCCCACAAGAACATCCGACTGCGGATTGTCCTTTTCAAGCACGGCCCGTGCAAGCACCTGTCCTCCGTCTCCGCATGAAATAAAAGTCAATTTGTAGCCACTTTGCTTTTCAAATGCTTCAATGAGCGCAGGACCGGGTCCCCATTCGGAAATAAAAGAATCGTAGGTGTATACGACAACTTCTTTTAAACGCTCAGGAGACACTTTTGACATCCTGCTGCAGCTTGTAAATACAAACATAACAGCAGACAACGAGAATAATAGAACTGTAATGATTTTAGTATGCTTACTCATTACTTTCCTCCGCCGGTATTATCCGGATCAGGTTCAGAACACCATGCGGTGTTCAGCGGGTATAATCTCAGAGAAAGCCGCGCTGCCGCGCTTTCACACCCCGGTAAATCAGAAAAAATACTAGCATGTATAAAAAAATTTTACAAGTATCCGCAAATTACGCTGATGAGGCGCGAGACGTCGCAGCGCCGATACTCCCTGCTGAGCCCTATACATCCGAAGGATGAGCCGCAAGCTGGCGTCGCGGCGATACTTTCTGCTGCTCCCTATACATTCCAAAGGAATGACAGCGCCGATACTATTCTCTGTTCCCCATACATCCGAAGGATGAGGTGCGAGACGTCGCAGCGCCGATACTTGCCTTTGTGCCTCATAGTTTCCGTAGGAAACCCGCAAGCTGGCGTCGCGGCGATACTCAGTGCTTTTACCCTATACAAATCAATATCTATCAGTGTTCCTTCTTTACAGCGTCATCCGTGCCGCGAAACTCTTATTTCGTGTTTATCTACCTTTTTCGAATAATAAGGGGTTCTTTCAGAAGACTTGAGACTCCGAGAAAAGTATCATCGAGGTAATATCGGACATTTTTTTAAGTTGACAAAATTTAAAATATAGTCAATTATAGTAAATAAAGAGAGATTATGTACAATAAAAAGTTTCTGACTATTCTCTGGTTTTTAGTATTTTGTGAAATTCTCATGTTTTCTCAACAGAACACACTATTTGTTTTCAATGTAGAAACAAGTGCAGGTGTAATGTCAGGAAAAACAGAGGAACTTGTTTTTGAAAATAGTAAGCAAATAAGTAAACTTGTTTGGAAGCAGCCAGTAATACCTGTAACAGATATAGATATTACTTTTGAGTTCTTATCATTTAAACTTACAAACAAATTAATCACTGCAATTCCTGTTAAAACTGGTTTTCTTGAGGACTTTGATTATTTATCGGAGACAGATGATGTTATTTCTTACTATTCAAAACATGATAATTACCTGGATAAAGATTTTACTACTTCAAGTACTTTAATTTATTCTATTCAGGTTGTAAACAACAAATATACTTTAAATCCATTTCTAGGTGTTAGTTATCAGAATAGGAAAAACACTGCGCAAGACGGTTTTGTACAATATCCTGATACCGGTATACTAGAATGGACAGGAAATGAAGAAAAGAAAGAAGTAGCAGGACCAGTTATTTCATATGAACAATCAATTTTCTATCCATATTTGGGTGTAGAGAATACTCTTTTGTTCTCTAATCTTATAAGTGTATTATCAATTTCCTACTTCCCTTACATGAATATTAAATCAATGGACAGTCATGTCTTAAGATTGGTTCAATTCTATGATTCCATGCAAGGTGGATATGGTTATAGAATTGGATTGTCCTTCTTCAGTAATCTGTTAAAAAACAGTTATTTTGATATTAAACTGGAAGCTTTTTACCACTATTTTTGTTGTTATGGTTCAACCTCTTCAAATGGAATTGGATTATACAATAGAGAATTTATTTTAACAGAAAATGCAGGCTCGGGTACTACAAACAGTTTTTTGTTATTACTCTTGGTATTGTCCCTAAGTCCCGGTTCGGGATTTATAAATAATAAGGAGTGAAGTATGGAAAAAAGGGAAAGGAGCATGTCTGTTTATTTTAGACATGTATCACAAAGAGCTATTTGTTGGATATTAACAGTAATGATTTTATCAGCACCGTTAGTAAGTTGTAATCTTGCATTTAACTCACCGGTTGTAGTAAGTGCACCTACTATTTTAACTGGAAATGAAGAAATCTCAACTGCTGAAAAAGACTCAGCAAAATCTGCTGTTGTAAATGTCGTTGATTTTAAATCAATAGAAACTATTGAAACCAAGGAACAAAGAATTATTGTTGAAGTTGATGTATCTAAATCTGGCTTTGTAATACCAGAAGATTCTGAAAGAGAGCATTTTAGAAGTGTGTTTCCAAATTTAAGCAGGGTTACATCAGACTCAGATGAAACAATAATAGAGACTATCAATGGGCTTGATTTTATACTTGATACAAAAATCCTCTTTCTGAAGTAGATAAACTAGTTTACACGAAAGCAGTACAAAACATAGCAAATAACGAAGATTTCAATGTTGATGAAATTGCAGAAGAGGTAAATGCAAATATTGATTTAAGTGGAATTGAAGATGATATACAGTCTATTCTTGATTCAAATGAAAGATTTGCAGTATTAAGTAGAAATTCAGCGGATAAATTGACAGAAGAGGATATTGCTGCATTAACAAGTGCTGTTCAGCAAGCATTTGATGCCCGTGCACCATTAATGGCATCACAAGTATTGCCGGTAGCAGAGAATATGAGCGACTCAGGTAATCAAGTACTTATAGATACACTGAATTCACCTGTAGAAGGCATGGAAGAAGCTGCAGCAAGAACAATGATGTCAATAAATAAGGATAACAGCAGAGTACTGACGTCAGCTCCTCAACTAGCATCGAGCAGAGAGGCTTTGTATAATATACTTGTATCAGGTTACTCAGCCCAGTCTGGAGATTTACTGTATACTTACGGACCTGGACTTGGAGATCTGATAACCGGTCATGGTGCAATCTGGAATAATAATAATGCATCATTCCTTACTGCAGATGTGCCTGAGGGAGAGAAAATAACGGGTGCAAAAACAACATACTATTCAGCTAAACACCAAACTATAAATAAGGTAAATGATACAGCCATGAAGCTGCTGCATGTTAATTCTCCAAAAACAGAAGGAGAACGTTATGCTGCTATAGAGGCGGCCTATAATAAATATAATGGTCGAAAGTACATGATACAGCTCATTAAGAGTTATGATTCTAGTTCATTATACTGTACTCAATTAGCTTGGCTTACTTGGATGAGTATGGGTGTTGATATAGATGGTACATGGGCTCCTACAAGTTTTTTTGTTCAAAACCTTGTCAAGCAGACTGTTCCTGTATCAATTGTTGTTGGCAATTCAAGTACAACAATTTATGTAACTACATTTGTTCTTGTTGTAACGCTCTTAACCATGGATATTATTTATCCTTGGGATATGGTTATAGATAATGATACTAGTGAATATGCCCGTTTTGGAAAAGAAAATCCCGGTAATTAAGTGATATAATACTCATGAGGCACAAAGTATTACTTTGCTGCCTCGTTAGCTCAGTAAACGGAGAAGGAATGAAAAAAGCAGTAATTAGTTTAGCATGTGTTCTCAGCTTCCTGTGTTCGTCATGTGATTTTATTAACGGGCTGTTCTTAGATCTCACCCCTGATACTACGCGGATTGATCATATAACACAGACTTTTAGTATAACGGATGATTTACTATACATGGGTTGCTGGCATGACGGCTATGAACCGTCGACTTTTGTTATAGACACTGAGAAAAAGGATATACTGTCGCGTATTTATTACGGCAATAATGGTAATGAATACAGCCCTGTACAGGTAAAAGCATATGAAAACCGGCTCTGGATGCTTGGTACTACCATGAGCAAAAAGCTGCTGATTTTCAATACAGAGACAGGAAAGACAGAAAACGTTATTACCTTTGAAGAGGATAATGTTCATAAGATGAACTTTTTGACTTCCCTCGACAGACTTGCAATCATGCACGGGAATGGATACGACAAAGGATTTTCTGTGAGTCTCATCTCTTTAAGTGAGAAAAAGTATGACAGAATAGTCTATATACCGGAATTAGCTCCTAACCTTCTTGATAAAGACGGAGTAATCTATGGTTCACTAGGTAATCCCTACGATAATCCAAACCGCGGATTCGGGACATATTCACTTGATTCAGATGCCTTTAATTTTACCAGGATATTTTTTGCTGATCGCGATTCTGATGCGCTCTTAAATGAAATTGCAGACACACAAAAGTTTTTAGTACTTGATGACGGTACCTATGTTGTGTGCGATAACAGAATAGGGTTAAGAATATGCTATCCGGATAAGAGCGAATCTGAGCTCTATATTGACAATGACCCCTATGATCCGGATATAGGAAACTATAAGAGGGTAGAAAATATTTATTATTCAAAAAAGTATGACAGGATTTATGTCGGCACTAAACCTGTATACTTAACAGAAGAGGTACCTGCTCACTTTTTTAGATTTGCAGAGAAAGATAATAACGGCAAGTGGAAATGGAATCAAGAGACTATATTGCCCTATGAACAGAGATCTCTTGAAACAACAACAAAAATTCTAATGAATAAGGAAACAATAGCAGATACTTTCAACGATGGGGATTACTTTGTGGTACGCTTTTACGACATTGAGAAGTTCGAATTTCAAAAGGAAGTCCGCTGGAATTTACTCACTGATGTAAAGGGATGAGGCGCGAGACATGAGCTGCTAGCCGGCGACGCAGCGATACTTTCTGCTGCTCTCTATACATTCCAAAGGAATGACAGCGCCGATACTATTCTCTGTTCCCCATACATCCGAAGGATGAGGCGCGATGCGTCGCGCCGATACTTGCCAGAGAGTCCCATATGTAATGAAAACCGCAACACATACTAAGCGGAACACGGGAAACTACATTTTCTATGTTTTCCCGTGTGCATCCGTGGTCATTTTCTTAACAATAAAACTACCGCAAAGAGGAAAGAAGTCTAATCCGCTTCGAATTCAGCAAAGAATTGACAAGTAAAGACTCTGGGGTTATTCTATTGAGAATTAAACTTTGAGTATAAAAAGGAAGGGAGTAAATGTTTGAACTAAGCTCAGTATCAAAATCCTATGCAAAATCTGCAGTTAAGGCAGTTGATGATATTTCATTAACTATTAATGACGGTGAAATTTTCGGATTTTTAGGCCCGAACGGCGCCGGCAAGACCACGACAATCAAGCTGCTTACCGGCATTCTCTCGCCTGATGCGGGAACTATTACCATCGACGGTATTTCACTTAAAGATTCCCCGATGGATGCAAAACGGCGTTTTTCGTTTGTTCCCGACACGCCAGAGATGTTCTCAAAACTGAAAGCAAGCGAGTATCTTAATTTTATAGGCGATGTGTACGGCACCCCTGTTGAACAGAGAAAAAACCGGATTGCCTATTACAGCCGGATGTTCGAAATATCAGATGTATTGAATAATAAGATCTCAAGTTTTTCCCACGGCATGAAGCAGAAACTGTTTCTTACAGCCAGTCTCATATCAGACCCTCAAAACTGGATTCTGGACGAGCCGATGGTGGGTCTCGATCCAGAAGCTGCTTTCAACATAAAGGAGCATATGAGAACAAGGACAAAAGAAGGAAAGACTGTCTTTTTTTCAACCCATGTCATGGAAGTAGCAGAAAAACTCTGCGACAGAATCGGCATCATAAAAAAAGGTAAACTAATCTTTGTGGGAACAATGGATGAGCTCAAGAAAAAAGACAATACCAAGAGTCTTGAAGATATTTTCCTCGAACTTGTCGAGGCAAAATCTGCTCAAAAAACTGTACAGGAGTAGAACGTGAAAATAACACTCCAGCTTTTGAAACTGTTTTTAGACAATAGATTTTCCCTCAAAGATTTCTTTTCGGATTTCCGGAAGGGCGGAAAACAGGCGGTAAAGAATGTCGCCTACATTTTCTTATTTCTCTATATTACCGTTGTTTTCGGCGGCATGATCTTCTTTTATGTAACAAACCTGTACAGATCATTTAAAGCGGCAGGACTGCAAAGTTTTGTTCTTCTGCTTTTATCTGTTTCTGCAACCTTTGTAACCCTAATATTCGGCTTTCTTCAGGCATTAAGTATGTATGTTACCAATTCCACCGAGGAAAACCTTCTTGCCCTCCCCTTAACGCCGGTATCGCTGTTTACCGCAAAATTCCTTCAAATATACGTTATGGAGTTCCTTCTCGGCGCGGCGATTCTTTTTCTAGGCACCGGAGTGTACGGTTATTATGAAGGACTGCTCACCTCTCCTGTCTTTTATATTTCAGCGCTTATAGGAGCACTGACCATACCGCTCGTACCGGTAACACTATCATTTATTCTGCTGGTAGCTGTCTTCAGTCTGGGAAAGAGCGCTGTCAATAAAAAAATTTTAACGTTCATAAGCACCGTTATTCTCATAGGAGCGATGCTCGGCTTTAATTTTGTGTATCAAAGATCGGTCAGCAGCCTCAATAATACAGAATATGTCATGAAGCTGTATGAAAATGGATCGTTCAATATAGTTGAAACGATCGCAGCCTTCTATCCGCCTGCAAAATGGTATGTATCAGCGGTAATCCAAAACAATGTATCTTCACTGCTGCCTCTGCTTTTGCTCCTCGTAGTTCCGGCAGGACTTGCGTATGCCTGTACCAGAGTTCTTGCCCGACCTTATGTTAAGAGCATTATAGGTCTCAACGAAGAATCATCCAAAAAAATGAATAAAAAACAGGAAAAAGAGTTTTTATCAACTGATATTAAAGCGACTCCCCTGTTCGGTGCTATTTTAAAAAGAGATATCTTAACCATGTTTAAGGAGCCCTCGTTTTTCTTTAACGGTCCCTTTGTTATCATAATTCTGCCGGTTGCAATGATTATTTCCATTCTCGGAACCATTCCCCAGGACGGATTGGATAAATTCAGACAGGTTATTATCAGTTTGGGAACAGCAGGTTTCACAGCAGAACAGAAAGATATGATGTTTTTTGTTATTACAGCAGTCTTATCCGGAATTATCGTATTCATGGGAACATCCACAAGTACAAGCGCAACTGCGTTTTCACGGGAAGGAAAAACGTTATCCGTGCTCAAGGCGCTTCCCATACCGGTACATACGCTCGTGACCGCAAAAATGGTTCATGCCATGATTTATGCAGTATTTGCTCTCCTTTTTGCAGGAATTCCTGCAGGTTTTCTTTTAACTCTCGAAGATTTTAATCTTAAAAACAGCGAAATTACCATGATTCTCGGTACTGTTGTTGTTTTATCTATGTCATTGTGCTTTTTCCTCCACATTATAGATCTATGGATAGACACAGCTCATCCAAAACTTGCATGGGAAACACCCATGGCAGCTTTTAAACAGAATATCAATTCCGTTGTGTCTGTTTTCCTGAGTATGGGAGTACTCCTTGCCCTTGTTCTTTTATCAATTTTTGTGTTTAAAAAAACAATGAGTACCATTGTTGTTCTTTCATGTGTTATACTTGCACTGGATGTATTCTTATGGCGGATCTATGTTCGCTGGGCAGAAAAAAGACTGGCGGCTCTGGAGGTATAATACGGATAGGGGAAACAAAAAGACCGGTGTAAAAAAGCTGAAATTATTCGTCGGGAAAGCGCCTTTTGCACTGGCAGCGGCAAGCTGTTTTATCCATATAATGCTTGCGTTCTTATTTGCCTATTATAAATTTACCGCTCTCTTTTTAACGAGCTTCGCAAGTATTGCCGCGTACTTATTAATAATTCTCTTTTATGCAAAAATTCCCGAACTGCTTACGTTTATTCTTGAATATATACTAATCTTAGCCTACTGCGTCGAAGCTGCGTTCATAACACGCTCGAGTGCAGGTACTGAGTTTTTCAGTCTGGGTATGGTAGCAACAGTGTTTTTGTTTACCTACAACATCCCGCACCCCAAGTGGTTTTATCCGGTATTTTCTATTCCGCCTCTTCTATTGAGTATCGCTTTGGTTGTTTTTTTCCCCGTCTATCCGCTTCCCGCTCCGGAATCTTTTTACTATATCCATAAAGTATTCAGTGCAATAGGTATTATGATTGCTATATTTTATATCTGCGTAAAACTTGAACGCGACATATTTATAGCAAACAAAAAAAACAAGGAAAACGAGGAAGCACTCATTTATACCGCTAATCATGATCCCTTAACCAAACTGATAAACCGGCGCCGCCTGTGGGAACATTTTCATGTGTATCAGGATAGAAAAGAATTGTACAACAGCGATTACTCCATCTGTATATTTGATATTGACAACTTCAAAAAACTCAATGACACCTTCGGTCATGACTGCGGCGACATGATACTGCACGATACATCCAGAATAATTCACGACATGATTCCCGCTAACGTAAAACTGGGACGATGGGGAGGAGAAGAATTTGTACTTCTTTTTCCAAGAAGCACTCCGGATGTAATTCAGGATATTGAAGAAATTCGCAGAACAGTTGAAAATAACAGTTTTCTTTATGACGGAAAGACTATGAATATAACGTTAACCTTCGGAGTTGCCTCTTCCAAGGGCTGCAGCACCATAAAAGAAATGCTTATTGAAGCGGACGGTCAGCTCATGAAGGGAAAGAATAACGGCAAAAATCAGGTGGTATACAACTTCCGCAATTTTACCAGTGAAAAATCTGTCCCCTTCATTCCGGCTGAAGTATAGCACAAGTATCTTTTTCCGCCCGTTGAAAATCATTAAAATTTTATATATACTCTTTTTACCGGCAAAGCTTTCGTAATGCTCTGCAGGGGTAAAGTATTCATGTACTTCGCTCGGTATCTGTAAAGATACTGCGGAGTTTTTACTATAGAAGGAGTCAATATGGAATCATTAAAGAAGAATCCTGCATGGAAAGGCAGAAGAGGCCCGGTAGTATTGGTTATCATGGACGGTGTGGGTTACGGAAAATACAAAGAGGGGGATGCTGTACAGGCCTCCCGCATGGATCATCTCGATGCAATACGCAATGCAGGTTTTTCAACAAAACTGAAAGCCCATGGAACTGCGGTAGGGCTACCTTCCGATGAAGATATGGGAAACAGTGAAGTCGGACACAATGCCATCGGCTGCGGACGCGTTTTTTCACAGGGAGCTAAGCTTGTCTCCGCTTCTCTTGAAACCGGCGCTATGTTCGAAGGCGCTGCGTGGAAAAAGCTTTCATCAAATGTAAAAGATACATCAAGCACGCTGCACTTTATCGGTCTTTTATCAGACGGAAATGTCCACTCTCATATTGATCACCTCAAGGCTATGATCTTACAGGCTCAAAAAGAAGGAATCAGGAAGATACGTGTTCATACGATAATTGACGGCCGCGATGTAGGCGAAACAAGCGCACTGGATTACATTCTTCCCTTTGAACAATTTTTAAATGACTGCAATAAGAGCGGCTCTGATTTTAAGATTGCCTCAGGCGGCGGACGCATGTATATTACAATGGACCGCTACAATGCCGACTGGTCAATGGTCGACCGCGGATGGAAGTGCCATGTTCTTGGAGAAGGAAGACTATTTAAAAGCGCCGAAGAAGCTGTTATAACATACCGCAAGGAAATTCCCGGTATTATTGACCAGGATTTAAAAGAATTTGTCATTGCCGGAAACGACGGAAAACCTGTTGGAACAATAAACGACGGCGACAGCGTTATCTATTTTAACTTCCGGGGCGACCGTTCACTGGAAATGACCGCTGCCTTTGAAACAAAAGCAGATGCAGAGTTCCCCTACTTTGACCGCAAAAGAGTTCCTTCCGTTCAGTATGCAGGCATGATGGAATATGACGGAGATCTGCATATTCCTGCAAACTATCTTGTTACTCCCCCTGCCATTGACCGGACCATGGGGGAATATCTTGTAAAATCCGGTATTAAAACGTTAGCTATAAGCGAAACACAAAAGTACGGTCACGTAACATACTTTTTCAACGGCAACAAACTTGGAAAATTCGACGAGAAACTTGAAGATTATGTAGAGATTAAAAGCGATGTTGTTCCCTTTGAGCAGCGTCCGTGGATGAAATGCGCCGAAATTACCGATTATGTTATAAAAGCGGTCGAAAGCGGCAAATATGACCACATCCGGCTGAATTTCCCCAACGGCGACATGGTCGGACATACCGGTGTTTTTAATGCGGTAGTTTGTTCCATGGAAGCTATGGATCTTCAGCTCGGGCGCATCAGAAAAGCGGTTGAAAAAGCAGGCGGAATTCTTATACTGAGTGCAGACCACGGCAACTCTGACGATATGTACGAACATAATAAGAAAACAGGCGAAGTTTCAAGAAAAGAGGACGGAACACCGAAGGCAAAAACCTCGCACTCATTAAATCCTGTACCCGGCATTATTTATGATCCCGAATACAAAGGCGAGTATAAAAAAGAACTCAACGAGGGGTTGGGAATTTCTAGTCTTGCCGCCACAGTTATGAACCTTTTAGGATATTATGCACCGGCAGACTATGACAAGAGTTTACTAAACTTTTAAATAACCATTGTCTATAAAAACAGCCGCTGTATAAAGGGCTGAATGCACCGCGGATTAAACCGCGGTGTTTTTTTTGCTGGACTTTTTTTGAGGCTTTTACTACAATTCATCACATCGTTTAAGGAGAGATTATGAAAAAAATTCATCCGGTATTTTACATTAGTGCACTCATTGCACTGATAACCCAACTATTCATACAAACATCTAATGCTTATTCACCTTTTTTTACTGCTTCGCACTATAGTAATACTTTTTTGATGTATGCGGTCATCTGCGCCTTCGTTGTATACGGTTTAAAAAACGGATTTCTCTGGTTTGCCTCAATCGCGTCATTACAAGTACTGTACTGGCTTTTTTTAAGTATAACCTATGCAATACAGGGTGCTAACATAATTCTTTCATTTTATCATACTATGAAATCCTGGCTGCTTCTGTCGCTCTCTATAGTTCCTTCTTCCTTTCTTGCAGGACTGCTTGTATCGCTGTGTAAAAAGCGCATCAGTTCGATTACCCGGTCAACAAGCGTTATTCTTTCATCATCCTTTACATTACTGGCCGGCATTCCGGTTTTCTTAGTAAAATACTTTACCGCACAGCAAAACTCCTATTCTTTGGATCCATACTATATCATCCTGTTTTTGACTCTTCCTGTTATAAGCGGTATTTTAGACTATAAAAAGAAGTCTTAAAAAGCTTCACCGCCTGTTTACAAAAACGTTGTTTTCTCTTGCAATTTTTACTATACTATTGTATAGTACTTTTATGAATACCACAGGATTTCCCTCCCCTGCACAGGGTTATGAGGAAAAACCCATAGACTTGAATTATCTCCTCATAAAAAATCCGGCCTCTACTTTTATAATGAAGTACGAAGGCGATGAGCATTGTTCAGAAGGTATAGCACGCGGCGATTATCTTGTTGTCGACTGCTCAGCCGTTCCTTCTGAAGGCTCACTTGCCGTAATACGCCGCGATTCCCTTTTTATCTGTGCCCGTCTTCATATTTCCAAATCAGAAACCGGCAGAGTTCTATATTACACGCGTATGAACAAAAAATTCAGATGTACCGAAGTATTCGGCTGCGTGCGCGCAATTGTGAGAGTTCTATGATATTTCATGTCGATGCAAACAGCTTCTATGCGGCATGCGAACGGCTTTTCCGGCCAGACCTTGACGGAAAGGCCATAGCGGTACTTTCAAATAATGACGGCGTAATCATAGCCCTCAATCAGGAATGCAAAAATCTCGGTCTCAAAAGAGGCGACACCTATTTCTCCGTCCGTGATCAATGCAGAGCCCGGGGGGTAAACGTGTTCAGTTCAAACTACACCCTTTATGCTGATATTTCCACCCGCCTCAACATTATGTATTCATCATTTGCCCCGGAAGTTGAAATTTACTCCATAGATGAAAGTTTCCTCTTTTTCCCTGACTGGAAAAATGCGGAATTTGAAAAAATGGGCAAAGAACTTAAGGACAGCATTATGAAGGGAGTTCATATGCCGGTATCTGTCGGCATAGCCCCCACAAAGACGCTTTCAAAAGTCTGCAATAAACTTGCAAAAATACGGGGAGGAGTCTGCTTCTGGGGATCTTTGGATCAGGAAAAAGAACTGAAAAGTATTGCAACAGCCGATATCTGGGGCATAGGCTATTCAAAAACGAAAACCCTCGCGCGAAACGGCATTCACACCGCATGGGACTTAAAAAATATGAGTCTTGACAAGGCAAAAAAACTGCTTACCATTCAAGGTATGAGAACGGTACAGGAACTCAACGGTATATGCGCCATCGACAGCATAGAAAGGGAAACAAGACAAAATATTACGACATCAAAAAGTTTTGCACAGGGAGTGTACGATCTTCGGCAGCTTGAAACCGCACTTGCAGAATACACCCAGCTTGCAGTGTATAGAATGAGAAATGAAAAATCGGCCTGCTCCTACATATCAATCTATCTTATGACGGCACGCAGCTATGACCGGAGCAGAAAAGAAGAGGAATACTTTAACGGCGCGACAGCACAGTTTCAACATCCGACAAGTTTTTTGCCCGAAATTCTTGCAACAGGAACAGAGATTCTGAGATGTATTTACCGGGAAGGGTTTAAATACCGTAAAGTCATGGTAAACCTCCTGGGACTTGAAGGAGACTGCCGGCTGCAGGGCGATTTATTTGAAGACAGCCTTATTGCCGATAAAAAAAAATATGATGCGGTAATGACAGCCTGCGATCATATAAACCGCAAATACGGGCGGTTATTTCTGCATCCCGGAAGCCGCAATGCGGTAAAAGACATAGAATCTGACGGGCAGTATGCAAAATGGCTCATGAAACGCGAATTTCTTTCGCCGTGTTATACCACTCAGATTAATTCTGTTCCCCTGGTTTGGTAGATTTTATGGGAACTATAGAACTGGCTGAAAAAACCAATAATCTTCTGATTGGAACAAGCGGGTACGATTATCCTGAGTGGAGGGATGTATTCTATCCCAAAGAACTGCACAGAAGTTCTTTTCTCGATTATTATGCAGATACTTTTTCTGCCGTTGAACTTAATTATACATACTATAAGATGCCGGGGGAAAAAGGCATACGGTCATTGCTGACAAGGAGCAGGAAACCCCTGGTATTCAGTATTAAGGCTCACAAAAGCTTAACCCATGAAATTACTGCAGGGTGGAAAGATGATGCAGACCATCTTAAAAACGCGCTCAGACCCCTATTTGAAGAGAATAGACTTACAAGCATTCTCTGCCAGTTTCCCCAGTCATTTCATTATACCGAAGAAAACAGGCTGTATTTGGATAACCTAATAAAACAGCTTTCCCCTCTACCGCTTGTAATCGAGTTCCGCAGAAAGGATTGGATGATTGAGCGTGTGTATGAGGGCCTCGATAAACGTAATGCCGGCATCTGCATTGTAGATATGCCGGAGCTCTATCACCTTCCCGGCTTTCATCCGGTAATAACCGGCTCAAAAGCCTACATGAGGTTTCACGGAAGAAACGCGCAGTCGTGGTATTCGGCAAGCGGACAAAACGGATCCAGCCGGTATAACTATTTATACTCAGCGAAAGAACTTGAAAATGCCGTTCCTGTTGTACACTATTTAAAAACAAAAGCGCGCCTCGTCCAGATTTTTTTTAATAATCACCCGGGAGGCGCTGCTGCTGTTAATGCAAAAAAATTAAAAGAACTTATGCAATAATGCCGGTTCTTTTATTCGTCATTGTTATTCTTTTCTTTCAAGAATTTCCGACTTGAGAATGCCGAACGCTGCCAAGGGCAGAATAACAATCTGTGCTAGTATACCTGGCAAACTTACAACAAAGCAGGAATTCCAAAACTGCGGAAAGGAATACTTCGCAGAAGAAAGCAAAGCAATGACAGTCTGTACGGCTCCGTTAACGAGACGGCCCAGAATCATTGCAAGAATTAGACTTGCAAGCAGTGCTGTATAGCTTTTTTTTGCCGAAAACATCTTCCTGTGGAATACAGAAGCAAAAATTCCATAAACAGCCAGCTCAAACATCATAGCGATTCCGGTAGGAAACACTACAGGCATACCGGTCAAAAATGTTGAAATAAGAACCGATGCGGCTCCTATAAAAGCCCCGGAAGCAGGGCCTAAGAGAAATGAGGCTAAAAGAACCGGAAAATGCATGGGTGAAAACCGCAGCGACGGAATGCCCAGGCGGTGAAAAATCACCGGAAGCGAAACACCAAGAGCGGTAAACAAGACGGTAAGAATGACAGATTGAAGTAAAGCTGCGGGCATCGAACGGGCCGCAGAAACAGTGCGGTTAGCTGACATAAAGCCTCCAGAAAAGAAAATTAAGGCCGCAGACATCATACGACCTTACTTAATTATACTAAAGACAGTACTGTACTGTCCAGTTATGAACTGGATTTACTATCCTTGATTTCACTAATAATTACCATACAGTGAAGAACCCTTGTTTTCTGTTTATCATAAATCCGTTTGAAAACGAAAGACAGCTTTCTCCGCTCGGTAAACACAGCTTCACTTTCAGGAATTTTCCTGTGAATACTGATTTCGATTGTACCAAGGGGATTAAGACGGTCAAGCGATCCGTTTTTATAATTGATATTAAATAACACAGGAAGAAACTCCTGCAGCCCTTTAAGTTTTTGCTCATTTAAAAAACGCGATAAGAGCAGCACAAGACTTCTGCCTTCTAAATCCCTGCAGCATAGTAAACGTTCTGCTGCACTTGAATAATTCGGACAAATAGTACCGTCCTCATTGACAAGAAGAAGGCCGTCGGAAACATTATTAAGAATTTCATCATATTCATTTTTATCAATAGTAGATCCTTCCAGATTCGACATTACCTTATTATACAGATGGGCTATCTGCCCGATTTCTGTGAACTGATCCTCAGGAAGCCTCACCGAAAGATCTCCTGTTTCGGCCTGGGTTTCCATTTTTGTATACAAATCAAAAATTTGTGTCGATGCCCCGTGTTCAGCAATATTCAGTCCTGCATCCTCATCGGTTGAACTAACCCTCATCGGATGAACGGCATTAATAATTTTCAGACTGATAAAAGAAAGGCCGAAAGCCCAGATACCGCAGGCAGCTACGCCTATCAGCTGGGAAAGAAACTGGCTGCCAAGAACCGGAGTTGTATTGAGAATAAGAGGATCTCCAAAAATACCAACAGCAAGAGTTCCCCATATACCCGCTGCAAGATGTACCGGAACAGCACCGACGGCATCGTCAAGTTTCAACACCTCAAGAAGCTTCGTACAAAGAAGCATAACAATACCGCCTATAGCCCCGATAATAACCGCTTCAACGGGACTTACCGCATGACAGCCGGCAGTAATTGCAACAAGACCGGCAAGACTCCCATTGAGAACAAAGTTAACATTCGGTATTCCGGTTATGAGCCAGCCTGCCGCAAGGGTAAAAATCATTCCGGAGGCTGATGCAAGACAGGTATTTAAAATAATTCCGGGAACCTGTGCATTAAACGCAAGTGTTGATCCCCCGTTAAAACCTATCCAGCCGAACCAGAGAATGAACACGCCTGCAACCGCAAGAGGAATATTTGATCCCTGAATCTCATTCGGTTTTCCCTTGCTCGGAAAACGTCCCTTTCTGGAACCGAGAATAATAATTCCAGATAAACCCACATACCCGCCGACTGAATGAACCACCGTCGAACCGGCAAAATCCACAAAGCCAAGGCTGCTGAGCCATCCCTCTCCGGAGGAAATTGAGCTTCCCTGTATACCTCCCCACGCCCAGTGGCCGAATACAGGATATATTACAGCTGATATTAGTATGGTTGTCAGTATATACGATGAATATTTCATCCGTTCTGCGACAGCTCCGGAAACAATAGTTGCAGAAGTTGAGCAGAACATCATCTGAAACAGAAGAAAAACTGCAAGATTATAATGATCCTCACCGGTAAAACCGGGGAAAAAATGGCTTATACCAATAAACCCTGCTTTTGAAGATCCGAACATAAATGCGAATCCGCAAATCCAGTACATTGCAGAAGAAAGACCTAAATCTGTCAGGTTCTTAATAGCAACGTTAATGCTGTTCTTTTCACGGGTCATACCGGATTCAACCATTGAAAAGCCGGGCTGCATAAAAAAAACCAAAGCAGCGCAGATGATGACCCACAAATTGTCTGCAAGCGTTGTTACTGCAGTATCCATGTAATACCTCCATTGCGGCAGGCTTACTGCGGGTATACTTTCTTTAAAAATAAGAAGGCAAAGATGCCGGGTGTATCCGCAGCGCCTTTGCCGTTATTCATGGTGCGACTATAGCATGCAAAAAAAATCTATGCAATATCTTTTTGACCTTTTTTTATAGACCTTATAATAATAAAAAACATAAAGGCAGAAAGAATAGTTGAAAAAATGTCTGCTGCAGGCTGGGCGAAAATTATTCCCTGCAGACCGAATAACGAGTTGCTTATAAAAAGCACCGGAATAAACACTAAACCCTGTCTTGCAATGGTTAAAATCAAGGAAGGAAGTGCTTTCCCGAAAGCCTGGAATGCATTGACGAAAATAAACATCAATCCAAGAACAGGAGAGGAAAGCATCTGTGCACCTATAATCATTGCACCGTACGACACTACTTCATCGTTATCAATAAAAAGTGCAACTGCTTTTTCTTTGAAAAGAAGCGTAAGCGTCAAAAGAATTATACCGCTTATAACACAGATAAATGATGAAAAAGCTATGGTCTTATTCATACGCAAATAATTTTTACTGGCGTAATTATACCCTATAAGGGGCTGAATTCCCTGCCCTATTCCTATAAAAAGCATAATTGCTATAGTAAAAATGCGTCCTGAAATTCCCATCCCTGCAACCACATTGTCTCCGTATGATGAAACAAAGTTGTTCAGTATAACATTTGAAATACTCATGAGAATATTGCCGAGAGACACAGGAATGCCTATGGCAAAGACAGGAGCCATTATACGGTTTCGAATCTCTATGTGTTTCGGATGCACGCTTAAAAGACTGTGTGTTTTAAGCATATGAAGTATATATATGGCAACAGAGACGCCGTTGCCGATAATGGTGGCTATGGCGGCCCCTGCAACGCCCATATCCATCCACAAAATCATTATGGGATCGAGGATAATATTGACGATCGTTCCTGCCATCATTCCGCGCATGGATTCCTTTGCAGATCCCTCTGAACGGACAAGCTGGCCGAGCGAGACTGATAAAACAATAAGAGGAGCGCCGAGTGCAATATAGGAAAGGTAATCCCTTGCAAAACCGTATGTCTGAGCGCTCGTACCGGCAATTTTTAAGATTCCCGGCATAAAAACCAAGAAGAAAATCATTGCGGCGATTCCGAAAGCTGCGCCGATATACACACAGGTCGAGGAAACCCTTTTAACTTCATCGTATTTGCGCTCGCCGAGCAGACGTGAAATATAGGCCCCTCCGCCGATGCCGAAAATATTGCCCAAGGCCATGAGGAGTAAGAACAGAGGCATAGTCAGTGAAACAGCGGCAACCTGGTTCGGATCTCCGGTTTGACCGACAAAGAACGTGTCCACCATGTTATAGACGACAGAAACCATCATACCCATAACGGTGGGAAGCGCGAGAGCGAGAACAGCCTTGGGAACAGGAATAGTCTCAAACAAAGCTATTCGTTTTTCATTATGAGAATTCATATAATACTACCATTCATGTTAGTATGACATTACCATGCCATACTGATATACCGGTTAAAATGCAAAATCTTTTTCTTTTGCAAGAGATTCATACAGATTGTGAAGGCATTTAATAAAAATATCCTTCTCGCTCCTGGGAAATACGCTGAGAAGTTCTTCTTCCATTTTCAGGAAACCCTCAAAGGATTTCTCCTGAACATCATACCCCTTCTCAGTAAGAATAAGTCTTTTCCAGCGTCTATCCTGTGCAAACGTATCGCGTTTAACAAGTTCTTTCGCTTCAAGACGGTTTAGCAGCCCTGTTACAGTAGGATTGGACAACCCGAAAAATTCCTCTAAATCTTTTTGAAAAACATCTGTCGGTTCGCCAATTTTCGTATTGGTGGCCGCGACATGCATCGCAAGATACTTTAGAATTTGTGCCTGAGACCATGTGACATTGAACTTCTGCAGATACCGGTTGCTTTTGGCGGTAAGCAGAATTTCAATCTTTTTGATAATCCCTCCGATCATCAGTTCTTTTCGTTTTTCTACCATTCTATATGAATACTAAAAATTCAGGTTTAAGTCAATGATAGGTTAAAAAATACCGGTATAAACAATATACTTAGGTAAATATTTTACTAAGTTACTACAAAGCGTTACAAAATCTGCCGGGATTGGAGTTCAAGCGCATTTTTACTGAAAATCTTTTCTTTAGCCTCAGAAGAAATATCCAGAGAGTTAATAAAAGAAACCTGGTGTTTTTGTTCGAGCCAGGGGGAATCGCTTGCAAAGACCAATCGGTCTTCTCCGTGTTTTGCAATAATAGATTCAAAGACAGGCTTGCTTACCTCATGAGAAAATGAAGTATCGAAGTAACAGTTTGTTCCTGCCAGACATGATTCAACATCGATCCATGAATCCCAGCCGCCAAGATGCGCCGCTATGAGGGTAAGATCAGGATGTTTATCGAGAAGCCTTCGAATCCTTACAGGATGCGCATTATCGGCTTTTCCGTAGCCTATGTCATATCCTGCGTGAAGAAGTACAAAAATGCCCTTTTTTTCAAGGAGTGAAAAAAAATCATTCAATTCCGGATCGTCTGCATAAAAATTCTGATACAAGGGATGCAGCTTTATTCCCCTGATTCCTGCAGCAGCAACATCCTCAACATCGTTCTCCCACGTTCCGCTGTGCGGGTACACCGATGCGAGCGGAAAAATTCTTCCGCTTTTGATCTCCCTAGACCAGGCAATGATCGCAGAAGTCTGAGAAGGTTTGGTCGCAATATTTGCTATCCATGAGGTAGTAATTCCGGCTTCATCCATTGAACTCAGCAAAGACTGTACCGTCCCTTTGGTATGAGGTTTGTAGCAGCCTGAATGATCGGAAAGAGATGTCATTGCACGGGGTGCAAGAGAATCGGGGAAAATATGGGTATGGGTATCGATTATCATTGTAAAATCCTCAACCCTCACTGTATTGTCTTCCCGGTCTATTGTCAACCTTTTAGTAATACTTAATTTTTTTACTCATAGTAAATATTTTCATTGACAAAAAAGCAGTAACCCTTTATGCTTGATAAAAACCGACTGGTCAGTCGCTATTACTATATGGAGATACATCTTTGAAGGAAACATTTTTCAATCTTGGCGAAGACAAGAAACAGCGTGTAATTGATGCCTCTCTTATTGAATTTGCCTCTGCCGGCTACGAGAAAACGAGTCTTGATGCTGTCATTGCCCGGGCGGGAATTTCCAAAGGCGGCTTATACGAGTATATTGAATCGAAAAAAGATTTATTCACCTACATTCTAACCTATGCATACGATGAACTTTTCAGTTATATCCAAAAAAACAAACCACCTGAGAGAATAGATTTTCCCGCCGATCCGCTTGAAAGAACCCGTTCTATCTCATCAATTGCTGTAGATTTCTATATTCAATCCCCGCAAATAATTTCCTTCCTCGTCACATCATCCCAGGTTGGAGATATTTCCATACGGCTCTATGTTCAGGAAATATTTTCATCCTATTTTTATAGATTGTATGAAACTTCGGATTTTGCCCTTCTCCCATATGATAGGGATCAGATTCTTGATCTTTTAAAATGGCTTTTAGTAAAAACCCGCAACGTTTTTCAGGAAAGCGTTCAGAGCGGCGGTGAAAAATCCGCGTGTAAAAAACGCTATCTTAATGAATGGAATTTTTATTTATCTGTTCTTGCAAAAGGCATGTATCAGATAGAAAGGTAACATACCTGTATTCGAACATATCGTAAGGAGGATTTGTATGATTAAAAGCGTAAAAAGTACTGTTTGCAAAAAAATATTTCAAACAGCCGCCGTATTGTTTCTGTTAACTGCAGGAGCAAATGTATTTGCAGGCACTATTAAGGTTGGTGCGATTTTTGCCGTAACAGGTCCGGCATCGTATTTAGGATCTCCGGAAGAAAAAACCGCAAAGCTTTTTGTCGATAACCTGAATAAAGCAGGCGGAGTCAACGGCGATAAAATTGAGCTCATTATAAAAGATTCTGCAGGTTCCTCTGAAAAAGCTGTTTCTTTTGCAAAACAGCTCATTGACGAGTATGAGGTTTCTGCAATTATCGGACCTTCCACATCCGGAGAATCTCTTGCAATTAAGGATTACTGCAACAAATCAAAAGTACCCCTCATCTCATGCGCGGCGGCAGAAACCATTGTAGAACCTGTTCTTCCCTTCGTCTTCAAAACACCGCAAAAAGACAGTTATGTGGCAAAATGGGCGTATCAGACTATGAAACAAAACGGTATTACAAAACTCGCTGTTGTTTCATCAAATACAGGCTTCGGTTCCGGCGGAAAAACACAGCTGGAAAAATATGCAGCTGAATACGGTATTACTATTGTACTCTCTGAATCATACGACGCTGCGGCTACCGATCTTTCCTCGCTTTTGACAAAGGTTAAAGGCTCGGGAGCACAGGCTGTTATCAACTGGTCTGTCGAACCCGCCCAGTCGATTATTGCTAAAAACATGAAACAGATGAATATGACTATTCCTCTGTACCAGAGCCATGGATTCGGTAATATTAAATATGTCGAAGCTGCTGGAGACGCTGCAGAAGGCATCATATTCCCCTGCGGAAAGCTTCTCGTTGCAGACCTTTTAGACTCATCAGATTCTCAAAAAGCACTTCTCCAGAAATACAGCGCAGATTATAAGTCTACATACAATGAAGAACCTTCAACATTCGGCGGACATGCCTATGATGCGCTTGTGCTTCTCGTAAAAGCAATTGAGATTGCAAAAAGTTCAGATCCCGTAAAGATTGCGGCCGCCCTTGAAAAAGTAAGCAGCCTTCCTGGAACAGCCGGTATTTTCACAATGAGTAAAACAGATCACAACGGGCTCGGCATGGATTCCATCATCATGCTGACAGTTAAAAACGGCAAATTTGCGCTGTACGGAAAAAAATGACAAGCAGTATTGTAATCCAGTATTGTATCTCGGGTCTCATCTACGGCAGTATTTATGCAGTAATCGCACTGGGTTTCAATATTGTCTATAATTCCACCGGCATAATTAACTTCGCACAGGGCGAATTTGTTATGCTGGGCGGAATGATTACCCACAGTTTTGCAAAAACTATGAGTCTGCCTTTATCCCTTATTTTGGCAGTACTAATTACCTCTGTTTCGGGAGGTATCATTGAACTTGTACTTATCCGCAATATAGGACGTCTTTCAAAAAGACCAATGAGAAAAAAAGCAGAAATGCAGATGACTATTATGACAATAGGTATTTCCATTCTATTGCGTGAAATAGCACTCACTATCTGGGGGGAACAGGTTCAAACAGTTCCCTTTTTTTCAGGAAATGAGACGTCTTCATTAACATTTGCAGGGGCATCTTTTTCACCCCAGCTTTTATGGATTATCGGGACGGCTCTTCTTATTTTCCTCTTTCTCTCTTTTTTTTACAAGTTCACGCTGTACGGTCAGGCAATGAGAGCCTGTGCCTGCTCAAAAACAGGAGCCCTCATTTGCGGAATCAATGCGGATGCGATGGTAACCTTCTCATTTATCCTGGCAGCGGGAATAGGCGCTGTCGCAGGGGCGGTTACGGCTCCGCTTACTCAAACCCATTATGCAATCGGAACAGCATTATCTATTAAAGGTTTTACCGTTGCAGTCTTCGGAGGACTTGGAAGTTCGGCAGCGGCGGCTCTTGCAGGATTTCTTCTGGGCATCATCGAATCCTTTTCAATCACAATCTTTCCGGAAGCTTTTAAAGATATTGTTTCAATACTGCTTCTGCTCATAATTCTTTTCCTGCGTCCCTCAGGACTTTTCGCCTTTTCTTCAAAAAAGAAAAAGGAACAATAATATGAAAAAATATTTTCCAACCCTGATATTTGCCTTTATTTCATCCCTCATTCCGGTTATAACATCCATAACCGGCAAAAATTTCTATTTAACACAGCTGACAATGTCCGCCTACTATGCGCTTGCGGCCCTTGGTCTTTGTCTCCTCCTCGGCTATGCGGGACAAATATCGCTGGGGCAGGCCGGCTTTTTCGCCATCGGATCGTATATGTCGGCAATTCTTTCAAATGCAGGCCTTGATCCGCGGCTCTCTTTCATTGCGGCCGTTCTCAGTGCGGCTCTCGTCGCCTTACTAATAGGGATTCCTGTTCTTAAACTCAAAGGACACTACCTGGCGATGGCGACACTCGGCTTCGGAGTAATAATTGAAAAACTTGTCCGCGGCATACCCGCTCTCGGAGGCGCCGACGGAATTTCCAATGTAAAACCTTTTGTAATCATCGGCAGCATAAGCATCACAGGAGGAAAAGCCGACAGGCTTGCAAATTACTGTATAGCCTTCATAATCCTGGAGATCGCTCTTTTACTCCTTACTAATCTTCTTTCCTCCAGAAGCGGAAGAGCATTAAGGGCAATTCACGAGAGCGAGGAAGCTGCAGGGGCAATGGGCGTTAATACTGCACGGGTAAAACTCTCGGTATTTATCATCGCGGCAGTAAGCGCAGCGGCGGCAGGAAGCCTCCTTACCCATTACAACGGAAGCATAGGCCCCGGAGAAGCAGCTCCTTTAAAATCCATACGCTACTTGTCAATCGTTGCAGTCGGGGGTATTTCAAACCTTACAGGAACACTTGCTTCGGGTCTTATACTGAACTTTCTTTCTTTACGCGGTGTTTTTGGAGTCTATGACGATGCCGTTTTCGGACTTATCTTAATACTGGTAATGCTTCTTGCTCCCGAAGGTTTTAAGATTTCTCTTCCTTCATGGTTAAAGAAAAAAATGAACAGGAGTAAATCATCAACATGAACAGTTTTTTATCGGTTCAGGGTATTACAAAATCTTTCGGCGGTTTAAAAGCGGTTAATAATGTTTCCTTTGAGATGGAAAGGAATTCCATCCATGCGGTAATAGGACCGAACGGAGCGGGAAAAACAACACTGTTTAATCTTATTGCCGGAAGCATAAAAAACGATTCCGGTTCTATCCGCTTTCAAGACCGTGATATTACGGGTCTGCAGAGTCATGAAATCGCACACAAGGGAATATTCAGAACCTTCCAGGCGGTAAAACTTTCTCCCAGGATGAGCGCGCTGGAAAATGTTATGCTCGGTATGCACACGAAGACCCGTTCCGGTTTTTTGGGAGGCATGGTGGTATCGGCAAGGGTACGGAGCGAAGAGAAGTACATGAAAGAGGAGGCCCTCCAGGCGCTTGCAGATGTGGGACTCGAAGAATCTGCATATAAGGAAGCCGGAAGTCTTCCGTTCGGAAGCCAGAGAATGATTGAACTGGCCCGCGTTCTTGCAGCGCGCCCCTCCCTGCTTCTTCTGGATGAACCTGCTTCCGGATTAAATATGAAAGAGACAGAGGAATTAACGAGGAAAATCTCGGTGCTGAAAAACAGGGGATTAAGCATACTTCTTGTCGAACACGATATGGGTCTTGTAATGGGAATATCAGATACGATCACCGTATTAAACTTCGGGGAAAAAATTGCACAGGGCAAACCCTCAGATATTCAAAAAAATGAAGAAGTCATACGGGTTTATTTAGGAGACGATAATGCTTAAGGTACGCAATCTTGTATCAGGCTACTCGGGGATTCCCGTTCTGAAAAATATTTCGCTT
Organism: Spirochaetota bacterium; assembly: GCA_023398165.1. Lineage (GTDB taxonomy): Bacteria > Spirochaetota > Spirochaetia > Treponematales > Treponemataceae > JAAZLA01. The sequence continues at coordinate 102,678 of JAEWSQ010000015.1, read as the reverse complement.
CATGTGGCAAAAGGTGAAATTGTCGCAATCATCGGAGCTAACGGAGCAGGTAAAACAACGCTTTTAAATTCCATCTCAGGTCTTATCCCTTGCGACCAGGGTGAAATTCAGCTTGGAGGAGCAATACTTCCGAAAAACAGAAGCAGTACTCTTGCAAAAATGGGCTGTGCTTTGGTTCCGGAAGGAAGGGCTTTATTTTCCACAATGACCGTAAAAGAAAACCTTCTGCTCGGTGCATTTACAAAATTCGGACGTGAAAAAAAACAGATTATAACCGGCAGACTCGACGTAGTTCACCGGCTCTTCCCGAGACTCAAGGAACGCAGTTTTCAAGCCGCAGGATCCCTTTCCGGAGGGGAACAGCAGATGCTCGCCATAGGGAGGGCATTAATGTCAGATCCCTCACTTATAATGCTCGATGAACCATCGATGGGTCTTGCCCCGCTTGTCATAAAAAGTATTTTTGGAACTCTTAAATCTCTTAAAGAAGAGGGGAAAACTATTCTGGTTGTTGAGCAGAATGCCCGTGCTATACTTAAAATTGCCGACCGCGGTTATGTTATGGAAAACGGGAATCTTCTGTTTTCAGGAACAAGTGAGGAACTGCTGCAGAATAATGATGTACAGAGAGCGTACCTGGGAAAAGAATACAGCTCTATTGCAGACTGATGCACATTGCATATAGGAGGAATAATAATGATATATGATCCTGTAAATGAAACTATGGATAAGAGTGATTTAGAACAGCTTCAGCTGGAACGTCTGCAGGCCGTCCTCCACCGGGTAAAGCGCAATGTAGGATTTTATAAAGAAACTCTGCAGGATATTGATATTTCGTCAATTCATTCTTTGACCGATATTCAAAAACTTCCCTTTACAACAAAAAAAGATCTTGTTAAAAATTATCCTTACGGAATGTTTGCAGTCCCCCTGCACGATACAGTCCGTCTTCATTCCACGTCCGGTACTACGGGAAAACCGCTTGTAGTTGGTTATACTCCTAACGACATCCAAATATGGAGACAGCTTATAGCGCGCATCTACAGCGCATCAGGCGTTACCAGCCACGACTTTGTACAGATATCGTTTCATTACGGGCAGACTACCGCTGCGATGGGTTTTCACTACGGAGCGGAAAAAATAGGCGCGTCCGTCATTCCTTCATCGGGTGAAAGCATCGCACGGCAGCTATTGGTCATGAAAGATTACCGCACCAGCTGTCTCATTGGAACGCCCAGCTACGCCCTGCAGATAGCGTATGCCCTCGAATCCCAGTCAATGAACATTGCAGAACTTGCCTTAAGAGTCGGCATCTTCGGAGCGGAATCCTGGAGTGATAAAACAAGAGAAGAAATTGAACAAAGACTCGGCATTACAGCTTTTGATAATTACGGCATGACCGAACTCATAGGCCCCGGAGTTTCATTTGAATGCGAACGCCGTAACGGTCTTCATATAAATGAAGATCACTTTCTTGTTGAAGTAATTAATCCTGCAACACTCGAACCTGTTTTACCGGGTGAAAAAGGCGAGCTTGTATTTACAACCCTCACAAGGGAAGCGTATCCGCTCATACGGTACAGAACGGGAGACATCGCCTCCATCATTACAGAAAAATGCCCCTGCGGCAGAACAAGTGTAAGAATGTCCCGCCTTTCAGGACGCACCGACGATATGATTATTGTCGACGGTGTTAATGTTTTCCCCTCTCAGATTGAACAGTGTATTGCAGGAGTCTCGGGCATACAGCCGTATTTTCAAATTGAACTCAATTCACTCCCTGACGGTACAGAGACTGTGTGCATTCAGATCGAAGCCTCCGCTGATTTTCCGTATCTTGACGAGCTGAGCAAGGTTGAAGCCCTCCGGAAAACTCTTGAAAATAAAATACAGGAAAACCTTGGAATTAAAATATCGGTACAGTTTGTCGAGCCGAAAACAATGAGTGTACCGGACGGGAAAAAGTATAAGCGTATAATCGACAACCGGAAAAAATAGGCTACAGAGAAGGTCTGGACATTGCCTGTACAATTCTCTTTGTCAGCTGGGTGCTTAGGTCAAGGGTAATATCCAGAGCATAAGACTCTTCTCTTGAATACACCTGATACAGCTGATACAGAACCGACCTCACTAAAGGATCTGTATAGGTAAAATCCGCAAGCCTGAAATAATCCCCGTAAAAAATCATCGATTCATAGGGAACACGTACAGGTTCGTGCACAAAAAGAACAGAAGTAATGTTATTAAAAAGAATAAGGCTGTTTTGTTCAAATGCAATCGCTGAATATTCGGTAAATAATTTTTTCTCAGGAAAAATAAGTATACTGTCAGAGTCGACGGACAGGCCTGTTCTTGAAATCTGCTTCTGAATGTATGACGGACCTTTATTTTTCTGCGCATAAATTTTTTCATATGAAGATCCTGTCATAACATACGTCACATCTCCGCTGCTCTCAACAGCAATTTCATGGCTATCATCATTGAACATCACTATATTTTCCACATATGCTTTCCGCCGCTCACTGCTCAATGAAGTAAAAAGCTCCCTTGTGATTACCGACCCGCTCATAACAAGGTCATCGGTATAAAGATTTATTTCTTCCTCTGTTAAATTAAGTTCCTTTTTGTACTTCAAAAAATATGCCTCAAAATACTGCTTCAATCGTTTATCTGCAAGATAGTCTCCTAAAAGCTTCTGCCTGCTTTCTTCAGTAAGCCTTGAAATTGAATTTGTTTTTATAACATATGCCGCGCTGAGCTGATTGTTAAAATCTTCATAACCTTCAAGTTCGAGCGGTAAAAAAGTATTTTTATACAGAAAGGTATTAAGTGAATTGAGCATGAGAATATCAGGATTATGTTCTTCTTCAGTTTGAAGAACCGATATATACTGGCTGAGGGCTGCATAATTTTTTTTCTCAAGCGCTTTTTTTGCCTTGTCGTATACCAGACAGTATGCTTCCCTTCTTGCACTCTCATTCTTATTCGCTCTGCTTAATCCCGATCCATTATAATTGAGGGACATCGAAACATAGGCTAAAAAAGGGGAATAATCCTGTTTTTGAATTTCGCCTCCCGTATTCACTGATTGTGCATATGTCACAAGAGAATCTTTAAATGCGGTGTAGGAAAGAAAGCAGCCTCTTTCATCAGCGAGAAGTATGGTTTTAGAATCATTAGATTTTAAAGGATTTGAAAACGTAACTTGAAGAGTGTTTTCACCTGCGCTTTTTGCAACTGTTTCAGCAAACGATGAAAAGGTATTGCTGCTGTTTGTTATAACACGGCCGAATCTGATGTGAGGAGCCCCGGGGTCAAATTTTTTTGAATTTGTTTCCCCTGAAGACAGAGCAGTATCGAGTGTAAAATACAATTCATCCCTCGAAAGATACGAAGGTTCCTGTACAGACCACAGCAATCCTTCAGATTTCCAGTCCTGATTCAATGAAAATTCAACCGGAAGATTCGCAGAAGGTATGAGCGAAAGTCCTTGTGATTCTGATGCCGGTGTGTAGATAAATTCCACCGGCTTTCCTGAAAACATAGATTTGAAAAAACTCTCGGCGTGTGTAATGCACTTTTCAAGAATGCCGTTTTTTAAAGCCTCGTCTATTGCAGTCTGCTCAAACGCCTTTTTCAGCGGTTTAAAATAAGCGTCATAATCGAGGAATTCAGGAGGAAGGGAATCACGGAGAACAAGAACCTTCACCGAATCCGAAGACGATGCAGAAGTAATTTCACTCTGTTTGAGCGTGATTGTATACTGTTTTCCGTATGTTATTTCCGCTCCGGCAAGGTCTATTCCTGCCGTAACCTGATACGGGTACAGCGCGATGAAGCGCCCCTTGTCATGTTCAAGATGAAGCAAAAAGTCAATATCAAATGAGGCTGTTTTAAGCATCAAAGCGGAAGAAGTTTCCGTAACGGCCGTTCGTGTTGAAAATGTTACCTGCTCTTTTTTTCCGAAAAAAGGGATCAAGGAAAAGAGTTTCTTCTGAGAAGCGGAGGATAGCCGGGTAAAAAGTATAAACACAGAAAAAGCAAGTACAAGACAGATGCCGAGTGTTAAAAGAATACTTGTAAATCTTTTCACTGTACAGCCTCCTCATGTACGGTACCCGATGTATCTTCCTCCTGCAGAAGCGGAAGAAGCTCAAGAGATGCGAAAGAAGAGGGATACGTGAAATTCACGGTTATAGTTTTCCAGCCGAACTGCTTAAAAAATGAAGTTATTGAAATTGTGAGATCTTCTTCAAAATCTTTAATAAGACTTTTTTCCCATTCGCGGAGCGTTTTCTCATCGGACACTGTTTCGCTCCCGCCAAGGAGTTCCATAGCAATAAGGGGCTTTGCCGAATCAAGAAGTGTTTCACGCTCAGTTCCGGTCTTTTGGGAACCCTTATAATTCATACAATAATTTTTTGTCAGAAGGTAGGAACTTATACCTCCAGCACCTGCGCCTATGAGAGCACCGGAGGCGGAACCTGCGAGTTTTGAGATCGGATCTGCAGTAAACAAAGAAAAAATACTCCCTCCCATGAGGGCGCCGAGACTTCCCCCGACAACACCCGCGATAGAAGCCTTTTCTTTTGCCTCTTCTTCTGTATACGGACGGCCTGTGATTGTCTCAACCTCGTAAATATCATCCTCACGTATGGTAATATCAGCAAAAACGGGAAAGTATGATGATGAGGTAAAATCGACTGAAAGAGAACGGCGGAGAAAGCTTGTTTTTTTCTTATTAATGGAAACCTGCGACATGTCGAAACCGAAATCTGCCCTGCCCTTCACAAGATAGATCTGCAGTGTGTCGGAATGAACAGAGGACGGATCTTCTGTTCCCCGTACAAGATATTTATAAAAATCTGTCTGCTTAAATACAAGAACCGGACTTTTATTATAATCGCCCAGGCTTTGAACGTAGGTGCTGAAGGCGTCTTCCGATGAATTAAGTTTATAATACACCGACAGTAACAGCAGTAAAAGGGCAAGTACTGAAACAGCAATAAGCGCGTTAATTATAAGGCTTCCAGTGCGGACTTTTCCGGATTTTTTGTTTTGTTTCACACTAAAAGTATACCACAATAAAGCTGAAAATCAAAAGCTGCTTCCGAAAATCTTCAAACCTTCAGCGTCCCGGGAACATACTGATATTGTAAGGGCTGTACCAAATCCGCTTCCGGCTGATACAATAGGGCAGAGGAGAACTATGAAAAAGATACAAACCTTTCTTATACCATTTTTCACGCCGATCATTCTTATACTTCTTTCATCCTGTACATCCCGTTTTTATTTTGATTTTGCTTCCGCTCGGAAACCCACATCAAGCTGCACTGAGCCGGCAAATCCCGATTCGCTTAAAGCACGCAATGTAATGTACTGGAGTCATGAATGGATAGCGTCAGTTCCCTATGAAACAGTTACCATAACATCCTATGATGGCTTAAAGCTTTACGGCTCCCTTGTACGGAAAGAAGGCAGTACTAAGGCGGTAATTCTAGCGCACGGCTATACAGGCTGCGGATTCGACATGAGTGAAATAGCCCGTGTGTATTATGAAGAATACGGGTATTCAGTACTTATGTGCGATGCGCGCGCTCACGGCAGATCTGAAGGCGAATACATCGGATTCGGCTGGCTTGACCGGCTTGATTACCTCAGATGGATAGACCTCCTGATTTGTACTCTGGGAACAGATACCGGTATTGTTCTGCACGGAATATCTATGGGGGGCGCAACCGTCCTCATGACGGCGGGAGAAAAACTTCCTTCAAATGTTAAAGCGGTAATATCGGACTGTGCCTATACATCCCTGTATGATGAAGTATCGTTTGTCATGAAAAAATGGTACCGAATCTATGATGACAATCTTCTAAAAAAGGTTAGTTTGGAGTCGAAAGAGAAGGCGTCCTATTCCTTTGAAGAAGCTTCCGCTTTGGACCAGGTAAAAAAAATCACTATTCCGGTTCTTTTTATTCACGGGGAAGATGATAATTTCATTCCTTTATGGATGGTGTACGCATTGTATGATGCATGTACTGCGGAGAAAGAACTCTTCACCGTACCGCAGGCAAAACATGCAACATCGAGCCGGGTAGATCCGGAAAACTATAGGCGTACCGTGGAATCATTTCTCATAACCCTCTTTTAGCCGTGCGTCCCCGCATGAATTAGTCAGGCCTTCCTTCCCCTTGACCGTAAACAGTGAAAATGATACAACTACTGTAGTACAATAACGCGCAGGGGTTAAGGAATGCCATATTCAGAGCCAACGAATCTTGCTGTTGTCGCCTGTCCCGGAGGAGAGGCTTTTGCCCAAGAGGTAATAGTTCACCTCCGTCATATGTATAAACACCGTTTTAACTTAAAACGCGATGTCATATCCAAACGCTACGAAATCGATAAAGATGCTCTCATAAAAGATATAAACCTTTACAATGACTTACAGACATCAGACCTTTGCGTCCGCGGAAATGTGGATAAATACCGCGCACCCGAGTTTCTTGTGGATACTGAATTCACCTATTTCATGAACGGCGAGTTCAAGACGGAAATAAAGGACTGTATACGAGGAAAAGATGTCTATATTTTCCAGGATGTAGAAAACCATCAGGAACTTTCCCTTAACGGCGGTAAAAACAAACAGATACTGTCCGTTAACGATCACCTCATATCCCTTCTGGTTACAATCGATGCAGTCCGTCAGGCAGGTGCATTTGATATTACGCTTGTTCTTCCGGTCTATCCGTACAGCCGCCAGCATAAGAAAAAGGGAAGAGAAGGACTTACCGCAAGTCTTTTAGGTCATATTTACGAGAACATGGGTGTATCCCGTATCATAACCCTCGACATCCATTCAAGAGAAATCGAAAATACTTTTGCCAAAGCTCATATAGAGAATCTTCACGCAAGTTATCAGATTATTAGAGAATTATCAAAATTGGTGAACCTTTCTTCCGACGGCGATGATCTGGTTGTAGTATCGCCTGACACCGGAGCCGTTGACCGCAACAAATTTTATGCCACAGGTCTAAAAAAACCGCTTGCAATGCTGTATAAAGAAAGGGATTATTCCATTGTTACCCAGAATGCACGCGATACTAATATAAAAGCAATTAAACTGCTGGGGGATGTACAGGGGAAAGTTGCATTCCTTGCAGACGATATGCTCGGAACCGGCGGTACCCTTTTAAAAGCCATGGAATTTTTGAAGGAACAGGGAGCTACGAAAGTCATTGCCGCAATCAGCCTTCCCTTTTTTACAGGGAATGCCATCTCCCAGTTTAACCAGGCCTACGAAAAGGGTCTTTTTTACCGCGTAATCGGAACAAATGCTGTCTACCACAAGGAACTTCTGGATTGCGAATGGTATATTAACACCAATGTTTCAGGCTTGTTTGCAAACGTTATTGCCCGTGTTCATCATAACCAATCGTTAAGCGATCTGCTTGACAACCGTTCCATCATAGAAAAACTTGTTAAGCAGGACTAATGGAAACTGCAGTTCAGGATGTAAAAAAACAGACTGTTTTATGTGTTGACATAGGCAGTTCCTCTCTAAAAACAGCACTTATAGATAATACCGGGCATGTTTTGGCCTATGAAAGAAGAAAATTCGATCTTTCATCCCCTTCTTCCATGTGGTATAACGCGCTTTGCGGTTCGGTTCACGAAATTTTACATAAGACTTCTCTTAAAAATCCCGAAGCAGTCTCTATCTCCGGAAACGGACCCACATTCTGCGCCCAGTACAATTCAGGACATACAGAACTTGTCATGTGGAACGATGCCCGTTTTTCAGACTTCCCCTATAAAGGGAAATCCCTTTTCATGCCGCGCATCCTATCGTACCTTTCAAAAACAGAATCCGGCACTGATACACCGGTTTCTTTACTTTCGGGACCGGAATACCTTGTATGGCAGCTTTGCGGCGAGAAAACAACACTCCTGCCCGAAGAACGCTTTCTCGAAGCCTACTGGACAAAAGAGGATATTGATGCATCAGGCCTGGCACATTCAGTTTTTCCGCCTTTTATTAAATTAGGACAAAAAAGCGGAACACTTACTGAAAAGGCAGGAAAGGATCTTGGAATATGTGCCGAAGGAAAGGATATATCAGTATTCTGTGCCGGACCCGATTTTACCTCCGCTCTTATTGGAACTAATACTCTTTCCCCCGGCTTATTGTGCGATCGTGCAGGTTCGAGCGAGGGCATTAATGTATGCACTGCCGTACCTTTATACACAGGGGGAGTCCGGACACTGCCGTCTGTAATAAGCGGACTATATAATGCCAGTATTCTTATAAGCGACAGCGGAATACGATTCAGTTCATTAAAAAAGACCTCAGGCTTTGCAGATGCTTCATATAAAGACTACGTATCACATTTATTGGAAAACAGAACAGATACAGGATATGAGCAGATGATACATCTTGCGAAGGAATGCGGTGACGCGCTTACAAAACTTATCTCATTGTACGGTAAAAATATTGAACGCAGAATTACAGTGACCGGCGGGCAGGCTCGAAATCCTTTCTGGCTTCAGGTGAAATCATCAATAATGAATGCAGTAATCGATATTCCCTCCTGCACCGATGCGGAACTGACGGGAAACGCCGCGGTCGCCTTTTCAGGACTCGGCTGTTTTCCGGATATTTACACTGCTTCAAAATCCCTTTTTAAGATACAGATGACTCTCTGTCCCGATGGAAACACCTACACACTATGACAATTTTTTCGCTGCCTCGTAATCTAAAAACAATTATTTTTGATATTGACTCAACCCTGTATACTAATCCCGCCTATGCCCATGAGCAGGTCGACATTCAAGTGAGAACCTTTGCCAAACTGCGTTCAATTACAGAAGAGGAAGCACGGAAAATGGTTCACGACTACCGGCATACATGGGCAAAAGAACATCAGGGGCAAAAAATAAGTCTTGGAAATACACTCAAAGCTTTCGGAATACCTATTGAACAAAGCATCGCGTGGAGGAATGATCTCCTTGAACCTTCCCTCTTTCTCCATGCTGATACAAGGCTCTTTGAAGAATTAGAAATTCTCCGCAAAACCTATACGCTGCTGTGTGTAACCAATAATCCCGTTCTTCCTGCAAAAAAAACTCTTGAAGCACTCGGCGTCGATTCCCTCATACAGACTATTATAGGACTCGATACCTGCGGAGTTTCAAAACCTCATGAAAAACCCTTTTTACTGGCAGCGCAGCTGTCGGGAGCAGCAGTAGAATCATGTATATCCATCGGGGACCGGTATGATATTGATATAGCCCTCCCCCTTTCACTTGGAATGGGCGGTATTTTAGTCGAAGGAGTGGAAGAAATTTACGGCTTGCACACACTTTTTAAAAAAAATATTCAAAAAAAATGAAAAATAGTATAAGCTGTGATATAATTAAATAAATTTATTGAGAAATGTTTTAGAGGAAGTATGGAAATACAACAGTTAGACGGTCCATTAGATTTCCAGGATAACGACGGCTTGTCCTTTTTCTTCGTTGGTGTGGGAAGCGCATTTTCAAAAGTTCATTTTCAGACAAATATTCTGGTGTGTAAGGGTAAAGATCATTTATTAATTGACTGCGGCACCTTATGTCCTTATGCATTATGGAAATACGGCTCCGGTGTAACAAAAATCAAGAATTTTCTTATAACCCACTCTCATGCCGACCACATCGGCGGGCTTGAAGAAGTTGCTCTCATGGGCCGCTATGTCGTAAAAAGCAAACCGAAAATGATAATTACCGATGAATATAAGAAAATTCTCTGGGATCAATCGCTTCGCGGAGGGAATTCCTACGGCGAATTTGCAGACGGGGAATATTTACGGTTTGACGATTATTTTGAACAGGTAAAACCGGAGATAATAGCAAAAAAACCCCGTTCCCTTTTCCATGTTACATCAGGTTCTATCGACATTAAAATGTTTAGAACTAAACATATACCGGATTCAGCAGGGTCATGGCGCAACTCTTTTTACTCATGCGGAGTATTAATCGACGATCGTATCCTGTTCCCCTCAGATACCCGTTTTGATCCGGAACTGCTGGAATGGATGATGGAAACGTATCCTTCAATTGAGTACATATTCCATGACTGCCAGTTTTATCCCGGCGGCGTTCACGCATATTACGAAGAATTGAAGACATTACCGCCGGAAATTAAATCAAAAATGTTTTTATGCCACTACGGCGATAATTTTGCATCGTATAGTCCTGAGAAAGAAGGATTTGCAGGTTTCGCACGTCAGGGTTTTTTCTACCATTTCGATAAATAAATTCTTGAGGTAGCCATGTTTGACCGTGTTCTCATCAAAAAAGAAGCTCTCAGCCACCTGCGCGGCAATTGGAAATTTCCTGTTCTGGTTACCCTTATTACCGGTTTTTTGTCGGTCTGTTTCAATGCAAAAGATTTAATATCGTCCCTATTCAGTTTTGAGCTTTCGACTCCTTCTATTGCCTCCTTCATCTGGTTCTTTATGTCTCCGGTTCTTTCCATGGCTGAAACTTATTTTTTTCTCTCTTTTGTCATAAACCGCGAGCAGACCAAATTTTATACCTATCTTGAAGGTTTGAATTTATGGATTAAGGGAATACTGTCATTTTTATATGTCCTCGTTAAAATTTTTTTATGGTCGCTGCTGCTCATAATACCGGGAATAATAAAGGCACTCGCTTACTCCATGGTGCCGTTCATCATTGCCGAAAACCCTTCCATCGGCATTAAAAATGCCGTCAGGGTAAGCTGTATAATGACCAAGGGATGCCTCTTCGACATTTTCATGTTCTACCTTTCATTTGCAGGCTGGCTGGTTCTTTTAATACTCTCCGGAGGAATCCTTGTCCTATGGGTCGGCCCGTATATTGATACGGCTACAACCTTTTTATACCTGTTTTTAAAAGAAACGGCCTTGGAATCCGGGACTATTACCCGTGAAGATCTGCAAAACTGATACACCAGTTTCATGTAAAGAAGGTTATTATGTCAGATATTGAAAATACAGAAAGCGTAGAAAATACCGATAAAGACATTGCTCCCTTTAAACGGAATCATAAAAAACTCTCATACAGAAAAGGTCTTGTTATACTAACCCTCTTTCTTCTCATAGGGCTTATTGTAGGCATAACCCAGTGTTCGTCAGCATTCAGCGAGATGAAAACACGCTCGGCAGTAACTTCACGAAAGAGTATTTTTTCCCTTCTTCGCGGTGAATATGCGGGCATCCTTGCTATTGAAGGAACTATTGAAAAAGAAAATAACGACTACAATCAGAAATGGCTTTTAGAGACCATTGAACTTTTAAAAAATGATCCTCAAAATAAAGCGCTAATTATTACTATAAATTCCCCGGGCGGAAGCGTGTATGAATCCGATGAAGTGTATCTTTCTCTGCGCTCATATGCTCTTGAAAAACCGCTGTATGCTTACTGCGCATCCATGGCGGCCTCGGGGGGATACTATATAGCTTGTGCCGCAGAGAAAATTTATGCAAACAGGAATACGCTCACGGGGTCTATCGGTGTTGTTTCAGGTCAGTCTGTAGATCTTACCGGACTGCTTGAAAAAGCCGGTGTGAAAATAACATCAATTACCGCCGGAAAAAATAAAAACATGCTTAATTTCAACGAGCCTTTAAACGATGAGCAAAAAGCCATTATGCAGAGTATTGCTGATGAATGCTACCAGCAGTTCACCTCAATCGTGGCAGAGCGGAGAAATTTGGATCCGGCGCAGGTTCAATCTCTTTCAGACGGCCGTGTTTATACTGCCAAGCAGGCTTTGGATCTTGCATTAATTGATGGAATATCGGGAATGGATGAAACCGTTGAGGCTCTCATTGCTGCCTATGATCTTTCAGATTCAATTTCCCTTGAGTATTTCAAGTATGAAAAGGAAAAATCATTTTTGGAATCATACCTTGGGGTTTCATCATTATTTGACCTTCCCGTTTCAGAAACCTCTGCATTACTACGGTATCTTGATTCTCAAGTCGTTTTTCCTGCATACTACTTAAAATTCTAAGCAAGGATGATCGTATGCAGAACTTCGAAAAACTCGTTCAAAGCCCTTCAGTTCAAAATTTATTGAATTCACTTTACGGCAAAGATATAAAGACAGCCCTTCAAAGATATTCCGCTGTGGAACAAAGTTTTATTGAATATTTCGGCGCGGCATCTTCACCCTTGAGGTTTTTCAGTTCACCAGGAAGAAGTGAAATCGGCGGAAATCATACCGATCACAATTTGGGAAAGGTACTCGCTGCAAGCATCAATCTTGACTGTATCGGTGCAGTACGTGAAAACGGAACTAACAGGATCCGCATACGCGACGTAAGTTACGATGAAAAATTTGAGCTGGACATCAGCAGTACTGATGCAATCCCCGGAGAGAAAGGTTCAATTGCACTACTGCGCGGAATTATTCAATATTTTAAGAATTCAGGCTATAAAACCGGAGGCTTTGATGCATGTTTTTCGACAACGGTAATAGCTGCCGCCGGAGTAAGTTCATCTGCATCGTTTGAAATGATGCTTTGCCAAATCCTAAACAGTCTTTTTAATAAGGGAAGCATCAGTGTGGAAAACCGCGCTCTTGCAGGCCGGTTTGCAGAAAACAAATACTGGAACAAGGCATCAGGACTTTTGGATCAGATGGCGTGTGCTGCAGGAGGACTGGTTTCAATCGATTTCCAAAATCCGTCAAATCCTGTTTTACAGAGAATACCTTTTGACTTTTCTTCTCATAATCATAGACTTCTCATTGTAAACACCGGAAAGGGACATGCGGATTTATCTGAGGAGTATTCTTCTATTCCTTCTGAAATGAAAAGCATCGCACGCTTTTTCGGTAAAGAAACCCTGCGCTCTATCAGTAAAAAAGACGTATTGGATCATATTAAAGAACTGCGCAAAACCTGTTCTGACAGAGCCGTGATGAGAGCATTACACTATTTTGACGAAAACGACCGGGTGGATGCGCAAGTAAAGGCTTTAATGGACAATGATTTTCCCCTGTTTCTGGATCTTATACGCAGTTCGGGAAACTCTTCATGGAAGTATCTGCAGAATGTGTATGTTCCTTCCTGTCCACAGGAGCAGTCCATAAGCATTGCACTTGCCCTTACAGAAGACTTTATTGAAAAACATACAAGAGGCTCCTGCAGAATTCACGGAGGCGGGTTTGCAGGCGTTATTCTTGTATTTTTACCCGAGGATCTGTGCAGTTCGTACAAAACTATGATGGAACACGCTCTTGAAGCAGGATGTGTTTACGACATGTCTATTCGAAGTTCAGGCTCTATAGAAATCTGCTGATCACTAGTAAGCATTGCGGGCAAGGCGCAAACCGGTAAAAGAATTCCGCGTAGCAGGCCAGTATTCTCCGGAGTAATAAATCCTGCATTCTTCCGGACCTGATAGTGCGCCGCCGCCCTTCCATACTCTTGACGAAGGTCCCAGTTTTCCTTCATCCTCGCACCACTCAAAAACATTTCCGCTCATATCATAAAAACCGAGCGCATTGGCAAGTTTTAAACCTATCTCATGCGTTGCAAATTCCGCATTTGATTTAAACCACGCATATGCATTTAAACCTAAGGTGCCTTCCGCCTTGTTTGTGCCCGAATAAATATATTGTTCTTTTCCGCCTGCATCAGCTGCATATTCCCATTCTATTGCAGCCGGGAGACGGTATCCGTCAGCAAGCGGATTTTTTTTTGCATTCCTGTTTTGTTCCTTTCCCTCTATTGTGTACACCGGTTCAAGCCCTTCCTTAATGCTCTTTGCATTGCAGAATTCCAAAGCATCGAACCAGCTGATCATCTCAACAGGTCTTTTATCCTGATTTTCACCGGGGAACGGGGGGAACGGGTCAGTTCCGTTAAATTCCGACGGATTAACCTTCATAAGCATCTTCCATTCGCTTTGAGTAATTTCATACGGAGAAAGATAAAATGAGCGTATCTCATGAGTTATTCCGCCTTTATCCTTGTATAGACCTCCTTTTACATGGATAAAACCGTCATCAACTGTAGAAGTTTTAGATATAGATTTTTTTTCAGACTGAGCGGGTTTGACACCTGCACAACCTGAAAAAATTAGCACTGTACACAAAAGAAAAAGAACCCTTTTAAGCATCGCTTTTTTCACCGGCATGAACAAAACTCATTGAAACAAAGGCAGCGGCAAAGAAAACAGCACAGTATACAAAAACGGCACGGTGACCGGCTGCATCAATTATTAAACCAGCAATAGAGGGTGAAAGAATCGCCGCTCCCTGTGAAAAGGTATAGTACAAACCTGTGTATAAACCGATTTTTTCATACCCTGCCATCTGCCACAACATTGGAAAAGAATTTGCAATAATACAGATCCAAAAAACACCGAAGAGAAACATTAAAGCCCAGAAAACATACACCATGGAACCGGGATTATCGGAGCTGACAAAAAAGGACAAAACAAACTGAAGCAGCACAAGAAGACTTACAACGCACAGCGAAATGCGGATCATCCGGCGTCTGCCCCACTTTCCCGCTGCATAACCCATCGGTATGGCAGAAATGGCGGATGCAATTCCGACCATGCCTGCGGCGAATGCACCCTGCCCGGTGCTCACATGAAAAGTCAGAATACTGTATTCAGCAATATAGGGAGACATTCCCTGGTATCCCATAAACCATAAAAAAAGACTCAATAGAACAAAAAATGCACTTTTATCTGAACTGCCGAGCACAGTTGCTATGCTTTTAAGAAAAGGAATCTTTTCCTCTTTTTTTTCTGCTTTCGCCGAACGCAGCGCAAGCGAGTACTTTTTCTCACGTACAAATAAGAGGAGCATCACGGCAGCTAAAAAAACTAACAGTCCTGCTGCGGGAAAGGCAAGGGCATCTTTTGTCTTTCCCAACACAGGAAGAACAGTATCTACATCCATAAGCCTTGCCAAAAAGAGCGTTCCTACGATTGCGGCTATATTTCCCATAGTATTAATTACGCCGTTTCCCTCCGAACGGTATTCGGGAGGTACGGTATCCGGCATAAGAGCTACCACCGGTCCCCGAACAGACTGTTTAAAAAGATTCAGTAAAGCCAGTATAATAATTAATGCGGCAAGAGAATTACGCGCTGCATACGGAATCGCGGCAAAAGTCAATGCCGAAAGCGGAAGTAGAATAATAATCCACGGCATACGCCTCCCGATCGGGGTACGGGTTTTATCAGACCATGCGGAAACGAGGGGAATTAAAAATATGGCAAGTATATTGTCCAGCGACATAAACATACCGACAATCCACTTATACGGAATATACTTTGACAAGAAAATCGTCACATAGCTGTCGTATAAGGGATCCATAAGACCCATTGTAAAAAAGCCCGCACCGATTAAAAAGGTTACGCCCATGTACTTTTTAAAACCGCTTTTATCGCTCATTATAACTCCTTACTGCAAAAAACATTAAGAAATAAAGCACCCATCAATTTAGAAAAGAGTGCTTTGCCATTATACCATATCTTTGGTATAATCAGGATTAATGAAACATATTTTTTTTAAGCCGGATAAACCGCTGTTATTTGCGCACCGGGGTGCATCCAGCATTGCTCCGGAAAACACAAAAATCAGTTTTGAAAAAGCCGTTGAAACCGGCTGCAGGGGAATAGAGCTCGATGTTCACCTGACTCTGGATCGTAACCTTGTGGTAATCCACGACAGTACCCTTACACGGACATGCCGTGTTTTTAATGCTTCAACAGGATTGTTTGAAAACCCTCCTTCCTCACGGGTCGAAGATATGACGCTGAACGAAATAAAGCAGTATGATGCAGGCATCTGGTTTTCAAAGGAATTTGAGGGACAGAAGGTACAAACCCTTGAAGAAGTGCTCGATTCACTCAATGAAGACATATATGTGGATATTGAAATGAAAAGCTCGTCTTTTTTCTGTAAACTTCTTGCATACAAAACAGCACAGGTTCTTGAAAGCAGAAATAAGGATAAATATATGGTTTCATCATTTAATCCTGCTTCAATTCTATATTTTAAACAGAAAAGCTCGATTCCTTCGGCGATTATTTACGCTTTTAATGATGAAGTTCCTTTTTATCTTAGAAGAGGACAGGGCCGTTTTCTATGCGGAGCCGATATTCTAAAACCGGCGTGGCAGGACTATAAGGTGCCCTTTACCAAAAACGGACAGTATGAGCATTTGGAAAGGAATCTTGAGTCAATAAAAAAAGGCCGTCCTGTCTCATTCTGGACAGTCGACGACCCGGATTTGGCACAGCTGCTTGTAAACTCGGGGGCAGCCGGAATAATTACCAACAAACCACAAGTTCTTGTAAACCTTGCCTGCTTTACGTGATTACAAGCTGAGTCTTTCTTTTATTTTTTCTGCAATTTCAACAAGATTTAAAGGTTTTCTAAAGAACTCGACTGCACCCATTTTTTTAACACGCAGTTCAATATCATCATCCTGCAGTGCGGTTATAACACACACGATGGGTTTACCATACTCTTCTGAAGTATAAATTCGTCTGCACAGATCAAAACCGTCCACACCCGGTAAATCAAGATCCAAAAGAACGCAGCGGGGTTTTTTATCTACAAGCTGAGCACCCGCTTCAAAACCGTCAAAAGCCTGATACACAACAATTCTGTCATCCGCTTTTTCAAGATACTTCGAAATAACTGAATTAAGCCCCTTGTCGTCATCGACAACGAGAACAGACTGCTGGCTTACCACTTCCTGATCATATACATCCAAAAGCTCTGAGGGAATACGCATTTTCCTCTTATTCATGAAATCAACAAGGTCGTCAAGGTACACCCTGTACTGACCGCCCGGAGTTGAAAAGGCTTTCAGGTATCCATTACGAATCCAGTTGATTGCTGTCTGATTCACAACACCGCAAATATTTGCAACTTCCAATGCCGAATAGACTACTGTTCTACTTGAATCTTTTGACATAATCTCCCTCAAAAAAATAAGGCATACGTTTAAAAGTATATCATACAGAAAAAATTAAACAAGCATTATTTTTTATTTATTATAGATTTTACAGATTTTAATGAAAAGCCCAGTGAAACAAGCTTTCTGCAAAGCTTGTCGCCTGAGAATCCCCTCATTCTGTATTTCTTTTCTGCATTACTAAGCAGCGTTTCTTCATCCACCGCGGAAAAAACTTCTCTTACGGCATCCTCGGCGGTGTTTTTATCGATCCCCCTGGCCAGCAGTCCGTTTATTACTTTAGATCTGCTTTCCCCTTTTGCCTTTACTCTATATCCCGCCCACGCTAAAGCATACCGCTTGTCTGAAAGTACACCGTTTCCTTCAAGATAATCAAGAGCCGCACAGCACATTTCGGCTTTAAAACCCTTTATCAGAAGTTTTCGGGTCAAACCGGATCTGCTTTGCTCGCTTCTATTCAGCAGTGAAACTGCATACCTCTCAGCGCTGCAGCAAAAACCCGCAAAAATCAGCGATTGAGCCTGCTCATCACGAAACAGTGAACCTTCGCAAATATCATCAATACATAAAGCATGTAAATAAATGCTGCGGACAAAAAAAGAAGGTCCCTCAGACGATACAATGGTGTAACAATCCTCGGCGACCTGTCTTATGTGCGCAACTTCTAAAACAGCATGTTCATCGTTTATAGACTGCAAACCGCTCGACTCCGCATCACTAATACAGCGGTATTTGCTATTATGCGCCTGCAAAAGCAGGAGGCATACACTGATAATACCGCAATCTGATTAACGTTTGCTGAACTGGAATCTTCTGCGTGCACCGCGCTGACCGTATTTCTTGCGTTCAACCATGCGGGAATCACGGGTAAGATATCCGTTAGCCTTAAGTGAAGCATAATTTGCCTGATCAACCTGTGTCAAAGCACGGGCAATTCCGTGAAGACACGCACCGGCCTGTCCGTTTAAGCCGCCGCCGATAACATTGATCAAAAGGTCATATTTGTTTTCACAAGCAGTGACCATCAGGGGCTGACGAACTACCTGAACCTGTTCAGGAGTAGCAAAATATGCTGAAATTTCTTTACCGTTAACTACAATTTTTCCGGAACCTTCACGTACAAAAACACGTGCAACAGCGGTCTTTCTTCTTCCTGTTCCTATTCCAATATTCTTAACCACAATTAACTCCTACTACACTTCTAAAGGCTGGGGATTTTGAGCTGCATGAGGATGAGATTCCCCTGCATACACTTTTACATTTGTAAGCATTCTGCGTCCCAAAGGTCCTTTCGGGAGCATACCCTTTATAGCCAGCATAAGAGGATCTTCCGGATGGCGTTCTATTGTCTTTTCAAAATTATAGGATTTCATACCGCCTACAAATCCTGAGTGATGATGATACATTTTATCAGTTGCTTTTGCACCTGTAACTGCCACTTTATCAGCATTAATGATCACAATAAAATCACCCATTTCCTGATTGGGGGTGAATGTCTTTTTTGTCTTACCATGGAGCATTGCAGCAGCCTTGGCAGCTACACGTCCTAAAGGCTTATCGGCTGCATCGATTATGTACCAATTGCGTGCAGCATCTTTTTCATTTACGAAAATTGTTTTCATGTATATACCTTACTAAAAAAACTTTGTCTGAAGATTGAAATGAGCATCGTATCAAACTTCACTGTCCTTATCTTTTTTATCGGCGAGCAAACCTCAGAAAAAAGACTCAAACGCAGATACACGGGACTTAATAGTACAATTTTTACATAGATTCTGTCAAGCACCGGATTAAAATGTCCTGAGGTGATCATTCCCGCATAGTACCATACTAACGCTGAGCCGGAAGTCATACGGCAAAAAAAAACCCCGCAGAAGACTATTGATGCGGGGTTTTGATGTCTTTCTATGGTAAACTACTTCACCGATTCTTCTGTTTGTTTTGCAGCCGCTGCTTCTTCCTTTTTTGCTTCATTTTTATCTTTAATATCCGCAATGCCGATGAAAATTGCAATTAAACCTACAAAAGCTGATATTACCGGAGCAGCTCCTTTAAGGAAATTAATAATATCAGACGACCAGTTCAATCCGCCGGGAAGCGAAGCAAACACGGTAAAGCCTAATAAAATAATTCCTACAATCATTGCTACCATACACAATCCTCCAAGTGTTTTTAATAGAATGACATAATTTTGTGTACTCGTCAAGGAAGATATGCATTCCGGGCTGCCTTTTCCAGCTGAGCATCTATTCCCCTGTCTATATCTTCACGGGTATTGTTACAGTAATTATCAGGAAGGGGAACCATTCCCTCATCTTCACGGCATATACCGGCAGAATCGGTAACTCTTTGAACAGAAACAGAATATTTCCACCCGTTTATGAGTGTTCTTTGAAGGGATAAGGAAAAAACACCATTTGTTGCACTCCCCGTCTGTAGTACATGAGCCTGGGTTTTCAGAGCCATGACAAACTGCTCGCCTGCAGACATCGTTTCCTTATTTGTAAGCAGAATCACCTTTTTAGTATACTGATACGCTCCTCCCTGTTTTATTTCCAATTCCGCTCCGCTTCCGAAATCCTCAGGGCCTGGTCCGCTTTTTGTCTGTGCAACAGCATATACTGAGGGTACTGCGGTGAAACGGGAGGCAACAATATTGGCATTGCCGGTTAAACCGCCCCTGTTTCCCCTTACATCAAGGATTATTGCATCAGTATCTTGTAATTCTGCAAGAACTGAATCAATATCATAAGCCCAGTCCTGCCTCTGGTTAAGACCCGTAGTACCAAGGTGAAAAGACTTAATATGAATATAACCGATGGACTGATCCGATATCAGCCTGCCGTAGGTAAACATACCTTCACCTGCCGTCTTTACTCCGGATAGATAGTTAGAATTGACCAGTTCAAGGGAGAACGGCTGTGCATCATTGTTAGAGAAACCGGAATTCATACAGGCAAAGGGCGTCATAAGGTACACATGCCCGTCATGAAGTACCGACAGCATTTCGCTTAGAACAGAGAAAAACTCAGTATTGCTCATGGAATTGTTTACCCGCGGTCTATAGGCAGTATATACTTCGTTCCAGTTTATATTTTTTACACCGAATAATGCATATGTCTCGTTAAAATCATTCCACAAAGTGTCAAAAAGTGCTTCGTTTGTACTGCCGCTTTCGCCTCCCAGCAGAAAACTGCAGGCGTTTAACGATACCATGGTCATTAAAAGTATTGTGCATAATGCTAATTTTATTTTCATACTATTCTCCAAATAATTAGAATGTAAAAAGAATACCCGAATGAAGAGTTACAGCCAGGTCATAACGGGGTCTCCCCTCCGGCGCATCCATTCTGGAATACTCAAAATCGCTTCCGTATTTCAGGACAATTGCATTCGTAACAATGTGCTTATATTCTACCGATCCGAATACAGCCTGATAATTATGCAGACTTACCAGTGTTCCAAGTGTTAGGATTTGTAAAGGACTTTCCTCCGCATATTTCATTAAGAGGGCATCGGCTCCAGCATATGAGGGACGGACAGCCCAGCCGATCAAGGGAAGGCTTCCTTGAAACTCGAAGCTGTCCCGGCTGGAAACACGAAGTGTATGATATACGGACGGACCAAGAGAGAAAATTCCCGTAACCGAGGGATAATTGGAAAACTGAATATATGCATCGGTTCTGAAGGACGGGCCGGCATAAAAAATCGAATTTTCGTTGCTTGAAGCGGCGAAGAGAAGACCGTATTCAATGCTTGCCCGGTGTGCGGTACAGGGAAGAAGAACCGGTGTATAGTAGGATTTTCCGCTCACCGGATCAAAATCCAAATATAGGGCCGCCGTTTCATTGAGTACAGATGAGGGTTTAGCCAGCATGTAGTCCAGGTTAATACGATGAATAAGATTCTTATGGCGGAACAGCACTCCGGCATGAAATTCCGGATCAGATATTTTTTGAATAATTGGAGCATAGGTGCTTTCTTTATAAGCTCCTATATTCCATCCAATACTTACCGATACTTCCGTTGTGCCAGCCAACAGCTCAGTTTCCTGTGCCGCGGTTTTTAGAGGGATCCCCAGAATAAAGGTGCTTATGCATGTAATCATAAGCAGAATGTTTTTATGTAGTTTCATGAGGACAGTATGACGCAGGTATTGGATGAACTATATTGGAGATCTCCCTGATTTTTTATCTGATTGTACAGTTCAGGGTAAACCCCTGCTAGTTTTTCAGCAGTGAAAAAAGCTCCAAGCGGTTTTTTACACCTGTTTTCCTGTAAATATTTCCAAGATGGGTTTCTATTGTTTTTAATGATACAAAAAGTTCATCCGATAACTCTTTGTTTGTTTTTCCCTCTAAAAGAGAAGAAATTATTTCTCTTTCTCTCGGAGTTAACGCATAACGGACAATCAGATCGGGAGGTATTTCCTGTCCGGATTTAAGATGAGGATTCATAAAAAAATGCCTGAATGAGACAGATAAGGCCAGAATGCAAAAACAGAGTATGGCTATAAACGGCAGGAGCATGCTCAAAGAGGGAAAAAACAGAGCGGCAATATAGAATACAATAGTTACCGAAGCGAGAATAAAAACCATTTTTTTTTCCTGCTTAAAGATACCTGAAACATACCGTTTATGAAATACAAGCGCCAATATAAGGGCTGCAAATGAAGGAATCCAAATTCCCAAGACATTTTGAAGAAAAATCTGTGTATCGGTTGAAAGAAAAAAAGAAAGCACTGAATTGGCAGCAATGCATATAAAAACATAGATCCATGGAATTATACGGAACTTCGACGACGGAGAAATTTTTATTAAATCCATTACTAAAAAAATGAGTCCTGATGTAAAGAAAAACGCTATTAAGGAGCCGAGGAATAGATTGAACAAGGGTGAAGATACAATGTGCATTTCCGTAATGTAGAAAAAATGGTACAGGGATGTATTCAGCGAAATAAGAAAAAAAGCAGTAAAAAAGGACGAAGTGTGAAGAAAAAATATTTTTCTAAATCTGAAAAAAGCAAAAAAAGACATAACAACAGCAGTAAAACTTATAAACGAGGCAAAAAGCTGAAGGATTAACGAAATAACTGACATTCTTCCAATAGTAGCATCAACACAATAATTAATAAAGTGGACAAGAACGTCTGAACATACATACATCACATCCTCATTTCTATTGACTCAGTGTTCAAAAACCAGTATTATAACTCTATAAAAGTTATATAATACTAACTTTATGAGGTGCATATGAAATTATCAGAGATGAAACCCGGCATGCAGGGGATCATTGAAAAGGTCGAAGGAGAGGGAGCGCTGCGCCGTCACCTTCTTGATATGGGTTTAACACCTAAGACGCCTGTATATATCCGGAAAACCGCCCCCATGGGCGATCCTATTGAACTTTGCCTTCGCGGGTATGAATTAACACTGCGTATATCCGAAGCTGAAAACATAACGATACGGGAAGAAGATACGCAAACCATGTTTTGTACAGGTTCATGCGCGCATTGTCATTCACATACCGCCGGTATGCATGCCGGCAGCCACAGCGAACACAGAAGAAGAGGAAGAGCTCAATGAAAATAACCATAGCCCTGATCGGGAACCAGAATGCAGGGAAAACAACCCTTTTCAATCAGCTTACCGGGAGCCGTCAGCATGTAGGCAATTTTCCCGGAGTTACGGTTGAAAAAAAATCTGGATTTATAAAGAGCCTTTATGTTCACGGATTCCAAACCCGGGCACGGGAGGGCAATGCGGTAACCGGAGAAGAAATTCATAACGGGAAGCTCTCCGAAATTCCCCGCGGTCTTGAGGTGGAACTTGTAGATCTTCCAGGAATCTATTCATTATCGCCCTACACTCCGGAAGAACGGGTGACAAGGGATTTCCTTATTAATGAAAAGCCGGACGCAGTCATAAATATTCTCGATGCTACCAATATTGAAAGGAATCTCTATCTTTCGCTCCAGCTTATGGAAATGCAGATTCCCATGGTTATGGCTTTAAACATGATGGATGAGATCCGTAAAGCGGGAAACTCAATAAACATTGACAGGCTTGGGAAAGATCTTCACCTTGATATTGTTCCGATTGTAGCAAACAAAGCTGAAGGTGTTTCAGAACTTGCACAAAGAACTATTACCGAGGCTTTGTCGAAACATACGCCTCAGAAAATTGATTTCTGTACGGGTCCTGTGCATAAGGCTATTCATGCGGTCGTCCATTTGATAGAACAGCAGTCCTCATCTTCAGGAATACCCTTGCGCTTCGCCGCGGCAAAACTGGTTGAAGGCGATACCCTTATGGAGGAATCGCTCGGAATAAACCAGGGGCAGAAAGAAATAATCGGCCATATTGTAAGTGAAATGGAAGAGGAGCTTGAAACCGATAGAGAAGCAGCCCTTGCAGATATGAGGTATGATTTCATTACACAGATTTGTTCCGATTCTGTTATACGGCACGGGGATACAAGGGAACAGATCAGGTCTGTTAAAATAGATGCTGTATTAACCCACCGTTTTTTTGCAATTCCGGTTTTTATAGGAATAATGTCCCTTATTTTCTGGCTGACCTTCGGCATAATCGGAAGCACTCTAAGCGGCATATTCGAAAACTTTATTGCGTTTATTACTTCTGCCGTCGATTCTGCACTCAGCTCATACGGTCTTTCACCTGCCTTTCATTCCTTGATTATTGACGGCGCCTTTGCAGGCGTAGGAAGTGTTCTTTCCTTCATGCCCACAATTCTTGTTCTTTTTTTCTTTCTCTCTCTTTTAGAGGATTCAGGCTACATGGCCCGGGTCGCGTTTGTCATGGATTCCCTTTTGAGGAAAATGGGTTTATCAGGAAAATCTATAGTACCTATGCTCATCGGCTTCGGCTGTACAGTTCCCGCAATTATGGCAACAAGAACGCTCTCGAGCAGGAGAGACAAACTTCTAACCATATTCATAACACCCTTTATGTCGTGCAGTGCAAAACTCCCGGTGTATGCCCAATTTACACAGGTTTTTTTTCCATCACATGCCCCGCTGGTGATGATAAGTTTATATCTGGGGGGAATGATTACGGCAATTGCAAGCGCTCTTGTTCTGAAATCCACTGTTTTTAAGGGTAAACCTGTTCCCTTTGTGATGGAGCTTCCTGCCTACCGCATACCTTCTTTAAAAAGTATGGGTCTGCACATATGGGAAAAGGCACGGGACTTTCTTCAAAAAGCATTCACGGTAATTTTCTTTGCGACAATAATTATCTGGTTTTTCACAAACTTCGATACGCGGTTAAATCTTGTGACGGATGCTTCTAAGAGTATTTTATCGATGTTCGGCTCGGCAATAGCTCCCGTTTTTAAACCGCTTGGATTCAGCGACTGGAGACTCTCAACGGCGCTCATTACAGGCCTTACTGCAAAAGAAGCCGTTGTAAGCACTCTTGCAGTTCTCTTCGCGGGGGAAGGGAATCTTGACCTTGCGCTCAGCGCCGTTCTCACTGTTCCTTCAGCTCTTGCATTCCTTGTGTTCATTCTGCTGTATATGCCCTGTTTTGCAGCCCTCTCGGTTACACGGCGCGAAATCGGCACAAGACACGCAATTGGAGCCGCCTTATTTCAAACTATCACTGCATGGCTTGCTTCTTCTGCGGTGCACCTCATTGCAGCCTTGTTTGTATAAAGAGGAACTATCTTCCGCAGCACTGCTTGTATTTTTTTCCGCTTCCGCACGGACACGGATCGTTTCTTCCGACTTTCGGAGCACTGCGGACAACTGTCACATTGTCACCCTGACGTTTTGAAGCCATCGGAGAAGCTGCTGCCGCACTGCGGGATGCAGAACCATTAAAAGAAGCCATGGCATTGTGCTGAGCGTTCATCTGAACCGGCCGGCCCTGTCTGTGAACAGGGTCTGCGTTATTTTGTATTTTAACTCTGAATACACGGGACGCTATTTCTATACGGATGGCATCGAGCATGTCGTAGAAAATGTTGAAACCGTCAATCTTGTACTCTGTGAGCGGATTTTTTGAACCGTAGGACCGTAAATATACAGCCTCTCTCAGTCCCTCAAGCTGCTCCAGATGATCAAGCCATTTACGGTCGATCGCCTGAACATACTGATACCTAATGAACATATTCAGGTTTTCTTTTCCTGCTAACGCCTGTTTATTAGTAAGATCGGCTTCAAGCAGATTCATTACTGCTGTAAATAAATCCTTTCTGTCCTCAGTGCCTGAAAGCTGAAGGGCAAAGTTACGCTTTAAGCTTTCCTGTAAAGTGGAAAATGCAGTATCCTCAGATTTCTTTGAAGACATCTTATACTCATCAAGGAGCTCTGCAACAGTATCTTTTGCAGTTGTCATGATGCGGTCACAAAGGTTTTCATCAGTTAATATAGCATCCCTCTGGCTGTAGATAAAATTTCGCTGTTCGTTCAATACATCATCATAGTCCAAAAGGTGTTTGCGGATTTCAAAGTTGCGTTCCTCTACCTTGGTTTGAGCCTTTTCAATACCCTTATTAAGCCACGGATGATAAATCGGCTCCCCGTCTGTCATACCGATGCGGGACATAATAGATTTCATTCTGTCGCCGCCGAAGAGCCTCATAAGATCATCATCCATAGATATATAAAATTTACTTCTTCCCGGATCTCCCTGTCTTCCTGAACGTCCGCGCAGCTGATTATCTATACGGCGGCTCTCATGACGTTCCGTACCTATAACATACAGCCCGCCTGCGTTTTTGACCTCTTCATAGTCCTTTTTCCATGCCTCTTTTTCAACGGCAAGTGCTTTTTCAAACTGTTCCGCCGCCGCTTCCGTACCGGCTCTCTTGCGTGCCCGGAATTCCGGGTTTCCGCCGAGTTTAATGTCGGTACCGCGTCCTGCCATATTTGTCGCAATAGTCACCGAGCCCCTGGCACCGGCTTCTGCTATGATAAGCGCTTCACGGGCATGGTTTTTTGCATTTAATACCTCATGCCTGATGCCCTTTTTCGTCAGGAGCGACGAAAGATGCTCCGATTTTTCTATAGAAACAGTACCGACAAGAATCGGCTGCCCCTTACCGTGGCATTCCTGTATTTCTTTACAGATAGCTTCCCATTTATCAGCTTCATTTAAATATACTTCATCATTTTCATCTTTACGGGCAACCGGTTTATTGGTTGGAATGACAACAACATCAAGGTTATATATTTTATTAAACTCTATTGCCTCTGTATCTGCCGTTCCCGTCATACCTGAAAGTTTTTCATACATGCGGAAAAAATTCTGGAAGGTAATTGTTGCAAGAGTTCTGTTTCTCTGTGCTATCCGAATATGCTCTTTTGCCTCGATCGCCTGATGCAGTCCGTCTCCATAACGGCGTCCTTCAAGAATACGGCCGGTAAATTCATCAACAATCTGTACTGCCTTATCTTTAACAACGTAATCGACATCGTTTTTATACAGAACATGAGCACGTACTGCCTGTGTAAAGTAATGTATGTATTCGAAATTAGCCTCGTCAAAAAGACTGCCCGATATTAAATTATGCGACTGCAGTATTGCTTCTATGTGCATCATTCCTTCATCGGTGAAAGAGATGCGGCGGCTCTTTTCATCAATTTTATAATCGCCGGTAACGGTCTGCCCCTGTGCTTCATCAGGATAATCCCCGCTATCAGGATCTTTTAGAACTTCTGTAAGCTGTGAAACATATTTATCCACTTCAAAGTATTTTGCAGTGTCGTCTTCACCCTGACCTGATATAATAAGAGGAGTCCGGGCTTCATCAATAAGGATGGAGTCAATTTCGTCCACAATACAAAAAGCAAAGCCGCGCTGAACCTTCTGGTCTATGGAAATCTGCATATTGTCGCGCAGATAATCGAATCCGAACTCGTTGTTTGTTCCGTAGGTTATGTCGCAGTTATATGCCTTTTTTCTTGCCTCGTTATCCATGTTTGAAACAATTGTTCCGACGCTCACTCCAAGATACGAATAAACAGGCCTCATCCAGTCAGCATCGCGTTCTGCAAGGTAATCGTTTACGGTAACAACGTGAACACCTTTTCCTGTCAGGCTGTTGAGATACGCTGAGGCAACACACATAAGTGTTTTACCTTCACCGGTCTTCATTTCAACTATCTTTCCCATGTTGAGGACAAGAGAACCCATGAGCTGTACATCGTATGCTCTTTCTCCAAGCACCCGCAGTGCTGCCTCGCGTGCGAGAGCATAGGCTTTGGGAAGAATGGAATCCAGTGAGGAACCCGAGGAAAGCTCTTTTTTGAACTGTTCTGTGGCTTTTGCAAATTCTTCCTTTGTAAGAGACTTTGCCCATGATTCCTCATCATTAATTTTTGCGACTATTGGTGTAAGAGCCTTAACATCGCGCTCGTGTTTTGAACCGAAAATGAACTTTAATACTGAGTCTAGCATTCAATTAATGTACTTATAAAACCTATAAAATGCAAGAACTTTTTCAAATTACCTCTATATTGACAACTCGAGGCAAGTACCGGTATCCTAGCCGGTATGAATTACTTTAAAAAAGCGTGTATTCATATCTGCATACTGCTGAGTCTCAGCTTCTTTGTTTCATGCCGTAAATCCCAAATTATTTCAAATATTGAGCATGAAGAGCTTTTTTCCCTCCCCTACGGCAGTTTTGAAAATGAAATTGATCTTTTTTCTCTGAGCAATCCCGGCCAGATCTCAACATACCTGCAGATGAAAGACGGATTCTTTTTCATTTCCAACGGAGAAGCAAATAAACTTATTCAGATGAATTCTTACGGGGATCTTTTGGGTATTATTTACAATCCCGACATGAATCCTGTTCCCTCTTTTATACATAAGCTTGATACTAATTCACCGGAAACAGACAGCATTAATCATCTTTCAACTCAGCAGTCGCTCGCATATTCCTTTAATAAACTCGGCAAAATTGCAGTCGATTATAATAAAACGGTCTATGCTGTTGATATTCTTCCCGTTGAGCGGCAGGAAATGGATGTGGAAAACAAGCTCCTGCTCAATAACGTGGTGCTCCGCTTTTCAAATGCAGGAAACTTTATTGACTATCTGGGACAGCAGGGTCCCGGGGGAACACCTTTTCCATATATTAAAAACATTTTCACCAATGCCGATAATGAACTTATCGTAGTATGCCAAAGCAATACGGGATTCATAATATACTGGTTTACCAGTGAAGGATATTTAAAATACACCATTCCTATTCAATCCGAAACACTCCCGGTTCCTTCAAAAACAGAAACGTATTTTTCTTCTCTCGATGAAATTATTCCTGACTACGAAGGACGGAAACTGTACCTGAAAATCGATTACAACAAAAACTTTATTGATTCCGAATCCAATGTACTGGCAGGGGTAGAATTCTATGCGACCATGCTCTACCCTCTGGATATAGAAACAGGTACTTACGGCGCGCCGTTAATCATTCCTCCGTATGAGGATGTTGTCAGCGAAGGATATTCCAAGATGACCTATTCTATTCCTTATAATTTTCTTGGAATAACTGAGTCAGGCTGGTTTTTCTTTATGATTCCGGATCAAAACGGATTCATGGTTCAAATGGTTCAGCCGAATGGGCAGAAAATACTAAAAAGGCATTTTAATATTGATCAAAGCGTTATACTCTACCATACGTTCTGCCTTTCACGGGAGGGCATAATCTCGGCCCTGATTGCTGAAAAAGAAAAAGCAAGGGTCGTCTGGTGGAGAACCGACGAGCTCATCGAGTCATTGCTGCACTAAGGCATCCGTCATGGAACAAAACGATAAAGAAGAACTTATATTTCACTACAGCCGCGAGGAAAGAATTGCACATGCACCGGGTATTGTAAAGCAGTCATACAATGGTACACTGCCTGCACCGCCCAGGGGCTTTTTTAAAGCGCTCGTTCATACAAAAAGTTCGAGATTTATGCTTGGAGTTCTCGGCTTGACGCTTGTACTATGTGCAGGATTATTGTTTTTCGGCGCACATGATAATGAGACCTCCCTCTCCGGAATGCAGTTTTCATTGTCGGCATTTTCGTTTGAAGAAAAGGTATATATAAGCATTAAAACAGATGGACCGGAGGAGAAAGAAGGCGAAAACATTCATTTTCTCTTTTCTTTCAAAGATAAGGACGGTACAGAGATTTTAACTCAGGATTTTTCCAAGCCGTTTACTAAAATAGACGGTTTTATACGGACAACAATTGAAGATTATGATATACTTTCTGTGTCCTGTACTATTACTGTTTCCGGTGAAACAGGGACAGTTACGTGCACTGTTGAACAAAAATAATGTTTAAAATAAGGAGGATGCATGCTTCAGTTTTATTTTCTTTCTGTAATTCTGAACATTCTTACAGGTATTTCTCTTGTATACATAAAAAAAGGTGAAAACAGCGAACCGGATAAGACAAGAGAGCTTTTTGAAAGCGGAAATTTTAAGCTGATTACCGGTATTTTAACAGGTTTTACCGCAATTATGAAACTGTTAAGCGTTCTGCCCGGAGACGTTCCTGTGGCAGGAGACTTGATACCGGTTCTTGCAGGGCTTACAGGCGGTGTGACGCTTTTACTTGACTATTATAAAGAAAAAACATCGGTTGATTTTCAGCTTCCTCCCATGCTGCAGTCTTTTTTTACTAAGGGGCGCACCTATATAGGGTATGCATGTATTATTGCAGCTGTTGTCCACTTTCTTCTTCCCAAAGTTCTTTTTCTGTAGATGATGGAAGAAGCAAAAAAACAGTCGGTCGCCGGTATTCTTATGTATGACTCGCTTGTTTTTATCGGGAAAAGAATACCTCAGGGTACAATGGGGGGAAAATGGGAATTCCCAGGCGGTAAGGTTGAAAAGGGCGAAACCTGCAGGGAAGCTCTGGTTAGAGAATTCCAGGAGGAATTTGAAACAGATATAGAAGTCGGCGAACAAATTGCACAGGCTGAATTTGTTCATAATAAGGAACCTGTCGGCCTTTTTGCCTACCGTGTTTACTTAAAGAGCGACGATATTCACTGGGTTTTAAGCGAGCACACAGATGTTAAATGGGTCAGTCTTGATGAAATTTCCTCTCTCGATTTTGTAGACTCGGATCTTTTACTTGTAGAACAGATAAAAAAAAATATTAAACAATTATGAAAAAAAATACTATTTTTCTACTTTTACTGCTCCTGTTGCTGCTGAGTGTTTCCTGTTCGCAGTCTAAAAAAGAAAATTCCGCAGATCTTGCTGTTTTTAATGAAATTGCAACGGGTAATGAATGGGCTGTAATTTCAGATCCCTATGCGGCTTTTTACAGCGAACCGTCAAAAACATCGCCGGTACAATCTCACGGAAGAAAAGCCGATGTGCATGAAATTCAGGGAAAAAAGATTGTCGTTGTGGAACAGTCAAATGAAATATGGTACGAATTTGAAAAAGGGTGGCTTAAATCAGATTCTGTCTGCGTGTATTCCAATAAAATACAGGCGGAAAATGCTTCTCAAAAAATGATGAAGTAAGAACACTGCCCCGTCCCCTTTTATCCGCCTGCATCCTGTATGACTATATATTAGAAATTCCTTGCTGCGGTAATAATTACTGCGGCTTTGTCTGCAGAAATTCCTTCATAGCTTTCCCGTGTTGCTAAATTCTTCAGGGTAAGAACTTTTTTCTCTGCATCCTCTTTTTTCATAAGAATACCGAACGGCACGGCTTTTTTCTCTGCAACCATATACTGCTGGTTCATTTTTTTTGCTTCCGGAAATACCTCGGATGCGATGCCCTTTATTCTTAAAAATTCTGCAAGCGCCTGATACTCAACACAAAGGGATTCATCGAGACAGAAAATTTCAACATCCAGAAAACTTCCCCTTGTCTGAACTTTGCCCAGCTGTTCAAGACCCGCAATGAGGCGGTCAAGACCGATAGATGAACCGACACCGCTGACCGTTTCTTTCATGTAAAGCCCTGCAAGATTATCATACCTTCCGCCTGAGCATACAGAACCGATGGATGGCAGTTCATTTAAAAATGTTTCGTATACAATGCCTGTATAATAATCAAGACCTCTGGTGATTGAAGGATCCAGTACAAATGTTTTTTCTATGCCTGCGGCGCACATCATAGATCTTATTGTACGGAGCCGCTCAGCCATTTCATGAGCACCTGAAAGTTCTTCCATGAGAGACAGCGTTTGTTCAAATGAAGTAGAACCTTCAATAAAGCGCAGAATGGAGGAAGCCTTCTCTGAATCTTTGGTACTATCAGTCAAAAGAGAAAAAACTTCTTCTTTACCTATCTTGGAAAGCTTGTCCACGGTGCGCAGAACTTCCTCGCTCTTATCTTTAATGCCGAGCTTTACCAGGAAAGCGTTAAACATGCCGCGGTGGCTCATCCGTATGGTAATATCAGTTACACCGAGGGAGCTGAGAGCACTTTTCATGAGAGAGAGAATCTCAAAATCAGAGGATGCTGTATCTGAACCTACCATATCGAAATCACACTGCATAAACTCGCGGTAACGGCCGGCCTGGGGTTTTTCACCCCGCCACACTTTTGCAATATGATAGCGCTTGAACGGGAAATAGAGCTCCTCTTTATGTTCCGCCACAAACCGGGCGAAGGGAACGGTCAGATCAAAACGCATGGAGACATCGCGATTGCCGTTATCTTCAAAGCGGAAAACCTGTTTCTCAGTTTCGCCGTCGCTTTTGCGTAAAAGAATTTCCGAATACTCCAAAACCGGAGTATCTATGGGAACAAATCCGTAGGAACGGAAAACCTGTGTGAGTTTTTCAACTAAAAGGGATCTTTGTATTTCCGCATCTGGTAAATAATCCCGGAAACCTTTCAGTATTCTGGGTTGTATGAGTGTATCCATATGAGTATAATAGTGAAAAAAGGAGAAATATACAATTGCTCTTAGCTGTCGATATAGGAAATACTAATATAGTTTCGGCCCTCTTCCATGAAGGCGAGCTCGTACAGGAGTGGAGAATGTACAGCGATACTAAGCGTACCGCAGACGAATACAGCTCCATTTTATTATCGTTGATGAGGGATGCCGGAGTATCGCAGGCTTCCATTGATTCGGCTATTTTAAGCTCTGTTGTACCGCTGCTCATCGGACCCTTTATTACTCTTGTGGAACGGATGATCGGCCGAAAGCCTATAATTATAGGACCGTCTATTTACCCTAAACTGCCTATAACAATCCCCGAGTCGGCCAAACACGAAATAGGAACCGATATTGTCTGCAATGCGGTTGAAGCATACAGCCGCTGTAAAACAGCCTGTATAATCGCGGATTTCGGAACGGCTCTCACCTTTACCGCTATTGACGATAAGGGAAATATTCAGGGTGTTGCTATTACCCCCGGTCTTAAAACTGCGGTTAACTCTCTTTTTACCAATACAGCACAACTCCCCTCCGTTCCGCTTGAAGCCCCTCCCAACACGCTCGGAACAAATACTATCCACTCCATTCAGGCTGGAATCGTATTGGGCTACAAGGGTTTGGTGGAGTCATTAATAGTTCAAATAAAAAAAGATCTTTCAATCCAGACAGGATTCCCGGCCGATAAAATACGAGTTATTGCTACGGGAGGATTGAACAGCGTACTGCGTCCGATTACGGGCGTGTTTGAAGAAGTCGATAAACAGCTTACGCTCAAAGGCTTATGCAGAATTGCATCGATCATGAAAGGACTTCCAAAGACCTCATAAATGCGCGGCTTTTTTTATAACATTATACAATGAGTCTTACCTCTCACGCCTTCAAGCGGTTTCGGATACAAAAATAAAATTTCCGTTTTTTCCCGGACATAGGTTAGAGGATTCACGGAAAACTCTTCATATTCCGAGTATGCATAGGATTCCCTTGTACTCTTTATTTCAGTGTGCATTGTCAATGCCTTATGATGATTATCCTTTGAATAATGCCTCTCACACCATGGAGGACATGAACCGGGTTTTCCCATACGGAGAAACTCAAAGCGTAGAAGCTCTTTTAAAATACCGTTTTCACCCGGTATTTCAGGAGCGGATATAAGGAAATCATAAAGATAAGCAGCATAAGACTTCACCGTATGTTTTGCGTCAAGTAAAGAATGCTCCTTGAAATATACAAGAAGAGCAGAAAAGAAATCAAAAAGAGAATTATCATTATCGATCAGGTAAAAACATAAAGATTGGAAATTTCCGCTGTTGTAGTACACATCAGTAAGGTGTTCAATATCTTTTAAAAACAGAAGATCGGCGTACGGCATGCAGGGAGAGCGAAGAACTTCATAGGGAGGATTGGAAAGCCATGCGTACTCCTTATGGGTAAGAGCGTAGGATTCCATTTCTGTTCCGTGAAGAATTTTTAAAAAACCGAGCTGCAGCATATCCGGCTTGAGTGCAATGGTATTTTCATACGAGTATTTAAAAGAAGAAATATCCTCGTGAGGCAGACCTGCTATAAGATCAAGATGAAGGTGTATTGTTTTCGGAATCCTCTGAATAATGGTTTCGAGTTTCTCTTTATTAAAAGGTCTGTGTATTTGACAAAGCGTCTTTGGATTCATCGTCTGAATCCCTACCTCAAACTGCATCACGCCTTCACCGACAGTCTGAAGAAAATCAAGCACTGCATCCGTAAACTGCTCAGCGGCAATTTCAAAATGAAACATCGTTTTACCGTTGTGGTGTTCTGCAATGTATTTCCAGATGGAAAGATACCTTTGTTCATCAAGATTAAAGGTGCGGTCGACGAATTTCACAAGCGCCGCGCCGGCGTTCAGAAAAATATCTAGATCCTTATACACCCGCTCAAGACTTACGAAACGAACCGTTTTATCTATGGAGGAAAGACAGTATGAGCAGCGGAAAGGACAGCCGCGCGATGATTCATAATAAAAAATATACAGATCAGGATCTGCCGGATCGGAAAAAGGAAGACCGAGCTTTTCCTCTTCAACAGTTTCAGCCCCGCTTCCGTTTTGATTTTTTTTGCTGTCGAGAGAGGGATAGGGAAACACAAGGGCATCGAGCGGACATAGGAGCTCCCTCTCTCCGGTAAAGAATGGATCCTGAGAATTTTCTTTTTGAAGATACAATCCTTCCACATTTTCCAGGGTCTTCATCAACTCAATCCTGTGTACACGGGACGTATTTTCATCGTAGAGGGAGGAATAGAGTCTTATGCATTCGCACAGGGTCTGCTCGCCCTCGCCTTTGACTATAAAATCAAACGAGGGAGCTTTCTGGAAAACAAAAGAAGCATTATATGAAACTTCCGGGCCTCCGCAGCCGAGAACAGCATCAGGAAATATTTTTTTTACTTCACAGGCAAGCTCATACATGAGAGGAGCATTCCAGATGTATATAGAGAAAAGAACCAGAACGCTTTTATCTGTATTTCCAGAACCGGCCGCATCGCAGACGGAACGCAGTATAACAGGTAAAGGCTCCGAAATTGTTTTTTCCACAATGACCGAAGGTATTTTTGTTTTACTGTATGTGTAAGAAGCAAGAGAGCGGACAGCAGAGTTTGTGTGATTAAACCTGGCGTTCAGCGCTACAAAAACGGGTGTTTTCATACAGGCTTATCGGAACAGCATTTTAAAAAAAACGGAGAACACATGATCATAAATTTCACCGCGGGGCATACAGCGCCAGCTTACTCCAACCATGGGGGCAAGTCCTGCCGTATCATACATAAAATCATATTCAGCGGAAAACCGGAATCCGTTTCCCCAGGGAGTATTAGCTTCAATATCTGATGTAAGAGACAATGGAAGATTAACCAGATTTGATCTTCTTCCCGCAACATACTCAATACCGAAGTTAAATCCTTTGAGAGCAGGATATACTCTTATACCGGTGTAGAAATTATAATCAAGATAGATAACGTTGTACCGTGACTGTGAAAATGAATCGTAATTTAATAGAGAACCGAAGGAAAAGCGGACATGCTTGTCGAGAATAATTCCGCCTGATGCATCTATAGTAAAAACAAATCTTTTATATCCGTCTGAGAGAAGAGACGTATTAAAAAGCCTCAAGGATTCATCGCCATAATAAATTGCGGAAGTACCTGCAGAGACCTGACCGGTCAGCCAGCGCGAATACTCCGCATGCACAGAACTGATAAGCGTAATAAAAATTAAACCAAGTACAATAATTTTTCTGTGCATTAGTATCTCCCTATGAAAGAACCTTCTGTGCAAGCTCTTCTCCTCTTTGGCGGAGGATTTTACAATCCTCTTCTGAGGGCAGACCCTGCCATTCATAACTTTCCACTTCGTCCCATTTTAACGGAAGTACAGCCTCATCATATTCCTTTTTAGCCCCTCCTACCCAGCCCCAGCTGCCGATGCGCAGAACTTTTTTACCGGTAAAATGTTTGCGGTTAAAAAGATTTAAGATGTACGCCATGGGAGGAAACATTTTATATTCATAGGTCGGCATGGCAATCACAAGGGAGGAAGCACGGAATGCCCTGGCGAGTACCACAGAAGCATCGACCGAAGGTATTTCGAGAAGAACAACGGGTAAGCCCTTTGCCTTAATACCTTCAACTACAGCATCAACACCGGTTTTTGTATTGCCGTACATGGAGCCCCAAATAACGCAGACTTCTTTTTCACATTCGCCGCCTGTATTATACGAGGCGTACTTTAAATACCTGGTGATAATTTCACCCGGATTTTTGCGCCAGATGAGTCCGTGACTCGGTGCAATAATCTTTACAGGTGTTTGAGCAAACTTTTCTATCGCGCTTTTTACAAAGGTGCTGAAACTGGCAACAATGTTGGCATAGTAGCGCAGCGATTCGCTTTCAAAGTGTTCATGCTCCTCGCGTGTGCATTCGTCATCGAAAATGCGTTCGGGATTTTCATCGGTGCCGACAGCCCCGTAAGAACCGAAGGCATCGCATGAAAAAAGAACGCCCGATTTCTGTTCGAAGGTCATCATCGTCTCGGGCCAGTGAACATTGGGAGTCTCGGTAAATGAAAGCACAACACCGTCTCCCAGATCGAGTTTGTCACCTGTTTTTACCGCACGTACTGCATCCGCCGCCTCTCCTTCAGGGAAGGCCTTGCAGAAATTTCGCACAAGAGAAGCTCCTTTTGCGGTGGTGACAATCTGAGCATTGGGGCACGTCTTTCTAAAATTGCGCAGAAATCCGGTGTGGTCGCTTTCAAGATGATTTAGAATTATATAATCAATATCGGTGTTTTTAATTTTCAAAGAGGCAAGCTGACTGCTCATCTGAGACGGAGCATCCTCCCAGTCGCGGTATAAATCAATAAGAGCTGTCTTTTTACCGCGTACTATGTAAGAGTTTAGAGACACACCCTGGGGAATCGGCCAGAAACCTTCAAAATAGGGAGCATTGGTAATATCAGCATGGAGGGCAAAAACCCAATCTGTAATCTTTCTCGCGTTCATAGTATTCCTCTGAAGTATATAAACTCTGCAAGTCTGCAGCGCAGACTTGGAACGATGAAAACTCTGCGCTATTTACGCAGTGTTTTCATCGTATTATTCTATAATAAAGGTTCTTCCCTCATGCAGGAAGATATTGTGGTTCAAGTAGCGCTTCAATCCTTCAACTAAAACCTTGCGTTCGACATCCTTTCCCATAAGAACAAATTCTTCAATAGATTTACTGTCATTTACACGCACTACATCCTGGTAAATTATCGGACCCTGATCAAGATCTTCGTTGGCAAAATGCGCGGTGGCCCCGATAATCTTAACACCCTTATGCCATGCCTGATGATAGGGCTTTGCGCCTTTAAAAGCCGGAAGAAATCCGTGATGGATATTTACAATTTTATTTTCCCATTTGCGGGTGAACTCCGGCGAGAGGATCTGCATATACCGGGCGAGGCAGACGACATCAATTGAGTACTCATCCAATAGATTTAAAATATCGGCTTCACAGGCTGCCTTTCCTTTATCCGGATCCACTTTAAAAAAAGGAATGTGAAAATCAGTGGCTATGGCGCATAAATCAGGATGGTTGGATATTACAATCGGAATATCGCAGTGCAGCTGTCCGTCCTGATGCTTGAGAAGCACCTCATACAGACAGTGGCTTGTTTTTGAAACAAGGAGAGCCATTCTGCTTTTCTTATCCCAGTCATATAAATGCCAGACCATGCCGAAATCTGCAGCGTTCTTTTCCATGAGAGCCTTAAACTTTTCAAGTTCAAAACCCTGCTCGATTGCAAAATCCACCTTGCAGAAAAACATGGAAATATCAATTGAAGTATGCTGTGCAAGATTAAGAATATTGCCCTTTGAAGATGCAATACTGTTTGTTATTGATGCAATCAACCCGCTTTTGTCGGGACAGGTAACCGTCAGTGTATATTTTTTTGTATTCATATGTGATCTTTATTCCTCTATTGTTATTGAATGATCTGAAGTATATGTCTGTCCGCATTCAAGGCTGATAAGGGCAGGTTTATTCTCCCATTCGTGATCGGTAATTTCAGGGTCGGGAGTTCCGTACCACGGTTCGATGCAGACAAAGCGCGGCTCGCCCGGATTCTGCCAGACCATGAGGTAGGGATACCCCTTTGTTGTTACATTCACGAGATTATTGTCTTTTCTATTGCGCAGCCCTACCCGGTCTGAAGTAAAGCAAGTGAATAAGTGTCCGTTGCCGAATCCTTCACTGTTCAGGGGAATAATTCCCTTTTCCTTTTCCCCGTATGGTTCCAGGGAAGGTGAAACACCGTCACTTCCGAATGCAAGAAAACCCTCCGGTATGCAGCGGACCCGCGTAAGCGCTTCTTTTTTTTCAAACTCTATACAGTAGTCGCTGTTGGCTGTTCCTGCAGGATCGGTGTTCCGCGGACAGTTAAAAGCGGTGTGGCTTCCAATACTGAAGGAAATCACCCCGGCATCGGTATTTGTAACCGTTGTAGTAAATGAAAGCCCCGCATCGGTCAGACAGTATTCTGTTTTCAATGAAAACTTACACGGATACTTCTTCATGGTTTCATCGTTTTCTGTAAGCTCGAACACAGCCTTTGTCTCCGATGAGAATACCAGCGTGTGCTCCATGTCGCGTGCAAAACCATTCGGTCCGAGCTCGCATTTTTGTCCGCGTATCATGATCCATCCGTCGCGGATCCGCCCTACATAGGGGAATAGTATTGGAGCATGGTATTTCCAGACTGAAGGGTCCCCGCACCAGATATAATCCGTCCCGGTTTTCTTTGAACGGAGCGATTGAATTTCTGCTCCCTTTGTTCCTATTTCCGCTTCAAAACTGCTGTTTCGTAGAGTGATTATCATATGTTTAAGTATACCATCTTGATAGATTGACGGCAAGCGCGTTATACTCCTCCCGTCATGAACAAGTATGCTTCTCTTCAGGCTTTTAAAGTTTCACTTCCTGTTCTTGCAGGCTACATAGCGATCGGTATTCCCTTCGGTTTAATGCTCACCGGCGCAGGCTACCCCTGGTATCTGGCTCCCGTCATGAGTATTACCATGTATGCAGGAGCAGGCCAGTATGTTGCAGTCGGGCTCTTTGCTTCCGGCGTTCCGCTTTCCGCCGCTCTCGTAACCATGCTTATGGTAAACATACGCCACATAGTGTACGGTCTTTCACTGATTGAACCCTTAAAAAAATGCGGCAGATGGAAGGGGCTGATAATCTTTTGCCTAACTGATGAAACCTATGCCCTTTTAACCGGCTGTGCTGTTCCCCGGGCTTTTAATACCGGTAGTTTCTACGGCCGCATAGCCCTGTACAATTACCTGTACTGGATAACAGGGGGGCTCATAGGAGCTCTCGCGGGAACAATAATTCCGTTTTCATTTGAAGGCATAGATTTTGCACTCACGGCCCTTTTCATTGTCCTTCTCATGGATCAGCTAAAAAAAACAAAAAACTTTCTCCCTCCCCTCATTGGAGGAGTCTGTTCCCTTGCTGCGCTATTTATGTTCGGTCCGGGCAATATGCTCATCGCTGCTCTTGCATTCGGAATAGCATTAATACTTCTTTTCAAAAAACCCCTTGTAAGCATCGAATCCCGGTATGAGGATTCCGCCGGAGCTTTTAATGACTAAACTGACCCTTATACAGGCCTTACTTTACACACTCTGTTTTTCACTCGTCATTTTTGCGACCCGCTTGTTTCCGTTCGCCCTGTTCTCGAAGAGACAGCCGCCAAAATTTCTAAGATTTGCAGCCTCCTACATGCCTCCCATGGTAATGATGGTGCTCATAGTTTACTGTTTAAGGACAGTCTCTTTTCTAGAAAAACCTTTCGGTATACCGCATTTGTGTGGTATAGTAGTAACGGTACTGCTTCATGCGTGGAAAAAAAATGCAATGATCAGTATCTCAGGCGCCACAATTGTTTTCATGGCGCTTTCAGCCTTGATGTAAATGGAGTCATACAATGGAATACCGTAGATTTCCTAAAATTCAGGATAAAGGAATTTCAGTTCTCGGATTCGGAGCAATGAGGCTTCCCGTCATAAACGGACAGAGTGAGAATATTGATTATGCAAAAACGCTTTCACTCATACGTACCTCATACGAAAACGGCATCAATTATTATGATACGGCATATGTGTATCATGGAGAGAAAAGCGAGGAAGTCCTTGGAAAGGCTCTTAAGGAGCTTAACATACGGGATACCATATACATAGCCGATAAAAGTCCGGTATGGCTTGTAAAGGACAAAAAAGACTGGTCTACACTTTTAGACACCCAGCTCAAAAGACTCGGTACCGATCATATAGACTTTTACCTCATGCATGCGCTTAACAGCAGTTTCTGGAAAACAATTACAGATAATGAAGGACTTCTTTTCCTTGAGAAAGCTAAGAAAGAAGGAAAAATTCTGCATGCGGGATTTTCATTCCATGATGAGCTGGATGTTTTTAAGCACATCGTTGACGGTTACGATGATTGGGAGTTCTGCCAGATTCAGTACAACTATCTGGATTCAAAGTATCAGGCAGGACTTGAGGGACTGCAGTATGCTAATAAAAAAGAACTCGGCGTCATCGTAATGGAGCCTTTACGGGGAGGAATGCTGGCCCGGGTGCCGAAAGCAGTTCAGGACATTTTTTCAAAAACAGGAATGCCCCGGTACCCGGCAGAATGGGCGTTCCGGTATGTCTGGGAACAGCAGGGCGTCATAACAGCACTTTCGGGTATGAACGAGGATGCACAGATTTTAACAAACTGCGCCGCCGCTTCTGCAGCGAAACCGAATTCCCTGCCTTCATCACATATAAAGATCATTGAAGAAGCAGGACAGTGGTTTAGAGACAGAATACTGACACCCTGCACCGGCTGCCGCTACTGCATGCCCTGCCCCAAGGGCGTTTTTATACCTGAGATACTTGCCGAATACAACAGGGTTTCCATGACAGGCGCACTTGATAATGATGCTCATCATGCTGTTTCTGCAGCTTACACGGCACTAAAGGCTGAAAAGCACGGATCTGACAGGTGTGTTTCGTGCAGAATTTGCGAATCAAAATGCCCCCAGAATATTGTCATAAGCAGTGTTCTTAAAGAAGCAGAAAAATCGCTGTTTTAAGGGTGCAAGTCTTGACAAGTCCTATTTTTTTCACCATTGTACCATTTACACAATAAAATAATTTGACGGTAAGAGGACTGGATTGAAAGGAAGTACAGTTTCTATCAACAACGTATCGAAATCTTTCGGTACCTTCCATGCATTGGACAATGTGGGCTTTACCATTAACAAGGGAGAATTTTTCTCTCTTCTCGGCCCCTCTGGATGCGGTAAGACAACCTTACTACGCATTATTGCCGGTTTTGAATTTCCCAATGAGGGAACGGTCTTGTTTGATGATAAAAACGTCATTCCGCTTCCTCCGAACAAGCGCCAGTCGAATACGGTTTTTCAAAATTATGCTCTGTTTCCCCATCTTTCGGTGTACGAAAATGTGGCCTTTCCGATGCGTCTGCGTAAACTTGGGAAAACAGAAATTGACGAGAAAGTAAACGAATATCTTCACCTGGTACAGCTCGATGCTCATGCACACAAAAAGCCGAATCAGCTTTCAGGCGGTCAGAGGCAGCGTGTGGCTATAGCCAGAGCTCTTATTAACGAGCCCAAGGTTCTTCTTCTCGACGAACCGCTTTCAGCTCTGGACGCAAAGCTTCGTTCAAATCTTCTGATTGAGCTTGACTCTATTCATGATAAGATCGGTATTACATTCATTTACGTCACACATGATCAATCGGAGGCTTTATCAGTCTCAGACCGGATTGCCGTTATGAATCAGGGAAAAGTACTGCAGGTTGGAACCCCCTTTGAAATCTATGAGAGTCCTGCAACCGAATTTGTCGCACAGTTCATAGGAGAGACAAACAGCTTCGATGCCCGTGTCGACGAGTGCATACCATACCTCGAGGAAGACGGTGAAGTTAAAGAATATATGTGCACCCTTGATGTTCCTTCTCTTTCAAGCACAATCAAGGTAACTGACTATGAGAAAACCGAACCCGGACAAAAAGTCTGTGTGACAGTGAGACCCGAAAAGATCCGTATTACCCTCGAGCCTCCTGTTACGGCTAAAAAAGGCATCAATGTGTTTTCAGGTATTGTCGAAGAACCGATTTATTCCGGTTTTCAATCAAAATTTTATGTACGTCTCGATAACGGGGTACTCGTTAAGGTATTTAAACAGCACTCGAATTATCTGGATGACGGTCCTGAAATTGAATGGAAAGACAAGGTCTTTATTTCCTGGAGCCCTGATGACGGCTACATCGTAGAGGATATAAATAAATGAGCAAGGTTGAAGAATCAAAACCGCCGGCGGCCGGTAAAAGCCCCCGAGCCGGCTTAAAAAATATGGGTTCTGTGTATGCATGG
Organism: Spirochaetota bacterium; assembly: GCA_023398165.1. Classification (GTDB taxonomy): domain Bacteria; phylum Spirochaetota; class Spirochaetia; order Treponematales; family Treponemataceae; genus JAAZLA01. Next base: position 60,833 of record JAEWSQ010000015.1, on the reverse strand, counting down.
CCCATGGGTTTGTGGTTTACAGTCTTTTTTATAATACCGTTAGTAATAATAATTCTGTACAGTTTCCTGAAAAAAGGCCTCTACGGCGGTGTTGTCTGGGAATTTTCACTGAACGCATACAAGCAGATGTTCAATCCCGCCTACGGTCTTGTTTTACTGCGGACGCTGCGCATATCGCTCATATCAACAGTAATTACGATTCTTATCGCTCTGCCATGCGGATACGCGATGGCGAGAAGCAAGTATCAGACAGCCCTGTTATTTCTCGTGATTATTCCTTTTTGGACAAATTCATTAATCCGCATCTTTGCATGGATGTCCATTTTAGGAAACGACGGTTTTATTAACTCTCTGCTGATGCAGACAGGCATTACAAAGGACTACTTAAAACTTCTCTATAATCAGCAGGCAGTTATTCTCGTGTCGGTCTATATGTACCTTCCGTACGCAATTCTGCCTGTTTTTACTGCAATTGACCGGTTCGACTTTTCACTTCTGGAAGCCGCACGGGATCTCGGTGCTTCAAAGCCCCAATCCATGTTTAAAGTATTACTGCCGAACGTTAAAAGCGGCGTTGTAACAGCTGTTATTTTTACCTTCATTCCGATTTTTGGAGCCTATACAGTTCCTCTTCTTGTCGGAGGAAAAGATTCTTATATGATCGGCAATATTATTGTTGACCAGGTAAATAAAACACGAAACTGGCCTCTTGCCGCGGCCTTCTCTATGATAATTACGGTATTAAGTACTGCAGGTGTTTTGTGGATGATGGCATCCACCAAAAAAGAAAGCGCTTTGAAAACTACAGGAAAAGCGGAGGAAAAACGGTAATGAACTTAAATCCTTTCCACCGGATGGTAAACAGGCTGAACGTAAAACGCCCTGTTTCAGAACCAGCGCGGCATGCAAGAAGGGCATATCAGAGAAAGGCGACATTCTCTTTTTCTTTTACTGTTCTTGTGCTGACGCTCATTTTCCTTTTTCTGCCTCTTTTTGTTATCATAGCATACTCTTTTAATGAGGGAAAAGGCAGTTCATTTACCGGTTTCTCTCTTGAGTGGTATAAAAAACTCTTTTTCGATTCTAAACCGCTGTGGGCAGCGCTGGTAAACAGTTTCATTGTCGCTTTGTCTTCTGCTGCAGTTTCAACTGTGCTGGGAACACTCGCGGCGATCGGCATAAGCTGGTATAAATTCAAGGGTAAGGCATATATACAGACGGTCACTTTTTTACCAATGGTTCTGCCCGAAGTCATAGTCGGTGTTTCCATGCTTATCTTCTTTTCTGGAATAAAACTGCCGCTCGGTTTGTTTTCAATCTTCGTAGCGCATACAACATTCTGTCTGCCGTTTGTATTTCTCATGGTTTTAGCCCGTCTTGATGAATTTGATTTTTCAATCATAGAAGCGGCTCATGATCTTGGAGCTACAGAAAGACAGACGATGTATAAGGTAATTATTCCTGCAATTTTTCCCGGCATTATGTCAGGATTTATGATGGCTGTAACTATGTCTTTAGAGGACTTTGTCATAACCTTTTTCGTGTCCGGTCCCGGCTCAACGACGCTTCCGCTCTATGTGTATTCTATGATCAGATTCGGCGTATCTCCGGTAATTAATGCGCTGTCGTTTGTCATGATTCTCGCCACGGTACTCATTGCGTTTACCCTTCGTAAATTCTTAAAAAACATAGCAGCAGCAAAGTAAAAGTATGCATAGCTTTCTCTGTCCCGATACAAGTAATGCTAAAAGTCCGCAGCGGCTTTTATACATAAGATATTGAGCCACTTTCAAAAGTCTGTTAACTTTCTCAAGTGGCTTTACAGAATTTTTATAACTCCTTTTGATATAGTTAGTTGTAAAAATTCTGTCGCTACATTAAAGTAGCAATTTCAAAACTCGTCTGACTTTTGAAATTGCCTCATATTAAGTAACTTTTTTAGAGGAGATATTGTATGAAAAAGAAAATTTCTACAATCGTTTTAACTATTGTACTTATTAGTACAGTACTGATGGTTACCGGATGCAAAAAAAACGACGGTAAGACCTTATACCTGTTCAACTGGACGTATTACACACCAGAATCTGTTTTGAAACTTTTTGAACAGGAATACGGTGTAACCGTTAAGGTTGACAGTTATGCATCGAACGAAGAGATGTTTGCCAAACTTAAAGCCGGCGCAACCGGATACGATGTCGTCGTTCCTTCGCAGGATTATGTTTCTATCATGATTGCCGAAGGAATGCTCAGAGAGATTGATCACAGCAAGCTGACCAACAAGGGCAATATCAGTCCGATGATTATGGAGAAAGCCACCTATGACCCCGTGATGAAGTATTCAGTACCTTACTACATGGGAGCTGCCGGTATTGCGGTTAACACATCAAAGGTAACTTCATATGATAAAAGCTGGAATATTTTCGCCCGTACCGATCTGAGCCAGAGAATGTGTATGATGGACGATATGAGGGAAGTAATCGGCGATGCTCTTGCCTATCTCGGAAAATCCGTTAACACGCTCGATGATGCGGAGCTCCAGGCCGCTCAGGATCTTATTGTTAATGAATGGAAACCGAATCTTGTAAAATTTGATGCTGAAGGTTTTGGAAAATCATTCAAATCGGGTGATTTCTGGGTTGTTCAGGGTTATGCAGAAGCAGTATACGGCGAAGTTCCGGAAGAAGAATGGAATACCATAGATTTCTTTATTCCGAGCGAAGGCGGACCGATGTACATCGATTCTATGTGCATACTCAAAGATGCCAAAAATTACGATCTTGCAATGGAATTTATTAACTTTATTCACCGCCCGGAAATTTATGCAAAATTCCTCGATGAATTCCGCTTTCCTGCGACCGTTAATCCTGCAGCCGAAGCTTACACCACAAAAACTCCGATGTATAAAGCAGAGGAAATGTCCAACTGTGAAATTAAAGAGGATCTCGGGGCAGGACTCGAAAAATATAATGAGATTTGGCAAAAAATCCGTTTTACAGAATAAACGGCTTAGTATATAATAATGGATATGCTTGATTCATTGATTTACGAAAACATTGTTACGTATACTTCTGAAGCTCTGCTAGTTGCTTCGCCTGTTTGCGATACAGAAAAACAGATTTTGGATTTCAGTCCAATCTACATGAATCAGGCATACGAAATTATGACCAACAGGCGGGTGGAAATAAACTCGCTTTTTTCAAAATCCATGGTTCACGTTTCTGCGAGTGTTCCATGGATTCAAATGGGGCAGGAAGCATTCGAAACCGGCAGACACATTGAGCATAGTTTTTTTTCGCAGGTGCTCAATTCATGGTTTTTCGTTTCGCTTGTTAAACTTCCCCAGAATTTTCTTTTGGTAACTCTTCACGACATAAGCAAAGACAAGGAACACGAACAGCAGCTGAGACGGCAGAACCTGCGTCTAGCGGCTTTGTCCGAAGAGCTTGTACTTTCACGTCAGAATTTACGCAATAAACTCGATAAAATAGAGAATCTCAATATCCGTCTTGAACACCTTGCCTTCCATGATCCTCTAACAGGACTTCCAAACCGCTCGCGTTTCAATGAAATAATTGAACTTGCCATTCAGAAATCGCGGAAAGAACACAGCATTCTAGGCTTGATGCTTATTGATGTTGATAATCTTAAAGATGTTAACGATTCACAGGGACACATCGCAGGCGATGAACTCTTGTGCCGCGTCAGCAAACAGCTTAAGAACTTTGTCCGTGAAACAATACAGGTATTCAGATTCGGGGGAGATGAGTTTCTAGTACTTGCATCAGATCTCGAGACAAAAGATTCAATGGTGACAATATCAGACGCAATAATGGAATCGGTAAATTCCGTCAATGTAAGCATTTCGGCCGGAATTTCGCTCTTTCCCGATGACACGGACAGCATTGAAGAACTTCTTAAATTTGCCGACATGGCTATGTATGATGTAAAGAAAAAAGGGAAGAATAACGTATTTTTCTTTATGCACCTCATGCAGGATAAACTTTTAAAACGGCTCAATCTTGAAACAAAACTCAACGACGCGATGATAAACGGAAGCTTTAAGCTCTACTATCAGCCTCAGGTTGATATTGTAACGAAAAAACTGCGCGGTTTTGAAGCCCTCCTGAGGTGGTTTGATGATGAAATAGGATGGATAAGCCCCGAACAGTTTATACCCCTTGCCGAAGAATCGCGCCTTGTCATTCCACTCGGGGACTGGGTCATGAATACTGCCTGCGCCACGCTGCGTCAATGGAAAGATACCTTTAAATTTGACGGCATCATGTCAATAAATGTTTCTCCCATACAGCTTAAAAAACCCTCATTTATTTATGACCTTGAGGAAACCATAAAACGGTATAATCTTGATCCTAAAAGCATTGAAATTGAAGTAACCGAAGGTATTCTCATTGAAAACATGGAAGATACGGTAAGGCTTCTCCAGAATATTAAGGATTTAGGTGTCGGAATTTCTCTTGATGATTTTGGAACCGGCTATTCCTCGTTAAGCTACCTTCAGATTCTCCCGCTTACCACTTTAAAAATTGATAAGTCATTCATTGCAAATATAACCAGTAAGAACAGCATCGAAGCCGAAATAACCGATTCAATAATATCACTGGTAACCAAAATGGGACTCGATACAATCGCAGAAGGTGTTGAAAACTCGGATCAGCTTGAGGTCCTTCAACAGATTAACTGCCGGAATACACAGGGATTCTTAATGGGTAAGCCCATGCCGGCCGATCTGTGCGAAAAAATGCTTTCAGGCGATGAATCTGCAATATTACGGATAGATAACGGTCAGGATCCGATACGGTATTCAATATAGCGCACTCTTCCCTCTTCCACCGCTTTTTTTATTTCCCTTTCGCGCTTTGAAAGAACCGCGTTTCCCGTTTTTACCTCTATAAATACTATTTCTTTAATAGTTCCGCCTTCCCCGTCTTCGCCTGCGCCCATCCCTGAAAAAGCGATGAAATCCACCGGTTTTCCGATGAACCGCGCGTCTTCAGGACTGCAGGGAAATCCGGGCAGAAACGGGGAAAGCTGCTCGCCGAGCTGCCCTAAAAGTACCGATCTGGAACGTTTTACCGCATCCTGTCTTGAAAACTTTTCAAAACGCGATAATGAGGCTTTTGATTCCAGTTTTCCGATGGTTCGGCCCAGAAGAACCGCTAAAAAAAGAACAAGAACGCACAGAGTAATAATTAGAATGATGACTTCCAGAGGATTTTTTTCATAAAACAGCATAAACGTACTGAAGAATTTCTGCATCATTCGAGTATGATGCCTCTGCTCATGGATTCTCCGCTTTTCCACACCGTCTTTGCACGAAATACTTCAGAACCGTCCTCTGCTCGGATTATTGAATGAACACAGACGTTTTTTTCTATTTCACATGCCCTGCATATAAGTTTCTGAGAAAAAACAGCGCTTGAAATATAGTAGGTGTCCAGACAGCTGATAAGTTTCCCCTCACATACGGAGAAGGGAATATATGAAAGTATCCAGCGGATATACGAAAGATTATTTACGTGGCTGTTTATATCAATATCAGTGACTGTAGGGAAAAAACTGTGCTCGCAGTCCCATCCGGCATCCGGCATCGGAATTTTCGGGAAGGAGGAATCAAGTGCATTATCGTAGCAGTACTGAAGAGTTCCCATGACATCATCTGACGGTTTTAAGGGTTTCATCATATCAGTGTCGATAACCATCCAGTTTGAAGCGGCACGGAGAAAGGGTTCCGCGTTTTCATCGTACAGAGTTTTTCCTCCTTCAGATACATCGCGCAGAGCCTTATCCATCGTAGGCTTACGTCCGAGTAATGCATAACTGTATTCATAATCACGGAAAAAAAACGGTCCTTTGGGAGGCTTTGCCCATGTTGTCAAATACAGACTGTCCATCCACAGCGGATATTCCCTTATCTCAAATCTCTGCTTTACTAAAACCCAGGTGAGTTTCTTTTTCTGAAGATGCGGTATTGAAAGACCGCCTGATCCGTAATGAACGGCTGTAACATCCTGAGCGGCGCTAATCATACCGAGTGCGGTAAAGCGGCATTGTCCGTCAATCAAACTCGACGGAACAGTAAAAGGTATGCTATACTTTTTATCTACCATGATGAGAAAGTGTATCATGCACAAAATTTTTATGCAATAAACTATTTCAGATACTTTTCAGGAGACTGCTTTGTACAAAAAAATCGGGTTTTGTGTACTCTTATTATTTTTACTGCTGAATCTTTGTGCGGAAACCTTCCGTTTCAAATATACGAAAGGAGATTCATATAGAATTCTCTCGACGGTGAAAGAAGATGTTCTTTTTAACGGGAAGCTTGATCACAAAGCGGAAATAATAAATAGAATATCGGTTACTGTTACCGAAACCGATAAGACCTCGGGTAAACACGAAGCTGTCTTTATGACAACAGAAAGCGCTGTTCAAGGTGTCAATGAAAAAGAGTTTGTATGGGGAACAGAGTACAATAGTGTATTCTGGTGCAGCGAGCTGGGTAAGTATTCAATGAGCGATGAATACTTTATGCCTAATGCCCGCGATGTTCCCCTATTCCCGGAAGATGATGCCGGTATAGGCGCAACGTGGACGCGGGACGGCTATGAAGTTCATGACTTGAGGGAAGTGTTCGGTATTGCAAAACCGTATATAATTCCATTCAGCGCATTGTACACCTATGCGGGAACAAAATCTGTTGACGGTAAAATTCTTCATATTATTAAAGTTCAGTATACTCTGGATTACGCAAATCCGGTTCCCAAAAAAGAAGAATATATGGACAACAACCGCAGAATCGATTATCCGTTTCATACTATGGGCTCTTTTAATCAGACGATTTATTTTGACAATGAACTGGGATCAATCCACTCATACAATGAATCTTTCCGCATCGTTATTGAGACCTCCCTCGGCAACTTTTTAGAGTACCGGGGAACTGCCGAATCGGAGATAACAGAACTCATAAAAGTTTCCACCCCGAAAACCATTGAGAACGTCAAAGAGTCCATCGAAAAACTCGGCATCGCGGATACACAGGTAACTTCAGCTGATCAGGGTATTACTATTACGCTTGAAAATATTCAGTTTGAAGCAGACAGTGCCGTTCTTGAACAGAGTGAAAAAGATAAGCTTGAAAAAATAGCCGCCATACTCCGGGAATTCCCCGACCACGACCTTTTAATTTCGGGTCACACAGCGCTTGCAGGAACAGAGGAATCGCGAATGAAATTATCCCTTGAGAGGGCGCAGTCGGTTGCAGATTTTTTCATTTCCATAGGTCTCAAAGACGCATACCACATTTTCACAAAGGGTTACGGGGCGGAAAAACCTGTGGCATCAAATGCGACACCTTCGGGAATGGCCAAAAACAGACGTGTTGAAATAACTATTCTGGAAAAATAAAGTAGTACACGCAAAAAAATCTCTTACTCGTCCTATAAAGAGGTATGGTACTAAACACTCTAGCTGATGCTGTCAGCATTTCCGGGCAGGAATACTGTATACCCGGACAAGATTACTATGACTATGAAACATCCGAGGGGGATGAATTTGGTCTTGCTTCCATGCCACTGGAGTTTTACATCGAACGCGATTACCTTGAAACAAAAAACCCCATGCAGAAAGCCGCGGAGGATGTCTTCGGCATTAACTATCTGTATCCATGGCAGCACCTTGTCATTGCAAATATTATTGATGCCTATGAATCCGCCTCCTTCATACAACATCATGAAAAAGAAATTGAAGAAGATGAAAGCGATGAGCTGCTTTTTGACGAGGACGGCAATGAAAGGGGAAAGCAGATAGTACTGCTCCCTACCGGGGCAGGAAAGTCTCTGTGTTTTTTGATTCCGGCTGTCCTTCTTCCAAAACCGACATTAATCCTCTACCCTCTTCTAGCACTCATGAATGACCAGGAAAGGAGGATGAAAGACGGAGGCCTTGAACCCGTCGTGTTCAGGGGGAATCAGTCAAAAGAGGAAAGAGAGAAAAATTTTTCAAGACTCAATGAAGGGGCAAAAATCATTCTTGCCAATCCCGAAGTACTCCAGAATAAAGTTCTTCTTGAACGGCTTTGTGAGTACACTATTGCACACATTGCAATAGATGAAGCGCACTGTGTTTCCGAATGGGGAGACAGTTTCCGTCCAGCATACCTTACCCTCGGCAGTATTATAAAGGCATTAAAAGTTCCTGTGGTAACAGCCTTTACAGCAACCGCCTCAAGCGAAGTTCTTGAACGTGTTGCATCGGTACTTTTTGACGGCAGCGCACATATACTGCGCAGTGAATCCGACCGGCCGAATATTCACTACTCTGTTGAAAAGGCTTTATGTAAACAAAAAACAGCACTTATGTGCGCTATCAGAGAGGAGAAGCCCCTCATTGTTTTTTGCTCAACGAGAAAACGGACAGAAAAAACAGCAAGAAATTTTTGTGAGTATTTCGGATACGGAAATGTCAGGTTTTATCATGCAGGTTTATCACGGGAAGAAAAAGAAGCGGTCGAAAAATGGTTTTACCCGAAAAAAGATGCCGTTCTTGTCGCAACCTGTGCGTTCGGCATGGGCGTCGACAAAAAGGACATTAAAACTGTTATTCATCTGGATCCTCCACCCACCGCGGAAGCCTATATACAGGAAGCAGGCAGAGGAGGAAGAGACGGATCTGTTTCAAGGGCTATTCTTTTATGGGCGGACGAAGATACAATAAATGCGGAGAAACACAAAGACGGCAGCAGGGCTAAGGCTCTGTATAGTTTTGCAGAAGCACAAACATGTAGAAGGCAGATACTCCTAGATGCATTAGGCGCGGAAAAAGTCTGTTGTTCGGGCTGCGATGTGTGTGAAGGAAAAAGAATGGAATACACGCCCGATGAAAAACTGATAACCGATTTTATAAAAAAGCATGAAAGAGAATTTACCAAAGAGGAAGCATGCATGCATCTGCTTACTGTATTTAATAAAAGAACTGAGGCTTCATACAAAATGAGGCTCTGGGAAAGTTCTGATATACGTGAAATGCTTGAAAGGCTCATTGTCCGCCGTCTGTTAAAAAAATCATCATTTCCATGGAAGAATCGTCTTATGAAAGGATACTTTACTCAATGAATATAATCGCATAGAATAAAAGCATCCTAGGGAGATTTCATATGACAAAAAGTACCATACAAAAAAATTTTATACTAAAGGTAGTATTACCGGCAGTATTGACAGTGTTAGTTGTTTCCTGCGTAAGTTTAAAAATCAAAGGGAGCAATCCTGTTCAAAGAGCCCAAAGCGCTGCCCATCTTCTTGTGGAAGGGAATACAACTGATGCTTATATTAAGCAGTACAATAAAGAGATGGATAAAGCCCTCTCAGATATTGACAGTAAACTTATCCGCATAGAGACAAACCCTGAAGCATATGAAGATGTTGCGGATGCAATACAGGATTGGATAAAGCTGTATGATGAAATCTATATTCTGGAAAGGAATTATCCTGCGGGATTAACCGGTAAAAAACAGACTGCCTTTTTTACATATATTGATTACCGCCCGCTGCAGCAAAAGGCTGCATTACTCGCCTGCGAGTCTCAATTCCAAAAAGCAAAAGAGCTTTCAGCGCGCTCATATTCATACAAAGAAAAAATACCGGTTCTCGATCATCTTAAAAAAGCAAAATCGTACTCATCCCATCTTGATGCCCAAATAAATGAGATGGGAGCCTCTATAAACTATGAAGAAGCTCAGAGGCTGTTCGGCTCAGGAAGTTCTCAGGATTTAAAAGAATCAATGAGACTGTTTTCAGAGGCATCGCAGTGGATTCCCGATTATAAGGGATCTAATTCACTTTCGCTTGAAGCAAAAGTAAAAGCCTCAAATGCGCTGCTTGCAGAAGGCGATGCCGAAATGAAAAAGATGCAGTATACAGCTTTTAGAAAGGCCTATGCCCTCTATACGGAATCCAAAGAATTCGGCAATGTTACTGCTCAGAAAAGCATCGAAGAGTGTTCTAATGTTCTTACTGTAAAACTGGGAATTGTATATTCAGGAAAAGATTCTTACTATCCTGATGAAAACGGGGTAAAACTGCTGCTTTCAAACGGAATCGGGAAAAATGTGCGGGGGCCGATGTTTGTTGAAACAGATTTTATTTACCTGCCGTCTTCAAGCTCAATGTTCGAGCTTTTTCTCAATACCTTTACAGCTGTTCTCAACGCCCTGACATCAGGAAATTCCGGATTCTCTGTTCAAAAGTATGATATCATTGCATACCCTGGGGAAAACTTCAACAAAGTCATGGAAAAGATTGGTACTCCTGTACGCGAAACCGAATTAGTGGAAAAGTTTTTCTGCGAAACCCGTACCATAGAACCCGGGAAGGCGGATCAAATAACAGTCAAGGAAGTCTCTGCGTTTGAATTTAAAAATCCCCGCCCTTCTGAAACTGACGGAACCAGGGAAACAAAGAATACTTACTGGACAGAAACAGGAAAAATAATTAAGGATATTCAGACGGTTGAATTGTGGAAGGATTATTCATATGAACTATATGATGTACGGAATAACAGACGTATTTTTCTCACAAAACTAAACCGCATAACAGAAAAAAAAGTATATACATTCATAAAGAGCATATACTCCGGTTCAGAATCTGCCAGACCGAAGACGCTTGTGATGGACGATTTTTACTCAGCGGGTAAATACCGGGAATTCGGCTTAACCGTGAATGAAGAAGCAAATCCGTATCAGATTATCAGTGCATCGTCATTTTCTTACGATGGAACAGGAAACCAGCTCTGCAGGGAAATAGGGCAGCTTGAATACATTCCTTAAGTATCATCGGATTTTTCCTTTTCCTCAGCTGCAGAATCCTCTCCGCTCTCCTCCTCTCCATCTTCTTTACCCTTACCCTTCTTTTTAGGTTTTGCTTCAGGAGGAGGAGGGGCGGCTGCCTTTTTCTGTTTTTTCGGTTTTATTTTTCTCCGGTAATTAGCAACGAACATCATAAAATTGAGATACACAATAACAACGACACAGATAATTATGAGACGGTAATCTGTTAAAACCTTTAGAAGAACATCCAAAACTTTGTTGAAATCCATAATCTTCATATCGGCTTATTACAGGCAGTACTTGACGCTTTTAGGGTGTACAGGTAACATGACATATGATAGGAATTGTAGATTATAACGCTGGAAATATTACCAGTGTGGAACATGCTTTATCGTTTTTGCAGTATCCCTACCTTATTTCAAAAAAGCCCCGGGACCTGCAAAAAGCCTCCGCCCTTATTTTCCCCGGTGTAGGAGACGCTTCCTATGCTATGAAGCAGCTTCGTTCTTCGGGATTTGATTCTTTCCTAAAAGATTCCTGCGCGCAGGGTAAACCGCTTCTGGGTATCTGTCTCGGTTCTCAGATAATTTTTGAGCACTCCGAAGAAGGGGATACTGAATGCCTCGGCCTTGTTAAAGGACAAATCAGACATTTTTCATCCATACTCAATGAAAAGGGACTTCATGATTCATCCCTTAAAATACCTCATATGGGATGGAACAATATTACCTGGAATAAAACGAACAACGGCATTTCAAAGGGAATACCCGACAACAGTGATTTCTATTTTGTGCACTCCTATGTCATTCAGCCTGAAGATGCATCTATTATTGACGGATACTGTGACTACGGATTCCAGGTTCCCTCTGTACTGCATAAAGATTCCATCTATGCCATGCAGTTTCATCCTGAAAAATCAGGGAAACAGGGACTGGTATTACTAAAAAATTTTATTGAGGAATTCTCATGCTGAAAAAAAGAATAATTGTCTGTCTTGATGTTAAAGACGGCAGAACCACGAAGGGTGTTAAATTTCTGAATAATATTGATATAGGCGACCCTGTAGAAATGGCGGCGGAGTACTACAGACAGGGAGTGGATGAACTTGTTTTTTACGATATTATGGCGTCGGCCCGCGGAAGAGGTCCTATTCTTGAGTTGATTGAGCGCGTTGCCTCGCAGGTTTTTATTCCATTCTGCGTAGGAGGCGGGATCGGAACGATCGAAGACATTAGATCCACCATCCTTGCCGGTGCAGAAAAAATCAGTCTTAACTCTCAGGCTGTTAAGAATCCCGATCTCATCCGTGAAGGAGCCAGGGTTTTCGGCAATCAGTGTATTGTTTTAGGCATGGATGCAAAAAAAGACCCGCTGATGAAATCGGGCTACCGTGTTTTTATAAACGGAGGAAGGATTGCCACAGAGCTTGATGCGCTGGAATGGGCTCAAAAGGCAGTGGAACTTGGCGCGGGGGAAATTGTACTTAATTCAATTGATGCCGACGGAACAAAGGCGGGCTACGAACTCACACTCACGAGACTTATAAGCGAACATGCCGGTGTGCCGGTAATAGCGTCGGGGGGAGCAGGCAGCAGTGCACACCTCGAAGACGTGCTGACTAAAGGAAAGGCAGACGCCGCGCTCATTGCTTCTATGGTTCACTCAGGGCAATATACCGTAGGTTCAATTAAAGCAGAACTTGCACAACGAAATATTCCCGTCCGCCTCGACTACTAGTCCTTACAGTACCTTGCCCTGCTTGTCGGCGTCTCAAAAACGTCCACTGCATACAAAAGGCCGGCAGACATAGAATTAATTTTTTCCAGTTCGCTGTACAGCCTGTTGAATATATATACTGCTATTCTTTCGGCAGAAGGGTTTTGGGAAAATTCGGGAGTATCATTAAGATTCGTATGATCAAGTTCTGCACAAACCCCGCGGAGTGCTTTTTTTAATTGTGAAAAATCTAAAAGCATACCCCCTTCATCAAGAGAATTACCCCGTGCATGAGCAAAAACTGCGTAATTATGACCGTGAAGGTTTTCACATTTACCATGATAATCTTTTAAAAAATGAGCGGCGGCAAACTCCGCTTCTACCCTGACTTCAAACATGATTCATAGTATCTTATTTTCATCAAAAAGCCAACTATTAATTCTTAACAGCGGGTTTTATCTACTTGACTTTTTGTCGTACGATTTGTTATACTGATTTAATTATATTTTTCAGGCACTTAAGGGGTTCCTGTATTCCATTTAATACAATTTTCAAACATATCCCTTAGTTTCCTGATATAGGAGTTACTATGGCATATTTTTACGATGAACCCTCACATACCTTTGGGGAATACCTTCTCGTTCCCGGTTACTCATCTGCAGAATGCGTACCTGCAAATGTTAGTCTAAAAACTCCCGTTGTAAAATTTAAAAAGGGAGAGCAGCCTCCACTATCGATGAACATACCCCTGGTATCCGCAATTATGCAGTCTGTTTCAGACGATAAACTGGCAATCGCCCTTGCAAAAGAAGGCGGTATTTCCTTTATTTACGGATCGCAAACCATTGAAAGCCAGGCCGAGATGACAGCAAAAGTCAAAAATCATAAAGCAGGTTTTGTTACATCAGATTCAAATATCAGGCCGGATCAGACAATTTCGGATGCCGTTGCCCTTAAAGAAAGAACAGGGCATTCCACCATTGCGGTCACCGAAGACGGAACTCCGGAGGGAAAACTCGTGGGAATTCTGACAAGCCGTGATTTCAGGATTGACAGGACTTCTCCCAATGCAAAAATTTCCGAGTATATGACCAAATTTTCAGATCTCATAACTGGAAGCGACGGCATAACACTTCAACAGGCAAATGACCTGATCTGGAAACACAAACTCAATTCTCTTCCGATTATAGATAAAAACGGCCGCATGAAGTACCTTGTATTTAGAAAGGATTATGCAAGCCATGAGGAACATCCTCTTGAACTTCTCGATTCACAGCAGCGCTACATTGTAGGTGCGGGAATAAATACGCGCGATTATATGGAACGTGTCCCCGCTCTTATACAAGCCGGCGCCGATGTATTGTGTTTAGACTCTTCTGAGGGTTTCACAGAATGGCAGTCCCGCGCATTAAAAGACATTCACAAGACTTTCGGCACCTCTGTGAAAGTCGGGGCAGGAAATGTTGTAGACCGCGATGGTTTCCTTTTCCTTGCAGAAGCCGGGGCGGATTTTGTTAAAGTCGGAATCGGGGGAGGCTCAATCTGCATAACACGCGAACAGAAGGGTATAGGCCGCGGGCAGGCAACGGCCACAATAGAAGTTGCAAAAGCAAGAGATGAATATTTTGAAAAAACAGGAATATACATTCCCATTTGCTCGGACGGCGGAATTGTTCATGACTATCATATGACCCTGGCCCTTGCAATGGGTGCGGACTTTGTAATGCTCGGCCGCTACTTTGCACGTTTTGACGAAAGCCCCACAAACAAACTGATAGTGAACGGAAACTATGTAAAAGAGTACTGGGGAGAAGGATCAAACAGAGCACGGAACTGGCAGCGCTACGACATGGGAGGCAAAACCCAGCTTTCATTTGAAGAAGGAGTCGATTCCTATGTTCCTTATGCAGGAACGCTCCGCGACAACGTTGGAATGTCAATGAGTAAAATACGTCATACAATGTGCAACTGCGGAGCCCTGTCAATCAGCGAACTGCAGGAAAAAGCACGTATAACCTTAGTATCGCAGGCATCTATAGCTGAAGGTTCTTCTCATGATGTCATTGTAAAAAATACCACGATCAGGGCAGAATAATGGACAGGCCAAAAGCGGCTTTTTTTGACATAGACCATACGGTAATAAGCGGCTCAAGCGGCAGGCATTTTTTGACTGCTGCTTTCCGGAAGAAAATTATACCGTTTGGAATGATTTGCAGTATTCCCTTTTATTATTTTCAATACCGTTTTCTGCACCCTTCCTGGGAAAACTGGACAAAAAAGTTTCCCGGCTTTGCGGACATCGATGAAAATACAGTCCGCACAATTTCTCTGGAAAGTTTCGAGAAATACAAAAAAAGTATTTTTCCCGAAATCGAGGCTGTTATAAGTGCTCATAAAAAGGAAGGATGCCCCGTAATTTTTGCAACATCATCGGTCGATATTTTTGTGGAACCTTTTATGGCTTATTTTAAAGCCGATGATCTCATTGCAAGCAGCCTGGAATTTATTAACGGCAAAACCACCGGCGGCTTTAAAGGCGAACCTGCTTTTGGAAAAGAAAAACTAAAAAGAGTTCAGCAGCGGGTTACTGAAATGGGACTAACTCTGGAGGACTGTGCTTTTTATTCAGACAGTATTCATGACAGACCTCTACTTGAGCACGCCGGTTTTCCGTTTGCAGTAAATCCCGACAGAAGGCTTCGAAAACTTGCAAAAGAAAAAAACTGGCCCGTCATAGAACCCCGAAAAAAATAAGGGAAGGAAAATCAATTTTTTTGCGGCGCTTTAAAGTATCTGTTACTATTTTTTTTACATAAAGTATTTTTGTGCATATCCTGTGTCATTACTATTTCTTAGTTATAAGAGCCGGTATTTGGCTCCTTTATTGAGTTTAGCTTTATCAAAAAAAAACTATAGTACGTAGAAAAAAAGCGGCGGTGCGTCTTGCAGCTGGGACTTATTATACCTGCTCTTGATGATTACCATGGATGGTACCGGGGTTGTATTTCACAATGATCGAGTTTTGTAAAGCGAAACTCGGTAAGCAGTGTCAGCAGGAATGCAGACACTGCGACCTACACTTAGCACAGCGCATTTATTTTTCAACAGTATTAATTGTTTTAGTTACTTCTTCATAAGTTCGCTATATTTATTAGCAAGAAAGCTTGCCTTTTCGGCAGCAAGACCCCTGTAGCGCTCGGGATGTTCAAAAAAGCCCGATGCATCTTTTACCCCGAGTTTTTCAAGCTGTGTGGTAATTTTTGCATACGATGAGCTGTCTTTGCATAAGGCTTCATAAAAGGTTATTTGATTTTTTTCCGCATCGAGTGTTATATTGCGGATAACTTCATGAGCATCTGATACTCCTGCTTCTGCAAGAAGGATGTATGCAGGTTCTGCAAGAACACCGCCCCGGACTTTACCGCCCGAGTTTGCCAGGTTTCTAGCCATTCCTTCCTTGTCGGCCTGAAGCCCCGAAACGACGCTCTTCATGCGGGCTGCGGCAAGAGCGAAACCTGCAATATAATCTGCAACAAATCTCTGGCTTGCGGAATTTGAAAGATCCCTTTGATGCTCAGATATCTGATCCATGAAAAACGTCATAACACGAGGAGCAAATGCCTTCCATAGAGATTTTACATGCTCGCTGTTCCACGGATTACGCTTCTGGGGCATGGTGGAAGAACCAACCTGTGTTGCACTGAAATATTCAAAGACCTCGCCTACTTCCGACCGCTGCAGATTTCGTAAATCGTCTGCAAGATTTGCAATAATACCGAAGGCTACATTGCATTCGAGAAGAAGACGCAGGAGGTACTCGGGTTCGACAAGCTGGGTTGAATGTTCGGAAGGTTCAAGACCGAGATACGATAAATACCGTCTTTCAAGGTCTTCCGGGTCTTTCACAATCATTGACGGGCCGTTATACGCTCCGACAGGACCTGCAAGTTTTCCTTTTAAGGTATTCGACAGGCGTTCAATTTCTAAAATTGATTTACCAAGACGGCTTACATATTCTGCGATTGCAAAACCGAAGGTTATAGGAACGGCATGCTGGCCGTGTGTTCTTCCCACCTGGGGAGTAGATGCGTCGCGCTGTGCTATGTCGCACAGGCACAGCTCAAGCTCCCGAAGCAGGGGAAGAACAACCTGCTGAATGCAGTCCCTCACGCGCACAGAAAGTGCAGTATCAAGAATATCAACACTGGTGGCTCCAAGATGCACAAGAGGCGCAATTTCAGGGCGAACCATCGTTTTAAGCACATTAACAAGGGCACGTATATTATGCTTGGTTTTTTCCTCTTCTTCATACACAACAGAGGGATCGATCGTCCATGCGACCGTATCGAGTTCTTTTTCGATTTCCTCTGTTAAGGTTCCTCTCACGCTCAGGTGAGCCTTCATGAGTGCAATCTCCGCCTTTGCACATGATATGACGGCAGCCTGCTCGGAGATAAAAGAAGAAAGACTGTCAAAAACCGCGGCTTCAGATAATGAATAGCGGTGATCCAATGGCGATATGTTTAAGAAAATATTACGTGTTTCCATAGAGTAATACTATCAAAAAAAACGGATTTGGTCTATGAAAAGTACTAGAATGAATCTATGGTGTTTAAGCCGTTGTCAGTAATAACCTTCATTCCCTTTTCCGCATCTTCTACCTTCAGTATGATTACCGCCCTGTCTCCTGTTTTTTCAAGAGAAGCGTAAAGATACTCAATATTGATTGTATTTTTCTCAAATAACGACAGAACGTCATGCAGGGCTCCGACGGTATCTTTGATGCTTACGGCAAGAACATCGGTAGTGCGTGTTGTAAACTTTGCATCTTTGAGTACCTTCAAAGCCTTATCTGAATCATCGGTAATAATTCTAAGAATGCCGAAATCGGCAGTATCTGCTATCATTATTGCACGCAGATTCACTTCGCCGTTTTTTAATATACGGGTAACATCTGCAATGCGGCCTGCAGTATTTTCCAAAAAGATTGATATTTGCTTAATTTTCATAGTTCCGCCTCCTTAGTTTAGCGAAATAACTGCTTAATACTGTTCAGTCGCTCTGTATCTTATATTTTGCGTTTGTCTATTACACGCTTTGCTTTACCGATTGAACGTTCAATACTCATCGGTTCCACGAGTTTTACTTTTACGGCTATACCGAGCTTGCTCTTCAATACCGATTCAATTTTTCCGCGCAGCGCTTCCATTCCCTTTGTTTCATCAGAGAACTGGTCAGGGCTGACCTCGACATGAAGTTCAACCTCATCAAGATGCGTCTTCTGGCTGCGGTCGACAAGAATTACATAGTTCGGCTGTACACCCTGAATCTCGATGAGCGCATGCTCAATCTGGCTCGGGAATACATTTACCCCGCGGATAATCAGGAGGTCATCAGTTCTGCCGAACAGACGATGAATTCTCCGGGTGGTCCTTCCGCATGAGCATTTCTCAGGTATTATGAATGTTATATCCCTTGTCCGGTAGCGGATAAGCGGCGTTCCTTCTTTTAGAATAGTAGTAATTACAAGTTCCCCTTTTTCTCCGTCAGGAAGAGGTATACCTGTTACAGGATCTATAATTTCAGGATACCACATATCTTCATTAAAATGCATACCATATTGAGCTTCGCACTCAAATGCAACTCCGGGTCCTGTTATTTCTGTTAATCCGTAAATATCATACGCCTTAATATTCCATGCTTTTTCAATTTCTTTACGCATATTTTCAGACCACGGTTCTGCACCGAAACAGCCTGCCTTAATGGGCAGAGCTTTAATATCTATACCCATTTCTCCAGCCTGTTCGGCCATATACATCGCATATGAAGGAGTACAGGTAAAAACCGTTGTTTTAAAATCTCTCATGAGCATGAGCTGTTTTTCTGTATTTCCCGATGAGACGGGAATAACTGTAGCCCCGATCCTCTGCGTTCCGTAATGAACTCCGAGCCCGCCTGTAAAAAGACCGTAACCGTAGGCGTTTTGAACGGTATCGTTTCTGGTGGCGCCTGCGGCGGAAAGAGTTCTTCCCATTCCTTCAGTCCACTGATCCATGTCGCTTTTTGTATAGGCATTTACAACCGGAATTCCTGTGGTGCCTGACGACATATGAATCTCCACAATCTCCGACTGCGGAACCGCAAGAAGACCGTAAGGGTAGGTATGCCTCAGATCATCTTTTGTAGTAAAGGGAAGCTTTGAAATATCTTCGAGAGAGCGGATATCGGCTACCGTAATACCAAGCTCGTCAATTTTCTGACGGTAAAACGGCACGTTGGCATATACCCGTTCAAGAAGGTTTTTTAAACGGGCAAATTGTAAGACACGCAAACTTTCGGTGTTCATACATTCATATTCTGGATTTAAAATCATAATATAATAAGTATACCACCACCGCTTTTTTTATACAAGTTTTTTTAAGACAGACTGCATAAAATTTAGTAGCCCTTAATTTTATCTCCGAACAGCATGTTCTGATAGCACCGCAGACAGCCGGGGAAAATTCCCCCTTCACTTTCATTTATTTCTTTGCGGAATTTGTTTGCTCTGTCTCCGTTGTAGATTTCTTCAAAACTTTGCTCTTTTATATTTCCCAGAATATAGTCGGGGTAATCTGCGCAGAAGTGAACATCTCCGTTATAATTGATATTTACCTGACACCAGGGAACAATACAGCGATTCCGCACCGGAGTTTCAAGGTTTCCGTAATATTCATTAACTTTCTCGGGATTAAGAGCAGGAACAGTAATCGAAACATCGCCGTAATCGGTCGAATGAATTTTAGTTAAAATATCGTGAAGTTTATAGCCGTCTATACCTTCATTGTAGCCGGTATTGTAGCCTTCGAGACAGTCAATATCGGTGTCGAATTTGTCTTTCATGATTTTTTTCTGGGCAGCCACAATGGCATCGTTTGTATACGTGCCTAGATTATAAATGTGCCAGTCTATGTGCATTTCTTTTGTCGCTTCTGCAAGGTCGGCAAGATACATATAGTTCATTTTCGTAACTGTGGTTACGATGCCCATATACGGGAGACGGGATCCCTGCTTCTGCTTTTCACGGTTTATCGATTCAAAACCCTTGAGAACCCGCTCATATGATCCCTTTCCCCTCATAGAGTCATTAACATCTTTAAATGCATCGAGCGAGACAAAAACTGTATTCCATTTGTCGCGGACGATCTGTTCTGCATACTTTTCAAGCAGTGTTCCGTTTGTATTTACGCTGCAGAAACTGCCCTTGTCCTGTATATACTTTACAAGCGGTATTAAATCCGGATACAAAAACGGTTCTCCGCCCCATAAATAGTATACCGGTTTTTTGGGAGCCAGTTCATCAACCATTTTCTTGTAGGTTTCTAAAGGCACAATACTTTTTGCTTCATTAGCGGCAAAGTCGCCTTTTAAAACACCCTTGTCTCCTCTTTGCCCGCACATTACGCAATGAAGATTGCACAGCGGGGTTAACTTCAAGTAGATGAGACAAAAGTTCTTCATATGATTATAGCCGAAATTTCTCTTCTTCTTGAGTTTTGTTATACCCATTTTACAGAATCCGCGGCCCATTTTATACGCTAAGCGCGGATTCAGAAATAATAGTTTTGGGAGAACAGATGTATTTGTTTTCATGTAAAAAATCCTTAATAAAGTTTAGACGGACAAACTCTCTATTTTGTCATCGAACGCACTGATATAGACAATACCCATGCTAAAAAGTTGCGGGGAATCAAACCTGAAACAAAGGCCGCTATTTTATTTGTTATTCCTGCACGTACATATGACTTCTTATGTAGGACAGATGAGACGCAGCATTGTGCTACTGCATAGGCCGTCATTCCGTTCTTGTGAGAGAATTTTTTATATTTTTCACTTACCACATTGCAGTTGTCATCAAAGGATGTACGAATATAGCCCGGTTGAACACACGTTACATGTACATTATATGGGGCAAGCTCATGCCGCAGTGCAAGAGAGTAATTCAGTACATAGCTTTTACTTGCCGCGTAAGAGGCAAAATAGGATGTAGGCTGATTTCCGGCAATAGAGCCGACATTCAGTATTGAACCTTCTTTTCTTTCTTTCATCTGACTTCCGAATAAGGCGCAAAGTTCAGTAAGAGTTATTATATTCAGCTGAATCATCGGTACTACAGAATCTTTGAGCACAACGCTTTCTCCGAAAGCTCCTGTTCCTGCATTGTTTATGAGAAGATCAACCGTAATATTCTTTTCACAGCAGTAATCAAACACTTTTTGTGCTGAACCTGCTTTTGACAAGTCAACAGGAAGTATTTCCACCTGTACTGCATTTGAGGAAACCAGTTCTTCTTTAAGTTGAGCCAGTTTATCAGCCGAACGGGCTGCCGCAATAAGATTCCAGCCTTTGAGTGCCAGAATTTTGGCTATTTCTCTTCCCACACCGGCAGAAGCACCGGTTACAAGTGCCCATTTCATATTTTTCATAGTACTCCGTTCTATCACATTGCGCTGTTTTTTACAAGTCTGATGCTTTTCCTCCGCTGTAAACCAGATATATCATCGCATCTGCTGTTTCAGCGTCCTCTTTATTTATAAGAAATACCTGTTTTTTCCATTCCACCCATCCTGTAATTTCAGGTCTCTCAATTCCTTTTTTAGTATATTTACGAACCATCTTTCCTGCATTTATTTGAATTTTCCGTTCTGCCGAGCTGAACACGGGAATAAGAATGAATACGGCAGCAGTAATTCCTGCAAGGCTTAACAGTATGAACAGAAGTAGCAGATAATTATTCTTTATCAGTCCGAATAGATCATATTTCAATTTTCCGTCAGTACCTGCTCCTGATGCTGTATTGGCGAACAGCTGTTCCAGCTGAATTCTTGCAGAACGGTCATTTTCGTTAACATAGGAAAAAGGATTATCGCTCATAAACGGAGGTGTAGGCTCAAAAATTCTCCATTGCCCGTCAATCCAAACCTCGCTCCATGCATGAGCAGAGGAACCGGTAATTCTTCCTTTGCCTGTTTCATCAAGCTGCACCCTGAAACCTTCAACCATACGTGCAGGAATTCCTGCTTCACGTGCTAAAAGAACAAAGGCGCTTGCATAGTATATGCAGAAGCCCTTTTTCGACTCGAATAAAAAATACTCAAGCGGATTCTGCTCTGTAACCGGAGCGCCGGTCGAGAGTGAGTAGGTAAACCCGTCTGTAAAATACTCTAAAAGTACTTTCAGATACATCCTTTTCCATTCAGGAGAAGTGTTTTTAACTTCTATGCCTTCCGCCTGTGAACGGGTATAGCTCTGTTCCCTTATTTTTTTCACAAGACTCTTCCACTCGGAGGAACCTTCGTAGGTACTGGTATATGTACGCTGAGCTGATGCATCTAGAGCAGGGATCTCCTCCTCTGTATAATTAAATTTGTCTTTGGACTGCAGGAGAAGTACCTGGGTACCGCGCTTAACACTTTGCTCGAAAAGCAGGGCATCGGCTTCATCAGCGGTATAAGAAATGCCGGTGTTATTTTGAATGCGGATTTCCACGGTGTCTGTTTTTACCGGAAAAGTTTTGTAAAAATCTTCCAGCAGCGTAAGCAGAACTGATTCAGAAATGGAGTAACCGGTTAGCCTGCTGCCTTCCCCGATAGCAGAGACCGGAATTGGTGTATTCTTATCTTCGTTATCTTTACTCCATGATGTGCCGCGCCAGTTCAAAAAGCGTTCTGTCAGTAAATAATGAATGGAAAGAGGCTGTCCCGAGACTTCAAAGAGAGAGCGGGTTGTTAAAAAAGTGGAACGCGGCATTTTTTGAGTTTCCGGTGAAAAACCGTAACCGGGAATATTGGTTAAAAGGGGAAACTGGGGAGCAAAACGCTGTACCATCGGTGCCAGGTTAACAGGAACAGAAGGAAAAGATGGATCGGGTCCTGACCACACCAGAAGAGAAATAATAATGCCTATTACAAGTGTGGATGCAAGGGGAAAAATACTGCTTACAATTCTTCCTCTGATACGCGCAGCCGTTCCCGGTGAATAAAAAATATACATAAGCAGCGCAAAAACAATTGTGCCTGACAATAAGAGCGCGCTGTTAAAAACGATGCCGCAGCAGATGCAGGCCGCGGCGGGAATTGAAAATACAAAGGACAGATATTTCTTTTTTGAAAAGAACACTGCCTGTACAAAAATAAATAATGCATATACCTCGGCGGCAAAAAAGGAGAAAAATCCGAAAGCCTCTCCCGAACGTGCTACTTCAAGCCATGCCTCCGCTAAAGACCGCTGGGTAACCTGAATTTGTACAAGCACTGCGAGAATTCCTAAAACAACTGAGAGTAAGGCGGCAATCCCTGCAGCCGTTTTAAGAATTTTTAGTCTTACACTCACAGAGTAATATAAAAACGTCAGCATTACCGCCAGTAAAAACCAGATAAAAAATACAAGAATGGGACCTTCTGCTCCAAGTACATACATAAAAACAAACAGCTGAATGAAGCTTACAAATAGTAATACAATAAGCAGAAAAAATGAGAGAAGGAATTTAATTGCTGAATGCATACACCACCTCCTCTGCCCCGTTTTTAGTATCTGTTATACGCAGTAAACTGTGGCTTCCCATACTGCGCCTCCGCTCTGTAAGCACATCGAACATTTCCTTTTCCTTCATGTACCGTGAAGGAGGGGGACATGACAAAAGATGGGGTTCGTATGCTCCGTGAAGAGCATCTTCATACGGTGAAAAGAAGGAAGCAAGAGAACGGGTTGAAATAAGAAGCGTAGCAGAACCCTGAGTAAACGCCGTAGAAGGGAAAGTCTTATCGGTAAACAGTATGCCGGTCGATTGATCAAACACCTGTTGAAATATCTCTATAGTATCAACAAGAACAGGTCTTTCTGCAGATCCGGCATAAAAAGTAACCGGAATGGATTTTTGAGCCATGTACTGCATTACCGAGAAAAGTGCGGTCATTGCAATATCTTCACTTGCAAGTTTATCGCTTTCACTCAGGTATTCCTCTCCGGGCCATAAATCAAGCACAATCCGCAATGCGGGAGAGCGCGAACGTCCGTTTACAATACGGCTGGGAATACCGGTAGCAGCCCAGCGCTTCCATGCAATCGAGCGGACCGCAGTATCATTGAGCAGAGGCGTAACATACTCAAAGATTGTTATATCGTCTTTGGAACTTTGCGTGTCGGGTTCTGTAATACCCGAAGACCGTGCCAATCTTTCAAGAGGACTGGTAAATTTTACAAGCTCGGGAAATACATAAAAAACTCTAGGCTCAATTGCAAGCTCTGTTTCAAGAAGAGCGAGAGTTGACCGTATCGTGATGCCCGTTAAACCCATAATATAGATTCCGCGGTACACACAGCGTATTTTCTCTTCATATAGTACCGGTTTTGATTTAAAAAGAGGCAGTGCAATTTCATCTACGAAGGCTTTGCCGGTTCCGGGGTTCGAAAAAGCGCACACGCCTCCCGACAGCGGAAAAAATTTTTCATTTGCAAGATGCAGTGAATAATATACTGTTTCACCCTTGACCGGATGATCGGTCGAAAAATCCTGATGGAAACCAAGCGCCGCCCATGAATACACCAGATGGAAAACAGATACAACTGTTAAAACAGGAAGAAATACGGCAATGAATACCGAAAAAAATCCTGCAAGCCCTGAGAAAGTAGCTGTAACAGCGAGTATACACAGGTAGACACCAAGAAAAGCAGGTTTTATACGAAGGCGCATATTATAAACCCGTCGGTTTTGGAATCCTGGAACATACCTGAACAATACATTCAGATTCGCTTATCTGGTCAAGCCGCGCCTTTGATGACAGCAGTATACGGTGGGCAAGAACACAGGGAGCTACAGACAGAACATCTTCGGGAATCACATAATCACGTCCTTCAAATGCAGCCTGAGTCTGCGCAGCACGCTGTAAAAAAACGGAAGCACGCGGACTTGCACCAAGCCGGATAGTATCGCTCTGCCGGGTAATTCTGACAATATCAACAATATAGCGCATCACTTCATCGACTACTTTCACCGAAGATATAATCTCACGGGCCTTTGCAATATCGGCGCTCGATGAAACGGCAGGAAGTATTTTGGGCATGCCTGCATTGACAGAATCCTTGCGCAGTGCAAGAATTTCGAGTTCCTCCTCCTCTGTCGGGTAGCCGATGGAAAACGAAAGACCGAAACGGTCAAGTTCCGCTTCAGGAAGAGGGAAAGTACCTGCAAAACTGACAGGGTTTTGGGTTGCAATCATAAAAAAAGGCTTTGGAAGCGGTCTTGTGACGCCGTCAATGGTAACCTGTTCCTCCTGCATGGCTTCAAGAAATGCAGACTGCGTTCTCGGCGATGTGCGGTTAAGCTCATCGGCGAGAATACATTGAGATTCGATCGCACCCTTACGGAATTGAAATTCATGAGCGGAAGGATTCCAGATATTCATTCCAAGAACATCACCGGGAAGCATATCCGGCGTAAACTGGATACGGGAAAAAGAAAGACCTGCAGATTGAGAGAGAGCGCAGGCTAATGTTGTTTTACCTACACCGGGAACATCTTCAATGAGGACATGAAGCCCCCCTAAAAGACCCATAATTGAGAAATCGACAGGTTTTTCACTGCCTGAAAACACAGATTTCACTGACGTTTTAATATTTCCTGCAAGTTCTGCAACAAATCTCATATCTTCACCGACTTCTCTTTTGCCCGTTTTTGCCATACTGGTATCCTTTTGTATTATATTCGTTCGGCTTCACCCGAAGCGCTTACAGCCTTGCCCATGACGGCAACGACTGTATTTTTGTCTTTAAGTTTTGAAACCGGGAGAACAGAACCTGTAATTTTTTCTCCATTGAGCGTTACAGATATGATTCCCTTCTGCAAACCCGAGGGATTTTCAATGCGTATTGTAATTTCTTTATTTCGGAATCTGCGGACAACAGTAAATTCCTTCCAGTTTGAAGGAACGCACGGATCAATGAGGAGGCCTTCATACTGAGGTCTAATTCCCAGAATATACTGTGTTAAACTGTAATACGCCCATGTTGCCGCCCCGGAAAGCCATGCAACCCTTGTATTTCCCGGACGGGGTGAAAAAATGGAATACGTTGTCTGACCCTGTACATAGGGTTCCATCTGACGTATTTCTGCCTTATCATTATAGGCAGCAGGAAGAGCAGCCTTACAGTATTCGTAGGCACGATCCCCGTTTCCAAGCATGGTTTCTGCTATGATTCCCCAACCCTGAGTATGGTTAAAAATACCGGCATTTTCTTTAATACCCTTGTTAAATACAACAGAACGCATAACTTCTATAGTTGTTTTTTCAAACGGAGGAGCGCAGAGCATTAGACCATATGGAGTTGCGAGTTTTTCTTTTACCGTCTGCATGGCTTTCTGAGCCTGATCCATTGTTGCAGCTCCCGAGAGAACTGCCCAGACCTGAGTATTAAAATATACCTGTCCTTCTTCATAGTCTTTTGTTCCATAAACGGTACCGTCCTCTGCTATAGCCCAGATAAACCATGAGCCGTCCCAGCATTTTTTCTGAATAGCTTCATCCAGTATCTTTCTTTGAGAAAGAGCCCACTGCGCCTCATCTTTTTTACCGAGACGTGAGGCAATATCGGCATAGGTGGTGTAGCCGAGGCGGAGCTGGAAGGCGACAAAGAGACTTTCACCGTGATAGCCGAGGCGGAGACAGTCATTCCAGTCCGCCGACAGTCCGCAGGGAATGCCGTTGGCCCCTGTCCGTTCAAGGTTGAATAAAAGAGCCTGCTTCAAGTGACCGAATACAGTCGCCTCCCCCGTATCCGCATAGGGAATTACCTTATTGTAAAAATCAAAATTGCCTGTCTCTGCAACGAAGGCAGGCACTGCATTGAAGAACCACAGACAGTCGTCCGAGCGGTATTCCTCTTCCGGAGGAGGATTTTCGCTTCCCGGGGTAAATCCGACAGGCTTAATAACAGGAATGGCACCGCCTGAAGATACCTGACCTGAAAGCATTAATTCGAGTCTTTTCTGCGCCTGTTCGGGAATTGCAGCGGCGACTCCTAAAATATCCTGTACGGAATCGCGGTAGCCGAGACCGTCGCGCTCACCATTGTACACAAGGCTTGCAGCACGGCTCCACGCAAAGGTTATGAGGCAGTTATACAAGCCCCACATATTTACGGTGTGATTAATATCTTCATCGGGGCAGTCAACATAAAAACTGCCGAGTTTTGAATGCCAGCTTTTCTTTAATGTTACTAATTCTTCTTCTGCTTTTTGCAGTGAACCAAACTCTTTAACAGCGCGGATGCCGTGAGTTTCCATGTGGCCGATGCCGAGCATTATTAAGAACTCTCTGCTTTCGCCGGGAGCAAGTTCAATATCGGTCTGGAATGTACCGCAGGCATTGTCGCCGAACGCATTAGAATTTGAACATTTCCCTTCCTTCACCGCCTTCGGACAATGATAGCCCCCGTAGGTGCCGATAAAAGCCTCCCTGCTTGTATCATGCGCTGTCACTGGAGAGCCTATTAAAGCCATCCAGCTGCTCATCGAGAGGTCGCCCTGAAGCTCAACACCGTCTTTTGAAAGATCGGTAAGATTATCCTGACTAACGATGCGTAAAAAATTATCGCGCCGCTCGCCTTTAACGATGAAGATGGAATATTGAAGATTAACCTGATCCTGTGTGGTATTCCACTGATTGGTGAATTCACAGTAGCTGAAGGCTGATATACTTCTCTTTTTGAAACCCTTATTGGTAAGCTTCATCTTCCAGTATTCGAAGGTTTGTCCCAGCGGAACAAAATAGGTTGTTTCACTCTCTATATCTGAATACGTACTTGTAATCTTTGTATAGGCAGTTCCATGACGGCACTCGCTTTTATACTGATCTAAAGGTTTGCCTACAGGCTGCCAGGACGCAGACCAGAAATCGCCTGATTCCTTGTCGCGGAGGTAAAAATAACGTCCAGGCTGATCCATCGGAACAGCATTGAATCTTAGACGTAAAAACCTTCCGCCTGCTCCGGATTTATAAAAACTGTATCCGCCTGCATTGTTGGTAATCACAGAACCGTATTCTGTTGAACCCAGATAGTTGCTCCATGACTGGGGGGTATCTGGTCTGGTTATAACATACTCTTTGTTTTCATCATCAAAAAAACCGTACTGCATTGCTTCTCCTTCTTTTTTTCTTCTAAAGAAAAAGTATAACCCAAAATGACAAAATTGAATAGTTAGTTTTTTTTTGAAAATAACTATTTTTTTTATTCTTTTTAGTAGTAGTGCATTCTTTTTTTTAAGTGCCTCCCCTATGCTACTTGAAACTATCGTTCTTTTCCGCTAAAATGCGTTGAATGTAATTCTATTGAAATCATTGCAGATAATACCAAACTATACTGCAAAAACTATATTTGAGAGGTACATACACTATGAGCTTTGATATTTCCAAAATGAGGAATATCGGTATCAGTGCCCACATTGACTCGGGTAAGACAACCTTGTCAGAACGTATTCTTTTCTATTGCGATAAGATTCACGCAATTCACGAAGTCCGTGGAAAAGACGGCGTTGGTGCTGTAATGGATAACATGGAACTGGAACGCGAACGCGGTATTACAATCCAGTCTGCTTCAACACAGGTACAGTGGAAAGGTCACACTGTTAACGTTATTGATACACCCGGTCACGTTGACTTCACCGTAGAAGTTGAGCGTTCTTTACGCGTTCTCGACGGAGCAATTCTTGTTCTTTGCTCTGTTGGAGGTGTTCAGTCACAGTCAATCACTGTAGACCGCCAGCTCAAGAGATACCATGTTCCCCGAATTGCTTTCGTAAACAAATGCGACAGAACCGGTGCAAATCCCTTTAAAGTACGCATGCAGCTCCGTGAAAAACTCGGGCTCAATGCCTACATGGTTGAAATTCCGATCGGACTGGAAGATAAACTTGAAGGCGTTGTTGATCTTATTACCATGAAAGCGCTTTATTTCGAAGGTGAAAGCGGAACTCAAATCCGTGTGGCGGAAATTCCGAGCCACCTTATCGATGACGCTAAAAAATACCGGGAAGAACTTCTCGATGCAGCTTCAATGTTCAGCGATGAACTCATGGAGGCAATGCTCGAAGGTACAGAAACGGAAGAAATGATCAATGCAGCCATCCGCAAGGGTACGCTTGCAGAGCAGTTCGTTCCCGTGTTCCTCGGTTCAGCATATAAAAACAAGGGTATACAGCCCCTCCTCGACGGTGTTGTAAAATTCCTTCCGAACCCGACAGAAGTAAAGAACTATGCACTCGATCTCGACAACAATGAACAGCAGGTTCTTCTTAACTGTGATGAAAAATCTCCCTGTGTTTCTTTGGGATTCAAACTTGAAGACGGTCAGTACGGCCAGTTAACCTATGTACGAATTTACCAGGGCTGCATTAAAAAAGGCGATGAACTCTACAACACAAGAGCACGCAAGAAGTTCAAGGTTGGACGTCTTGTACGCATGAACTCGGCATCTATGGAAGATATTAACGAGGGTGTTCCCGGAGACATTGTTGCTCTGTTCGGTATTGAATGCGCATCAGGCGATACGTTCTGCGCTCCGTCCATCAATTATGCAATGACCAGTATGTTCGTTCCCGATCCGGTTATTTCTCTTGCAATTACCCCGAAGGACAAAAAGTCTGCCGATCAGATGGCAAAAGCGCTTAACCGTTTCACAAAAGAAGACCCGACATTCCAGACCTATGTTGATCCTGAATCAAATCAGACAATCATTAAAGGAATGGGAGAACTTCACCTCGAAGTATATATTGAACGCATGAAGCGCGAATATAAATGCGAAGTTGATACCGGTATGCCCCAGGTAGCTTACCGCGAATCAATCACCCAGCATGCAGACTTCAACTACACTCATAAAAAGCAGACCGGCGGTTCGGGACAGTACGGACGTGTAGCTGGATTTATGGAACCCCTCGAAGACAAAGATTATGAGTTCGTTGACGCAATCAAGGGAGGATCTATTCCTAATGAATATATTCCTTCCTGCGATAAGGGATTTAAAGCATCTCTTTCTAAAGGCGCGCTCATCGGATTCCCGATTGTCGGTGTTAAATGTACTATTAACGACGGTCAATCACACCCTGTAGACTCTTCGGATATTGCATTCCAGCTGGCAGCTATCGGTGCATTCCGCGAAGCATACCTTAAAGCAAAACCGGTTATTCTTGAGCCTATCATGAAAGTTTCTATTGAAGGCCCGACAGAATTCCAGGGAAATATTTTTGCCGTAATTAACCAAAGACGTGGTATAATAGTCGCGTCTACTGAAGACGACAACTTCTCCCGTGTTGATTCAGAAGTTCCTTTGAGTGAAATGTTCGGATTCTCTACAGTTCTCCGCTCATTAACCCAGGGTAAAGCAGAATTCTCTATGGAATTCCTCAAATACGGAAAAGTTCCCGCAGGCATTTCTGAAACACTCATTAAAGAGTACGAAGAAAAACGCAAAAAAGAACAAGGAAGATAGGAGTAACCATGGTTAAACAAGAACTTATTGACCGCAGTCCAGTGCGCTTTTTAGAAAAAGCGACAAACGGCGGCTTGAAAGCAGGCGAAATTGGTATTCTTACATCCAGGAAAGGATTGGGAAAAACATCAGTTCTCGTTCAGATTGGACTCGATATGCTGTTTCAGGAAAAGAATGTCGTGCATGTTTCATTTAATCAGCAATCCGACTTTGTTATGACCTGGTATGAAGACATCTTTGCGGAAATGGCAAAGAAAAAGAATTTAACCGATGCAGCCGACCTTAAAGCGGAAATTGTGCGCAAGCGTGTTATTCTTAACTTCAACCAGGACACCTTCTCTGCTTCCCATGTTATAAAGACATTAAAAGCGCTTTCTGAGGGCGGAGTCAAAACAGATGCACTGATCATTGACGGACTCGATACTTCAAAGCTGACTACTGAGTCTATGGCAGAGTTCAAGGCATATGCAAAAGAAGCAGGTTCCGTTGTCTGGTTCAGTGCCAATACAGAAGGTTCAACACTTTCTGATGTACTTCCTGACACACTGGCTAAATCTGCTGATGCTGTTGTTCATCTTGCTCAGAAACCCGATACTATCCGCATGGATGTTCTCAAATTCCGCAACGATAAAATAACAGAGAGCAATCTGAAGCTTGATTCAAAAACTTTGTTAATTGCAGAAAAATAACACCTTAATATGGATTATTGATGCAGTAAATTCACTGCCCTTTTAACGAAAAGCCGTTTCCTCTACAAAGGAGACGGCTTTTTTATTTTCGCCGTACTTGAAAGCAGGATTGGCGGCGTTGTGAACATATAATTGCCATGCCTTACCGCCTGTGATATAATCCGGCTATGAAAACTGAACGATTAAGCGGTATTTTACTGCATCCGACATCTTTACCATCTTCAGCAGGAATAGGAACAATCGGAAAAGAGGCTTTTGCCTTCGTTGACTGGCTTGAAAAGGCAGGACAGCGTATATGGCAGATTTTACCCATAGGCCCCACAGGCTACGGCGATTCGCCGTATGCATCTTTTTCAACCTTTGCAGGGAATCCCCTTTTAATTGATATTGATGCTCTTGTGGAAAACAGCATTCTCTCTTCGGAAAAGAAAGAGGAACCTGACTGGATAAAAAGAGAGGGAAATGTAGATTTTGGTTCAGTTGTCTGGTGGAAAATTCCGCTTTTAATGGAGGCGGCTCAGAATTATGCCCGTCTTATAAGGAATAATAAACCGGGCAGCAAAACCCCTTCTGACAGCGATTATTCAGAATCTTCGTATAATTCTTTCATTACGGAGCACTCATACTGGCTCGATGAGTATGCTCTTTTTATGAGCATAAAAGAATTTTTCGATAAAAAAGCACAGGAAGAAAAAATACACGGAGCCATGTGGAGCTGTTATTGGCCCGAAAAACTTGCAATGCATGATGAGAACAGCGTAACAGAATGGAAAAAAGATCATCAGACAGAAATTGAAAATCATAAAATTATTCAGTTTTTCTTTTTTACCCAATGGAAAAAACTGAAAGCATATGCCAATAGTAAACATATAGCAGTAATCGGCGACATTCCTATCTTTGTTGCCTCTGATTCTTCCGATGTGTGGGCAAACCAGTCCCTGTTTTTGCTTGAAAAAAGCGGAGTTCAGAAATTTGCCGCCGGAGTGCCTCCCGATTATTTCAGCGCCACAGGACAGCTGTGGGGTAATCCGCTTTATGACTGGCATGCCATGAAAAAAGAAAACTATGGGTGGTGGATTAGCCGTATAAAAGCCATGCTCCGCTTAGTCGACTATGTACGCATAGATCACTTCAGAGGTTTTGAATCTTTTTGGGCAATTCCATACGGTGCAAAGACTGCAGTGCACGGCGAGTGGAAAAAAGGACCGGGAAGCGCCTTATTTAAAGCAATAAAAAAGGAGCTAGGAAGCATACCTGTTATTGCAGAAGACCTTGGAATTATAACAGACGAGGTTCGCTCTCTCCGCGATGAATTCTCTCTTCCGGGTATGAAAGTTTTACAGTTTGCCTTCAGCTGCGGCGAGGCGGAAAAAGGTGCCCTGGTTAATGCCTTTTTACCCCATGAGTATACAGAAAACTACGTAGTGTATCCGGGAACCCACGACAACGACACTTCACGAAGCTGGTTCACACATCTGAGTCAGGATGAAAAAAAACTGATATCTTCATATCTTAATGCGGATATTGACGGTATACCGGTCACAGAAGAAAACCTTCCGCTCCTTTTTATTAAAGAGGCTTTTTCATCTGTGGCACGCATAGCAGTTTTTCCGCTGCAGGATCTTTATTCGCTTGGAAAAGAAGCCCGTATGAATACCCCCTCTACAGCAGGCGGAACAAACTGGCAATGGAGAATGAGTGCTGCAATGCTCTCCTCTCCTCTTGCAGATGCAAAAGCTCAATGGCTCAAAAAACTCAGTGTTCTTTACGACAGGAATTCTCTCAGTGAATAAGGCATCAGGCAGGAAAACCGGACGCGGAAGATTTTTCATCGATATTCTTTATGAAGATCAGTGGCTTTCTGTAATTTATAAACCCGCAGGACTACTAACCGTACCGTATCCGGGATCAAGGGAAAAAACAGCTCTCGATATTCTCAACGAAATAAGACGTAAAAGAGGGCTTGTGCGGGGAGAGAGGGGTACGTTCGCGGTGCACCGCCTTGATAAAGAAACATCGGGTGTTCTCATGATAGCACATTCAAAAGAAGCAGCCGACAGAATCATGAACAGCTGGCATACTATGGTAACTCAAAGACTGTACCGCGCACTGACAGAAAACAGCTCCATTATGGACACTATTCCCGGCTCAGGCATTATTGACGCACCGCTTGCAAAAAATGCATACAACAGATCTTTTGCCGTTGAAAAAGATCAGGGTAAAGCATTGAGTAATAAGGGATTGCAAAATAAAACTTACGGAAAAAAATCCACAGAGACGGAAGCAGTACAGGCAAAGACAGCATACACAATTTTGAAAAGGGGTAAAAAATACAGCCTATTTGAATTAGAGCTCGACACCGGGCGGAAAAATCAGATACGGGCTCATCTGGCTTACCTCGGCTGCCCCATTGCAGGAGACACCAACTACAGGGCAAAGACAGATCCTGAACACAGACTCTGCCTTCACGCCCGAACGCTTAGCTTCACGCATCCTTTCACAGGAGAAAATCTCAGTTTTGAAATAGGAGAAGATGCCTCCTGGGAAAAATATCTTAATTAGTTAACTGATAATGCTCTTAACAAAGGAAACAGCACCTTCAATCTCGGTCTTACTTGGATGACCTAAACCGAAGAAAAGAAAACTGCCCATGCTGTGATATTTTTTATCGCCTGTACTTATGCCTTTTTCGCGCAGTATATCTTCTATTTGTTTTAATGAGCCGTTAGGATCCATGCTTGAACATATGAAGTATACTTTTTTAGCCGCAGAAACATCGAGCTTTGAAACATAGTCGACAAGCTAAGGCATGCATGCAGAGGCATAAATACCGCCTGCTATAAACAGTACATCAAGATCCTTAATCTGTGAAAAAGGATCAGATTTTACATCATACGCGGAAATTCCGGTTTGCTGTACGATAGCTTTGACAATTTTTTTTGTATGCCCTGTCATGGAAGCATAGATCAATGCTGTTTTCATAAAACCCCTTTTATAGACGTATACTAACGATTACAACGCAAACATGCTTCAGCAGAATACCGTCATCATCTGATATTTTATCCTCGTAATACTGTAGAAAGCTTCTTCCTCTGTTCCTCTGTACAGCGTTTGGATTCAGCCGTTTTTTGAATTGCCTTCCTCCAAGTAAACTCATCAAGATTCAAAGGTCTATTGTCTTTCGTTCCAGACAGCAGTACCGGTTCCGCTGCAGAAGGATAATACACATAACACATTGAAAGAAGCCATGCTTTAGCAGTTTTCACATAGTAACCCGAATGAGAGGTTTTTGCAATTTGCTCAAAGATGTTTTCCAGATTCTCTGCGTTCAAAAAACAGGAGATGAGCATTACAAGGGCAAAACGGACTTTAAATTCATTTATGGGAATATCCGGCAGAACAAAATACGGCTTAAGAAAATTAGCAACATATTCTGCATGAAGCGGTGATTTTTTTGCGGTTTTAAGACTTGAGCAGAAACTGTCGCATACAGACCAGTTATCCAAAGAATTAATGTGATATGTACAGTAATGAAAAAGCTCATCAAGCTCAACATTTTTCGCACAGCCGAGAATCATTCCATGGAGCATTTTTTCTTCAAACAGCACGTCCCTTCCCTCTGTCTCATGAGCAAGGGCCCATGATTCCTGCAAAAAAGAGCGCCAGTCAAGACGTGCAATTCTTCCTGCAATTTTTCTTAGTATAGGAAGCCTGACGCCGGCTATATTGTGCGTTCCGGGAAGCAATGAAGATGAAAACGAAGCATATTGAGCATCAGATAACTCGTACAGAACAGTACGGACAGAGGCCGGACTAAGTGCTGAGAGAAGACTGTCTATTCTATCTGTCTGTTTTTTTCCTAGAATAATCATATAATCCGCAAAAAAAATACCTTTACTAATTAGAAACGGTCATATCTTTCAGTGTAATATCAGGATGATGATACCGTTTACGTTTTTTACTGGTCCTTCCGTATTGAATAGCCTTTGAAGGGCACCAGTGCATACAGGCAAGACAGTGAACACATTGGTGATTAAAACTAGGCCTCTTTGAATCAATACTGATATTTTTTACAGGACATACTGACGCGCAGATTCCGCAGCCCGTACAGCTGTCTTCAACAAGGAATTTAGCATCACCGGCTCCTGTTTTTTTGAGATACAGAGAATATGAAATTTTTGAAACTAACGGAACCGAAGGCTTTATGGTCATATGCCGGCCGGAAAGCACTTCAGAAGCAGCCTCATCACACAGAGCATCGGCTTTATGTAGAATTTCAGAGGGGTTTTCAGGAGTAACCTCATATAAGGGAATGTAGTTTTCCACCATTTGTATGAGCTTGCCGTAAGATAGATTGAAAGAACGCTTATGCAGAATAGACTGAACAAGTTCTAGAGCGCCGCCTGGGGTTGCCCCGTAGGTTATAACCGCATACAGGTACGGATCCTTGCTTGTTATAACGATGGTGCGTAAAAATTCTGCAACGATTACCGGTATTCCAAAAAAATAATCGGGAAAAACAAAACCTATTTTGGAAGCACTGCATTCAACCGGGGTTTTGCTGTTTAGAGGAATCACCTGTGCATCCAATCGGGAAGCGATTCTTCTTGCCGCGGCAAGACTGTTTCCGGTTGCAGAAAAACAATAAATAACTGAATCTGTCATGAGCATACGTATATGCCCTCCTTTTCTCATAAAGATACAGGTATTTAGTAGTAATCAGCAAATAAAAAACAGACGCACCTTCCTCTACAATACGTTTAGATGCGCCCGTAAAAATTACATGAAAGGGAAAAGAGTTAAAAAAATACTACTTCTTCTCTCTCCTGAAGCACATAAACCAATCCAAACAGTACTGATTAGGATCCTTGCTTTCCACACGCTCTTTTGCGGTACCGCATGAGCCGGCGGTGGGAATAATAACATCATCACCCGGTCTCCAGTCTGCAGGAGTGGCACACTTGTCGGAATCAGCCTTTTGCAGTGCTTGAATAATTCTCTTAATTTCATCAAAATTACGTCCAAGACTGAGCGGATAATAGAGAATTGTACGTATTTTCGCAGTCGGGTCTATTACGAAAACAGCGCGAACCGCCTGTGTATTTGACTGGCCCGGCTGGATCATGCCGAACTTGTTTGCTACTTCCATTCTAATGTCTTCAATAAGAGGAAATTTAACCTCTACTTTTTTCATTCCTTTCCATTCGAGTTCCTGAATCTTTCTTAACCATGCAATATGTGCATACAAAGAATCTACAGAAAGTCCTATGAGCTCTGTATTCATGGCTTTAAACTCATCCGCCATTGAAGCAAATGTCATAAATTCTGTGGTGCACACCGGTGTAAAATCCGCCGGGTGGGAGAAAAGAATGACCCACTTTCCCTTATAGTCATCCGGAAAAGTAATAGGACCCTGCGTTGTTACTGCTTTAAAACTTGGGGCTTGTTCGCCGATCAAAGGCATCTTGTTTACACTTTCTTCCATACGTTCCTCCAATTGATAGTTTTATATTATCATTGCAGAACACTTGCTGTGTTCTTAGTATAGATACACTATAACACAGTTAGTCTATACTAACTGTAATCAAATCACAAAAACCTTTACCGGATTCAGCCGATATCGGGTTTTACAAATTTTTACCTTAACCGGCTGAGTAAATTTTCCGAAAATAGAGTAAATAAAAAGTTTGGAGTTAGCTATGATTCGTACCGTAAAATCGAAAGAACAAATGGAGATGGAGATTAAGAATCTCCTAACCGAACGGGGAGCCGTCAGCTGCGGTTTTTCAAAATGTGCCAGTGATGATGCATATTTGCGGAGACTGCCTACCGCAATTTCTTTAGCAGTACAGGTTTCCGACGCTGTTGTTGATGAAATAACCGATGCACCTACCATGAGTTATTTTCACCATTATAGAACACTCAATTATTTTATAGACCAGCTGCAGCTTGCCCTCGGGTTTTATCTGCAGAAGGAAGGATACTCTTTTTTCCCGATTCCCGCATCGCAATCGATCCCTTCGACTGAAAAACCCTTTAGCGCTAAATTTTCCCATAAACAGGCGGCAGTCCTCGCCGGAATGGGAAAAATAGGCAGAAACTGTTTGTTTCTGGAAAACACATACGGCCCCAGAGTCAGACTCGGGACTGTGTTCACTAATTTTATTCCTGTTTCTCTTGCAGAATCCCCTGCTCCTTCAAAGAATACTGAGTATAACCACGGTCTGTCGGAACACTGTACTTCATGCCGTGTCTGCATTGATTCATGTCCTGCCCATGCATTGTTCGGAAGAGACAGCACCTCAGCCAGGAGGGAGCACCTGCTCGATCCTGAAAAATGCAGCAGTTTCATGAAAAATGAATTCCAGCACATTGGAAGAGGCGCTGTATGCGGAGTCTGCATGAGCGTATGCCCTGCGGGAAAAAGACACAGCGTAGATTAAATATGAGGGATGGAATACAATATCAGCATGAAAATTCTTGAAATAACAAAAGAAAAACAGGAAGCAAGCAAAAAACTGGTAAAAGAGACTGCAAAAAAAGCCTTTCCCGGTGAAAAAAATTTTACTGTTGTGTATGCTTTCTTACTGCGGGGTTTGTTTATTAAAAGCACCGCAAGCAATTTTATAATCGGGTTTAACACAGAACGAAAAGAGCTGAGCCTTGCCCAGTTTAATAAAAGCGGGGATCTTATAGGAGACAGCATCGATCTTTGTAAAGACTCTATTATTTCCATTAAAACATATAAAAGCGGTGTGGTTAAAATTAGTAATACTGAAACTGAAAAACCTATAAAGGTAACCGTCCCCGCCGTTTTACCCGATGTCGCTGAACTGTATGACGAGCTGCCTATCGAGCAGACGGACGAGGCAAGGGCTTTTTATGCATTCATAAAAGCGTTTCCCGGTCCTACAAAGCAAGACGGTAAATAGCTTCCACCGCTTTTTTGTCGAGCTGGACAAAACCGCCTGTCTTTCCATCTCCTATGCCGAATTTCTGGACGAGCAGCGGGATGTCCTTTTCTTTTGCGCCAATTTCACTGAAACGCAAGGGCATTCCGATTGATTTAAGAAAGCGCTCATATGAGGCAATCCCTTCGAGCGCGGTTTTTTCCGGGTTTTGAAAATCCATCTGACAGCCCCAGAGGCGGAAAGCAATCTGGGCAAACCGCATTACGTTGTGCGTGTATACAAATTTCATCCATGCCGGAAAAATTACCGCAAGTCCCGCTCCATGAGCCACATCGTATAAGGCGGAAAGTTCATGTTCTATTCCGTGACTGTTCCAATCCTGATCACGTCCTACACCGACAAGATTATTGTGGGCTACCATTCCCGCCCACATTATATTTGCCCTGGCACCATAATCTGAAGGATTGCTAATGATTTTAGGAACTTCATTAACGATCGTTAAAAGTACAGCCTCGCATAAACGGTCGGTTGCTTCAACTTCTGCTGTATTAGTGAAATAGCGTTCAAAAACATGAGCCATAATATCTGAAGCACCGCATGCGCTCTGATACTGGGGCAGTGTCGTTGTAAGTTCAGGGTTCAGGATGGAAAATTTGGGACGCAGACAATCGCCGTGAGCGCCTCTTTTGTACATGCCGTTTTCATGGGTTATTACAGTGTCTCCGGAGCCTTCACTTCCTGCAGCCGCTATGGTTAATATTGTTCCCACCGGTATGCATTGTTCAACAGTCATTCCCTTTGAGTAAAAATCCCAAAAATCGCCGCTGTAGGGAACACCTGCTGCAATTGCCTTTGCTGAATCAATTACAGAGCCGCCTCCCGCAGCAAGAATAAAATCTATCTTCTCTTTTCTGCATAGCTCAATGCCTTCATATACTAAACCGCTCCTCGGATTCGGCTTTACACCTCCGAACTCAATAAAAGATAATCCTTCACTTTTTAGAGAAGAGCGGACACGGCTTAAGAGCCCTGAGGATTCCGCGGATTTTCCACCAAAATGAACTAAAACCTTTGTTCCGCCGAATTTTTTTATGAGTTTCCCGGTTTCATTTTCCCTATCTTTTCCGAATGCAAAATACGTCGGGCTGTAAAAATCAAAATTATTCATACTGACTCCTATAAAAAAGACAAAGAGAAAACTTGAGTTTTCGAATTGTCTTTTTTAAGTACTTTCGCATCGTAGAGAGAAAGTACTATATAATACCAAAGTTTGCAACGCAAACTTGAGATGATAAAGAGCAGCGCTTTTTCAGACGCTCTTTATCATTCCTCCTGTATACTAATTATATCTAGATAGTACATCTTAGAGTTTGCTCTAAGTCAACCCCTTTACAAATACTGATATTTTCTATAGTCTATGGTTTTATAACTTATACAGTTTACGGGGTATTATGGAACCATCCTGGCTTACAATAAAACAGGCAGGTGAAAAAACAGGTCTTACTGAACACACCATCCGCTACTACGATAAAGAGGGGCTGCTCCCGCAGCTTACACGGACACAAAGCGGTATACGTAAATTCTCTCAAAATGATATCGAGTGGCTCGGCCTCATATGCTGTCTGAAAAACTCGGGTATGCCTATTGAGAAGATAAAGAAATTTATGCACCTATGCCTGAACGGCAGTAAAACAAACGAGGAACGAAAAGTACTTCTCGAGGAGCACCGGGAATATATACTGCACCAAAAGGAAATACTGGAAAAAAGTCTGAGTACGGTGAATTATAAAATTGAACATTACCGCGAAATCGGAATTTTTCACCTCTGCAATGAAGATTAAACGTTAGTGAAGGTTAATCTTCATTGTAGTTTATTCTTTTTCCCAGGTTTTCCAAATATCGGGTTTAAATCCTGCAGTCGCCTGCTGTCCGTTTCTGACAACAGGCGTCATGAGAAGGTTCTGGTTTTCAAAGACTTTTTGGGCAATATCCTCTTCTGCCAGGTAGGCTATAGAGACATAGTCTTTTCCTCTGCGGTCAATCAAATTCTGAATACCGCCGAGAGATTTCACTACTGAATCAAATTCACCGCGGCTTAATCCTTTTTCGAGAATATCCACAGACTGTACCGGTATTGAGCGTTCTGCAAAATAACGCAGAGCTTTCTTTGTGTCAAAACACTTGGCTTTGCCGAAAACTTGAATTTTCATTGAGACTTCCATTACACTTATTGAATTACCCTGATTTTACCCATTTTTTCCGGTAAAGTAAAGATGGAAAACCGGTTTTCCTATATATTGACTAAAGGTCATAAAAGACGTAATCTTCATACATAAGTTAACGACCGCGATATAGTACATAAACTACCATTATTTGCAAAGTAAACTGCGGCCAATGGAGTATCTTTGATGTTCAAACCCGAAATTATTAAATCACTTAAAGGTTATACCGGGAAGAAATTTGTTTCTGATCTGACAGCCGGTGTTATTGTCGGAATTGTCGCGCTGCCACTTTCAATAGCCTTTGCCATAGCAAGCGGTGCAAGTCCTGAACGGGGTATTTTTACTGCAGTTATTGCAGGATTTATTATTTCTGTATTCGGAGGATCTGCAGTACAGATAGGCGGACCGACCGGCGCCTTTGTTGTAATAATTTACAGTGTCATTGAACAGTTCGGATTTTCCGGCCTTATAACAGCCACATTAATGGCCGGAATTATGTTAATTCTGCTTGGCGTCTTCAAAATGGGCGGTCTCATTTCATTCATTCCTCATACCATTGTCACCGGTTTTACAGCAGGTATTGCAGTTACAATCTTTACTACACAGATAGGCGATTTTTTCGGACTGACTACCGGTAAAATGCCCGGCGAGTTTATACAAAAAATTGAAGTGTATGCACGGACTTTTTCCACCATAAACTTTTGGGCTCTTGGTACCGCAGTAATTTCTCTCTCTCTAATTTTCTTATGGCCCCGCGTTACGAAAAGAATTCCAGGATCACTCATTGTAATTCTACTTTCAACAGTCCTGTGTGCTGTATTTAAAATACCCGTTGATACAATAGGCACAAGATTCGGCGAAATTCCTTCCAGTTTCCCGGCTCCCCAGCTTCCGGTGTTTTCATTCAGTATTATTACCAGGCTTTTCCCGACAGCAGTTTCTATAACAGTTCTTGCAGCGGTCGAATCCTTATTGAGTGCGGTTGTTGCTGACGGTATGATCGGTAAAAAGCATGATTCCAATACAGAACTCATCGCCCAGGGTCTTGCAAACATAGCATCGCCCCTTTTTGGAGGACTTCCTGCAACAGGTGCAATTGCCCGCACAGCGACAAATATTAAGAACGGGGGAAGGACGCCGGTAGCAGGTGTTATTCACTCTATAACGCTGCTTCTTATCATGCTGTTTTTAGGGCGGTTTGCAGTATATATTCCTATGCCGGCTCTTGCAGCGGTACTTGTATCAGTTTCCTGGAATATGGCAGGTTTTTCTGAGATTAAAGAGGTTTGCAAAGGCCAGAAATCCGACATGATAGTTCTGTTCGCAACATTTTTAATCACTGTCTTCGTGGATCTGACAGTAGCGATCGGCATCGGATTAATGCTTGCCGCATTCCTGTTTATAAAAAAAATGATTGAGCTGTCAGAAATTCATGAACAGAGCAGAAACTCAAATACACAGGATGGAGAAAAACATCCTGTGAAATCCGATATTGAAGAAGAACCTCTAGATATACCGGAAGGCGTACTTGTGTATGAAATTGACGGGCCGCTCTTTTTTGGAACAGCCCAGAAATTTGAACAGGCCGTAGAACGTTCCGGTGCCGATTTTAAAGTTCTTATTCTAAGAATGAGAAGAATGATTTACCTTGATGCAGGAGGTATAAATACCCTCCGGCAGGTATACCATATGTGTTCAAAAAGAAACGTGAAACTTATTATTTCGGGTATACATACCCAGCCCTATGTGCTTCTTCACAAATCGGGTTTTGCACAAGAAATCGGAGAAGAATTTATATTTGCCCGTATAGAACATGCACTTGATAAGGCTAAACATATCGTGGAAGATAATTTTTCAAAGTAAAATTTACACATCATCATTAAGATAATTTTCATTTTTTATTGACCAAATTCTATTATTTCTCTAATATTTCTATTATGTCGCAAATGTGACATTTTGTTTATGTACTATAAACAAATATTACTAAAAGGAGGGTTTTATGAAAAAAACCTCTATCGTTGTATTCGTTATCGCTGGATTACTGCTTTTGACAAGCTGCGGCGGAGTAAACGATTTTAACACGCCAAAAGATGTCATCGGCGAATGGACAGGAAGTTCTACAACAGAACCATCAAGCGTTGTGGAGTATGCAAATTCTTATTCCGGTACCTACACTATGGAAAGAACAATTGCTAACTCCGAATATGAAGATTCTACACAGGACTATAACGGTTATGTAAATGACGTTACATACAGAACCTACAATGATCCTATTTCAAATAAAATTACATTCACCCGCACTGTTTCTGATGATTACTCTTACACAGAAGAAACAAAAATTGTTACAACTGTAGCAGCACGTGCTGCAATAGCAGCAGTATCCACAGGTTCATTACAGACCGCTGGAGATACAGCTTGGACTGCAGCCGTTAAAACAACAACACGCAATGTAAAAGTAACTGTTGTACAGAATCCCGACGGTTCATACATTGAAAAAAGAACAACTACCTATACCGTTTCTTCTGACTCAGATTACTTCCATGAATACGATTCAAATATCGGCGTAACGGTAAGTACTACACCTCAGTCGTTAACTACAACAGCAACATACTTCATTAACAATACATCGGGTCTCTCATACAACTCAGGATTCAGTATTCCATATTACACTGTAATTAATCCTGTATACTCAACCCAGTGGGTTAACTACAACTATGTACAGGTTCTGACAGGTTACACACATACAACTGCAACATACAACGGTAACCTTTCTCTGTGTACAAAAACAGCTGCAACTGTAACAACAACATACTCAACAAAACGTGATTACAGCCTGACTGTTGGAGAAGACGGAACATACACCCTGACGTATACAAGTACAGCAAAATATACTGAACCCCAGGTTCAGGATGTCGTTTATAAGCTCGTTGAGACAGGTATGGCTACAGGCAGCGGAACAGGCTACCTGACACTCAACTGCAAAAAAACAGTTTACACGCTCGACGGTTCAGATGTGACCAAGGAATCCAACACCTACAGCACTTATGAGTACTATATTGTAAACAAAACGCTCCAGATTGACGGTTTCCCCACATTAGCACTGGTAGAACCTGCTAAATAAATTTTATGAGAACAACGCAGTGATAGCATAATTACTATCCTGTAATGACAGAGGCCCGGACAATTGACCGGGCCTTTTTTATACATGCAGATTCTTTACTTCGTACATCGGTTTCCCGCCCGGTTTAAATTGAAATAGGATTTTCTCACAGGGTAAAATTTCTTCAGGATCATGGGTAACATGAATGAGAGTCGTC
Source organism: Spirochaetota bacterium (assembly GCA_023398165.1). Lineage (GTDB taxonomy): Bacteria > Spirochaetota > Spirochaetia > Treponematales > Treponemataceae > JAAZLA01. Next base: position 17,618 of record JAEWSQ010000015.1, on the reverse strand, counting down.
TTTCCGGTCGACGCAATTTTTTCCAAAAGCTGGAGAACAAAATTTCTGCTGTACGCATCGAGGGAATGACAGGGTTCATCCAGAATTAGAAGCGGCGGACATTTTACCACTGCACGAATAATTAAGACTGAGCGCTGAATACCGTAGGAAAGATCTGAAAAACGTTCACCTGCAATACTTTCCAGATCTAAAATTTCAAGCCACCGGCGCGCTGCAGTGCATTCTGATTCATGAGGTACCGTATAGAGTCCTATGGAATCATAAAAACCGGAAATCACAACCTGACAGGCGGTATACCCGTGTACAAGGCGGTACTCAAGGTGAAGCTTGTACGACACAATGCCCAATTTAGCCTTAATATCCCAAATAGTTTCTCCGCTTCCCCGTTTTAATCCGAACAGATATACATCGTTAGCATACACCTGCTGGTTGTCGCCCGTAATCAGCTCCAAAAGCGTCGTTTTTCCGCATCCGTTTTTACCCTGTACGAGGGTATGCTCCCCTTTGTGTACCGTCCAGTTTACCGCATCGAGAACCTTTCTTCCATCCCACTGAACGGTAACATTGTTCATGCGCACCAGTTCATCTTTGGTTTCGCTGTTTTTGTGCGCGATACCGGAATTTTTAAGGGCTTCTCCAAACGCATCATCCTGCAGTTCGGAATTTTTTTGACTGAGTGTTATATGGGTCTTAAGAAAATCTTCCGCCGTTTTAATGTGAGGAATTCCATCGGATTCTGAGTACAATACATGAGAAGCATATTGTAAAAGAGCAGCATCTTCTGCAGTTATAATGATGCTCACATTTTTTCGCGGAAGATCCTGCAGAAGGGACAGCACAATACTCCTTGAGGAAGCATCTAAACCGTCGAGAGGATTGTCGAGCACGATTACAGACGATTGAGAAGACAATGCCTTATACATAAGCGTTCTTCTCATTTCTCCGGTTGATAAATATTTTAATCCCCTTCCCAGTATATCTTGTATGCCGCAAAGAGTTATAAGGTCTGCATCGGTACCGCGTACATCAAGTCCGAGAAACTCTGAAGTACTACGGCCCGGATCTATTCCCCCTTCCATAAACTCCGAATTATCGTTGTATCTTTCCTCTTCGATAATCCTTGAAGCTTCTTCGAATGATACGAGAGGATACGAACGCGACGTTAACCAGGAAGTGAGTGATTTTCTATAAGCACCGCATAATCCGGCGGCAAGATGCACTTCACCGGAATTAACGGTCCAGTACTTGTCAATTCTTTTATCGGAGGGGAAAGAGAAAATATCAGCAAAGGGAATAGAAAATAGAGAATTTTGTAAAGATGGAGTTGTCATACCTACACTGCTTCCATTAATCCTGAATAAAGACTGCTGTATTTCCCTTTTAAATCAAGGAGCTCTTCGTGATTTCCCTGCTCAATAATTCTGCCTTCTTCGAGCACTAGTATAATATCTGCATTGCGGACAGTGGATAAACGGTGGGCAATAACAAAGACTGTTCTCCCTCTCATGAGATCGTCCATGCCTTTTTCAATATGCGCTTCTGTTCTAGTATCGATTGAGCTTGTTGCCTCATCAAGAATAAGAAAAGGAGGATTAGATATTGCAGCGCGCGCAATGGCTAGAAGCTGTCTTTGCCCCTGACTCAAGCTGCCGCCGTCTCCTTTTATTACGGTATTGTAACCGTCTTTTAAGTGGCGGATAAAAAAATCTGCGTTTGCCCTTTTTGCAGCTTCAATAACTTCATCATCAGATGCATCGAGTTTTCCGTAACGGATATTATCTGCAATAGTTCCTGAAAATAAATGAGTATCCTGAAGAACCATTCCCAAAGAACGGCGGAGGTCAGCTTTTTTTATCTTATTGATATTTATGCCGTCGTAGCGGATTTTCCCGTCCGGTACATCATAAAATCTGTTAATTAAATTTGTAATCGTTGTTTTTCCCGAACCCGTTGAACCGACGAGGGCTATCTTTTGTCCGGGATGAGCTGTAATGGTAATGTCGCGAAGAACGGTTTTGTTCTCATTGTAGCCGAAATTTACATTGGAAAATTCTACCGCGCCTTTGAGCTCTGTATATGTAAGAGTTCCGTCTTTATGAGGATGCTTCCATGCCCAGTGACCGGTATAATCCGGACACTCCGTAATAGTTTTTGTTCCGTCTTTATGTTCTACTATTTGTGCATTAACGAGAGTTACATAACCTTCATCGATTTCGCTTTGTTCATCGATTACTTTAAAAATACGCTCGGAGCCGGCAAGCGCATTGAGTACTCCGTTGAACTGCTGAGACATCTGAGTAATCGGCTGAGAAAAATTTCTTGAGTACTGCAAAAACGCTGCAATACCTCCAATGTCGAGTCTTCCGGAGATTACCATCAATGCCCCTAAAATAGCAGTGAGTGTATAATTGATATATGAAAGATTCCCTAAAAGAGGCATCAAAATATTTGCAAAAGTATGAGCCTGAGTTCCTGCTTTACACAGTTCATCATTGAGTTTCTCAAAATCCTTTTTTATCTGCTGTTCCCGGCAGAATACCTTTACAACTTTCTGCCCCTCTATCATCTCTTCAATAAAACCATTAACCTTTCCAAGCTGAGACTGCTGCGATCGGAAAGCCCTTCCGCTCACACCGCCTATTTTTGCGACCGAAAAAACCATAATAAAGAGCATTACAACAACAAGGATTGTTAATAAGGGGCTCAGAATAACCATCATGATAAAGGTGCTCGTAATAGATAAGGCAGATGATAACAGCTGAGGTACGGTCTGACTGAGCATATCGCGCAGCGTATCGGTGTCGTTTGTATAAAGACTCATAAGCTCGCCGTGAGTTTTTGAATCAAAATATTTTATTGGAAGAGCATCCATGGCATTAAATAACTGAGTCCTTATTTTAAACAAAGTCTTTGTTGAAATATGAAGCATGATCCTATTGTTTATTAATGAAGCAAATGCACCTAGAGAAGAAGCAATTCCAAGAATGATAAGCATCTTTATAAATTCAGTCAGGTCGGGATTTTTACTTCCAATGAGAGGAATAATAAAATTATTCAACACAGGCTTCATCATGTAAATGAGAACAACCATTGCAGCTGAGCTGAAGACAATACAGACGGCAACAATACCAAGAAGAAGTTTGTATTCTGTCATGTATGAAAATATTCTTTTTAAGGTTTTTCCGGCATGCTGAGGCTTAGCACCCGGTCCTCCCCTGCCGCCGGGGCCTCTCCCTCCAAACCCCCCCGGCCCTCTAAAAGACGGACCTTTCATTGACTGCTGTGCATCTTTATTATTTGTATGTTCTGCCATCTGTTTGTTCCTTTATCAGCCTATATCCAAATCTACAGCGCTTCCCGATTTTTGGGACTCGTATACCTCACGGTAAATGGAAGATGAAACAAGGAGTTCATCATGTGTACCCTGTGCCGTAAGTCTTCCTTCATCAAGAACTAATATTATATCTGCATCTTTTACCGAAGCAATGCGTTGAGCAATAATTATTTTGGTTGTATGTGCAAGAGTCTCTTTTAATGAAGCGCGGATTAATGCATCGGTTGCAGTATCTACGGCGCTTGTACTGTCATCAAGAATGAGTATTTTAGGCGATTTTAATAGAGCTCTTGCGATGCATAATCTCTGCTTCTGACCGCCTGAAACATTCACGCCTCCCTGCCCAAGAATAGTTTCGTAGCCTTCGGGAAATGACATAATAAAATCATGAGCGTGAGATATAATGCAGGCCTGTTTAAGTTCCTCATCGTCTGCTTTCTCATTACCCCACAAAAGGTTTTCTTTTATGGTGCCGGAAAAAAGCACATTTTTCTGTAGTACCATTGCAACAGAGGACCGAAGGGCATTAAGATCGTAATCTTTAACATCGACTCCTCCTACCATAACAGCACCTGATAAGACATCGTATAAGCGCGGAATGAGTTGGACAAGCGTCGTCTTGGAAGATCCGGTTCCTCCAATAATGCCGATCACTGCACCGGAGGGAATACTAAAAGATACATCATTTAAAACTGCTGTTTCCTTTGTTCCTGCGTAGCTGAAATATACATTTTTAAAAATAATACTGCCGTCTTTGACACACGTCACTCCACCGCCAGAAGCAGAGGTGTCTGATGAGGACAGGGGAGCGGGATTTACTATATCAATTTTTTCATCAAGAACTTCCACTATCCGGTTTATTGAAGCACGCGAAATAACGAGCATAACAAAAATCATGGAGAGCATCATCAGAGATATAAGAATCTGGGAGAGATACGTTATAAAACTTATAAGCTGTCCAGTTAACAGCGTTCCCCCTATTATCATGTTTCCGCCAAACCAGAATATTACGATGATCGAAACATACATTACGAGCTGCATAATGGGCATTCCGAGAATCACAAGTTTTTCAGCTTTTACCTGAGCACTGCGTACTGCATCAGCAGCATCGCGGAATTTCTGCGACTCGTGGTTCTCCCGGACAAAGGCTTTAACAACCCTCAAAGCGGTAAGATTTTCCTGTACAGCAGAATTAAGCGTATCGTATTTCTGCATCATTACTTTAAAGCGGGGAAAGGCGCCTTTCATAATGAAAATCAGGGGAATTCCGATAAGCGGGATTGCACCGGCAAAAACCAGCGCCAAAGAACTGTTAATGTAAAAACTCATGATTGTTGCACTCACGAGCATAACAGGAGCTCTAATACACATCCTGATAATCATCATGTACATATTCTGAGCATTGTTAATATCAGTTGTAAGACGGGTAACTAAAGATGCTGTAGAAAATTTGTCTACATTCGAAAATGAAAAATCCTGTACTTTAGCAAATAGTCTGCGCCTCAAATTACGCGCAAAACCAAGAGCGCCTACAGCGCCGAAACGGGCTGCAAGCATTGCACAGCAAAGCGAAAAAAGAGAGACCGCAATCATCATAAGGCCTACTCTTGTAACATATCCAAAATCTTTGCCGGCTATTCCAATATCAATTATTTTTGCCATAATAAGTGGTATGAAGACCTCCATTACGACCTCGCCTACCATTGCAGCAGGCGACAAAATGGAGGAAACTTTATACCTTGTTTCCAGTCCATCCAGAAGTTTTCCTATCGTTGTCATGCGTATAAATATCGCGCTTTGGACTTATAAAGTCAATAATATTGTATGGAAGAGAAAACACGCAATACTCGAAATTAACGAAACACCCTAAAAGCTCCTATGTGATTTTCCGGATCGGTCAAGTATTTTACCTCTGTTCGGCTCTTAAACTCCATCGGATATCTCGCTGTTATAGTAGCCTTGTTTCCCTGATGAAAACTATACTAAGACATATTAATAGAACGAACGTTCGTTCTATTAATTTAAAAATAGTGTTTTTTACTTGAAAATATTGTGTATCTTCAAAATCCTGCAGCTTTTAGAGTATTTTGTCTTTTCCCGTATCGTTCGTGCTCTCTTTGAAAAATAGAGAGCTTAGAGAATAGTATTGGCGCCGCTGCGATGTCTCGCGGCTCATCCTTCGGATGTATGGGGCTCAGCAGGGAGTATCGCCGCTACGATGTCTTGCGGCTCATCCTTCGGATGTATGGGGTGCATGGATCAGTATCGCCGCGACGCCGGCTTAAGCCTCATCTGCGTCATTAGCGGAATAAAAACTACATTTAATTCCGGCCTACGCAGTCAGATCCTATTCTAATCACATTCTGCAGTTGACTTTGCACAATTTATGACTTACCATAAAAACCGTTACTGGGGGTGTACATATGGAAGAACATGTAGACGAGTCTTTTTTCACTGAAGATTTTCTTGCGGAAAAAATTGCGCAGCTGGAACTGAAAAAAACAGGATTTGAAAATACTTTTAACGAGAGACAGATCGGTTCTATTACAAAATGTATAGAACCGGTAAGCGATCAGAATCCTCTCGATACCCTGATAGAACTGTTTGAACAGCAGCCTGATCTTGAGGCTGTTCCCATCGAACAGAATAATTCAGTTATAGGAGTAATTGACAGAAAACTTGTCAAAGAAATGACCAGTACGGCATTTAAGCGTTTTGTTGCAAAAACCTGCGGCGAATATGTAAAAAGAATTCCGTTTACACTGAATTCGCGCGACTTTATGGAAAAAATGCTTTCAAAAGTAACCTCAATTTCCAAGGAATATGGTGTTAAATATTTCGTAGTTTTAATGAGCAATAGAAGTTTTTACGGGGTTGTATCGCTCGAAGATATCCGGTCGAAAATTGAAGAGCTGAGAACCCACGATCTTGCCAAAGCGGAAACAATTCAGCAGTTCATGCTTCCCAAACAGGAAGATACAAAAGATTTTCCATTTAAGGTCGGTCTGTGGAATAAGATGGCGAATCCCGTCGGCGGAGATTTTTATATTGCACAAAAATTATCTGACAACGCATATATACTTGGAGTGTTTGATGTCTCGGGGAAAAATGTTTCTGCAGCGCTTTTGACGGTTACGATCGGTTCTTTCTTTGCGACGCTGAAGCATTTTAATCATTCAGATTCATCTTCAATAAAGATAACCTCGATGCTCGACTTATACCTGCAGTCAATTGTACCTGTCGGGAATTTTATTACCGGAGCATTATGTTATGTTGATACGACTTCCAATGAACTGCATGTTTTAAACTGCGGACATACCGATGTCTATGCGTTAATGAAGACTGACGGCAATAAAGTAAAGTTTGCCACCCTTCCGCCCACCCTTCCGCCGTTCGGGATGGGGGAAGTTACCGAGAATTTTAAAAAAACAGGCAAAGGCGGCTACAAAATTCCTTTATCAAACTCTCTTCAAATTAATTTGTATTCCGACGGACTGACGGATATGCAGAATGACGAGGGAACAAGGTATGATGAAGATAATACCAAGAAGTTTTTTCTCGACATCTATACTAAAGACACAGAGGAATTAGCTTCCCATTGTTCAAAAACAGTTACATCATGGATAGAACACTCAATGCTTCCCGATGATATAACTGTAATGAACGTAAGGTTTTAGTTTTCTACTGTAAATAACCTTCTTCACAGAGCACTAATTGAAGTGATACATAGTTAATCTTATCTTCAAGATTAACTATGTTTACGTCCTGTATTTTCTTAAAAGTTCGTGCAGCTTCCCGTTTCCAAATGACAGCATCGCTTTTTTTATCATCAAGTGAATAACAGACCGAAGCATCATAATAACATCGTGCAGCCATAAGTACGTTATTATCAATAGATGCGATTTCTGCAGCTTCTAAATAATCTTGAGCTCCCTGGGAAGCTTTAAGGAAAACATCATTTGGAACCGATTGTGAAGTACCTCCTCTATTAAGCAGAGCATTATACCTGTGCTCAACTTCCTCATATGAAGCGGTACCGTTTTTAACCTTTTCAAGGGTTCCTTCTGTAAGTTTCACCGCCTGATCGAGTAATACATACCCCGTATTTACAGCCTCAACCGCTGCAAGAATAGAAGCATTTTGTCCCTTCCGGCTTTCCAAAGCGCCCATATACGCAATATAGGACGGATTATCAGCATCAATACGTAACAGTTCAGCTACTATTTTTTCTGATAATTCTCTGTCGCCGGTATTTAATGCAATGAGCGCAAGTTCAAATTTTGTTTTTGCAGAAGGATTCTTTTCACTTTCGAGAGCAGCTTTTTTATCCGCCATATAAGAAGGATACTGCTCCTGTAAACTATTGAGCTCCTTTTGAATTTCTTCAACTCTTGTTTTGGATACTGATATTTCAGCTTTATTTGCAGAGTGCATATTTATTGCAACAGGATTAATCTGTGCAAATTCAAAAGTCTCTTCATTCCATGACGAAAGCATTTCACTCTGGTCACCGTCATAGAGTATGTCATAGATTTTCGGCATTAAGGAACTTGTCAAACCTCCGCCTGATGTCCGCGCTTTTCTTTTAGCTATTGAAAGAAGGTGTGATTGATCAAGTTGAGAATAAGCACCGGTAAGCACATAGTGAAATGTTTCATCTGCTGTATAGAATTTTTGAAGTTCTTTTTTCGTTAGCGGTACGCGGATGATTACTGTTTTACCGGTGGTTGAATATACAACTTCGAGTTTATCAATTTCATCACCCTTTGAATTATAAACCCATCCCTCATTTCCAAAAGCGGCTATTGCAAAATCCCACGGGTGCTCAGAATTAAAGCGCACATTTTCACCCTGCTCAAAGAGAGTTTGTGTAGATCCTTCAGCTGCATTATCAGTATCTATATATATATAAATGCTTCTATTAAAATCAGGATTTTCTTTATCTTTAAAACCTGTTCTAAACTCAAGATCAAGCTGCCAGTATTCCGGTATGGTCTGCCATGGAGCGTGGTAGACAGGTTCATGAACAGTATACATCACCAAATCTAAATTTCCCTCTGAGTAAAAAGAGTTTGCCGGATACACCGCGGTGCCTGAGCCTGTGTCGTCATGAAGAGGATCAAAAACGGCAGCAGCAGTTTCCCCCCCGGTAAACGGTTCGTAAATTTTAACTTTCACTATAGAATTGAGCTTCTGTTGTAAAAATTCTCCATACTGAAAACTATGTAAAATTCCTATTGTACAAAAAAGAAATGCAGCGGCTGATACTGCAACAAATACAGTTTTTTGAATAGTCTTTTTCATTTAATTGCCTCCAAGCTGTAAGGCGCTTAATAAACCGGATAGAATTCTTCGTATTCCATCAGTCGAAAATGAGCTGGAAATTATTACACCAAAAGTAAATGCACTGAATATGAAAACATATTTCGGATTTAAAAGTTCCCTAAAGAACTTGAATATTTTAGTATCAGATTTTTGAGTATTCACTCCGCATTTTTTTTCTAAAAGTTTTGAAAAACTGAATTTCATAGATATTGCTTTTTGAGGACAAACTTCCATACATAAACCGCACTTAGCACAGGTAATTTCCGGTTTGCCTTTTTTTCCGGTAATAGTATCGGTGTCTATTGCATTAAAGGGACAGACAGATGCACACTTCATGCACGAAGTACATTTTTCAGTTTCAATAACAACACGGTATATACTCACAGGATTTAAAAGAGACTGCATAGCACCGAAGGGACAGAGCATACTGCACTGAGTTCTTTTTTTTGTTAGAATCGGGAGAATCACTATGAATACTACGAAAATAGACATAAACATAAATGTGGCAATAAGACTTGGAATATCTACAATAGGAGCGAACTCTGTTAATAGTTTAAAGGGGCAGAACCAATCGCAATAAATTGATGACATAAAGGCTATTCCCATAAGTACAAGAAATGATAAAAAAGCAAAATGGAAATACCGGATTTCTTTACTCCGGGGAAGCAGTTTTATTTTTTGTTTTTTATTTATACTTGAAAATCCGTCTTCAAGACCGCCGTAAAAACAGGCCCACGAACACCAGCCCCTGCCGATTGTGAAGGTTGCTGTAAGCCAGATTACGAGCATACTTATTATTGAAGCATAATGACCGGAAATCCGTGCAGGGAAAATAATTGTCTTTGTTAATGCATAAGGAATTATTGAGACTGGTATAACAAGCTGACAAAATGGTATTTCGCTTTCGAATACAGCATTTTGTGTTATTGCCATACTGCCTCTTTCATCATAAAGGTTTCCAATGAATGAAATTGTAAACAGGACAGCAAATACTAATTGAAAAATGCGTCTATATTTATTTACATTACCGGTAAATAGCATACTTATAAAAAGATATAAAAGAAATGCGCCGTACACCCATGAAATAATATTGCCGGTATGCATACTAATTGTAAAGAAATATATTACATAAGCCATTAATGCGCTTAATAAAACTTTAACTGCCATAAAAACTCCTCAAAAAAGAATAAACTTTTAAATTGTATGTTACATTATCTGTAAAAAAATAAGGGAATAATTCCAGCAAATACAATGAAGTACACGGAAATTAAGAGCTGTGTAATCTGTGCAATCTTTTTTAACGCCGGAAGTTTCTTAACTGCAAAAGGAAGAGCAAAAACAGGAATAAAAAAAGGAAGTGTTCCTGCAAAAAAGAATATGAAATAAACAGATGCAAAAAAAGCAGAACCGGATTGTGTACAAAGAAACAGCGTTGCCCAATACGGCGGGCAAATATGAAGACCTACTGCAAGACCGCTTAATACAGCAGAAGAATAATCATTGCCTGTAAAAACAGAAACTTTTTTTAATCCTCTGCATGGAGAATCATCTGTCTTTTTCATTTTCTGCAGCGAATTATTAAGGAGAACTGCACCGCAGACAATATAGGCAATGACCGATAATCTTCGTGCAAAAACCGGATCAAAAAAACTTGAAACAAGTAAACCTGCTGCAGCGCATATGATTCCAAGGACAATATATGTAATCATTCTGCCTGATAAAAACAGCGACGTAAGAACTGTTGTCTTTTTTACACTGATAGTATCAGTACCCGTAACTAAGGGAAGCAGCACCGGAGCGCAATACATGGCACAGTATGTTCCTGTCGATAAACCCAATAATAACGATTGTAAGGATCCTGACCAAAGACTCATTCTTCATACCTCCGTAATAAATCCTTAGCTTTAGATACAACGGGATCTGATGATTGTGTTGCAATGCAGTCATCGAGTGCATAGAGCGCTGAATCAAGATCATTTGCAGCAAGATAATAAAGAGCTATATTGTAATAAAGCCTTGCATCCTCATCTTTACCATAATCAATACCGTTTTGTTCAAACCATTCAACATCATTTTTTATTACCTTGTAGCGTTTTAATGGAGAACTGCTGCTTACTTCTATTCCGTTTGAAAGCCTGATAATCCGAACAACAAAATTATCGCTGTCCATTTTAACAGCACTGTCTATAAACTCGGAACCCTTATCTAATAAAGAAAGAGCCTTAATCGGGTTAGTGTTCTCATAAAGAGAAGCTTCAACGGTAACTGCGCTTCCGTAATAGGCACGGCAGACAGCGTCTTTTTCGATATACGGCTTTAATAATTCCTGACAGGCAAGCGCTTTATCTGCACTGTTTTCCATTGCAGCACTGTCATGGAGCACTATAGCTTTTTTTAAATCTTCATCAAGTGTTTGTGCATACACACTTACCGCAAAAACAGCAATCACTACTACAGCTGTTATTTTTCTCATAATTTTCTCCTGTTGATTAAGTATTATTGTTTTACAGCAATAACTATTTAATATCCGCCTGTTGCAGAAAACACAAACCTTCCTTCACCTTCATGATTCCAGCCGAAAGAAAAAGTAAAATAAGCAAAGATGGGGTTATCTAGTAGAAGCCGTAAACCGAGTCCATATGCATCGGTAAAATTATAGTGACCCAATGCATTTCTTGTTTCTAAAAATGCAATATCAGTAAAAGCAAATACCTGAGGACCACACGTAAAGGCAGGAGGTATTTTTAAGGATATAATATTATAACGTAATTCAGTTGAAAACAGCGCATATGACATACCGAGAAGTTCTTCCTTACTATAACCGCTCCTAACGTTTCGAGCATCAGTATTATAAAGATTAAAAGATAAAGCTTCCGGAGCAGAACTATTTTCATATCCTCCGCTTAACAAAATCGCGAGCGTAAGTTTTTGTCCTAAGTTTTTTTCATTAAAATAATCTTCTGCAAAATTTTTACGGATTGCCCATTTCGATGCGATCTGATATGACGTTTGATTCATATACCACAGAGCGCTTGTTTCCATATTCCAGGAAAAATCAAAGGGTTTAAACTCATCATGATGAACCCGTATAACAGGACCGACGGATGAATAAGTATCTGAAAAAGATGACATAAGCGGAGTAAAAAGAATGCGTGAAAAAAGAGTGAGACCAATATCAGGCGTAAGATATTTTCCTATATGCATTGTTCCCTGCATTGTATGACTGTAATCATCAAGAAACAAAGAAGGAAGAAGATCATACGATGCAAAAGAAGCTGCTGCAATTACACCTTTATTAAATAGATTTTCATGAGCATAGCTTACTCCCCAAAGGTTCCACCCGGCATAGGTATATAACGATGAACGTTCTCCGCCCAGACCATCAAGTCCATACATACCGTAGGCATTGCCTCCCGAGAAACGGTGAAGGAAACCCTCAGTAACAGAAATAATAATTGTACGCTCCGTTGGATTTTTTCTTGGAGGAACAATTTGCACCGATGCAGTATAAAATAAGCCTGAATCCTCAAGGCGCATCTGTGTTCTCATTACTTCATCATCAAGATCTTCCTGATTGATTGTTTTACCAGGGAAAAGCGAAGTATATGAAATAACAGTATAAGGACTGATATATGATTCTTCTTCCCCTGTTAATTCAATATCAGCATCTTTACTCCAAAGGTATTCTGATTCCCCGACGGTAATACGTATTTTTGAAATTGTTAAGGATTCAGCGCACAACAAAAAACAGGATGTAAAAATACATGTAAGTATAAGAGAAGCTTTCCTAAAATGCATTAGACTTGTCCTTTTTACTTTCATGCAGAGCTGTAAAATAAACAACACCTTCCATTAGAGGCCAGGTAAACACACCCGCAGCAGGCATCCATGACCAGTAATTACTTATGGGAAAAGAAGAATACATTAACATATTTGCAATAATACATATGAGTGAAATCAAAAACCATCCAATGATACTGACAAAAACCGGTCTTATAGACGGTACAGGACATAGAAGAGTCTTCTTTGGAAACATACAATAGCGGATAAGCGCAAAGATAAAAGGAATAACATATCCTGCAAAGGCTGACAGTGTTAAATATAAAGCTGCGCCGCCCATATACCAACTCCACAAACTGACCGTTACAAAAAATAAATACGGTGCGCCGTAGATTATTCCTGCAAGAGTCATAAGCATGTTTATTTTATTCATCGGAAGGCGCACTTTTTTCCCGGTTATGGTATCTATCAGTTCATCAAGATTACCGAGATCCTGAATTGTTTTTTCCAGGGCTTCATCTTCGCTCATGCCGCTACTGCATAAATCATGAACACGATCCCTTATGTGACAGGAAAGTTCTTCTATTTGATCGCTTATTTCCGGAGTTCTTTCGATATTTCGAAATAGTCCTTTTATATAGAATTCAATACTCTTCATATATTCCTCTTATTTCTTTCCTTTTAAAATAGTGTCAATAATATGTTTAACCTTGTTCCATTCACTAACAGAATTTGCATAATACTTTTTCCCGTCAGGCGTCAGCGCATAATATTTTCGGCGTCCTCCCTGACTCTCATCGCCCCAAAAAGAACGTATGAGCTTGCTCTGCTCAAGCCGGCGGAACGCTGAGTAAAGGGAGGGTTCTTTGAGCTCATACTGACCTTCCGTGCGGTCAATCACTTCTTTATACACCTCGTATCCGTACCTGTCCTTTTCAGACAAAAGATGCAGGATAATGGTGTCAATGTGATTTCTGATAATGTCTCTGTCTATTATTGTGTTTTCCATACTACTATGTTCTACATAGTAGTATGACTTAAAGAGTTTGTCAAGAGAAAACAGGGGAAATAGTTATTTGTGATCAATTCGTAAGCGATTTTGTCCCTTATACTGAAGAGGGACGATACTTGGACGAGAAGAAATTGGAGGACATAAACACGACATTGCACAATTACAGACAATGAATCGTATGGTGTAAAAATACACCATACACAAACGGACAGATTATGCAGGTGCACGAGATTAATCCGGTAACCGCCCTCATGCCGCAATCCCGCTGTGCGGTCTTGCTTACCGAGTTTCGTCACCTCACTGCGTTCGGTTCCAAAACTCGCTGGCTTTATTTTTTCGGCAGATGTGTCATTATCAGATGCCATATTACTCATCTTATCCAGTATATGAGTAGTCTTCGGATTTGTAAATATTTATTATTGTGTATTGACAATAGGCGACTTATACAGTAATTTAACATAATTGAGATACTATGGAACTCTGATAAAAATCTTGTCCTCATGGAAACAAGGCAGGTTTCCTTTGAAATGGTTCTGGAGAAGATACTTAACAATGATTTTGTCGGTTCTCAAGTGAATCCATCCAGAAAAGATCAATACAGAATAATTGTATATTTTAACAGATATCCCTTTGTTGTTCCTTTAGTAATTGACAGCAAAGGAAATTGGTTTTTAAAAACGATATATCCAAGCCGTAAAGAGAAGGAGGCAAAACATGAAGAAAATTAATCCAGCTGATATTATTCTCGACAAGGAAGAGCAGTGGTTCGAAGACCATGCAGAAGACTTTGTACAAGCACCTGCTGACTTACGGGCTAAACTCATTAAAGCGGCAGCTAATACTCAAAATAAAACTGAGCGAATGAATATTCGTATGTCTAAAACCGATATGGAAAACCTAAAAAACCTTGCATCCAAAGAAGGGCTTCCGTATCAGTCTTTGGTAACGAGTATTCTTCACAAATATACATCCGGCTTACTTGTTGATATTAACGAGGCAAAAAAAATACTAAAGCTGAAAGAAAGAGCATGATTTTTTTATAAGCTTTCTGGTGGGGGAGGGGCTTATCTGGATCAAGATAAGAGCCAAAGGCTTAACTTGTAGTCTAGAACGGATTATCAAGTTGAAGCCGAACATTTAATGACTTTAGAAAGCCGCATGAAAATCGGAGCCGTTGGCTTCAAGGAATATTTTTTTGCCTAAAAAGCGAAAACGCTATTCGTCCGTTTGTTGTCGGCAGGAAGAACTGGCTTTTTTCAGGCAGTCCGACAGGAGCCGAAACATCATCGAAAGTGTATACGCTTGTGGAAACGGCAAAGCACTGTAAGGTAAATCTGCATGACTACTTACGAATCGTGTTTGAAAAAGCACCGCTTGCAGAAAATGATGAAGATTGGAGTAAGCTTCTCCCTTGGAACTTCTTGCAGCCCGACGGGTAGTTCATTTGACGGTTACCAATAATCAAATACTAATTCATTATTTTCGGCTACTTGTTTCATTAATAAATCATCTGTACCTGAGGTAAAATTACTTTTATTTAAATTAATATCAAGAGGGGAAACCTCGCTGCCAGATACTGAAGATATTACATTACTTAGCTCAACGATGGCACAACCAGTTTGACTTAGGGTTTTTCCATCTATTCCATTTCCAGTTATTTCTTGTCCCCATCTATCATCACTCATTCGATTATCAGATTTTCGGCTACCATAACTCAACCCCCACGCATCTTGGAAGTTCACCGGCTCGTTGTTACAATAAGCGAACCAGTTGCTGCCGTCGCGTATGGGATCTACCGTGCTGAATCGCGCTGTCTGCGGTACGTAATCCCTATACCCGTAATTATACATCCCGGTAGTCGGGTCATACGGCTTGCCCGTGTACGCATAATCGCTCACGTTTTCTCCGTAGGGCTTTCCAAAAACATCATACTCGTAGTATTCAGCGCTTCCACTATCTGTCGTACTTGATCTTACCGTCCCCATGAGGTCGGTGCCGAAGTAGCTTCTCTCGCTGCTTGCATAGTTAGAACTCCGGTTTACTCCCACTGCTTGTCCGTTCGCGTACAAGGCGACTCTGCTCGATGCTCTATTAGTTGCGGTTACGCTGTAGCCGTTCTGCTCTTTTTGAGCTGGCGCGTCATCACCAATGTAGCGATACCTGCTGCCGTCGCCCCCGCTCACTGCACCCCATGCAATGCCGGTATCGCTGGTATTCGTAAAATACCCGTCTGCGAATGTTTCCTGCTCGCGAATGATGTCAAAGCTCAAGCCGTCGTAAAGAGTGCGGATTATCTTCCCTCCCTCATCCTGGACAAGGGTACGGCGTCCAAACGCGTCATAGTCGTAATGAGTGATCGTTTTTGTCTTCTTTATGTGATCTGTTACCACTGACTTTTTCATCCTATTGGATAAATTGTACTCGTACTCCTCTGTTTTGTAAAGATTTGTTTTTGTGAGGAGGTTTCCGTTGGCGTCGTAGGTGTAGTCGCTGCCCCTTCCTTCGTCGCTTCCGGAATGAGTTAATCTATTCTCTGCATCGTACCAGTAGCGGATAGTTCCAAAGGGTGTTGTCTTACTCTCCCTGTTGCCGTTGGCATCGTAGGTGTAGGTTTCCTGCCAGAGGACCTGTGTCGTCGTAAGATACGAGCTCCTTCCCCAGCCTATTTTTTCTAATAAAGGTACGATGAGCGCTTTTTCATCGAGGCTTAAAAAGACGTTCACCGGTTTTACATTTCCTTCAAGGTAATGTACCCCCTCTTCCTCCGCTTCTTTTCGGTCACTTTCTTTTTTCTCTTCGGTGTACGGGTACAATACTTCTGCAAGCCGGCTCTGTGCATCGTAGGTGTAGCTGGTAAGCTCTCCTTTTTCGGTTACGGTGTAAATACGTCTGCCGCCTTCGTCATATACGTAGCCTTCTGCACGGAGGAGTTCTCCGCGGGAGTTAACTTCTGTAATAAGTTCTGTTTGTCCTGTGACGGTGTACTGCGTTTTCTGCACAACGCCGTTTCCAAACACGCGCTCTGTTTCCCGGTAGAGTGAGTCATACTTATAACTCACACTCAGGCGCTGTTTGTTGTCACTAATGGAAAGCAATTCCCCGGCCTTTCCGTAGACATAGCGTACTTCACGATTCCCTGAGTTCATACCGGTTCGTCTGCCTGCTTTGTCGTAGGTGTAAGCGGTGGTTTCGCCTGCTTTTATGTCTTCCTGTTTTATAAGAAGCCCTGCCTTGTTGTAGGTGTACATAATCTTTCCGGTCTTTGTCTCGGCTGTCTGTATGAGGCCGCTCATGGCATAAGTAAAGACTTCTTTCCGGCCGTCGCTGTATTTTACGGTCTTTGTCCTGTTTGTGTCATTGTAGTCAGTGGCTTTAATATCAGATTCAAAATCTGTCTTTGTTTTTACTGATCCGTCTTTTTCATAGGTATAGGACTGTGTTACTCCGAGTCTGTTTACCTCTGTTACAAGCTTTCCGTAGGAGTCTTTTGTGTATGTATACGTGCTGCCCTTTCCGTCGGTATAGATTATGGTTTTTCCCCGGTTTGTGTATGAATATTTTTCAATAATCACTCCGCCGCTCTTAACCTCGGTAACGCGGTCAAGAACATCGTAGGTGTATTCCTTATTAAGGCCGAGTCTGCCTGTTTCTTGTATGAGGCGTCCTGCCTTATCGTACACGCCGCTCCATTCGATGCCTTGTTTATCAGTTACCATTGCAGCGAGACCTAAGTAATTATACTCATATTTGATCGATGCGTTTCCGCTCACGAGATTTCCCGAAGCGTCCCGTGTCTGGGAATCGGCGTACCAAATGTACTTCACTTTTCCTAAGGCGTTGTATGCATAGCTCGTCGTATATCCGTTGGGGTCTATAACATCTGTGAGCTGTCCCTTGTCATTATACTTGTACTGAGTTACGTTTCCCTCGCCGTCTATGACACTGGTTACGTCTCCAAAGGCGTTGCGGTTTTGTGTGACAAAAACGGTATCCCCTCTGTTGACGCGTACTGTTCTGCCGCTGTTTTCATATTTGTATTCTGTCCATGCCTCGGCGCTTTCTTTACTTCCGCTTCCTCCGGTAAGAACGAGGTCAACGCGTCCCGCCTTATCGTAACGGTAGTGTGTTACTGATGAGGAGCCTTGTATTTTCGTGAGCTGCCGTAAA
>JAEWSQ010000028.1 GCA_023398165.1 Spirochaetota bacterium | reverse complement strand
GCACCTGTATCTATACCAATATAGAACCATGGCGATGCATACCGGCCGTAATTACCGCCTGAGGTCGCATCTGTTGTACCGAGCTTGGTATCGGTCACTCTCATCTGTATACGGTGGGTTGCCTTTGGTGCTAAACCAAGTTCACTCACCTTTACATTAAGGTTGTAGACTGTTTTGTTTATTCCGGTAATACTGCGTAGTGCTCCGCCGTCTGCAGTTCCGTCGCCATTGGTGTCCACATAAAATTCCACACTGGAGATACCATCGTCATCGGTTAATATTCCGCTTAAATATTGAGAAGCAGTGAATAAATTTACAAGAGTAGTTACATCCGAAGAATTAGCCGCTGATGTGCTGAATGAAGGACCATCGAGAACAGGTATGTCGCTAGTCTGATCAATTCTGTATTTTCTTAGTTCAGTCATAATCGCACTTGCATTATCGTCCAAGGCACTATTATTCATCTTGTCGCGCACATCGAAATCAAAGATGTCTGCAAGTGTTATTCCTGGAACACTGTCAAGTTCAAGAACGCTTCTTGTATCAATTACAGCGGTAAAACCGAGTGAAGTAGCTGTCGGGGCTGAGGTAAACACAGAATTTTGACCGGATCTGAGAGCTACCCCAAATGTTGTTGCCTGTCCGTCAAGTGCATCAGCAAAAGAGCCTTTAACAGTAACTATTCCGTTAATTTTATAATTCGGGCTGTCGTCTATAGAAGGAACAACAGAAGTAATTGTAATAACAGGAGGTTCTGTATCGCGTATTATTCTAATAGTTTTTGAATTTTTCTTTAAGGCTTTATCTGTCAGTATAAATTCTATTTCATTGTTTCCCTCAGGAATTCCGCTAATTGTATAAGAAGTTACCGTAAGATCATTGCGGTCTCCTGATGCATTTGAAAGCCCTGCAGGAAGTACTGTTGTTGTACCAAAAATTGACACCTCTGCTGCACCGTTTAATTTATATGCAAGGGTATCTATCCCCTGAGTGTCTTCTGCGGTAAATGCAAAATTATACGAATCTCCGCTTGTGTAATCCTGATTTCCTGCAGGATTTGTAATTGTTAAAGTCGGATCCGAGCTGTCGTATGTGAAGTTTCTTCTGTATAGAGCCAGCTGAGCGGCAGTAAGCGCAGAAATGCCTGCAAGAGTGTTTGGATAAACAGCCTTATCTACCTTATCGGTTGCCCACACATACAAAGTTTTTGCACCTTCGGCACCAATATCTGCTGCGGTCGGAGTATATGACCAGTTGGATTCATTAAATGTAAGACCGTCAACACTTGTTTTCCATGTTGTTCCGCCGTCAAAGGTAATTTGAACATCTTTAACACCAACACCGGGATCGCTTACAGTACCGGTTATTGTTATACCGCCTGATATATACTGGTTATTGGACGGGTTTGTTATTGCTAAAACCGGAGGCTCAATGTCTTTTTGTACCTTAACATTAACAACTTTTGTTTTTCCCGCCCAGTCTGTTGCAGTGATTGTAAAGGTATGCTTTCCATCGCCGCTTATTTCAGGAATAGTCCATGTACCGTCTGATGAAAGAGAAAGAACAGTATTTGCAGTTCCCTGAACATCATTCGTTCCGGTTCCGCCATTATACAGGTAATGAGTATATGACAGACTGCCTATACCTGCACTGGAATTTGCTATGGCATCCCAAGTTTTTCCCGCAATGGTGAAATTCGCAGCAAGCTGATTGAAGCCGTCAAGACTGTCAGCTATAGTTGATTCAAGGGCTCCGTTAATTGTATACGTCAAATTCGGATCGTTTTTATCGGCTACGATGTCGAAGAGCTTCGTAACAGAGCCCATCTGTTTTGTAACATCATCATACGTATCATCTGCGAAACGGTACCATGCGTAGTAATTGCCTTCTATTACGCCGTCACCGTTTGAAGGAAGTTCAAGAGCGGCGGTAAATTTGCCTGAACCGTCTGCAGAAACGTTTACAACTTTCCACTCTGTGCTGGATATATCTGCATCCGGTGCAGAATTTACAGAAGTAACACGGACTCTCGCCTGCCTGAGATCTGCACTTGCTCTTCCGATTACCGTTATACCGGGAGATGCAACTGAGCATATTTGTGTTCCCTTGCCGTCTGTTACAGGCATACTAGGAGAAGACAACTCAAGAAGCACAGGAGAAGCATTATCGGTTGTGAATGATTGTTCTTTTGAATTTGACCATTTTCCGTCGCTTACTTCAAACCGGTATGTGATGCTAGAACCGTTTGCCGCGGCAGGCAGAGTGACAGACCAAACGCTTGTGTAATTTCCTTCAGTACCTGTTACTGTTGTTGTAGAAACCGGTTCCGGGTATGCACTTACTTCGGCAAGAGCGCCTGCATCACGGCGCTGTACTTTAAGTGTTAAGGAATTTGAGTCATCAGATGCCGTAATATACGAGGTAAATGTTCCGCCTGGTGCATAAATGGAAGCGCCGGGTGCTATTGTAAAAACGGGAGCTCCGGCATTTACTATAAATTCATAGGTTGAATTTCTCGCACTTGATTTATTCAAGTCTTTTACATCGAAAACAAGTCTGTATATTCCTACATCAACTGGCGCTGAATAATTATAGACTATGGTTGTTCCCTGTGTTATTTCGGACAAGGCAATCGGTTTTGCTGTTCCATTAACCCATGCATTGCCGGTGAAGGTATCAAGCCGGCAGGTCATTTCATTTACAAGAATTGGAGTACCGTCTTTATTTTTCTTTATCTCAAAACGTATTGTTTCACCTTTACCTATCTGATTATCTTTACTCCGGTTTTCACCAGGGAGAATTCCGTCTGTTTCGATGACGGGCTGCTTATTATTCGGATCAATAGTAAAGGCGCCGCATTCGGCTGTAATTTTTTCGGCGGCCGTATTTGAATATATACGGATATTCTGCAGTTTATTATATGTTATACTTGCAGGCATTTCGGAAGCGGAAACATTAAATCCGCTGTCGAGACTGTATAAGGCATTAATTTTTGGAGCAAAGTCTCCTGCGACGAGAAGAGAAGATATATCCGTCCAGGAATAGTAATATGTAGAGCTGTTTCCTGTTTTTACGGTATCCGCAGCTTCTGCAGGATTTTTAAATTCACGGGCAAGGTCTTCAACAGTAATCGTATACCAGAATTTTTGCGGTATATTTACATCGGTCATCGCTGTCTTTAAAGCCTGAAAGGCTGCATCGCCTTCTTTAACATCGAGCGACCAGTCTGTCAGTACGTTAGTGCCCTTATATGAAGAAATTTTTGCTCCTTCTGAACCGAAGAAATCTATTGTAAAGAGGCCGGATATGTTTTCGTCATACTGAAGTCCTGTAAAATTCAACTCGGAACCGAATTCCCACGGATTTTGTGTTCCGCGTGTTGCAGGCTGTGAAACAGCTACAATCGGTTTAGTATTATCGATAGTATAAATAACAGTTGTAGTGGATGTCCTTCCAATAGTATCTTTTACCGTTACGAGAGCTTCATATTTACCGTCGGGAATAGCATAAGCACCGGTGGCGGCATCCTGGGTATTTATTGATGCTGTCCATGATTTTTGTGTGGAATTATCGATAGTACCTATTATAACATCAGTTTTTACGCCCAAAGCGGCAGGGAGCTTAGTTAAAACAACATTTACAGAAGAAACGCCTGTTTCATCTTCTGCGGTACCGCTCATAACAAAAGTACCCCGTATTACGCTGTCTGTAGGAGGATACGTTACTGCAACCGTCGGAGCCTTTGTATCTACTGCGGTACCAAGACCGGCTCCGTTACAATTTGTTAAAAAGATAACTGTCAAAACAGTTAATGCCAATACGGCGGTTAATCTTTTTCTTTGTGCATTCTTCATATACATCTCCTGGTTTAGAACACGTTAATACGTATTCCGCCACTAATCTGCGGTACTATTTTAGGTATTGGGTTATTCGGATCGATAGATTCAATATCTGTCGGAATAAACCAAACTTGGGCTTCTGTGTAAAAAGCAAAAGTTCTGAACATCTTCTGCTTCGGTATGGTAACTCTCGGGAATTCCAATTGTGCGAGAATTGCCGACAGCATCTGGGGTGAACCGCTCTGTGTTTCCGAGAACATGGAGAAGTTTGCACCTAAAGTAAGGTTAGCAGACAGCCATTCCCAGTTGGGGCCGAAGAAATAACGGAACGGCACTGTTCCAATGTTTGCAAGCAGTTTTCCGCCGATGACATTCCCTCCGTACCGGAAAGGCTCTGTTTGTCCGACCCACTTCCACAATAAATCTGTAAATTGACCGAATTGTAATTGAAGCCGTACGTTGTCGTCAAAGAAGGTTAATCCTGCTCCAATATCATAGAATGTTGCTCCCCAGAAATGCCAGTCAAAATACAAACCCTGAATAAATGCCGGAACTTCATAAGAGGCTTTATCTCCGCTTCTAAGCGCAAGCGTTACACTCTTTAAAGATACATCATCGTTTGTCAATCCGGCAAACTCAATAAACTCGTTAAAACGGCCTCCCTCTTCGGGTGAAATAATTTTAATAGTAGGAGCAGTCTTATCAATCTGAATGATTGTTCTTGTGACAGCCGTTTCCCCGTTTCTCATAACAGCGCGGACAACCATGAAGTGGTAACCGGCACTCATATCCTCATTTTCGACACGGTAGCGCCATTTGCGCTTTGATCCTATCTTTTCGAAAGTCTTGCCGTTGTCGAAACTTATTTCTATATAGTCTACGCTTTTTGCAAGCAGCGCCTGTCTTACATCTTTGGGCGTTGCTTTATCCTGCAAAGACAACAATTCCGTCTCTGTAAAAGCATAACCTGCGTTACCTTCCAGATACGGTCTGTCAAATGCAAAATCTCCCATCGCAAAATTATCAATGGTAACCCAAGGTCCGCTCGGGTTATAATTAACGAAATGATCCGCAGAACTGATTACCTTGGATCCGTCAAGAAGACCCCTTACCTGAAGCTTATGCATTCCTGCCGCTATAATTTCGGGAGTAAGGGTAAATACAAAGTAGCCTGATTCTGTAATTTCCGCAGTTCCCGCATCAGCATCATCTATATACAGAATAAGGGTTTCTAAAGGTTTTTCCGAGTAAACCTTTCCATAGAGGTTAAACATACCCTGTACATGTTCGCCGTTCAGAGGATAGAGAATATCAATTGAAGCAAGTTCGGTCTCTTTAGTCAGCTGAATGTTTCTTGATACACGGGTAATATTACCTCCTGCATCTTCACCAGTCATCTCTATATTATAGAATCCATCACTTAGGGCCGATATGTCAATACCCTTAGTAATAATTTCATCCGGTACAAACTCAAGATAGGCAAGACCTTCAGGAACTGGAACCTGATTTTCATCCAAATTGCGAATTTGGGCATATAGTTTTGTTAAACCGATGTTATCTGTAGTCTGTCCTGAGAAGAAAAGCGTTCCGGTGGTCTTTGAATCATCGACGGGAAGCTCAAGTGATATATCGGGCTTGGTATTATCAATATTGATAAGACTTGAATACAAGGCTTGAACATTGTAATTATCCCAAACCTTAAGGAATACAACATGTGTTCCATCCTGTATGACTTTTGTGTCAAACTCATATGTCCATTCTTCGGTTCCGACTACATCATTAAACGTGCTGCCGTTATCCACAGAAACCTGAACACGGGAGATTCCGTTCGCATCGCTTGCCCAGCCGGTTATTTCAACACGGTCTTTTACAGTTAAATCAATTGTCGGGGTCTCAACTGCACCCTTCGGTTCCTCAAGAGAAATCCTGAACGGCCGTACAACCGGATCACCGATAATTCCGTGAATATCTTCAGCATATACAGTCACAGTGTGCTCATTATCTGTCATTGCTGACAAGGGAACAGGAATTGAATAACTGCTTCCGTATCCGTCAAGCGCTACAAACTCGCCATTGTCAATTTTGTACCATATTTTAGACTGTCCGTCATCATCATATACAACACCCGAAATAATGAAATCTGTCTGAATTATTTCATTATCGCTGGGAACGTGTATTTCAGCCACAGGCAGATCTGAAAAAGCATCGATGACAAAGTCATACGCATTCTTTGTTGTTACATTACCGGCCTGATCCGTAAATTCAAAAACCATCCCGTCAAAAAGCTGCTGATCGCCGATTCCGACCAGAGTCGTAATAAACGGAGCAAGTTCCATGCTGTTTCGTTTCAGCTCGACCGGCACCGCCGCTTCTCCTTCTGCTGCATCCGCCTCAGCCTCTCCATACACTACATATTCAGCTTTTGCTAATACGCCGGCATCTTTTACACTGAAAACAATTCTAGTTTCACCGTTTACAACATCGCCGGAACGCGGTACCACTACAGAAACAACCGGGCCTGAAATATCTTTATGCAGAACAATGCTGTATCTGCTTTCTTTGCCGGATACATCGACGGCTTTTACATCGAGGGGAACCAAACCTTCAGAAATAGAACTAAGGTCAATCTCATGGGTAAAATTAATCTGTCCTCGTTTTTCAGTCTCCACCGGCACCCACGAAGCACCTTCATCAATACTGTAGGCAAATTGTGAAAGTTCAGTTGCTTCCTGTATTATACCGCTCAGCGTAACACTGTTGCCGACCCACTGATTTTGAACAGGCTGGGCTACAGATATAGACGGAATCTCGCCGTCTACATGAATAGTTACGGGATCTGATACATAAAAATTCCCTTCCTTGTCCTGCACTGAAAGCACTATATTGTCGTAGGTGCCGGATTCCAGACCCGTTACAGTAATAGTATTTCCCTTAACAGATACACTAAGAAGAGGATTGGGAACTGAAAGCTGTGCTATTATGGGGCTTACAAAGTTGGCATACGCGCTGATTGAACTTCCTTTATCTATAAAGTAATTACTATTTTCCTCCGCACGCCTTTCCTGCCAGTAAACTTTCTTTTCATCCTGAATTTCCAAGGGATTCTTTTCACGGACTATTGATATTGTTCCTTTCCTGCTTACAGGTTTCCCGCGTGATGCAGAAGCAGACACACTGATTTCGGTAATCTGTGCCGGAAGACCCCTTAAAGGAATATCCGCTTCATACAGAACCTGGCTGTCGGCGCTTTTCCTCGGTACAATTTTAACTTCGGTTCCGCCGTTAATCGAATAACCGAATGAGGCCACGGGGAAATCAGATGTTATTGCTACAAGCATCGTTTCATTTTTTGAAGAATCCGCCGGATATGAAACAGGAACCTGCACACCGGACTTATAGGGCACACCGTTGGCAGAAATAAAACTGATCGACGGATCTGTATCTTTTTTTACGGTAAACCGTGACGATACCGGTTTTGCCGCTTCGTCTGCAAGTTTTACTTCCACAGGAATATCTCCTGCTTTCAGCGACGAGCGCCTGATTGTACCGCTGAGAGGATTATAGCGTGATGTCAGATCTTCTCCGCCGACGGTAACACTCTGCAGCGTTACTGTCCCGGTATATGCCGTACCGTAGTAAACATCCGCACCGTCGCACCAGGAGATTACCGGTTTTGCGAAAGGAGACGGAGTTTTTGAATCTGCCGGAACCGGCGGTATTTTTTTAACAAATACGGCACTGGTTGTTGTATTGTTCCCGGAATCGACTGCCTGAAACTCCACAACAGAAATACCTTCTGCAAATGCAGAGGGAAGTATATTAACAGTAAAGGCTCCCGATACGGTAACGGGGAGCTTCTGCCACTCCGGAGCAGGCGTATTGGGCGTTAAAATCCTGTATGAAACTGTCTGCACAGGCATTCTTGCGGTTACACTGCCTATTATAGAAACTTCTGCCAGACCGTCTTGAATCTCGGAATTACGGAAACTTATTACAGGAGCAGCCACCGGCGTCTGAAACTGAAGATAGCGGGATTTGTATATGACTCCCTGATCGGTAGTTACTTCAACCCTGACTCTTTCAGATATTCCAACAGCAGAACTGGGGAAGATGGATAGTATGTTATTTTCCAATGAAACAGATGCAAACGGAGTAACAGGAACTATGCGGGCAGATACCGCCTTTCCGCCAATGAAGTATCCGCTTACGGTGTCTCTTCCATCCAAAAACACAAGTCCGTCTTCACTAATATTGCTGTCAGAAAAGATAACCGCAGGTTCTCCGCGGGTCTTTGTGAGATTCTCTACATAAAAATTGGCAACTTCCTGGGTCTTTCGGCCGTAAATATCAGTTGCCGTAACTATCAAATTCACACTGCCCCAATTGGTATTTTCCAGCGGGATTGTCAGCGAACTTAACCCTTTTGCTCCGGCAAAATCTTTCGTTTGCTCACTCTGCCCCGTAAAAGACCAGGAAACAGATGCAAGACCGCAGAGTGATGAAATAGAGGTTTTATAAGCAGCCCCGTATTCCGGATGAATTGTTACTCCGGGTGAATACTGCACAGTCTCATCACCGGCCTTTTTTCCCTTAGATACAATTCTTTCCATGAATTCAGGAGAAGAGCCGGATATTGTAAAAGGTACTGTTACTGAATTTCCTTCAACCTCATGAATATCTTTTGCCCAAACCTTTACACTGTGGGGACCGACAGACAACGGGACAGAAATATACTTCGTTACCTCGGAAAGAAAAACCCCTCCGCCCGGCAGGGAAACAGCCGAGCCTCCGTCAATGCTGTATAGAACTTCGGCAATCCCGTCATCGTCAACGGCTATACCGCGCAATAACACATCTTTCTCGATAATTTGCTCAGGCTTCGGACTGGCAACGGTTACATTAGATTTATCAGCCAGGTTATC
Organism: Spirochaetota bacterium; assembly: GCA_023398165.1. Classification (GTDB taxonomy): domain Bacteria; phylum Spirochaetota; class Spirochaetia; order Treponematales; family Treponemataceae; genus JAAZLA01. The sequence continues at coordinate 97,559 of JAEWSQ010000028.1, read as the reverse complement.
TATAAGCACCTTGCGTTTTACAACGGTATTATTACCGGCAGTATCTTTAGCGGTAATTATAAGATCCTGAGTCTTCGCTGCTACACCGCGTACATCAAGATCCAGATTCCAATACGGGTTTCCGGGAATAAGCTCAAAAGTTCCTGACTGGGAACCGAAGACCCACGATAAAGATTCAACAATAATTGCATCCCGCGCGAAGCCCGCCGCGGAGAATTTGCCGTTTACAATATCTGTCTCGGAAGGATACGTTATGTTTATTTCAGGCTGCGTATTATCAACGAAGTAAAGGTATGAATACAGACCGCTTGTACCCTGAAGATCCACCGCCTTGAACCAGCATACGGTTGCGCCGTCTTTCATTTCAAGGGTATTAAGGGGAAGACTGAATGTCCAGGCATTATTTTTTTTATCTTCTGAAATTGTTACAGGTTTGAAATTTCTTCCGCCGTCCAGTGAATAAGACAGACTCTTAATACCGTTTCCGTCTGTTATTGTACCGGTAAGTTTTATTTTTCCGGATACAAGGGCGCCCATTCCATAGTTTTCAACCTTCGACTGGGGCTGTCTTCTGTCAAGATGCCATGTAGCTGTCTGTTCATGACCGATTACACCCTTATTATCTATACCATATACGCTTATGGTATGAGCGCCTTCGGTCATCTGTGTTGTATCAAGATAATATGACCAGAAATCTTTCCCTTCAGCGATAATAGGATTTTCCCTGTCGCCGTCAAGAATTATTTCCACTCTGCCTACGGCATCATCATCAATACAGGTACCGACTATATTCAAATTACCCGGAACACGCATATTATTACGGGGATTTGTTATGCCGCTCACAGGCAGATCTGATTCCGGATCTATGAAAATATTAAAAGGACCGCCGAGCGTTACGTTTCCGCCTTTATCCGATGCGGTAATAAGGATATTATATTTACCCGCCTTCTTTTCATTTATATCGAAAGTCTCCTGCCAGCTTTCCAGCTCTTCGACAGGGCGCTCTTCCACTTCCCTTTTACCGGAAGCAAAAAGCGGTATGAGAATACTAATAAATGTCAGCAATAGAAACAATTTTTTACTCACTTGAAAATCCTTAAAAAAAAGAGATAGACCCACATAGTATTATCGGGCATATTGGAGATTTTGTAAAGTTTTTTCTATTACATGATATTTATTTTTATGAATTTTCCGCAGTTTTTGGAGATATTTTACATTTTAAAATACTTTTTTAGCGGCTGCAGATGAGAGAATAGAGCCTTTCAAGATCATCCTGTGAATAATAATCAATGAGAATCGAACCCTTGGAAATAGTGCCCTTGATTTCGACCTTTGTACCCAGGGCATCAAGGAAACGCTGTTCCAGCGATATAATATCGGCATTGCGGCTGGCAAGTTTTTCCCTGCCCTTCGCAGTTTTTATAGGTCTTGATTCGCCGTTTAATTCGGCTGCCTGCCGTTCTGCCTCGCGGACAGAAAGAGCCGACCCTGTAATACGGGCAAAAAGAATACGCTGATCCTGTGTATTCGACACAGAAAGAATGGCTCTTGCATGTCCGGCACTGATCTGCCCGGAGGAAAGAGAGGCCTGCATATCTTCAGGCAGTTTTAAAAGGCGCAGCGCGTTGGCTATTGTACTTCTATTCTTTCCAACCCTTTTAGCTACTTCATCCTGAGCCAGATTACCCAGTTCCATAAGCTGGCGGTAAGCGTGAGCTTCTTCAAGCGCATTTAAGTCTTCACGCTGAATATTTTCAATGAGAGCAATCTCAAGCATCTGCTCTCTGGAGAATTTTTTTACAATGGCAGGAATTTCGGTAAAACCGGCAAGTCTCGCAGCCCTTGTACGCCGTTCGCCGCCAACTATGTAATGAGAACCGTCTGTTGACGCTGATACAATAATCGGCTCTACAACGCCGTGTTCCCGTATTGAAGATGCAAGTTCTTCAAGAGCCTGGGGATCAAACTCTTTTCTCGGCTGATACGGATTCGGAACAAGCATATCTATTGGAAGGCTGCGTATTTCCGCAGCTGATGATGACTTGATTATTTGGGCTTCTACCGGCGTTTCATTCCGCATTTGAGTAAAATTGTTATCGCCGAATACAGCATCTATTCCCTTTCCCAAGCCGATTTTAGCCACGTTCGAGCACCTCTTTGGCAAGCTGTTTATAACTCCTTGCTCCTATGCAGGCTGCATCGTACATAGAAACAGGCAGTCCGTGGGAGGGAGCTTCGGATAAGCGTACATTCCGGGGAATTATTGTACTGAATACACTGTCTTTAAAATATGTTTTCACCTGCTTTACGACATCCTGTGCAAGACGGGTTCTGGAATCATACATAGTAAAAAAAATACCGCCGATACCGAGATTCGGATTAATTGTCTGCTGAACCTTTTTAAGCGTCTGAAGAAGAAGCGTTATGCCTTCCAAAGCAAAATACTCGCACTGCATTGGAATTAAAACCGCATCTGAGGCTGCGAGTCCGTTAAGCGTTAAAATACCCAGGGAAGGAGGACAGTCTATGAGCATATAATCATATAAAGGGCGAAGCGGATCCAGAACGTTTTTTAGATAAAACTCACGGTTCTGCTGGTCAACCAGTTCTATAGCAGCGCCGGCAAGGTCAATTGAAGCCGGTATTGCATCAAGATTTTTTATTTTTGTGTGTTTAATGACCGCATCCGCAGTGGCCATTTCGGCGATAAGCTCGTATACCGTCGGCTTCTCTTTTGCAATACCAACACCGGAAGACATATTGCCCTGGGAATCAAAATCCACAAGAAGAACCTTTTTTCCTGCTTCCGCAAGATAGGCTCCGAGATTAATAACCGAGGTGGTTTTACCGACACCGCCTTTTTGATTAACGAACACAAAGACCTTAGCCATAATATTCAGTATATCATTTTTTTTTATTAACGTATATACTTATGATTCAGGAAGTCCAATATGGATAACCCTTAACTTTCCGTCTGATAATAAATAAGAACACAGGAGAACAGATGCTTTCACTCTATGATATTATTGAAAATTTACCGGCTCATGTAGTTTACGGTTCAAGTAATTATCAAAACATCATGGTTGAGGACATTATTGCAGGCGATCTTATGAGCGATATCCTCGTTTCGTGCGAGGCGCCGTACCTTCTCGTGACAAGTCTTGCTTCCAGTCAGACAGTCAGAACGGCAGATATTGTGGGAGCAAAAGCCGTTCTTCTTGTCAATGACAAACTGCCTGCTCCTGAGATGAAGGAACTTGCTGAAAAAAGCGATATAACACTGCTTGCCACCCCCCTTCCCATGTATGAAGCCTGCGTTTCCCTTTCGATGCTCAAAACTTTTAAATAATGGATAAACCCGAATGATACACGAAACTATCGATGCAGTTCTTCCGAACCTAATATCAGCAGCACTTTCTAAACCGGTCCCGCAGGCGGCGTATTTAAAAATAAAAATTCGTCAGATTGCAGGCAATAAACGCCGTTTTTTTGTTGAACAATTCACCTCTACCCAGAGCTTTCATTCATCAATGACAAGACAGGAAATAGCAGGATTTTTAAAACAGCATGTGGGTGTTAATTATAAAAATACCGTTATTGAAGCAGAGTATGATAATAATAAAGCAGAACTTCTTCACTTTTTGACCAATAAAAAAGGTAAAACCACGATTATACGGAAAAAGCTGGACAATTATAAGGCAGGTGTTGTAAAAGAGACGGATGCACAGACAGCACCGGGGAAAAGGGAGGGCCTTACCCATAACAGAACGAAAAACTACCTCATCGAAGAAGGCAAACCGGTTCTTTTTCTTCAGCATCTCGGAGTAATGACGGCAGAAGGAACCGTTATTGCAGACAAATACAGCAAGTTTAAGCAGATTAACCGTTTTTTAGAGTTCATAGATGATATTATTGACGAAATAATTCCCGTTGACGGTACCCCTCTTTCAATTGTCGATTTCGGATGCGGTAAATCATACCTAACCTTTGCCGTATACCATTACTGTACTGAAATTAAAAAAATACCGGTTCGCATTACCGGTCTTGATTTGAAAGACGATGTAATAACGCTGTGTTCCACCCTTGCAAAGGAATTTACGTACGAACATCTTCAGTTTACCTGTGCATCCATAGAGTCGTATTTTGAAAATCTTTCGAGAGAGGGGAAAAAGGGGCCGGATCTTGTTATAAGCCTTCATGCATGCGACACTGCCACCGATTATGCCCTTGCATCCGCCGCCGCTCAAAAAACCAGGGCCATTTTATGCGTTCCCTGCTGCCAGCATGAGCTTAACACCGCCTTTCAGGCTGACAAACCGGCTTCTGAATACTCGCCCTTTTTGCGTTTCGGCCTGATCCGCGAACGGTTTTCATCCCTCGCTACAGATCTAACGAGGGTTCTGATCCTCGAAAAAAGCGGCTACTCTGTACAGGTATTGGAATTTATTGATTTTTCACATACGCCAAAGAACATTCTTATACGGGCAATTTTGAAAAAAACTGAGAATACAGGATGCCGCCCAGACGCGGATTTTCAAACTCTTAAAAAAAATCTTAATAAAACACTTTGCCTTGAAAAACTGCTTTACGGTAATTCAGGCGGTTCTTCCGCAGAATAGTTGACCTTGGAAGAGTATAAGTGTACTTTATGTACGGAGGATCCTATGTTAGAAGCACGCGTTAAAGAAGTATTAAACCAGATACGTCCTCAGCTCCAGGCTGACGGCGGAGATCTTGAATTCGTATCGCTTAAAGACGGCGGGAAAGTATATGTAAAACTCACTGGCGCATGCGGCAGCTGCCCTATGGCGACAATGACCCTTAAACAGGGTGTTGAAAGAGTGCTTAAAGATACTATTCCGGAAGTCACCGAAGTAATTCAAGCCTATTAAGAAGTGGAACCATCTAAGAATTTATTCATACCGGTTACGGCACAGGAACTAGAAGACAGAGGATGGACGGAGACGGATTTTATTTTTGTCACCGGAGATGCGTATGTTGATCACAGTTCCTTTGCCGCTGCCTTACTGTGCAGAGTATTAGAAAACGCCGGATACAAGACCGGTATTATTGCCCAGCCGGACTGGAAAAATCCCGAATCATTTAAAATTCTCGGCCGTCCGCGCCTGGGCTTTCTTGTAAGTTCAGGCGCCATGGATTCCATGGTATCAAATTACACCGCAAACAATAAACCAAGATCCCGGGATGTCTATGCACACGGCGGAGAAGCCGGACACCGCCCCGACAGAGCCCTCATAACGTATACCGCTAAAATTCGTGAAGCCTATAAAGGAGTTACGGTGATTATAGGCGGAATAGAAGCGAGTCTGCGAAGGACGGCGCATTATGACTATTGGTCGAATACTGTACGGCGTTCAATTCTTTTAGATTCAAAAGCCGACCTGCTGATATATGGAATGGGTGAAAAACCTCTTTTAGAAGCCGCTGAGAGACTTTCACGGTCAAAAACGGTCAATGAAAAACCGGATTTAAAAGGCATACGGGGAACCTGCTGGAGAACAGGAATTAAAGATGAAGTACCCCCTGAGGCACTGTATCTTCCCTCTTATGAAGAAGTATCTGCAGGAACAGCTGAGGGAAAACAATCTTTTGCACAGTCATATGTACTGCAGGAACAAAATACCGATGCACATACAGCAAAAATTCTCGTGGAACAAAGCGATTCCCGCTACATTGTACAGGAAAAACCCTGTTTTCCATTATCCTCCGCGGAATTCGATGCCATTATGGAACTGCCGTTTAACCGGACATGGCATCCTGTCTATGATAAGCCCGCATCAAATGGGGAAACAGGGGTTCCGGCACTCAGCGAAGTACTGTTTTCCCTTACAAGCTGCAGAGGCTGTTTCGGCGCCTGTTCCTTTTGCGCAATAACCTTTCATCAAGGGAAAAGAATACAGACAAGAAGCCACGATTCGCTGGAAAAGGAAGCCCGTATATTAATCCAGCACAAAGAATTTAAAGGATATATACACGATGTCGGCGGGCCTACTGCAAATTTCAGAGCCGATGCCTGTGAAAAACAGGAAACACAGGGAGTCTGCACCAATAGAGAATGTCTTGGAAGTTCACCCTGTCCCAATATTAAGGTTGATCATAGTGATTACCTAAGCCTTCTGCGCAGGCTTAGATCCCTCCCGGGAGTAAAAAAGGTATTTATCCGCAGCGGTATACGTTTTGACTACGTGATGCTCGATAAGGATAAGACATTTTTAACAGAATTATGCGCCCACCACATTTCCGGGCAGCTTAAGGTTGCCCCCGAACATGTAAACAATGCCGTACTCCGTCTTATACGTAAAAGTTCCCATGAGGTATATGAAGCATTCGAAAAAGAATTTAGAGCAGTAAATAAACAGCTTAACAAAAAACAATATCTTATACCCTATCTTATAGCAGGACTCCCTGGAGCAGGACTGAACGAGGCAGCTGAGACAGCACTATATTTGAAAAAGAACGGCTTCGTTCCTGATCAGGTGCAGGATTTTTATCCAACGCCGGGAAACCTGGCAACCTGCATGTATTATACGGGGCTTAACCCTCAAAACAGATTATCTGACGGTTCATTTGAGACAGTATACATACCCTCAGGCGGAAGAGAACGCAGACTCCAGCGCTCGCTTTTACAGTTTAATAAACCCGAAAACAGGAAACTTGTCGTAGAAGCTCTTGAGGCGGCAGGAAGAAAAGATCTTATTCCGGTTCTGCTGGGTCGATAGCATCTGTCTAAAAAAAACCGGGATACAATATCTGTATCCCGGTCAAGTGTATCAACCCTCATTTGATACGCAACGCCTGCAGATGCACTGCATCTCTCCTTCTTAATAAACTCTCTTTTGTACTCTCCAATATCGTTTTGCCGTTAATCATAGTATCAGTAAAAATATACTCATTATTTGAAATACAACTTCATTTTACCTCTAATTTCATTTTTGGAAAGAGCTTAAAGGCGTGTATCTATTAAAAAGAACCAAAGTTCTTTAAAAAATGACCAATGTCATATGAATTACACTTTGGTTACTTTTGTTTGAATAAACCTGTTATCTTGTGGTATACTAGCTTTCATGAACGGAAAAACTTTTTCGCTACGATTGTATACAGTTTTTTTACTGATTATTTTTATAGCAGTAATGATCCCTGATTTTTTTAGTGGTGAGTGCTTTTCAAACTGGAAAGAAATTGTCCGGATAATAGTTCTTTCTCTTTTTGGAATTACAGGCTTGATTCTTTTTTATATTTTCCCTAAAAAATGGGGAATTATAGTACTCATGCACATCATATTTGCGCTTGCCCTGACGATTTTCACACAGTTTCCTACTAAATATCTGATAGCGGCGCTGCTTTATACCGTAGCTGTTGTTATTGCATTCGTACACGATTTCTACAAAGTACGGAGTATAGTAAAGTACACAATATCTGTCGCAGGTTTATTTATTCTTCCCTTATTTGAACCGGGTATTTCTGTAAGGGTTCTTATCCGTTCCGAACTTGTGAATGCCTATATCCTTGGAATTGAACTTTTTTCTCTCTATTTGATGCGCTTATATTTTTTAGACTATATTGTCAGTGAAAAACAGGTCCTGTTGTCAAAAAAACAGGTATTAGACCTTAAAAGCCTTAATCTTGACGAACGGGATACCGGTTTTATAACACTTCTCTTGAAGGGCTTTACCTATAAAGAAATTGCAGAGGTATATAAACTTTCAGAGTCATGGGTGAAAAAGCATGTTACAACCCTCTATCCTAAGTTCGGGGTCACAACAAAGGAATCGTTTCTTACATATATATCGCAATTTGATATTGCTTTTCCTCCGGAAGACAGCAGAACTCAAAGCTGAATATTCAGTACTTGTCAAGTGACTGATAATTGAGTATCTTAACCTCATGATTATTTCCAATGACAAAGTTGTATCAATCGAGTATACACTTAAAGACGCTGAGGGCGAAATTCTTGACTCCTCAGAAGGCGTGGGACCGTTAGAATATATCCACGGTCATAAAAATTTAATTCCCGGATTAGAACGGGAGCTTGCCGGAAAAAAATCCGGAGATTCATTTTCTGTAACAGTCGAACCTAAAGATGCATATGGAGAATACAGCGAAGAATTACTGGTTTCTGTCTCTAAAGAGCAGTTCCCCGAAGATGTCGAATTAGAGGTAGGGATGCAGTTTGAAGCAGGGAATCAGGCTGAAAATAGGCTGGTAACTGTTGTTGAGATTGCAGACAATACCGTAACTATTGATGCAAATCATCCTCTGGCAGGAGAAACCTTATATTTTGATGTCAAGGTTACTGATGTACGGGATGCAACCGACGACGAGCTGAGACAGGGTCTTATGGACGGCTGCGGATGCGGCGGTCATGATTGCGGATGCGGTGATCACGAATGTGATTGCGGCGATGAAGACGAAGACTGCGGATGCTCAGGCGGCTGCGGCTGTCACTAATACCGTATAGCCAGCAGCTGATACTTAGGGCTGTCTAGGAAGTTACGATAGTATACTTTTAGCAGGAACCCCTTTCGTTGGACACAAATTCAACAAAGGGGTTTTTTTATGCAAAATATACTGAGAGAAGCCGGTTGTCGATTGCCTTAAATACAGACTTCCAGTTTCCTTTTTCAATTCTTTTACCGGTAAGCAGAGCGAGATATTGAAAAACCCTGTTCATGAATAATCCGGCCTTTCCCGGCAGTCTGAAAGAAGACGTTATAAAGATACGGGAAATAACTACCATTAGCGTCAGCAGAAACGCTTTTTGAACTCCTGAGAGAAGAGCAGCTGACGTAATATCAAACGAAAAAATAGAAAACAGCACTTTTCCCTGAGGCTGCAGTAGACTGAAAAATACGATAGACACAAATATCAGTAGAGAAGGCAGTATCTTCACCTTTCTTTTTTTACCGCCTATAGCGGACGGGCCGGAATTAGCTTCATTCTGAGAAGGAAGATCGGAGGGAAGCGGCAATTCCTTATTTTTACATAAATAAAACCATCTTGAGGATTTTGAAAAATAGAGCGCGGTAAAACCAAGCAGAAGACCGGTAACGGCGCCCGATATAAACAATAAGGGTGCAATATAAAATGCACCTTCTCCGAAGAGAATAAACCGCGCAAGCAGAAACTGCACCGAATTATTGGCAAGAGAACCGAAAAGACTCAGCCCTGCGCATGATACATAACGGTTTAAAATACGGTATACAATGAACATGGCAAAACCGGAAGCGAAAGTTCCGCCTGCTGAAAAAAGAAATATGTATGAAAAGAGCGTGCCGGAAAGAATAGCCTGTCCCAGAATTTTGACTAAAACAAGAAAAAAATACTGCTTTGAAGGCAGCAGGAATAAAGATAGAATAATAGGCAGATTTGCCAATCCAAGCCTCATAAAAGGAAGAGGCTTGGGAATAACGTATTCAACTGCAGATAAAAAAATACAAAGAGCTGCCAAAAAGGGAATCAGGTTTTCATCATGACTAGAATAAGTCTCTTTGTTCATACTATACTTATATCTCATAATAAATATTCACTCAATAACAGGAATTATATGAACCGTTATTCAACAACAGGTAAAACCGGCGCCGGCTACTTGTTTACGTTTTTTACCGTACTGGTGTGGGGTACAACATTTATTGCCACAAAAATACTGCTTATAACTTTTTCGTCTTTTGAAATTCTTATTATCCGCTTTGTAACCGGATACCTTATATTATGCCTTATGGCTCCCCGTTTTTTACCTTTTAAAAAAGTGAAAGAAGAGCTCCTGTATGCAGGCGCAGGTCTTACCGGTTTAACCCTGTATCAGCTGCTGGAAAACATTGCCTTGTCATATTCTTCCGCATCTAATGTGAGTATTATTATCTCCTCGGCGCCTCTATTTACAGCCCTGGCTATGCGTGTATTCCTCAAGGATTCTTCGAAACCTCTTACTCCGCGCTTTTTTTTGGGCTTTATAACCGCTATTACGGGTATTGCTGTTATCAGTTTTAACGGAACGTTTATTCTAAAGATAAATCCTGCAGGCGATTTACTCGCCCTCTGCGGTGCAGTATTATGGGCTTTTTACTCTGTCATTGTCTCGAAAATTAACCTGATGAATCATCCGCGACTTGCATCCACAAGAAGAATATTCTTCTATTGCCTTATCTTTATGGCCGTATTTGCCTGCTTTATACCAATTGATCTTTCACCTGATACTCAGCTTGCCCGTTTTTCAAGTATACAAAACATTGTACTGCTTTTCTTTTTAGGAGCTGTTGCTTCAGCTCTTTGCTTTGTTACCTGGAATACTGCCTGCAATTTTTTGGGAACGGGTAAAACGACCCTGTATATTTACCTTATTCCTGTTGTTACTGTTATTGCTTCTGTAATTGTACTGGACGAAAAAATAACCCTGCCGGGCGGCATCGGATGTATGCTCACCATAACAGGGCTCATTATTTCGGAAGATTTTTCCATCAAAAGGTTCTTTACGAAACACGCTTAAGAGCGTCGCTTGCTTCCTGATAGATAGGTTTATATTTTAATGCTTTCTCGTATGCTTCCTTTGCTTCCGCCTTTTTTCCTGCCTGTTCACGCACGGATCCCAGCCGGTACCACCAGAGCGCCATTGACGGAGTCTTGTTCAACGCTGCGGAATATGCAATGTCTGCGTGTTCATAGCGGCCTGTTATACGGTAAATATCGCCTACAAAAAAATATGCCGTCGAGGCGCGGTCTCCGTTGGGCAGCGCATGGAGATACTGTTCAAAATACTTTAATGATTCGGTGTAGTTATCAATATAGAAGTATCCCTCTGCAAGACTTTCGATTATTCTATATTCTCTGGGGTTAAGCTTTAACGCCTCATGACTCGTCGATATTACTTCCGGGTACTGACCCAGTCTGATTAATGCCCAGCCTAACACAACAAAGGATTCAATATTTTTTGAATTCTCTTTCAGCTCCAGACGGCATACATCTGCAGATTTCTGATACTTTGAACGGGCTTCATTTGTTTTCCCCGCAGTTTCCAAATCCCGGCCTTCACGGTATAGTTTAAGCGCATCGGGTTTTTCCTGCGAAACAGCAGGTGTTTGAACAGAAGGAGAGGTCTGAACAATTTGATTATCAGAAGGAGCAGAAGAAGTCTCTCCTTCTGTCTGAACTATTTCCTGTGCATTAACGAAAGAAACAAAACATGCAAGCATAAGCACTGCAGTACATATTTTACTAAGCATTAAATTTCTTCTCATAACAATTTTTCCCATATGAACCAAAGAATAAAAGCTTTTAGCCCTTTCGTCAATGCAGTGTTTAATTATTTTGACTGTAAGTACTCATTAATTGATGCTGCGGCTTTTCTTCCTTCTCCCATTGCAAGTATTACCGTCGCGGCTCCTAACACGATATCGCCGCCGGCCCAAACTGCCGGCAATGATGTTTGAGCGTTATCATCGGTAATAATATGCCCTTTTTTATCGGCCTCAAGACCGGGTGTCGTCTGCACCATAAGAGGATTAGATCCGTTTCCAAGCGCTACAATTACAGCATCGCATTCAATGTCGTGTTCGCTGCCGTTCAGCGCAACGGGGCTTCTTCTTCCGGAAGCATCAGGTTCTCCAAGTTCATAGGAAAGCACCGTTACGTCTTTTACTCTGCCGTTTTCATCGCCTTTAATTTCTACAGGGTTTTCGAGAAATCTGAAATTAACACCTTCCTCTTCTGCATGGGCAACTTCCTCGCGGCGGGCAGGCATTTCGTTTTTTGTCCGGCGGTAAACAATGTCTACCTGTTCAGCACCGAGACGGTACGCCATACGGGCGGCATCCATTGCAACGTTTCCGCCTCCTACAACTACCACGTGTTTTGCGGTAAACAAGGGGGTGTCGGCCTTTTCGGTATTATATGCCTTCATGAGATTTGCTCTCGTTAAATATTCGTTGGCGCTGAATACACCGATGAGGTTTTCACCGCTGATATTCATAAACTTTGGCAGCCCTGCACCGGTTCCAACAAAGGCTGCATCATACCCCTGCTCTTTAAGAAGCTGCATGAGAGTGCCTGTTCTTCCGACTAGAAAGTTTGTGCGGAATTCAACACCCATCTTTTTAAGCATTTCCACTTCATTGGATACAATTGCTTTGGGAAGACGGAATTCGGGTATACCGTACACCATAACACCGCCTGTCTTATGAAAGGCTTCAAAAACGGTTACCGTGTGGCCTGCCCTGCGAACATCGGCCGCAACGGTAAGACCTGCGGGCCCCGAACCTATAACGGCCACTTTTTTTCCGGTTTCACAAGCAACAGAGGGAACCGTTGTTAAATTGTTTTCCCGCTCATAATCTGCAACAAAGCGTTCCAGACGTCCGATGGACACAGATTTTTCAGGATCCTTGAGAGACTTGCCGACAGTACAGACACCCTGGCATTGAATTTCCTGAGGACATACGCGGCCGCAGATTGCAGGAAGAAGATTGGTTGTTTTAATAACATCGACCGCTTCTTTAAATTTGCCGTCGGCAACCTTTGCTAAAAATTGGGGAATAGGAACATTAACAGGACAGCCTGCAACACAGGGCTGATTTTTGCACTGCAGACAGCGGTTTGCTTCTACAATGGCCTGTTCTTTTGTGTAGCCGACAGCAACTTCGTCCATGAGTCTTGCTCTCTCTTTCGGCTCGCGGGAGGGCATTTCCTGCTGAGGAATGGCCATCCTGTCTTTTACGGTAAGGCTTCCGTTTGACAGCTTTTCTTTTATTGCATTGAGGTCGCTTTTTGCTTTTTGCGACAGTGTTTCTAATGGTATGTAGTGTGACATAAAAACCTCGTATTCTTATTATTTGGCTGGGGCATCGGCCTGGGTCTGGGCACGGCATCTATGCATATCTGCAGTTTCCCGTTCCTTATAGGACTTCATTCTCATCATCATATTGTCAAAATCCACAAGATGACCGTCAAATTCAGGACCGTCAACGCAGACAAATTTGGTTTCTCCGCCGACAGTCACACGGCAGCCGCCGCACATTCCTGTTCCGTCGATCATTATTGTATTTAGGGAAACAACGGTGTGAACGTTATAAGGTTTTGTGGTTAAAGCGCAGAATTTCATCATAATGGGCGGACCGATTGCAACAACTTCTGCAGGCTTTGGTTCTTTTTCGCATAAGGCTTTAAGAGGTTCTGTGACAAGACCTTTTGTTCCTGCAGAACCGTCATCGGTCATAATGATAAGTTCGTCGGCAAGTGACCTCATCTCTTCTTCAAATATGAGAAGATCTTTATTTCTGGCACCCATGATCACAATAACCTTGTTGCCTGCCTGTTTATGAGATTGAACGATGGGATGAAGAGGAGCAACACCAATACCGCCGCCTACACAGACAACGGTGCCTTTCTTTTCTATGTGCGTGGGCTGACCGAGGGGTCCTAAAATAGCGGCAATTTTGTCGCCTTCTTTTTTCTGAGACAGTTTTAAGGTTGTAGCACCGACAGCCTGGAATACGAGAGCTATCCATTTTTCTTCAGCGGAAGCATCAGCAATCGTAAGAGGAATTCTTTCGCCGTAATCAATATCAATTTGAACCAGAACAAATTGTCCCGCCTTCCGGTTTCGTGCAATATCCGGTGCAGAGACTTTTAAATAAAAAACATCGGCTGACAGTTGCCGTTTTTCAATAATAGTATGCATGAGAGTCCTTCCCTGTAAAAAAGTGCAAATGTGAATTTCTTTAACTATACTGTAAAACTTGATATTTATTCAAGGCTGACGCATAAATATGTAAAATTGATAAAAAAATATCGTAATGGAGCGTACTGCAATATCTGTACTTATCAGATGTATAGTGATATACTGATGCTACTTTTTTCAGCGGAGTTATATACGTGATATATGATAAACAACAGATACGTTCGTTTTTGCTTAAACACCATCAGCTTGATGCAAAAGTAAGTAAGACCTGCTGCCTTTCATTATTTGAAAAGCTCGGGTGCATTCAATACGACCCTTTAAATATAACAGGACGCAATGCCGATCTTGTTCTTCAGTCCCGCATAAAAAACTATTCGCCTTCTTTCCTGGAAAAACTGCTTTATGATGAAAAAAAACTCGTAGACGGCTGGGATAAGATGATGTCTATATTTCCCGCCTCCGACTGGCCCTATATGGAAAAAGTCAGAACTGCAAACGAAGAGAGTTATAGAGGCTACCTTGCATGGCGCAATGTGAGCAACGTGACAGATATTGCAGAAGATGTACTGCGCATCATTGAAAAAGAAGGGGGAAAGAAATCCTCATCATTTGAATCCGAAATACGTGATAACGGTTCATGGGGACATAGAAAGCTTACAAGTCTAGCGCTTGAATACCTTTTTACAAAAGGAAGCCTGTGCACCTCAGGGAAAAAAGGAACGCACAAAACGTACGATCTGGCACACCGCGTTATACCGGCCGAGTTTTTTTCCGCCCCCTTCCCCTTCGCTTCAAACGATGAATATCTTGAATGGTATGTTCTCAGGCGAATCCGGAGCATAGGCGTTTTATGGAATAAAAATTCAGTCATCTGGGAGCGGATGATACCGGATTTAAAAACAAAAGAAGGCAGAGCAAAGGTCATTACACGGCTTTTAGATAAAGGGAAAATTGCAGAGTGTATGATTGAAGGCGGAAACGAAGCTTTCTATATCTATGCAGAAGATAAAAATATTTTGGATAAAATAAAACCCTGCAAGAAAAAGGAAGTAAGGTTTCTTGCCCCGCTCGATAATCTTCTTTGGGATAGAGCGCAGACAGAACGCATCTTCGATTTCACGTACACCTGGGAAGTATACACTCCGGCAGCAAAAAGAAAATACGGCTACTACGTACTTCCCATACTCTACGGAAGTGAATTCGCAGGACGGTTTGAACCTGCTGCAGACAGAAAAGAAAAAAAACTTGCTATTAAAAATTTCTGGAGAGAAAACGTTTTTCATCCTGATGATACATTCACCGAAGCGTTTCAAAATGAAATCCTCTCTTTCTGCTCCTTTTTGGACGTTACCCCTCTGCTTGACTTCTCCCCCCGCTGATGATATTATTACGGAAGCTGCTGTAAGGCAGTATATCTTTTCTTAAGTTTTTTTAAGGAGGCAGTGATGAACAAAGTACTCAACGAATCATTTACGGGCTTGCTGTCTTCTATCGCCATAGGCTGATACTAATCCGCGTTTTTCATTAACACCTCACAGACAGTAATCCTTTAAAACAATTGCTCGCGTTTACAAGTAATGGATCTTCTGCTTTTTTCTTTGAAGCATAAGACTCATGACGCGGCCGGTTTCAGTTTTATTACAGTAAACTGATACATTCAATTGCTTATACAAAGGTACACTAATTAACAATGAAACAAAAATTCGCAGAAGAATTTGATGAAGATCTTTTTGACAATCAGGAAACTGATGAGTTTGATTATTTTTTAATCAACGGCATTATTGCAGACAGAGGACCCGTATTAAAACAGGGAAAGGAAGCCTGTGTCTATTACTGCCCCGGGCTGCAGACACAAAGCGTCGCATTAAAAATTTATAAAGATATTGGAACGAGAAGCTTTAAAGCCGTTTCAAAATACCTTGAAGGGAGACTGGAGGAGGCGGGCATTAACAGACGGGACAGAATGCACCTTATGTCGAGTCCAAGGGATCTGCAGTGTTTTTGGATTCAGTCTGAGTTCAATAACATGCAGCTGCTCTATAAAGAAGGGATTCCTGTCCCAAAACCGCTTGCAGCTAACGGCATGGCTCTTGCTATGGAAATGATTATGGAAAACGGGGAACCCGCACCGCGGTTAAAAAATGCAGATATACCGCAGGATGAACTGCCCCGTTTAAAACAGATTCTCCTTGAAGCCGTTGAAAAAATGTTATCTCTTGATCTGATTCACGGAGACTTATCCTCTTACAATATTTTATATGCGCAGGGCGAACCCGTGATAATAGATTTTCCCCAGATGGTAAATGCACGGTATCATTCAGAAGGGAAGTCGATGCTTGAGCGAGATATACGCAATGTGCTTTTATTCTGCAGAACAGACAGTGCGGAAAGCGAAGCATGGAACACAGCTGAACGATTGTGGGAGAAATATGCGGGGCGGTAATATTTTTTAGTTTTCAGATTCGTTTAAGAATAATGACGTAATCTCTAGTTAAGAATTGTGAAGCAAAAAGGCTGCACCTTTTGGTTACCCTCCTTATCTAAAAGGCGCAGTCTTCTTCCTTCTGACAGGAGATACGTATGGAAACAATACAAACAACATTCGAACGCTATGAAAAAAAATATACATTGACATGGAATGAGTACGAAGCATTTCTTTCCCTTGCCAAAAATTATATTCAAGCAGATAAACACCCCGTGTACACAGTGCATAATATTTACTTTGACACGCCCAATTTCGACATTATTAGCAACTCCATCGAAAAACCCCTATTTAAAGAAAAACTGCGCCTGCGGAGTTACACGGTCCCGGGTCCTGATGACACCGCATTTCTTGAACTTAAAAAGAAATTTAAGAGTGTTGTCTACAAGCGCAGAATAGATGCTCCTTATAAGGAACTTGTTTCCTTTATCGAAAACCCTAATTTTTATACATCGGATTTTTTTAAGAGTTTGAGCGAAGAACAGAAACAGATAAAAAATGAACTCCAATGGTTTATGAATTTCATGAATGTAAAACCGGCTGTTTTTATTGCATATGACCGGGAAGCCTACAACGCACGCGATGATAAAAATATCCGCATAACATTTGATACAAATATCAGATGGAGAAATTCAGATATTGATCTTAGCTCGGGAGACCGGGGTTCGGTCATTCCCTTTGACAAAGATGTATTAATGGAAATTAAAATAGGAAAATCCATGCCTCTCTATCTTGTAACTATTTTAAGCTATCTTAATCTTACACCCGTTTCATTTTCCAAATACGGAACATGCTATACAAAGTATCTGCATGAATTAACACAAACTAATTTAAGGAGTTATTACTGTGCTTAATGAATTATTAACTAGTTCCATCACCGGAACTGACCTTTCAATTTCCACGTTTATTATTACAATTATTGCATCGCTTGCATCAGGCGCTGTAATTGCAGCTGTTCATGCCTACCGCAATACGTACACTAAAAGTTTTCTGCTTACTGTACTGCTTCTTCCGGCAATTGTAGAGCTCATCATCATGATGGTGAACGGCAACCTTGGAGCCGGAGTTGCAATAATGGGCGCATTCAGTCTGGTACGGTTCCGCTCAATTCCCGGAAACGCACGCGACATTGGAACAATTTTTCTTGCAATGACTATCGGGCTTGCATGCGGTATGGGTTATGTAGGTTATGCGTCTGTCTTTCTGCTGATAATTGAACTCATTACGCTGCTCTTTGTCCGCTTTAGTGTTAAGACGGAGGAGAATGAAAAAGAATTGAAAATAACCATACCCGAGAATATGAATTATACCTGCCTTTTCAACGACTTATTCGCTTCCTTTACAAAAAAAGTAAAACTTGATTCTGTTAAAACAACAAACATGGGAAGCCTGTACGAGCTGCGCTACACAATTATGCTGAAAGATGATGCACAGGAAAAAGAGTTTATTGACGCTCTCAGGTGCAGAAACGGCAACTTAACTATCTGCTGCGGAATAAAGCCCTCTACAAATTCTCAATATTTATAATTTTAACAAATATTTTTACAAAAAATATATACATGTATCATTTCATACGTCTTATTATATGAAGGCGTATGAAAGACGAAATAGAACAGATTTACACACAACAGCGCAGCTCAATTTTAACCCGGCTTGGGACAAAGATACCGAGAGAAGAAGCGGAAGACATACTGCATACCGTAATAATACGGTCTCTGCAGAATCTGGATTCGCTTTCGGGTGTAAAAGATTTGACTGCATGGCTGTGGAGATCTGCTTATAACGGGGTGATTGATCACTGGCGGAAAAAGCAAAGAAGAAGAAAGGCAGGAGTTGCGGATACTGCCAATCCTGATTTACTTGACTCTGTCGTTGATCAAAGAATCCGCAATACCCCTGAGCTGCTTGAAAAAGAGGAACTTGTAAAAGCCCTCATGGAAGAAATACAAAAACTTCCTACCGAGCAGAAATTCGTCATCGTTGAACAGTGTCTTAACGGTAAAACATTTTCTTCGCTTTCAAAAGAGACAGGAGTATCTGTAGAAACCCTGTCAGCCCGCAAACGCTATGCAATAGAACGCTTACGGGAATCTCTTAAAGCCAGAGATTATTAATCTCCAGGGGAGTTATTATGGAAGAAAAGAAAAGAAAATTTAATTGCGGCGGGAAAAAATTCTCTGTAGGTGCCATTATAGCCATGGTTATAGGAGGGCTCGCACTCGCTGTACTTTTTGCATTTTTATTCGGCTGGATAGTTATGCTGTTGTGGAACTGGCTCATGCCGGATATTTTCGGTCTTAAGGAAATTACGTACTGGCAGGGATGGGGCTTAGTGCTCTTGTCGCACATACTCATAAAAGGCGGCTGGGGAAACAGCGGAAGCTCAGATAAAAAGAAGAAAGAGAAATCTGAGTGTGAAGAAGATTCCGATAATCCCTGGCACGTAATAAAGAGCGAGATTAAAAAGGAAATTCAGAAAGAGATGAATAAGGACAAATGCGGGACTGATAACATTACGGATCCTGGACAAAGCGCAGATGCCGGGGAGAAAGACGATAAGGAAATAAACGAATGAGCATACTAGTTCTTGGTGCAACTGGAAAAACAGGGAGACATACCGTAGAACAGCTTCTTAAGCAGAATGCTGAGGTCAAGGTGATTGTTAGAAATGCAGATAAACTTTCGGTCTTAAAGTCAAATCCTAACCTTCACTTCATTATAGGAAATGTGCTTGCTATGAATGATACGCAGTTAAAAGAAGTGCTGACCGGAGTTGATGCTGTCATATCCTGTCTCGGTCATAATTTGAACATGAAGGGCATCTATGGAAAGCCTCATTTTCTTGTCAGCGACTCGATAAAAAAAATACTGGATTTAGGTAAAAGCAGAGGCTTACAAAAATTTATTCTTATGAATACAACAGGCTGTATAAACAGAATGGAAGGAGAAACTTATACAGGAGCGGAAAAGGCCGTCATGAAAATAATGACCGTACTCCTTCCCCCTCAAAAAGATAACGAACTGGCATTAGCTTATTTGATGCAGAATTATCCTGAAGGGAAAGATAATTTGGAATGGTCAGCAGTAAGACCCGACACACTCATACAGGAGGAAGCGGTTACTAAGTATTCAGTATATCCTGCTGTGCAAAGAAGCCCAATTTTTAATTCAGGCAAGGTTAGCAGAATTAATGTTGCACATTTTATGAGCCGGCTGGCATTAGATAACGGACTGTGGAATACCTGGAAATTTAAAACTCCGGTAATCTACAATGAGGAGTAAATGTTTAAGATTATTTTAAGAAAGAGACTATAGTATGTGTGAAACTCTCTCCAATTAGAGGCTGGCCGCTGTTCTGCAAAATTACTGTTCTACGGCACAGCCTCTTTTTTTATGTTGTAATTGTTCTGCCTGTCTTTTATACGGCTTATTGACTTTTTCGTCTTAAATATGGTAGTATTTTAAAGCTGTCACGGCAGTATAATCGGGCCTATAGCTCAGTTGGTTAGAGCTGCGGACTCATAATCCGTCGGTCCCTGGTTCAAGTCCAGGTGGGCCCATAGAGTTAGGATGTCGGGATACATCCTAACTCTTTTTATTACAAGCATTTACACAATCATTAATCTTTTGAGGTTTGTAAAATGTCAAGTGAATATCAAGTCACTTACATACAATCATCTTGGAGGATTAAATGGATTATCACATCTTTAAGAAACCCACAAAGTCAAAGAACAAAATCATTCACAAATGGTACTATTATTTCATCGATCCTGTAACCGGGAAACAGATACAGAAGGTCGGAGCCGTCGGCTTCGATTAATATTTTTTTTGCCCTAAAAGCGGAAATTCTAAATCGGCAAAATGCGGAAATTCTTCACCGGCATTGACACCTGTCATTGCCGGTGATAAACTTCCTAAAAATGCCGGCGAGGAATTTCCGCTTTTAGGCATATAAGAAGAGGCTTCAAAACCTTAAAATGTGGGTAATCACAGATAGTGTCCAGTCTTGTTCTCAATTTGACGTAAAGAAATTCATTGGATTTCCATTTTGTCATGCTGCCATATTTAATAACGCCTGTTGTTTAGCAAGCGATTTTGCCTTGATATAACTCCGACCGGTTTGCCAATCCTCTTCATACTCTATGAGATATGAGTAAATCAATCGGATGTACGAAGATACACTTGGGAAAAACTCCGATTACTTTTGATCATCTTCGAATCTCCTTGTTCAATCGTTCCAGTGTATTTGTTGATGCAATCTTCCGTGCATCCATTTCAGGAAACGCGTAGAACTGTAACGAGTCCTCAAGACCATCTTCAAGAATTACTATTGCTTCGGGAATTACATCTGCATATTGTTCAATTACTTCCCGGCAATACGCAATTGCGGTTTCTCGATCAAGCTGTAACCAGATCTGCTTGAGCCTGCTGGCAAATGCTTCTTTGTTTTTGTGGGTAACTTCTGCCAGTATGTTTCTCATGAACTGAACTTTGCATCGCTGCCAAGAAGTACTGAGGAATTCTTTCCGTATGGCATTCTGTAAACCAAGGTGTGCATCTGATACGCATAACCATACCTTCTTCAAACCGCGGTCTTTCAGTGATGCGAAAAGGGATACGTAATTCTCTTCAGAGTCCTCGTTAAATGGATCTACAGCAATTATTTTAGGCATTCCCTTAAGGTTGCTTCCCTTTACGACTATTATTGCTTTGTTCTGGCAACGGTCATGATCACGTATCTTTTCATACAGCGCGTCTATCCAGAGGACCGGATATTCTCCTTCAAGGGGGCGCATTCTGAACTCGGTGACCATGTCGTCTATACCCTTGCTGATTTCACTCACTTGGGAAGCACTGATATTTTCGATCCCCAGACTTTTTACAAGACGCTCTATTTTGCGGGTGGAAATACCGTTCACCTAGGCGTCTTGAACTACCTCGATAAGGGCTTGTTCACTTCGTCGTTCTTCGGTAACGAAAAAGGGAATGTATCCACCTTCCCGAAGTTTCGGGATGAAAAGATACATGGTTTCCAGTCTGGTATCGAATCGACGCAGCCGGGACCCGCAACGATAGGTCTTTCGTTCCGAACTGTGAATACCCTTTTGGGTATTTGCTTTTTTTGATACTTCGATTTCCATAAGCTGTTCGGTAAGCCACTGCATCATCGAAAAAAGAGGATCCGTTTCCGCGATAAAATCCAATAGCTTGTTTTCAAAGAACGTGCTATCTTTGATCTTGGTCATTGGTTGTCCCCTTTGTGTTTGCTGTGGTAACAACATTTTGGAACTTCCAATGACCTTTTTCAACTACCAAATTGCGAACTTGATTTTACACTAACTAATGATTTCAAAGAGTAAACTCACCTGAATATTCAGTTACAAATTCGGGGAGGGAGAATTCCTCCCCGGCGGGTACCGGCAGCTTTAACGTAGCGGTGAAAGCCGCTAGAACTATTCATATGCTTTTGCTAACATTCCCACCCTTCTATTTTTTTCCCATGAACACATTGAGCCATTCAAAAAGGAGTGCCTCCCTGGGGTTTCCGCCGCTCGAGTTAAACCATTCTCTTCTATTTTCCTCTTGCATGCGGATGAAAGAATTCGTTCCTTGTTTCAGGAAGAGGAATAACGCGTCATAATAGGGTAATGCTGCGCTTTCAGGGAAAAACTCCGCCCAAGCGTCCCTGGTTTCCAGCAGCTTTTCGGGAGCCGAAATAGCGATGTATACAGCAAAACCTAGCAGAACCCGATCTCGATCAAGCGATGTCATGGGCTTATCACCGATATTCGGGAGCACGTCCACACAACGTTTGAATTCACCATCTCTCCATGCCTTTTGCGCAAGGATCAGGCTGAAGGGCACACTGTTTTCCGGGTAAAGCGTTAAGCCAAGTGCGCAGATTTCCTCAGCACGAACGTGATCGAACCGGTCAAAGAACAGCCAGGAGGCATACGCCGCCATGCCCCATGGGAGGAGCGGCGTTCCCAGTGATTCCGCCTTCTGATATGACGCCATTTTTTCATCGTTAAAAGCCCTTGAATGTCGTTCCACCATGATCGCCTCGGCCCAGACAATGTCTATCGCATATGGATTTCCGGCGGCAAGCGCTTCCTCATAAGAAACAGGCAGTACGTAATCAAGTGCACTCCCGTTTTTTTTCCGGTTGTTCGGACCGAGGGCAATCGCATAGCACGCTTGTGCCATGAGCAAGCCCTCATCAGCGTCGGCGCGAAAAAAAGCCTCGGGATCATCGATCGGAAAGGCGATGTAGTCTTCACGAATGAGCCAGTCCCTGCGTGTTTTAGGGAACCCGTATTCAAGCCAGGCTTTCGCCTGCCACTCGGAGCCTTCAGGTCCGGTAACTTGAAGTTGAGCAATATATGCAATCAGTTTCCGATGGGGCTCGGTCCAGTCATCGGTCTTGTTGAATCGCAGAGCCTCCTCCGGATTTCCCGTATGGATGGCATTCCAGGCAAGTACCGAGCGGATCAGATCCAGATGTGGGGCATGCTCACCGGTTATATATGGCCGACCTGCTTCTGTCGCGTCCCGATAGCGCCCGAGACTTTGCAGCATCCAAACCTCGGCATACCCGAGATTGGGATCAAGATCATCGTCATACTTTGGGTTCCGCATCGCACGGGCTTTCTCCAGTGTCTCAAGAGCTGCATCGGGGTTTCCTCCAAGGAAGACTGCAATAGCCCGAAGGATTGTCGTTTTACGATGATACCGGGTATTATAGTCTGCCGTGAGGCTAACTGCGTCGGCCTCATCAAGGAGGGGTAGTGCCTTTGTGTACTCGCCCCGCCTGAGATAGAAAGATGCCCAGTCGTTGATAAGCTCTACCGCTACGAACGCAGTGTCTGGCTTTTGCTTTGCCTTTTCGAGGCGCGGTCTGAAATCGATCCATGCCTCATCGCTTTCGGCAGTATTCGCCTTGCGCATTACCTCGGCACCTTGATCGAAAAGCCGCTCCGGTGCTGAAACACAAGACAAAAATACAACAAGACAACTCACGGTGATACTGCCGATCAAAAAGTACCTTGCTTTATTCATGTTTTCTCCCTATATGTTCTGTTTTACGAGTAAGTAACCTGAAAAATGAGATATAATCAAAAGTTATGGATGAGTTGAAAAGAGGTTTCAATCTGGTAATGTTTTGCAACCAAGAAAAAAAAATAAAAGAAAACCTCTTTATGAAAGATATTACAAGAAAGTAAAAAAAAAGAAAACGATACATCCCTGAAGATGTTAGAAAAAATATTTAGAGAAAGTGCAAGAAAAATGCTGATGACGGCTTAAGGGATATGAAAAATTAAAACTTGCAGCCTACAACAAAATATTTGAAAATAGTATTTTAGTCCAAAAAGTAATAGAGGATTGCGATTTATTTCTGGCAATAGGAACATCGGGAGCAGTAACCCCTGCAGCCTATTATGCAAGGTATGCTAGAAATAAAGGAGCGAGAACGATATTATCTGGTACGCTCCCGCCCCTCCCTACTTCTCCTCAACAGTCTTATAGAACCGTACAGTTACGAGAATGCCCAGGAAAAGGAGAATCCCCGTCAGCAGAAACGGCAGAGTACGCGACACGCTCGAGAGGAGGCCGCTGATCCAGCCGAACGGAGCGGTTGCTAGCATAATGATCATATGCTGGACGGCCATTACCCGCGCCCTCTCGTTTTTATCAACATATAAAGCGACGAGTGATTCGGCGAGCATCGCAAGTATGCCTGCCCCGAAACCGTCAAAGATCAATGAAAGACCAAGTAAGGCATAACCCGATACTGTAAGCGCGTTCTCCGGCGCGGGAATGAGAGACAGAATGCTCTGGCCGATAAAATAAGAAACGAATCCTAAAAGCAGGGGTTTCTTGAGGCGGATGGTCGCGGTAACACGAGGAATAACCGTAAAGAGAAAGAACATCGCTATTATGGAGCGAAACATAGGAAAGAAAGGAAGAACTGCATCCGGTACGAGGAGCTTCCTGTTCGCAAGAATCTGCCAGAATGTTGTGTTGACCATACCTACGGCTCCTACGAGCGCGGCGATAACAAGCGAAAAGATGCTTCCCTTCGATTTAAGGATTATGCGGATAACGCCGCCGTATCCTGCCATGAGAGACGGGATGCTCTTACCCTTTGTCTCGCGCATCCTTATGACACCGGTTTCCGTCTCGTGGGAGACGGCGTACAAAATGATGAGTTTGGCGGTCATTACTATGAAGGCATTCAGGTACAGGATTCTCACCGCGGGGACGAGCGAATAACGGGCAACGAGAAAACTTGCGATCGGAGCAAACAGAGCCGAAAGGTGACTCGCAATGATGACGAGAGAGTAAACCTTCGTTATCTTATCTTTTTCAACGTCTTCTACAAGGAGGCAGTCCCAGGAATTCTGAGTAACCTTCCACATCCCGTTTACGAGCTGAGCCCCGAGGAAAAACCAGAAGTTCTGCGCAAACATCCAGATAATGCAGGGTACACACCATGCAAGAAAGTCGAAGATCGCGGTGGTTTTACGCCTGCCGAGCTTGTCTGTGATAACCCCGCCGAGGAGTCCGAAACAGACTTGAGACAGCATTCCAACCGTGGTCAGAAGACCGATGTTTGCATCCTTGATGCCGAGGGAGAGCATGTATACCGATGCGTAGGGCAGACACAGGCTCATGGAAAGTCCCCACATGGGTTCTGTATATACGCAGGCGCGGGCATTTCCCCGCAGACCGACAAGGGTTTTTACTAATGAGTGTTCATTTTGTTTCATGATGAAGCAATGATAACCGTTAAAGTATAAGGTGTCAAACCTGCTTGAAAATGTTATGATACCCAGCAGAGTAAATTTAACAAAATTGAGGTTCAATCATGGACGGAAAAAATAGAAGCGCAGTTCATGCGGGTTTAAAAGTGTCAATCGTGCTCAAAGAAAATCAGAGAACAGGAAAGCGGACAGAGGGAATAGTACGGGACATCCTTACAAACTCAGCCAATCATCCCCACGGAATAAAAGTACGGCTCGAATCCGGCCTTGTTGGACGTGTGCAGGAGATTCTCGGGTAGAAAAAAAGTCAAAACATCCTCTTTCGCCTCCCCCCAAAATAACTCTGTTGTAAATACAACATACACTTCCAAGAAAAAACAGTATCTTATAGTTGAAAAATCTGGCAGTGTAATCATGGAGGACTATATGACGAATAAGATTGAATTTTCAGAGGCAGTAAAACAATACGGTCCGCTTTTAAAACAGTATGTACCTGTTGTTGCAAAGGTTCACGGAAAAACTCATCCTGAATTTTATGAGGTTGCGTCTCTATATGAAGACCTGCGTAAAAAAATGCAGAAGCCGGTTTCTGACAAACATGAATTATCAGAGGAATTTGCAAAACTGCGCAAAATTACCGGTAATTACAGTATTCCCAATGATGTGTGTGAAACCTACGAAGCGGTGTATACTATGCTGGCCGCTCTCGACGCATCCTATTCTGAGTGATACGGGGAGGCATTTGAATGCAGCGATTTATTTTACGAAACAAAAATTACATAATGCTTGTAAGTGCAGTGCTAATATCAGCTGGTTTTATAAGCGGACTTGTTTTTCATAACGAAACGGTTATGCTTTGGACTTTGGGAACAGCCTCTGTGCTGGGACTTGCCCCGATTGCCATACAGGCGTTTCAGGCATTGAGGGTTAAGGTTATAAGCATAGACCTTCTTGTCACCATTGCGGTTACGGCGGCTTTTTTTATACAAAACTTTGAAGAATCTGCAATAGTAACCTTTCTCTTTTTATTCGGCTCGTATCTGGAAATGCGCACCTTAAATAAGACGAGATCTGCAATTAAAGAGCTCACAGAAATGGCGCCCCTTACCGCTTTAAAACAGATGGATAACGGGGAATTTACAGAAGTGGACGTAGACGAAGTAAGTCCTGGCGATATTCTTCTTGTTAAAACCGGAGCCAAGGTTCCGGTCGACGGTACAGTCTTAAGCGGAGAAGGATACATAAACGAGGCAAGCATAACAGGAGAATCGGTACCTTCAGAAAAAGAAAAAGGGAAAAGCGTGTTTGCAGGAACCATTTTGGAAAACGGGACACTGCAAATTATTGCCGAGCGCGTGGGAGAAGATACAACCTTTGGTAAAATTATTGAACTTGTAGAAGAAGCACAGGATTCAAAGTCTGCTGCTGAAAAGTTCATTGACCGCTTTGCAAAATATTATACTCCCGCAGTCCTTTTGTTTGCGCTCATAGTGTGGATATTTTCCCGGGACATTGAACTTGCCATTACGATCCTCGTTTTAGGATGCCCCGGAGCATTAGTCATAGGAGTGCCTGTGTCGAATGTTGCAGGCATCGGTAACGGCGCACGGCACGGCGTTCTTTTTAAAGGCAGCGAGGTGATTGGGGACTTCAGTAAGGCTGATACGATTGTCTTTGATAAAACAGGAACCCTTACAGCAGGGACACCTCGTGTCGCAGAGCAGATCGTGTATGACGAAGCAGCAATTGACGAGGTACAATCACTTCTTGCAAGCGTGGAAAAAGAATCAAGCCATCCCCTTGCAAAGGCAGTTGTTGATTTTCTCGGGGATATCAGAATGTATCCGGTTGATAAAACTGATACAGTGAAGGGCGGCGGAATTATTTCGCTTGTGAACGGGAAAAAAGTTATTGTCGGGAACGCATCATTATTAGAAAGAGAACATATCAGTCTTAGTGATGCACAGCGCTCTGATATTGAAAGGCTTCAAAAACAGGGGAACTCTCTTGTCCTCACTGCAGTTGACGGGGAGTTAAAAGTACTACTTGCTATACGGGATCAGATTAGAAAGGGCGTTAAAGAAGAGCTTGCCCGTCTTAAAAAAATGGGAGTGAAAAACCTCATTGTATTATCGGGCGATAATCAGGGTACTGTGGATCTTGTTGCAGATGAACTTGGTCTGAGCGAAGCTCACGGGCACATGCTCCCCGAGGATAAGGCGGCCTTTATTAAAAAGCTTACGGCACAAGGCCGTATTACCGCCTTTATCGGCGACGGAGTAAACGACAGCCCGTCCCTCGCGCTTGCAGATATCGGTATAGCGATGGGAAACGGGACCGACGCTGCAATAGAGACATCCAATGTCGTACTGATGAACTCGGACTTTTCAAAACTGAGCCATGCGCTGGGGTTGGCAAAAGCAATTGACAGAAACATGAAGCAGAATATTATTATTGCAGTCGGAGTTGTGTTTGTACTGCTTGCTGGTGTTTTTTTCAGCGAGCGGATGAACATGTCTATAGGTATGCTTGTTCATGAGGCAAGCATATTGGTTGTAATAATTAACGGAATGCGTTTACTGCGTTTCAAATTACGGAATACATAAGGAGTCAACGATGAAAAAAGCAAGTATCCAACTGGAAACATTAACATGCCCTTCCTGCGCTCAAAAAATTGAGAATGCCGTTAAGGCAACGGCCGGGGCGGACAAGGAAAGTGTAAAGGTGCTTTTTAATGCAAGCAAGGTTAAGTTTGACTATGACGAGGGAAAGGCATCGATAGATGACTTTGTGAAAGCGATAGAGAAAATGGGCTATGAAGTGAAAAATACATAAGCTGTCGAAAAAAAATACTCCCGTGCTAAGTGCAGTTTGGTATTATTGTCTGAGGATTTCTATTCATCCCGCTGCAAGACGCACGGAGGAGTACTTTTTTTTCGACATCAATGCGTTTTTTGGGCGAAAAGTGCTTCCGCGCTAAGCGCAGTTTGGTATTATTGTCTGAGGATTTCTATTCATCCCGCTGCGAGACGCACAGGGGAGTACTTTTTTTTCACAGTACTTTTCTTATCTATGCTATACTGAACATGGTATGAAATTATTTGCAGGAGTTACCGATACACAATGGTATACATTTCTCAGCAGCCGGCATAATGAGGATATCAACTTTTGGCAGCCGAGCGGGAATCTTCAACAATTTAGAGCTATTGAACCCGGGGCTCCCTTTCTTTTCAAACTTAAATCCCCTTATAATGCTATTGGAGGCGTTGGGTTTTTTTCAGCTCATACTTTTCAGCCTATCCAGATTGCATGGGATGCCTTCTTAGAGAGAAACGGATGTGGATCATTTACTGATTTTCGCGATAAAATTCTTACCTACAGAAAAAAAAATAATAAACCTGCCGAAGCAAATCCTGTAATCGGCTGCATAATATTGACAAATCCTGTTTTCTTTTCAAAAGAGGATTGGATACCTGTACCGGAGGACTGGGGTGCCAGTATTGTTCAGGGTAAGACTTATAGTACCGATGACATACATGGCGCAAGGCTTTGGAATGCAGTCGAACAGCGCCTTGAAAAATATAAATTCTATGAACAAGCTTTACTTGATAAAAGCGCATTTTTGTCTAACGGGAAGTTTGGTGATACACCTCGTTATAGAGAACAGGTTCTTTCCCGCGTCCGCCTCGGTCAAGGCGCCTTCCGGGTCATTGTTACTGATGCCTACAACCGCCAATGTGCAATTACCGGAGAACATACCCTTCCTGTTCTTGAAGCTGCACATATAAAACCTTTCAGTGAAAACGGGCCTCACTCAGTTTCAAACGGAATTCTGCTCAGATCAGATTTTCATAAATTATATGATTCCGGATATATCACAATAACCACTGATTATACTCTTGAGGTAAGCCGTTCCCTAAAAGAGGAATACAACAACGGTAAAATCTATTATGCAATGCATGGAAAAAAACTTCAGATTCTGCCGGATAAAACTGAATGCCATCCGGACAAAGCACTCCTCTCGTGGCATAATGAAAATATTTACCGAGCAGGATAAGCCCGCCCCCCCCCTGCTCACCCGAACCGTTTCCTGTACGAGCAGTGTCTGCAAAGCTCTTCGACAACCTTCCGCTGAGAAAACCCCTCATACAAATTCCGCACGCGCGGAGAGGTCATAATTTCCTCCCAGCTCGATGAGCTCAAAATATTTCCAAGGGCAATATCAGCATCTTTGTCGAGGCAGCAGGGAACGACAGTACCGTCACACAGAATTGCCGCCTGATCACGCAGCCCCATGCAGAAACCTTTTTCTCCGAAAGAAGGCCCTGAAATATCGGGCCAGTCAAAAGACTGTGCCAGATGCAGGGCGATGCCGGGAGCTAAAAAGATGCCCTTTGAGGGCAATAGTTTTTGCATCACCTCGCCTTCACTCATGCCGAAAATTTCTTCCAGATACGACCCCATGCGCGAAGTAAACTCTTCCTGATCGCCTGTCCAAAGGCGCAGGTTTACAAGAAGATTTTTATTATACGACACAAGTTTTTGTGCACTTGCAATAAGTTTTTCCAGGCGGGGCCGCTGTTCTTCGAGGGGAAACTGTTCAAGACTTTGAAGCGATATATGCATACGCTCCAAACCGCTTGACTCTATGAGCTCCTGTTCTTTATCTTGTAAAAGCGTACCGTTTGTAGTGAGATACACCGCAAAACCCTTACCGGAAGCGAGCGTGATAAACTCGCCGAGCTGCGGATGCAGAAGCGGTTCTCCCATGACATGAAGATAGAGAACATCAGATTGCCCCTCAATTTTTTCGAGTATTACGCAGAATTCTTCACGGCTTAAAAAAAGAGGAGGCCGGTTTGTTGGTGAACAGAAGGCGCACTTGAGATTACACACGTTCGTTATTTCAAGATAGATTTTTTTAAGCTTTTTGCGCATGCATTATATGAAGAGAATTCTGCATAATAGTCAAGACGGGTCTGTGCTCTTTGTCCACTGTTTTCGGTAATACTTTTTTCTGTACTGTGCAGGCGTAAAGCCAGTCTCTTTTTTAAAAGCTTTTATAAAATTACTGTGAGAAGAAAACATAAAATACTGACTGATATCGGCCGGTTTATAATCTGCAAATTTGAGCATGTTGGAAGCGGCCTCTATGCGGAGCTTCATCACATACGAAAAGATTGTTGACTCTGTTTCTTTTTTAAATAAGGCGCATAGGTAATTTTTCTGCATGCCGGAAGAGGAGGCAATATCAGTTAGTGTAATTTTTTCCTGAAGGTGATCATAGATGTAGTCTATGGTTTTTATTACCGGACGGGAGTATCCCCCAAGAGCTCTCATGCTTTTCATTTTAGATGCAAAGTCAAATACAATACGCCGGTGAAGCTCATTTATCTCATCTTCGTTTCTTGCCGTATCAACCTGCTGAATGCTTATGTCGCTCAGCGTGTACGCTGTCTCTGAGGGGAGCCCTCCTTCTATGCAGAACCTCGTGATCATGGCGACAGTCACCACCAGGTGATACTTCAAATTACGCAAAGGATTGTTCGACAATTTCCCCAGCTTTTCATTTTTAAGAGGCAGCATAATACTTTCAAGTTTTTGCAGATCGCCCTCTTTTACCGCTTCGTAGAAATCCATCTCCTTGTCATATTCAAGGTGTGAAACCTGATACTCCCTCTGCAGGAAAAGTTTGTGAGGAAGTATTTTATCCTTTACAGTACCGCCCGGAGTAGTAATCATAATTAAACATAATTATACACTATTTTTCATATTTTACTACTATACCATCCGTCTGTCCGAATGTACTCTTATACTGATATTTACCCTTGGAGGTATGAATGAAACTTGAACGGGGAATAAATTTCGGAGGGTGGCTTTCTCAGTGCAATCATACAAAAGAGCGTTACGACACTTTTATTAGTAAAAAAGATGTTGAACGCGTTAAGAGCTGGGGCTTTGACCACATAAGGCTCCCTTTTGATTACAACGTTATAGAAAACGAAGACGGCAGCAGTAAACCTGAGGGATATGCATACCTTGACAACATGGTTTCGTGGTGCCGCGAATATCAGCTCGAGCTGATACTGGATCTTCACAAGGCTGCAGGC
Source organism: Spirochaetota bacterium (assembly GCA_023398165.1). Lineage (GTDB taxonomy): Bacteria > Spirochaetota > Spirochaetia > Treponematales > Treponemataceae > JAAZLA01. Next base: position 66,512 of record JAEWSQ010000028.1, on the reverse strand, counting down.
TACGATTTTAACGACGCCGGCAATGATACGAAAAATAATCTATTTACCAATGAGCACCTCAAAGAGAAATTCATTTCTCTCTGGGAAAAAATTGCAAAGAAGTACGGCTCATATACCCATGTTGCTTTTGAACTTTTAAATGAAGTTGTCGAAGAAAATCTTGCTTCTTTATGGAATTCACTCATCACAAGAACTGTATCAGCCGTCCGTAAACACGCGCCTGTTACAACGATTATTTATGGAGGCATCCAATGGAACAGTGCACGCACGGTTAAACTCCTCGAAAAACCGGCTGATAAAAACATCATTCTTACGTTCCATTTTTATGAGCCTCTCATATTTACCCATCAAAAAGCGCACTGGGTCCCCAATATGATTATGGACACCGATATTAAGTATCCGGGTACAATGGAGTACTACATCGAACTTTCAAAAGTACTCGGCTACAAGGGTAAGGATGTTACCGATGCAGATAAAAAGGACATGGGCGATTCTCTAATCCGCGAGATGGTTAAGGATGCAAAATCGGCTGCTCAAAAGTTCGGCGCCCGATTATACTGCGGTGAATTCGGCGTCATAGACAAGGCTCCCTGCGAGGACAGCCTTAACTGGTTTAATGATGTATTTTCAATTTTTAGAGAAAACAGCATAGGATGCTCTATCTGGTCATACAAAGAAATGGACTTCGGCATTATTGATGCACATTATGATTCCATAAGAGACCGTTTATTAAAAGAGTATATTAAATAGAAATTTTTATGCAGAGAAAACGCAGCAAGGAGAACATATGAAAGTAAAACTCTTACTAAGCCTTATCATTTGCACAGGATTACTCATTCCTCTGTCAGCAGGCGATTCCGTCTCATCGTACACGGAGGAGGATCTTGTCTGGAAAGACGACTTTAGCGGAAATAAGCTCAACATGAATGACTGGAACTATGAATACCACGATAAGGGCTGGGTAAATAACGAGCTTCAATCGTACATAGATTCTGAAAAAAATATCTATGTTAAAGACGGATACTTAGTTATTCAGGCTTTAAAAGAAACGGCAGCAGACGGCTCTGTAACGTATACCTCAGGCCGTGTTAATACGCAAAACAAGCACGATTATACCTACGGCAAATTTGAAGCACGGCTTAAGGTGCCTGCCGGAAAAGGGTTCCTTCCTGCTTTCTGGATGATGAGCACCGATGAAAACCTTTACGGTCAGTGGCCCAAGTGCGGTGAAATAGACATCATGGAAGTGCTCGGCGACAAAACGAACGAAAATCATGGAACACTCCACTTCGGCGAACCCCATACACAAAGGCAGGGAACATACGCTCTTTCATCAGGCGATTTTTCAAAAGAATTCCATGTATACTCCTGCGAATGGGAACCGGGTGAAATCCGCTTCTACATCGACGGAAATCTGTATTACACAACAAAAGACTGGTTTACCAAAAAAGCAGGGTTCGGCGAAGTTACCTACCCCGCTCCCTTTGATCAGAATTTTTACATGATTTTAAATCTTGCTGTCGGCGGCAACTGGCCCGGCAATCCCGATGAAACTACAAAGTTTGACGCTAACGCACAGCTCGTAGTCGACTACGTAAAGGTGTATCAGAAACAAAACTATAACGAAAATGTAGAAAAACCTGCCGTAAAGGCCGTACAGCGCGATACCGATGCAGACGGCAACTACGTTAAAAACCCGAATTTCACCTCTACGGAAAACCTCTCCGACCTTACCGGCTGGGATTTCCTTACCGCAGGAAAGGGAAAGGCTTCTGCGATAATTGAAAACGGCATGCTTGTCATTACAACAGAAAACTTCGGCGACTTAGACTACAGCGTGCAGGTGGTGCAGCCGAATATCTTCCTCGAAAAGGGCTGCAGCTACAGATTCAGCTTTGATGCATGGGCTTCAGAAGATCGCACCATAAAACCTGCAATCACCGCACCGAATGCAGGCTGGATACGCTACTTCCCCGACACAAAAACAACCATTACTACGAAGCAGAAAAATTATTCATTCGATTTTATAATGACCGCAAAAGATGACCCGACAGCCCGCGTGGAGTTTAACCTTGGAAACCAGGGCTCGAATGCAGAAGTATACATTACCAATGTGTCTGTTGTAATGACCAAAGATAAACCTGTTAAAGAAGAGCCCCGGACAGTTCTTCCGGACGGGAATTATATTTACAACGGGGCTTTCCAGGAAGGTAAAGACAGGCTCGAAAACTGGACAGTAAAAAATGAAGCAGCAGGAGCAAGTGTAAGTATTACCAATGCTAAAAACAAACGCGAATTAAGGGTATCTGCGCCCGCAAAAACGAAGAAACTTGATCTTATTACGGTGAGTCAAAATCGTCTCCAGCTGGCACAAGGGACGACCTATGTCCTTAGTTTTGACGCATATGCAGATACAGGCAAAAAAATTGTAGCAGCGGTTGCTGGAAATGAGCTGTCATTTAAACTTACAAATACAAAACAGACTTTTAAACAAAAATTCACCGTCAAGTCAAATGATGCCGCACATGAACTAGTTCTCCGCCTCGGCAATGCAGGCTCTACCTATATAGACAATGTACGTATTCAGGAAGACGGTCTTTTAGTAAACGGGAACTTCTCAGGCGGCATGACCGGCTACGAAATGTACATTCATGAAGCTGCAGCTGCCGACTACGCTGTCGATACCCTTACAGAAGACGGTGCTGTATGCATCAACATTTCAAAAACCGGCGGTCAGGACTGGATGATTCAGCTGAAGCAGAACAACATCACTCTCGAAAAAGACAAGTGGTACCAGATTACTTTCGATGCAAAATGCACTATAAACAGAACAATCATGTATGCACTGCAAAGAGACGGATCAAATGACGACAACTGGATACCCTATTCCGGAACACAGAAAATAGACCTTTCTCCGCAGTACCAGACTTTCACGTACAAATTCCAGATGACCGAGAACACCGACAAGGCAGTTATTTTAAGCTTTTCTATGGGCGCTGTTAATGGAAAGTTTATTGGTATAAAACACACTGTTGCAATAGACAATATCAAACTGGAAGAAGTTAAAAAATAAACACAGATATTTTTTCAAAGTTAGAAAAAAGCTCTTTCATCTCAGGGATGAAAGAGTTTTTTTCCCCAGCTGCCTTCAATAAATAGAACGAACGTTCGTTCTATTTAATTTCTATTCACACATTCCCTTCAGTCTGTAGGATTTCCGGCAGCGGAGTCCTCCAATTAAGGAACGGCTGGGCTACCTTATGATTCAACAAACTGATAACCGGCCCCATGAAAAAAGCGGTTACTAAGGTTCCGGCTCCCGGCATCTTGCCGAAGACCATTCCGAAGGAAACACAAAGACAATCGGTAGCAACCCTTATCCACTTAAAAGGGAGAATGTAGTTTTTTATCTTTATCTTTTTTTTAGCAAGAATGAGGGCAATAGCATCGTACACAGATACTCCGAGGTCCGCGGTAATATAGAATGCGGAACCGAAACAGAGTATTGCAACTGCAAGAGCCAGTAATCCGCTTCTTTGCAGAATGGAAGGATCGGGAAAAATTGATACTAAGAACCGGTATGAATAATCGATTATGTATCCTGTCAAAAACATATTTATAAACGTTCCCAAACTGATAAAGTGTTTATCCCAGATAAAGATAATAACCAGCATAATCACCGATATGATGAGGTAATACGTCCCGTAGGTTAAATACTGCGAAAACACTGTATGAGACCCCTGGGCAAAACATTGAAAGGGATCAACGCCAAAGGCGGCGAGATTAAACATCCCCACACTGAATGAGCAGATCAATACTCCTAAGAGGCACATAAGAATGCGTTTTACAAATCTCTTAGAAATAGTCATTATAGCTCCTAAAACCGGCTGTTCCATGGATTCATCTTTATATCATGAAGCGACAGCTCTTTATCTCCAGCATACACGATGCTGCACGAAGAAGGAAGCTGTCCCGAGCTTTTCACCCATGTTTCGAGCCCCTTCGTAAAGTCTGTATGAATTGTTTTTCCTTCCTTGATTTCAAGAGATTTAATTAAGCCGTTTTCTTCATACACTATATCGACTTAATTTCCTGCATTGTCGCGCCAAAAATATATATCAGACTGTACCTGTTTTGGAGTACCGCAAAATCAGATACAGTCTTGAATGAACGGTAGAACTTACTGTTTTGTTACCGTAAGAGTAAACACCTCGCCTTTAGAAATATTCGGGTCAAAATAAATCATTGGATTATACACTTCCAAATAATATTGAGTGGAAGCTGCCAAATTTACACCGCTAATTCCCGTTGTAGAGGAATTGTCAGAACCTTTTAACATTCCATTAAAAGAAATTGAATATACATAAAAATTCATTGAACTGTCCAAATCTGAAGCGGTTATATCATACGTTCCTGCTTCCCCTGTTGTAAATGTATAATACGAAGTGCCCTGCGCAGCATTTCCAATCCTGCTTTCATGAGGAGTACCTATAGTAAGAATAACAGGATTTGCTTCACTGCCTTCATTTGCAGTATCTGCCAATCTCGTAAGATTCAAGGTATACGAAGTATTTAAACCCGAACTATTAAGTATCTTTAAGTAATACGTTGTAGAAGAGTCCAATAGTATGTTTTCTAAACCTCTAGTAGTGTCATCGTAAAATGACTTTCCATTAGAGAAGAAAGAATTAGTATACAATCCAAACGAAATATTTGTTGTCAAACTGGATGCATTTACCGCATACGCCCCTGCAGAGCCGGTCGTAAATTTGTACCAGGAATAATCCCCGCCGGGAATAGAAGATGTTCCGACTTTTCCTGCATATCCAGTATCAAGGAAAAGCTCTACCGGAGCAATTTTACTTCCTTCATTTGGTGAATCACCGGTATATGATACCGTGAGCGTATACGTTACATTAGATGAATGAGTATTGGTTATTAATAAATAATAAGTAGTATTACTGTACAATGGTACATTGCTTATTCCAGTTGTGGATGATTCTACATATACACTGTTGCCCGAAAAAGCTGAATCTACATACAGACTGAACTTGAGCGAAACAGATAAATCAGCTGTAGTGATTGCATATGCACCTGCATCTCCGGTGGTAAACGTGTACCAGGAATAATTGTTAGATGGGATTCTACCTGAAAAGGGAGACTCTAGAGTAAGTATAATGGGGGCAGTTACATATCCATCTCCGATTCGGGATACTCTCAGGGTATAGGATAAATTTGCTACCTGATTATTTATTATTTTCAAATAATACGTGGTATTGCTTTGTAATTCATACTTGTTTGTTCTTGTAATTTGTGAAGTGTATGTAGAATCAGTGTACAAATAGTAGGAAGGAGAAGAATATGTTTCAATATCTGTAATAAAAATAGAATATACGCCTTTCTCTCCAGTGGTAAACTTATACCAAGAAGAATCAAAATCATTATAAGATGAAAATGCTCCAATCCTGGCCGAATGGGAGGTATCGACTGTCAATTGTACTGGAGAACTGGTATCTCCCTCATTCGGAACATCACCAGTACGGGAAATGGTCAAAGAGTAAGTTAGGGTAGACGAATTGTGATTATCCACTCTTAAATAATAGATGGAAGATTCATTTAGAGTAACATCGCTTAATCCTGTTGTTGAAAAATCGGCATAGTCTATTTGCATAGAATACCCGGAATCGTTATATAAATAAAATCCTAATGATGCAGAGAGATTAGAAGCAGCTATAGTATAGCATCCGGCAGTATCAGTGGTAAACTTGTAATAAGAAGTATCGTCAGTAGAATTATAATTATACGCGGCTACCTTGCATGAATAAGGAGCATCAAGGGACAGTGTTGCTGGTAAAGCTCTGCTGCCGTCATTCAAAGCATCGCTGCCTCTGGATATCTTGATTGTATACGAAATATCGTATGTACTCCCGTTTTCAACCTTAAGAAAATAAGTAGTTGCTGCATCAAGGCTTACACCCGTATTATCTGAAGTATTAAAATATGCTTTTTGAGTACTAAAAGCAGCATCACTATACACATAGAAATACAAAGCTCCACTGCAATTTGATGCAGTAACGGTATATGATCCCGCTGTCCCTGTTGTAAACTTGTAATAAGAGAAATCATTATCACCGTATTCTCCTGCCCTGCCGTTATATTCAGCATCAATTGTAAGAGCAACCGGGGAACTGGTACTTCCTTCATTACTGGTTGTACCCAAATATGATACGGTTAGCGTGTATGCTACATCTTTTGAATTATAGTTACATACTTTTAGGTAATATGTTGTCGCCCCTGTTAACCCGACACTCCCTATCCCTTTTGTTGTAGATGATGATGCCTTATGGGTTTTAAATTCAGAATCGGTGTACAGAGTAAAATTCAAAGGAGAGGAGAGGTTTGATGCTAATATTGCATAATATCCTGTATCTCCTGTAGTAAACTTATAGTAAGAAAGTGGAGATGTCTCTGATGATCCGACTTTTCCTGAATATGGAGTCTCTGTAGTAAGTACAACAGGAGAATCAGGACTGCCCTCGAGATACGGAGGATATACTCCAAGTGTATATGTTTGATTATTTCCCGTATCATTATAAATCTTTAAATAATATGTTGTCCCGCCTGATAATTCAACATAGGAAAGACCCTTAGTTGAAGAAGCATTGGATTTTATAGTAGTAAATGTTGAATCATTGTATAAATAAAATGAAAGTTTTTCAGATAAATTTGCCGCCATTATAGTATATGTTCCGGCAGCTCCACTGGTAAATTTGTAATAGGATGTATTTAAACCGCTTTCACCTCCTACCCTTCCTGAATATGCAGTAGAAATAGTCAGTGAAACAGGAGAATCAATACTGCCTTCACTTGGAGAGGCTCCGATCCAGGATACTGTGATTGTATACACCTGGTTAACTCCAGATGAATTAGCAACTCTTAAGTAATACGTTGCTGCAGCTGATAAAGCAATGCTGCTTATACCTTCCGTTGAAGAAGGACTTGCTATAATACTATTAAAATCTGATTTAACGCATACATGAAATGTAAGCTCAGCTGAAAGGCCGGTTACCGCTATCTTATAGTAGCCTGTATCTCCTGCGGTAAATTTGTAATATGAAGAAAAATTATCATTTGTTGATCCCACCTTACCCGAGTGCGCTGTATCAAGAGTTAATTCAACCGGGGAAGCAATACTGCCTTCCGCTGTATTTTCTCTTGGAAGATCTCCTGTCCTGGACAACAGCAGCGTGTATTCCAAGCCGGAACTGTTTTCATTGATTACTTTGAGATAATATACTGTAGCTGAATCCAGAACAACATCGGTAATTCCAGCAGCTGAATCAGCAGATTCTTTTAGAGCTGTAAAACCTGAATCAGAATATAGCTTAAAATACAAAGTTCCAGTTAAATTAGATGCTTTAATACCATAATATCCCGCACTCCCTGCAGTAAACCTATAATATGATTCACCTGTTCCGGCACTTGCGGTTCCAACATGGCCGTTGTGTGCTGCATCGAGTGTCAATACTACAGGCGCAGAAATCGACCCTTCATTTGTTATTTTATCAAAGAACAAATTACATGACGACACCAGTAATACTAAGGCTGGGAAAAAAATCGGGGAAAACTTTCTTTTAATCACTTTTAAAACTCTCCATTTTTTGTTTTTATTGTATATGATAGAAGTCTCTTTACTTGGACAAGAATAATCGATATTCCAAACGCAACCAAAAGTATAAAATAGAAAGACTTACCAGTCAAGGTAAAACATCATTCTGCCCTCTTAATCCTGAAAATCCTGTCTTATCTTCCTCCCGCCTGCGAGCTCTCCAATCTGTGTCAATCGCTCCCTTGCTTTACCCCTTGTAAATCTGCGTGCATGTGTGTTCCCCTTCTTCTCCCCTGCAGATAAAAAAGAGCCGCTGCATCTCATACAGCGGCTCCCTTTTTACAAATTTTAAATAAGTATTTCGTATAACACTTTTTTATTTTCTATTTGACCGCTTTTTGAGCATCGTCAAAATGTTTAAGTACTTCCTCTGAAGGTTTTTGGGTGAACAAACTTACAACTACAACAGCGATGAAAGCCGTTATAAAGCCCGGAAGAAGTTCATACACATACTCGCCCGGAATTTTAATATAGTTCTTTACAAGGAAAATTGTGAGTGCACCTGTTATTATACCGGACAATGCGCCCAACTTTGTTGTTTTTCTCCATAATACTGATAATACCACAACAGGACCGAAGGCTGCTCCGAAGCCTCCCCATGCGTAGCCTACCATTGAAAGTATGCTGCCGCTGTCGTTAGACGCGATAAGGAAGGCTATAACGGCAAAACCTACAACACCAAGACGGCTGACCCATGCTTTTTTTGTTTCATTGAATTTACTGAAAAAGGGAAGATCCTCTGTTAATGACGAGGTAAGAACAAGGAGTTGTGAATCTGCGGTGGACATAACTGCTGCCAGTACCGCTGCCAGTACAAAACCTCCGAATAATGGATGGAAAAGAGCGCTTGAGAGTGCAAGAAATAGTCTCTCGCTGTTTCCGCCTTCCCCGGCAACCCCTTCCAGCGGCGAAGAGGCATTATATCCTATTCCAACGAGGCCGATTGTTATAGCCATCACAAGACAGATTATCATCCAGGAAATACCGATCCTTCTCGCCTTTGGAACTGAGGCAACATCTTTAATACCTATAAACCGGACTAAAATATGAGGCTGACCGAAATAGCCGAATCCCCATGCCATAAGTGAAATTGCGGTAATCCATCCTGTTTTCAGGCTGAACGCTGACGGTTTAATATCGGTTATTGAAACGCCGCTTCCTGTAAAAGCAAAAAATGCAAAAAGGGCGCACAGGACAAGAGCTGTAATCATTAAAAGACCCTGTATGAGATCTGTCCAGCAGACGGCAAGGTATCCGCCTAAGAATGTATACGACACAACAACCAGAGTTGTTATAAGCAGCGCAGTTTGTTCTGTTGCTCCGAACGTATGTGCAAAGAGCAGGGTTCCGCCTTTAAAGCCGGAAGCAACATAAAGGGTAAAGAAAAATAATGTAACAAGGGTTCCTGTAACTTTAAGGATTCCGCTTTTATCTTCAAATCTGGTAGATAAATAACTGGGCAGTGTTACAGCTTTGAGTTTTTCAGTTAAATACCGTAAGCGCCCTGCTACTATAAGCCAGTTAACATATGCACCGATTGTTAAACCAAGTGCAATCCAAAAACCTTCAACAAGACCGCCTGCAAAAACCGCACCGGGTACACCAAGTAAAAGCCAGCTCGACATATCAGACGCACCGGCACTTATAGCGGAAACAACGGGTCCCAGTTTTCTTCCTCCAATAAGGAAGTCTTCGTTGTTTTTTGTCCTTTTCATAGACCAAAGACCGATGCCGAGCATGACTGCAAGGTAAATTGAAAATTGAACAATGTAGAGAACCATTCTTTAACTCCTGTACTAATGTAACCACTTATTTTACCATGAGGAGAGGATTCTGTCAAAAGAAAGATTATTTTTGTTTGTGTGCGGTTATGATGGCATAGCTGTGAGCATTTACGGTCAGAATAATAGAAGCATTGCAGATGTACCAGTTTTTCCCCTGTCTGGTTATGCGGCTGCACGGATCCAGAATTAAGTTTTTACACCACTGCACAATATCAGTCTCTGGAAGAGAGAGATTTCTTTGAATGCGGACAAGCCCCAATTCTGTTGTGTGGATTTTATCGATATTTGCTAAAAGTTCATTTTTCAATCTAGTATTTCTCAAACTCCAGTTTATTTGTTTTTTGATTGTACCTTAGGTTCTTTACCTTAAAAGCAACAATAACTAAATCATGACCCATCTGTATATACGGTTTCCCATTAAAATAATGCACTTCTAAAGGATCAGGAGGATCTTTTATCTTCAAATAATCTAGTTTGTCGCGATCACTATAATTCCTGCTCGTATAAAATATAGTAACATACGACGCAATACTCTTAATTTGCTTCCTGGCAGAAAGAATATTCAAGATATCCAAATCTTTATCGTCATCAAAAACCATTTTTTTCTCATCTATTCTGTGTGCTCCGTGATACGCGCAGCGCCCGTGTACTCCGTGTTTTTTCCTATATGTGATTTTTATCCGTGTGGTCTTATATCCCCAGCCGCTGAGTCTCAATAATTCTTTTCTCCAACTCCCGCGGTACTTCATACTCTCTGCACAGCGACGGAAAAGCGAGGAATGCGTCCTTCACTTCACCTATAATTCCCAGCGCTTTTTTTTCACTCACATTACAGTACTTTCCGAAAGCTAATAGATCGTCCCGCGTAAAGTCATCCTGTTTACCGTTAAGCCTTATTTGATGAGTCCTCGTCCAGCGGCCTTCAGGATCATATGACCATGTCAGATCAAAGGCGGGCGAGAGTTTCCAGCTCCCGTCACGTTCCATAATAAAAGCAAAATTTTTTGTATGATCATCCTGATTGCGCCAGAGGATATTAAACACAGCGCGTCTGAATATTTCCTGCACCTCGTTATCGCCGAGTCCCAGCGTGCGCGCAAGAAGAACGAGCTGTTCATACGAATGGCGTCCTGTCTGGTCGCGGTCTGCGTGTGCAAGAGCGGCCCATGAATTAAAGTGTATTTTTTTTATTTTCCCCTCTTCTATACTGCGGTCAAACCTTTCTATAAGAAAATGGAAAGAATTACCGTCTGCAATGTATCTTACCCGGGGAACTGTAATACCGCAGTTTTTTGCAATTAAAGAATAACAGTATTCAACTTTTGTCATACCTTGAGGATCAGAGTGATCCCTGTCTTTATTTCCATCTGTATCAAATTTTAAGATCCAAAACGAGCTAATGCTTCCTATGTCATTGCTTATCATCGTCCCGTCAAAAATCCTGCCTTCATTATTCAAAGCTACAAGGGCTTTTGAACGAGCGCCTCCTGCACTGGATCCGGTTTTTATTAGACGTAATGCATCGCTCATTGTATCTGCACTCATCAGTTGTTTTCTTTTAGCTGCATCTCTTTCTAACACAAGAGAAGCAAGTTCACTTAATCTGCTGATATCAAGCTGAATGAGATTTTTGTCTTTTTTATCAAAGTCCTTTGCCGGTTCGTATTCAAACCCTCCCATCCCTCTTCTTCCAACATATAAAAGCCGGTCAAGGGCAGTTATTTCACTTGACGGCATTCCTTTTTGGGCAAAATACATATCAATAAGTTTATTGCCCCATGAATCGGGAAGAGAGTCTGCAAAGATGCCGGGAAGACCTTTGAAGGTCTTTATGCTGATAGTGTCAAAACGGTGAACCATTGGAGGGTACCTCATTACTGCAGGTGAAATCTGAATATTTGATCGTGTAAAATCACGGTCGAATTCAAATGAGGCAGTCTGAGTCTGTCCCGGCTCATAGCCGAGGAAGCCGATTATTGTTCCCCAAAGGGAAACACTTACAATATTTTTCATTGTTCATCTCCCCATATGAAAGAGGAATTCGGCTTTTTCTTACTGCGGACTCTTTTTTTAGGCGGGGACTTTCGAGATGCAAGAGGGCTCCACTCTTTTCCTTCGGGGAGGACAGTCTCCAGTCTGTCAAGTTCTCCTAAGGCGCGTAAAAGGCCTATAAGGGTTTTAATCGTTACATTCTTACCCGAACGGAATTTGCTTATAGTTACGCTGGAAACCCCGCTTTTTTCTACCAGTTCTTCATCCTTTAACGCTTTTGAGACACGGAGAGCGTCAAAACGGGAGGCTAGATTCTTAATTATGTCTTCATCTGACTGTAATGAATACATCTGCTAAAACCCTCCATATTATATTAATTATAATTATTATTATAACGTATATACAATATATACTTTAATTATAATTAATATAATATGCTTTTCCTTTATTGTCAATGAATAAATAAAAAAACTATTTGCCATCATGTAAATTCTATGTCATACTGCTTAACACGGATTTTACAAAACACTGTTTTCAGGGGAAAATTACATGAGCCCTTTACCAAGACACGAACTAAAATATCTCATATCAGTGCATGATGCACACATCTTAAAATCAAAAATCTCCGCGGTTTTACAAAATGATATTCACTCCTGCAGAGGGAACTCATACGATGTTATTAGTCTTTACTTTGACACCCCGTCTTTTTCCTGCGCGGCTGACAAGGAAGACGGATATTCCGAACGTTTTAAATACCGCTTGCGCACCTACAATGAAGGCGGTATCTACAATCTTGAACTTAAAAAAAAGAAGGGCGATGCCTGTATGAAGTCTGTTTACCCTGTTAACGGGCAAACGGCAGCCTCCCTTATTGCCGGCAGTGTTCTTTCCCCCGGAGAGTGCAAGGGTATTGAAAACTTTTATTCTTCGCGCAGGTGCGGCGCTCTTTCACCCTCTGTCATTGTTAAATATACGCGGACTGCATTCTGCGGGGAGCCGGGAAGAATTAGAATAACCTTTGATGAAAATATCAGTGCAGTTAAAAGCCCCGAAAATGCTTCAGTATTGCCGGTTTTTTATGAAAAGGAATCGCTCTGTGTTCCGGTACTGCCGAACGGTTTTTGTGTTCTCGAAGTTAAGTATGACGGCTTTTTTCCGGATTACTTAAAATCGCTTTTAGCGCTGTCTTCCCGGCCCCAAACATCTGTTTCAAAATATTGTATTTGTTTAAAAGCGGTAACCCGCATGTAATATAAAAGGAGTTTCATAATGCTTACATTTAACGACATCTTTAAGTCAAGTTTTTTGTCACAGGCAGGCGGAGTTACTGCTGATCCCAAACTCATGATTATTTCTATCATCCTTCTTGTTGTCTTTGCAGTCCTTATAAGGATTATCTATAAAAAGACATACAGAGGCGTGATGTATTCTAAAACGTTCGGAACATCTTTAAGCCTTGCTGTTCTCATTACCGGTTTCATAATCATGACTATTTCATCGAACGTCATACTGTCGCTCGGTATGGTCGGTGCGCTCTCAATTATACGATTCAGAACTGCGGTAAAAGACGCTATGGATATTACCTATATGTTCTGGGCGGTTGGACTCGGAATCTCAGCCGGAGCCGGTTTATTTTTCATAGCCGCCCTGCTGTTTATAGTGGTAACGGTATTTCTTCTCATTACCGCAAAAGAAGTGCTTTTTGACCAGCCCTACCTCCTGGTTTTCAGCTGTCTCAATGAAAGCGCTGAACACGATATTATGATAATGGTTAAAGAAGCCGTATTAAAGACAAAACTCAGAAGTAAAATTGTATCAAAGGAAAGAATTGAAGTTTCCCTTGAAGTTACTCTGAAGAAGAGTGATAAAACTTTTTTCGTCTCAAAAATAACAGAGCTCCCGGGAGTTCATTCGGTCTCTCTTTTAAGTGCTGAAGGTGATGTAACCCTGTAGCAGTTATGAAAATAAACTATTGCGCATTACTATTTTCTATAGTTCTCTTGTTTTCTTCCTGTACCGCGTTTCAAAAAAACGAACAGCCTGTGTCTGTCGTAATCAATGAGGTTATGACATCGAACTATCAGCTGTATTACGATAAAAATGATGAAACATCGGACTGGATTGAAATTAAAAATACAGGCATTGAACCTGTTGATATTACCGGCTGGGGCTTAAGCGACAGCGACAAAAATCCGTTTAAATTTATTTTCCCCAGAACAATTATAGACCCGGGTTCGTACCTGATCATACGCTGTTCAGGGAAAGGGTCTCCAACCGAAAGAGAACTTCACACCTCTTTCAAATTAAAATCGGCCGGGGAAAAAATACTCCTGACCAATGATTCCGGCTCAATTGTTGAGTCGCTCTCTATACCTGAACTTGAAGAAAATGCTTCGTATGGAAGACCCTTTTCTTCGCCGGAAACATTCGTTGTGCTTTCCGAACCGACACCGGGAAAAGCAAATACCGATGAATTTATCTATACAGAACAGGTAAACCCTGTACAATCAAGCTTACTATCATACTGGTGTGAAGAAGGAACGCCTCTTACGCTCTCCTGTGAAACTCAAGAAAGCGTAATTCACTACACGCTCGACGGGAGCGAACCGGATTTGTCTTCTCCTGTGTACAGAGAGAGCATGATCCTTTCTAAAAACCTTTATCCGGCAGAAAGCCTGACAGAGGTTAAGGAAATTACCGAGAACTACTATCCTCCAGATATTACATGGGAAAGGGGTCTTGTTATTCGGGCAAAAGCTTATGTAAAAGGGTATAAACCTTCAGAAGTTTTTACACAGACTGTTTTCTTTTCCGATATTCAAAAAGATCAGGCGTTCCCGTCAGTGTTTATAACTGTAGATCCGGAAGATTTGACGGATGAATCCGGGGGTGTGTATGTTCTCGGCGACGTGTATAAAGAATGGCGTAAAAAGAATGCTTATGCTAAATACCAGGGAGATTCTCCTGCAAATTATAATCAGAGAGGAGGAGCCTGGCGTAAAAACTCGCATATAGAATTTGTCGACGATAACGGCAGTTTCTCAATCCCTTCGGTTTTTAAAATTGTAGGCGGATGGTCAAGGGCAAGCCCTCAAAAACCGTTCCAGATCTTTTTTTATAAAAAAGGCGATGCGCAGACGGGACTAACATACAGCCTCTTCCCCGGTCTCTCAGCAAAAGACGGTAGTTCAAGACCGGTCAATTTTTTCCGTTCAGTTATTTTCCGAAACGGGGGGAATGATTATAATTATACGCTTTACCGCGACTCCCTCCTTCAATCTCAGGTTTCCTCCCTGCCGGTTGAAACACAGGCTTCACGCCCGTCAGTGATTTACTTAAACGGTGAATACTGGGGCATATTAAACATGAGAGAAGCATACGATGAAAGCTACTTCTATAATCATTACGGAATTCCTCTCGATCAAAGCACCGTCTATGAATACGGGGGAGATCTGCGTATAGGAAGCGAAGAGGATTTTACTTGGTATAGAACCCTGCTGAGTGAGGCGCGCAGCACTGATTTTACAAAAGCCGATGCGTTAGATCAATTTAAAAACCGGATCGACTTTCAAAATCACGCGCTGTATACTGCTATCCAGATTTATATTGCAAATAAAGACTGGCCGGGAAATAATATTCGTTTCTGGAAAACTGAGAGCTCGCCGGTGCGCTGGCTTTTATATGATACCGAATTTTCCTCGAGTATTTATGAAATGACCCACTTTACTTTAAACATGTTCAATATCATTAACCAGGCAAACGGTCCGGATTGGCCCAATCCGCCATGGTCTACAGAGCTGATCCGAATTTGTCTTAAAAACCCTGAATACCAGAGACTTCTCATTAACGCCTCCTGCGATCTTATGAATACTGTTTTTAAAACTGAGGAAATTAATGCTGCGGTAGATGATATGATAGAGTTATATAAGCCCGGTATGCAGAATCACTGGGACAGATGGATTTGGGCTGCAGGCGGCGCTGAAAAACAATGGCTTCAAAACAGCGGCACCATAAAGACATTCTTTAGTGAAAGACCTGCATATTATTCCAGGCAGATGGAAGCATTCTTTAATCTTGATAAACCGGTTTCAATACAAGTTTCATCAGGCAAGGGAGGGAAGGTAATTCTTAATACTGTGACGCTCACGAATGAGACCCTGACAGGTAATTACTATCCCGGCCGGAATATCAGTTTAAAAGCGGTGCCCGATGAAGGCTATAAATTTTCAAAATGGACTGGCTCTATTGAAAGCAGCGAAAGCTCAATTCTGGTAAATCCCGAAGAAGGCTTATCCGTTCGACCCGTCTTTACCAAATGACATCCCTATACTGCACAGAGAGCATTCACACATTCTCTGTGCAGTATGTTTTTACACTTTTTTAAACAGCTTTTTTTTTCATTTCTTTTTCTTCAAGTACAGCACCTAACACAAAAGAGAGAACTAAGAAACTGGCATTTAGAATTTCACGAATGTCATTATCCGGATTATCCCGCGAGGGTTTATATACGGCATGACGTATTCTTAGTTCTGCAATGCAGTTTTCAAGTTTTCTTTCCGGATTAAGCAAAAGCGCGGAGCGCGCATACTGCTTAACCTTCTCAACAGTAATCTGTTCCAGAAAGGCCTTATGAAGCTTCTCTTCATAGGCCATATGCTCCAGAACCTTGTTGGGACTTATATTGTGAACTGCTGTAAAAAAATCTGCTATATAGTGGAGAACAATACCGAGCTCCATACTGAATTTTTTATTCTTTTTTCCGCTCACAATTTTTTTATGTGAAAGCTTCTTTATCCTCTTATACACAAAGTTTTTTGAGTAATTCCAAAAATGAGGATGACTTAGAAACAGCGATGACCGGTCCGGTTTAACGGAACCGATAATAAGTTGTTTTTCACTAATATCCGCATTCCATACTTCAGAGATGCATGAAAACAATACTTGCCCAAAATATGCATGTGTTTGATATGTCATGGCAAAAAGATACAAAATCATTGTTAAATCGATTTAAAATAAAATTTAAATCGAGGTATAATACGGTTTCCAGCATAATTTATTACTTATTTGGAGAAACTTGACACATGCAGATGCAAACTGGTGTATACTGTTGTCTATGATATTCAATGTAAAAGTATGGTCTTATCGAAAGGGGGACACCGATGCCGGCCGCACCTGATCACTGGCAGTTCTGCCTGAAAATTCTGGGTCAAAAACCGGGTTTTTCCGGCCCTGAAACGCTTGGAACCCACGGCCCTGATCCCTTCTTCTTTTTCGGACAAGTTCCGTGGCAAAAGGGAATTAACTGCAGCCGTGTTCATGACTTTGCACAATGGCTCCATGAAGCAGAACCTTCTGCAGTCTTCGGCCCCATGGTACAGGCTGCCCTCGATATTACCCATGTTTCTTTACGCCCCCTTGCCTTCCGTTTTCTTAAAGGGTTCGTGTATCACTATCTTCTCGACAGAAAAATACACCCCTGGGTATACTGGAACGCAGGATTTTCAACCAAAAATACTATTGATCCTCCCTCAAGAATACGCCATGCCTGTTTTGAAGCCTCTCTTGCAACCCTTGGCCCAGTTCCGCAGAAACAGGGTGAACCCTACTCTCAAAATCCGCGTATCATGCTCAATTCAGAAAAAATCTGGCTCTCATCTGCTGATGTCCTGTTTCTAAAGGCCTTTCCTGAACGTTATGTTTCCGGTATGTATGAAGATTCTTTTTATGACATGAGAACAGTACTCCAATGTATTTGGGATCCTCTGGGTATAAAGCGCTGTATATTTGATGTATTGGGGTTACATAATTCACTTCCCCGTTCGATGATTCAGCCGGTAATTAACAGAGAATTCGAACAAAGAGACTACCGTAATTCAGAGCACGTACAATGGCTTATGCCGTCAACAGGTACTGTACAATATGAAAGTACCGGGGATCTTACGCAGCAGGCTCTTGAAACTGCACTCGAGGCGGAGAAGATGATCGATGATATTGAGTGGGATACAGGTGACAGCAGCACTGCCGGGGAAAAAGCATCCGCGTTTGTCAGCTTTCTCGGAAATCTGAACCATGAAGGCTGCGCTCCCGGAGATGAGATGAAATATTGGAATAAGGAATTTTACAATAGATCACTTGCAAGTTCTGCAAGATAACTCCGCTCGCTTTTTACCATATGCACGTGAGAGAATATTTCCTGACCCTTCATCTTATCAATAAGATAACTCAATCCGTTTGAACACGAATCAAGATACGGGGAATCTATCTGCTGAATATCGCCGGTAAAAATCATCTTGGTACCTTCGCCCGCACGGGTAATAATTGTTTTTACCTCATGGGGTGTAAGGTTCTGCGCTTCGTCGATAATGAAAAAAACATTTGATAAACTGCGTCCCCGGATGTACGCAAGGGGCGTTATTATGAGCTTTCCTTTTTTCTGAAGATCGTCAATATGAACAGCTTCTTTGCTGGAAGCCTTGAACTTATGCTTTATAACTGAAAGGTTATCAAACAGGGGCTGCATGTACGGTCCGATTTTTTCATCAATATCACCGGGAAGGAATCCAATGTCTCTGTTGGCAAGCGGGACAATCGGGCGCGCAAGCATTATATAATCAAACGATGATTCCTGAGCAAGCGCGGCGGCAAGTGCGAGAAGTGTTTTTCCCGTACCGGCTTTTCCTGAAAGCGCCGCCAGCTGAATCTCGCTTCTCATAAGCGCATCAAGAGCAAATGCCTGTTCCGCATTACGCGGTTCAATACCGTAGCATTTTAATTTTTCAACCCTTATAATGTTTCCAGTGCCTTTGACATAGTATCCGAGCGCACTTTTTGTTCCATTTTTTAAAATAAGATATTGATTTACCGCGGGCGTCTTTTTAAATTTAAATTTTTGCACCGGCACTCCGTCCGGATTATCATACAAGGCCGCTATCAGTTTGGAATTCAAATTTTCAAACACCTCAATAGTACGGTCAATGTTCGACACATCATGAATTTTATCTGACTCATAATCTTCTGCGCAAAGCCCCAAAGACTTCGCCTTCATCCTCAGATTAATATCTTTTGAAATTAGTATTACTTTACGTTCAGGATTTTTTGCGGTAATAAATTGCGCGATTGCAAGAATCCGGTGATCAGCTGTTGGTTCCGGAAAAGACGCAGAAAGCTCTTTTGAAAACGGCTTTCCTGTTTCAATAAACAGTTTCCCTTTTTTTGATCCAAGCGGAACGCCGCCTGTAAAGATTGAAGCACCGGAAAGAATATCCAGTTCCCTTGTAAACTCCCTGGCATGAAAATTTATTATATCGTTTCCTTTTTTAAATTTATCAAGTTCTTCAAGCACGGTAATAGGAAGCACAATGTCATTGTCTTCAAACTGATATAGACACGTATAGTCATGCAGAATTACATTGGTATCCAGTAAAAATATTTTCGCCCTTTTTTTTGCCATTTCATATTCAGTCTACACCAGGTTTTTTAATACATCAAGTTAAATGAGTGTAAAAAAATTATCTCTTTCCGCTGCTTTGTCTCCGTCTGTTTAAAAACATACAGACACCGATTACAATCAGTATGAACGAACCGCCGAAAAACATAAACTTCACCTGTGTAAAAATATTTGATGCAAAGGCCGCTTTATGCAGTACAAAAGGATATTTCTTCAGCATAATAAACACACATGTATTCTCCATAAGATCAAAAAGACCGGCACATGGGCCGCTTAAGCTTAATACAATATACGTTTTCTTTTTAAAACCGTTTGTCTTATAAAGAAAACCTGTCAGAGCGCAGAAAAGCAGACTGTATGAGAAAGGAAACAGAATATCGAGCGGGAGAATTCTCGTAAGATTGAACGCTCTTCCTTCAGATCCCAGAGCTTCCAGCACCTCATAAGCCTTACCGGGCGAGTACCAGGGAAACTGCATGTCAAGAATTGAAGCACCTCCCGTTAGTGCGAGTAATCCCCTCAGCCCAATGGGTGAAAACTGAATAAGCATAAAAGCGGTGCAGAACAACAGCAGGGAGGCTATTATAATTTGTTTTGTGTAGATAGATTTCATAACTGGTATTATACTTTATACTGCTTGTAAAGTAAAATTATATATGAAGGCGGCACCTATGACAAAATATCCTGTACACGAAGATTTTAAACATGTTTCTATGAAACTTTCACTGAATCCCTTATTCCTTCTTGCCTCGCAGCCGGTAACAAAACTTTCATACATTGTTGAAAAAACCGGTGAAGACATTGTATGGGAAAGACGCAGGATACAAAGTTTTGACGGACAAAGAATATCGGTCGATCTCTTATCAGCAAAAAACGAGACGGGAAAGCTTCCCTGCCTTATTTTTATTCACGGCGGAGGCTTTGTTTTTAATGCAATCGGCTACCATAAAACAATTGCTGCAATGTTTGCTAAACAAATACCGTGTAAAGTTGTGTCGGTCAATTACCGCCTTGCCCCGAAATATGCCTGCCCTGCCGCAATTGAAGACTGCTACGCTGCTCTCTCATGGGTAAGAGAAAATGCGGAGAATCTACAGATAGATGTTGATAGAATCGGCGTATGCGGGGACAGTGCGGGGGGAAACCTTGCAGCGGCTCTGGCGCAAATGGCAAGAGACAAGGGTATTAAGCTTTTATTTCAAATTCTTGTGTGCCCCGCACTGGACGCCCGTATGAAAACGGAATCTATGAATATGTTTCCGGATACTCCCGTATGGAATGCAGTATTAAACGCAAAGATGTGGAAACTCTACAAGAGGAATACTAGACCGGAAGACCTAATCTATGCATCTCCTGCAGAAACAGAAAACCTCAAAGATCTGCCGCCTGCTTTTGTTGAGGTAAATGAGTTCGACTGCCTGCGCGATGAGGGAATTGAGTATCACGAAAGACTCCTAAAAGCCGGAGTCATGTCAGAACTTAATAACACCAAGAGAACCATTCACGGAGTCGAACTTAATTTTACAAGCCCGATTACTCAGGACATGATAGAAAAACGAATTGCGTTTGCAAAAAAGATGTTTTATACTTTACCCTTGTAAGGGTATTATTCATAAGGAGCGGGGTTATGGTAAAGAAAAATCTTTATAAACTTGCTGTCGGTCTCATGATAACTGCATTATTTTCGTGCGATATGTTTGTACAAAACCACTTTGTAGGAACATGGGAAACAGTATATGTACAGCCGGAGGGAGGGAGGGATTTCTACTATGTTAGAACCTATACGTTTGAAGAAAATATGACAGGTACGTATACTTACAAAGCATATGCAGGAACTAAACTCGATGAGGAACAACTAGCATATGATGAACTCTACTCCTTTACCTATACGTATGATGAGAAAACAAAAGAGCTCACCCTGAATATTAAGTTCGAAGATGGGTCTTACCCCTGGGTCTATGACTACGACTTTTCATCAAGGTATAAAATTCTTTATTTAACCCGTAATAACGATTCTCATCCATATGAAAAGAAATAGCATACAATAGCCTATTCTGATAATGCTCTCATGGGACAAACCTGTATGCCTGTGTTCGTTTACAATAATGAAGTGGATTTATTAATGCTCATATGATATAATGAACTTTATTAGTATTGTGGAGGCATAGCGTGCTATTCAGTAAAAATTGCTTAAACAAGACACTATTAATTATTAGTATCCTGTTAATTATGTTCGTAAGTTTTCTTTTAACTTCCTGTTCAGATCTGTTTGGTTCTGCTGAAAAAGAACCGGAAACGTATACGTGCAGCCTTTCATGTTTCCCCGAGAATGAACCTTCATATAAGCTGAAGGCAGTACTCTATAGGGTAAACCGCGGAGAATATGAAGTAACCGGAGAATTTGACATGGGTACTGTTACTGCTGACAGTGAGATAAACCAGACAGTATCGGTGAAAGAGAACGATATCCGCATTGAATTTATACTCTCCAGCGAGGTCACAAATGCCAAACTATTTATAAGCAGACACGATATTAACAGTATTACAGATAAGACCGTAACCGAGAAATACTGGCTTTATTATGATTATTATACCAACTCGGACACTAAAGTGTACGGTTACAGCAAGAAATATGTTCAACCGATACCTGCGGGAACCTCCTTCACCATCGACTACAATATTGAACCCTTTTATATTTACGAAATTGACAATGTTAAGGGAAAAACATTTAAATGCAGGTTAACGAATACTGAAGGCTACAGTACAGGGTATTTCAGCAGCTCATATTCTGTCATTTCATTTGATTCGTCGTATTATGGATCTTACAGTTCAATAAGCGCCGTTGACTCTGAATACTCTTTTACCGATGACATTGTATACCTTTTTCTGGAACCCGATACGTTCTCGTCATCTGTAAAATCAGAGTTTTTCATAGAAGACATAACTCAGCAAAAACTCAAAGAGGAAAGCTCTAAATTTGAATACCGCAATGCTTTTTATGCTAACAAAAACCTGTACTTTGACGCCGCATCAGATTCACGACGCTTAGTAAAATGGGATCTTGCCACAGAACTGACAACAGTAATGACAACTTTTACTTCAGACATCACAGATTCAGTACAGGATGGAGATATAATTTATCTTGGCGTCGGGAAGCAGCTGTATAAATTTGATGCCGTAACAGAAAAAAGTGAACTGCTCTATAACTTTCCAAGTTCGATCGATGCTCTGCACACTTTTGGTGACTATCTTCTTGTAGATTCATTATCTTCAGTATTCTTGTTCACAAAAGCCACTTCAACCGCAGCCCTTGTAAATGACACTCTCTATAGTTCCCTTTCTGAGGGCATATACTTCCCTGCTATTAACAGGTCATTTTTTATAGATACCTCGTATGCCTCAGACTCGATTTACTTTTTTGATTTCGATACCACTCCGGATGACGGTATAACTCATACGTTCTCCAGCAGTTTTGTTAGAAACGGAAGCTTTTTATCATTTATTAAACAGTATAAAACTGAACAGGCTTTCATAACGGGCAATGGAAATATTTACAAAATAGATGAAAGCGATGCAGCTAATAAAAGCAAGCTCTTATACTCTGATACCCTTGGTGTTTATATTGAAGATATACTATTTTATACCGATTACTACCTAACCCTGGAGGATACAAACACCGGAACGGTTCTTGTCTGTCATAATACAACAGCTCCTTTTGCAGAAAAGTTAAAGCTTACAGAATATACATCGGAAAGCGGTCTTAAATTAATCCCGTTGGAAAATTCCGTGCTTGTTATTACTTCAAAATATACTAATTACTCAACACATATTCAGGTACGCAATATTCCTTTAACAAGTTTACAGCCTGTTTCGAATAGTGCTGCAGTTCCATCTGGTTCCAGGTAAAAATACCTTATTTCCTGTTATAGTGTAATTGTATAAGGAGAAAGAGCTTGTCCTCTTTCTCCTTTTTTATTCATACCGCAGCGCTTCGCAGGGATCAAGTTTTGAAGCTCTTCTTGCCGGTAAAAAGCCGAACGCGAGAGATACAAGTATTGATAGTAATAAGGACAACGGAAGTGCTCCCGGAGGAACAAGAGCGGGCCATTCGCTTACCCTGGAAACTATCTGTGCAATAATATACGCGAGAACGACCCCGCCCAGGCCTCCTGAAAGACAAACAGCAAGTGATTCTAGCAGGAACTGCTGCCCGATCCAGGAGCCTCTTGCACCAAGTGCTTTACGGGTTCCTATTTCCCGAGTCCTCTCTTTTACTGATATGAGCATAACATTCATAACACCGATGCCGGCAACGACAAGAGATAAACCTGCAACTACTGCTATAAACGTTGTAACAAGTCCGGTCATGAGGGAAACTTCTTCCAGCGCGCTTTTTCCGGATTCTATTTTAAATTTATTAACGCCTTCTCCCCAGTAGCCGTGATTCCGCGCAAGCACTCCCAGAATAGCTTTTTCAGCCTTCTCTATTGTTGTTTCGGATTCTGCTTCTGCAAGAATATTATACGCTGTATTTTGTCCTCCAAATCTTGTTACCGTCGAGTAAGGGACAAATAAGGTCCCGTTATTTGTAGTGTCGTAATTTGAAAAACCTGCAAAAAGACTCGTTTCCTCTTTTTCAAGAATACCGACGACTTCAACTTCTCCAAAATTTCCGACAGTAACTCTTTTTCCTATAGGATCTTCATAATCAAAAGAGGAAGGCTTGCCGAAAAACTTTTCTGCAAGATTTGCCCCAAGTATTGCGGTCCTTCTTTTTTGTGTATCGTCCTCGAAATTAAACATTCTGCCTTTTGCAAGATGCAGTTTCTGCATAGGGAAATAATCGGCAGAGACACATATAAGCCTTGTAACATTTGAAACGCTTCCATACCTGGCGTTAAACTGAAATTCTGACAAAGGGCTTACGCCTCTAACTAATCCGGCTAACGATTTCATACCCTCAATATCTTCATCGGTTATAACTTCGGGCATGTCTTCATAATTTGTTTCCCACAAATAACGCCAGTTGACAGACACATTTAAACTGGTAGGGCGGCCGAAAGAACCCATCTCTTTCACGATAAGAGTTTTTAATCCCTGACCCGCTGCAATAACGCAGACAACAGAAGCAACACCTACAAGAAGACCGAGTGCCGCAAGAAGTGCTTTTCTCGTGTTTGAAGCAAGCGAATCTACTGCTTCTGCTGCAATATACTTAATATTCATTTTATTCCCTCGATAAAGCGGTTACAGGATCAAGCGCGGCAGCGCTTTTTGCAGGTGTTATACCGAAAAATAATCCTACACTTGCACTCACCAGAACCGCTATTATGACTGCCTGAGGAGGCATAACATACTGCCATTTGGAAACTATAGAGACTATCTGCGTTATTCCCATTCCCAGAACAATGCCTATTATTCCCCCTGTCAGACACAGAAAAAGAGATTCAATTAAAAACTGGCTCAAGATATCGCTCGAACGTGCGCCGATTGCTTTTCGAATTCCAATTTCCCGCGTACGTTCGGTAACAGCCATAAGCATAACATTCATAATTCCTATACCGCTGACCAAAAGCGAGATGCCTGCAATAAAGGCAATAACGCCTGTGACTGCCGAAAATATTGAGCGTATCATTTTTAGGGCGCTTTCAATCACCTCTATTTTAAATCTGCATTTGTCATTAACCTTTCCATACACTTTGTTTAAATAGTTTTCTATTCTTTGCGCGGTACCGCTTACCGCATCTACCGAAGGTGCACGCACCATTAATTCAAACACCTTAGGAGAGCCGAACCATGTCCAGTCAATCGTTCTTTCAAGCACCGAGTACGATAAAAACACCGTACTGCGGCTTGCCCCGTCGCTCAAAAGAGCCTCTTTTTCAGGTTCTTTTACTACACCGACAACAGTATAATCAAATCTTCCGACCGTTAAAGTTGAATTGAGCGCGTTGCCTTCAGGAAAAAATTTAACGGCATAATCCTCGGTCAATACACAGACCTTCGCCAAACTATCTTCATCACCCTGATTTAGAGTACGTCCGGAAAGCAGCTCCCTCGGCCACATATTCCAGTAATCGGGATCAACTCCGTAGACTCTTCCAACTTCATTTACTGTTCCTTTTACTATTTTATACCGTTCGGAGTTCGTTCTTACAAAAAGAGAAGAAGCTTCCTGGGCACGCAGTGTTTCGACATCTTTGTTTGACATATAAATCGGGCGCGCCATATAATCAGAAAGCTCCCAGTTATTATATACTACAATAAGTCTAGCTCCCACACTGTCAGCCTGATCAATAAACTCGCGGCTCATCATGGCTCCTGCTGCGATGACTGCGACAACAGAAGCCGTCCCGATTATCATTCCGAGAAGAGATAAAAAAGTTCGCAGTTTATTATGACGAATGGAATCTGCAGCTTCATTAATGCCTTCCATTATTGTCATATAATAATCCTTTTATCAGCAGAAACCACCTCATCAGAATTTATAAGGCCGTCGCGGATATGAACAATCCGGCATGCGTGCAATGCAACATCATACTCGTGTGTTACCATTACAACAGTTGAACCGCCGTTATTCAATTTTTGGAAAAGCGCCATTATATCTTCGCCTGTTTTTGAATCGAGGTTTCCCGTTGGTTCATCGGCGAAGAGGATTCTCGGATTTATGACCAGAGCCCGTGCAATAGCAACACGCTGTCTCTGACCTCCCGACATTTCATTAGGCTTGTGTTCAGCCCGGTCTGTTAAACTGACTCTGTCCAGAGCCTCCATCGCCATCTTTTTTCTCACCGACGGTTTAATGCCTGCATAAATGAGAGGAAGTTCAACGTTTCGTAAAGCGCTCATTCTGGGAAGCAGGTTAAAAGTTTGAAATACAAATCCGATTTTTCTATTGCGTATGTCGGCAAGATTGTCATCTGAAAGAGAAGCAACATTTTCATTATCGAGAAAATATGAGCCGGATGTGGGACGGTCAAGAGCGCCGATAATATTCATAAGCGTGGATTTACCCGATCCCGAGGGACCCATAATTGCAAGGAATTCCCCTTCAGATATAGTTAAATCTATTCCCCGTAAGGCATGAACCTCAGTTTTCCCCTGAAGATACTGCTTTACAATTTTTTCAAGACGGATCATATTCCAAGGTTCTCCCTGGAAACCTTCATTCCTTCGCTGAGCATAATGCTCATATCAGATGCGACAAGATCATGTTCCTCAAGACCCGATAAAACTTCAAAAGAACTCACAGTACTCTTACCCGTAGTGATTTCTCTTTTCTGGAGTACATACACTGCGGAATCCGGAATCTTCTGTGCTTCTGTAGTTTCGTCTTCCTTTGTATCTCCGCCCTCACTAGCAGGTTCTGAAGAAGGATTTAAAGATTCAGCAGAGGAATCAGCAGAAGAGGCTTTTGTTTCGGGAACAGCGAGCCAGACAGCAGACGGAGTAACTCCTGGAATAAGGGCTGAAGCAGGAATTATGAGACAGTCTGAATTCAGCACCGAAACGATTCGGGCGACACATGAAGCGCCTGTTCTGATAGAAAACGACTCGGCATCGAGAAGGGCAACCTGCACCCGGCAGACCCTGCCCCCGCCTTCATTCATAATGCTCGGCCAGATTCTTCTAACCTTTCCTTTAATTTCCACCCCAAGCAGCGAATCGGAGGTAACAGCTGCAGTCATACCTTCCTTAATTTTACCAATATCAACTTCATCGACAAATACTTCAGCAATAATTGTTGTAAGATCTTCAATCTTCGCAACAACCGACTGAATTGTAAGCCGGTCGCCGACAGAGGCTCCTGTCTGTGTTACTATGCCGTCGGTTTCGGTTTTTATGACACAGCCTTCAAGCGCCCGCTGTGCTGCTTCGACAGAAATTTGAGCGCGTTTATACGAGGGTGTTGCAGAAATAAACGAAGCGTCTTTTTGAGGATCAAGAACCGGTTTGTCTTCAGAATTAAGTCCCTGTGCCACCCTTAGACGGTCTTCCGCATTGCGCAGAGCAAGCTCTGCCGTATTCTTCTGTTCGGTAATTTTTTTATAATCTTCCTCAGAAACACCGTCCACTTCACGAAGTTTTTCCGCAGAGCTTGCTGCTCTTGAAGCCTGCTCAAGAGCCAGAGAGGCTCTTTGTATTTCCGAGCGCATCACAGATAATTCGAGATATAAAGAGCGGCTTATCTCTTCCAATGCAATCTGTGCGGAATTCAAGGCCTCCCGTGCATCCTGCTCATCGACGAGAGCAATAATATCGCCTTTTTTAACACGGTCGCCCGGTTTCACAAAAATATCTTTCACAATCCCGTTTGTTTTACTCGAGACAATGGAATACGATTCCGATTGAAAACTGCCCGACGCTGATATTTTTTCTTCCAATGATCCCCTTTGTGCAGAAGACAGAACGGCAGGTACAATCGATGACCCGTTTCTTTTTGTTATAAGTACAAATGCAAGTATACCAAGTCCAATAACAGCGGCAATAATACCCGCAATAATAATACCCTTTTTCCCTTTTTTCATTTTAAACTCCTGCTTATTTTATACTAAGTAATTCTGAAGGATCCATTCCAAAGTAAGTATATAGTAATAATGATGATTTGAACCTCGTTATGCTTTCATCTTTCAAAGACGATTCCGCTTCAAGTACTGAAAGCATTGCTCTTTCCTTATCCAGTGCTGTAGCTGTTTCAGTTTCATAGGCGCGCTCTGCCTCTTTTAAACGGGTCTGCGCCTGCGAAAGCATTTGAGCCCTGAGATTTTCTCTATCGCAGGCCATTTCATATTCTGCATACATAGACTGTATCTGCTGCGCATCATTCTGTTTCGCAGATATTTCCTCTTCAACACTGGCTTCATATGAAAGCCTTGCCGCTTCCTTTCTTAATTTTTCAACTCCGGTAGGAAAAGGAATTGAAATTGACAGCGCTGCCGACCAGGTTGGAGACTGTGTAAGCCCCTCTGTTTTAGCGAAAGTATCCGGGAAACCTGCTCTGCCGGATAGAGAGAGCACAGGAGCGTACTGGGCTCCGGTAACAATAATATTCATCCCGGCAATTTTAACCTGAAGTTCAGCTTGATAAACCTCTGCAGAAATTCCGGATATACGTCTTACAGTTTCGCTGTCAAGCGGCGGAGGAACTGTAAGACCGCTGACATCAGCACTCTCTCTTCCGGAGGCGAAAGCGAGCTTTGCCTTGTACACAGTAAGACCGTTGTGAATTTCCTGTACCGATATTTTTGCTTCATCGCACAGTTTCTGAGTCTTATCGAATACTGAAAATCCTGTATTACCCGATTCCCATTGAATTCTTGCAATCTGGGCCTCTTTTTCGGCAAGTTCAAGTCTTTTTTGAGCAAGCACCAGTTTTCGCTCCATCGATTCAGTGTCGAGCGCCAGCCGGATAACCGCATCGAGCACCGCGAGTCTCTGCTTTTCTGCGGCTGTTTTTGCAGATACATACGGAGCCTCAATAGCAACAAAATCTGCCGCTTCGGTAAGTGATGCATCAATGAACTTGCCGTTTACAAACACGGGGATGCTTGCCGTTGCCGAAATACCAATAGAATCGGATTTAAGCGCATCTGAAAGAGAAAGGGAATAATCTGCCCCTGCCTGGATTTTAGCGCCTGCAGGAGCCTGAATTTCTGCAGTAACCGACGTGCCTGCCAGAGGAGTTAAACCAGAGTTTGCAGAAGAAGTTCCCTGTATTCCTCCCTGTGCTCCGATCGAACCGGAAAGAACTTTCTCTTTCCGGTTTGCCTGCGCCGTAATATCGGCTTTTTGAGACTGCAGAACGGCATTCTTATAATCCGGATTATTTTTCTTCACCGACTCAACATACTCTATTAACGACGGGGATTGTGCAAAAGTTAACGCACTCACAAACGCTGCAATAATGACAGCTGTACATTTTTTCACTTTATACTCCATACTATATTAAACATATTGTATCATTAACTGTTACATCATATTAGTGTATTATACTACTAATACACCTATGAACAGAAAGTGTCAATAACTAATACAATGTTTTACATTGTTTTCAAAAATTTTTAAAATAAAAAAACAGAAACCTGTTACAGTTTCTGTTTTTAGGAATTTCATTCTCTGTGTAAAAAAACTATTTCTTTACAGAAACATTTTTTTTATCAGTGTTGGCAGGAGCTGGTTTTGATGCTTCTGCAGGTTTTTGACCTTTACTCTGATTTTTACTTTTTGCATTGTCCTGGTCTTTCATGTTACACCTCCAAGTTTCATTAAAGTCCAAAAGTATGCATTTTTTAGGAAGTTTTCGTAGGGTGTATTCAGGTTAGGATTCCGTTGTAGCGATATAATCCTATATATCTGGAATAGCGGGATGACACCTGAGCTGCGCCTTATTGCTCTTCTAAAAAGCAGCACATCTCTTTGTCTGACTCGTATTATACTCCAAACTGCTCAAGTATATCAAGTAATTTTCAATCTTTATTTTTTTCCGATTTTACTTGATGAAATTATAAAACTGAAAGATAATAGGTTAGAGAGCAACATCTTCTAAGGTGATATTTTGAACACAGACGACATAGAAAGAAAAGGTCTTTCGCAGGATTTAGGGCGGAAAGTTTTTTTTGTTTACCCTCCAAGCGTAGTACGGGAAGAACTTATTACCCGCCTCATCGATAATGAATACGAAACATATATGCTCAAAGATATTAAAAGGGCAGAAATTGTTTTAGAAAAATACCCGAATTCAATATGTTTCGTGAATATTGACACCGGAATGTCGGAAAGCGAATGGGAATTATGGATACGAAAAATTATGAAAGACCCAAAATACGCCGGTGTCGGATTGGGGATTGTTTCATACAACAATAATGAACATCTGCAAAAAAAATACCTTATGGATATAGGTATTCAATGCGGATACATAAAATTAAAACTTGGAAGAGATGAAAGTATTAAAATTCTCCTTGCAACATTAAAAGCAAATGAGGCAAAAGGAAGAAGAAAATATGTCAGAGCGGACTGCTCATCAGATACACTGACAAGTTTAAACTTTACACACAGCAGACTTGTAATAACCGGAAAAATTCTTGACATAAGTGTTGTCGGTTTTTCATGCATACTTAATCCTGATCCGAACATACCAAAAAACACGCTCATTGAAGATGTCCAGCTTAAATTGAGGGCGAGTCTGTTAAGAACAAATCTTATTGTTATAGGAATGAGGGAAATGGGAGACAGAAACCTCTATATTATTCTTTTTCCGCCTACCCTGGAAAATCATCAGAAAAACAAAATCCGGGCCTATATTCAAAGCGCCCTTCAGATTTTTATAGAGCAGGACTGCAATGAGGCATTAAAAAATATGCCCAAGGACACTGCTAAAAAAGATGCAGACACAGTCCAGACCGGGGAAGCCGCACCTGTTCAGGAAGAACAGGAACTTGAAGCTGCTGGGGATGATGAAGGCTTCCCCCCTGAACTTCTTGAAGAGGAAAAAGATAATCAGAATGAAACCGGTACTTCTTAATCAGTGTAATTATCGAAATAACCTTGAATGAGAACGATTGGAGTTCCCTTGTCGCCGCTTCCCGATGTCAAGTCGCTCAAGGAGCCTATGAGGTCGGTAAGTCTGCGGGGAGTAGTTCCCTGCGTGACCATAGTAAAAGCGGAACTTTGATCCTTCTCCCTGATATATTTAGACACTGCTTCTTTTAAAGCTGCTCCTGAAAGAGCAGCAAATTCATTGTCTGCAAGGTACTTTAGTTTTACTTCATGGGGCTGACCTTCAAGACCGTCTGTATAGGCTGGTGAAACAACAGGATCGGCGAGTTCCCAAATTCCGCCGACAGGATCTTTAAAGGCTCCGTCTCCGTAAATCATTACTTCGACATCTTTTCCTGTTTTTTCATGAATTATCTTCTGTATGCCGTCTACAATAGGTTTACAATCTCTGGGAAAAAGCTTTACGGTATCTTCCGTGGCTTTATTGCTTCCAAGAAGACCGTACTGTTCATTAAAACCGCTTCCGTCAACACTCGCACTCAATATGGAATCTAAACTGTACACTTTCTGTGCACCGGCAGCCTTCAATAACCGCTGGGTTCGTTTTCTGGTATGAATATCGCAGCATAAAACATTTTTTGTATAGAGGAGAATTTCTCTGCAGTCGTTGCCCAGAAGTATTTCCACCTCGCAGCCTTCTCCTCTGATTAATTCTTTATAATATTCAATGTAATCGACACCGGTAAATTTATGTTTAATAAAGCCGAACAATTGCCTGTATTTTTTTTCTGTGAGGACATCGGTCCAGGGATTCACGCCTTTTTGATCAAGAAGGTCAAAGTCGACAAGCTGATTGCCGACTTCATCTGAAGGATAACTGAGCATTAAAACTATTTTTTTGACGCCCTTCGCTATGCCTCTCAGACAAACAGCAAAACGGTTCCGGCTCAGGATGGGAAAAATAACGCCGATTTCATCAGAAGCGAATTTTGTCCTGACATCTTTAGCAATAGCATCTATAGATGCGTAATTACCCTGTGCACGGGCCACAACAGCTTCAGTAATAGAAATAACATCCCTGTTGCGAAGCTCAAAGCCTTCGCTTTTTGCCGCAGCAATGACGCTTTCTGCAACAATAGTAATAATATCATCGCCGTTTCTAATTATAGGCGCGCGAATACCGCGGGAAACAGTACCAACCAGCCTTTCCATCCTTATAATCCTCCAGACAAACAAATATACAAGTGGAATTACATAGTATGGTACTATATTCCTCTTTATTGAGCAATAGAAATTTCTTACTGTATCTGCACAGAAACCGGTGATTTCCATGTATGAATGGAAGTACGGGAATCCCTGTTCCCATATGCTGCAATAAAATCAAGTTTTCCATTCTTTACAAAATCCGCGCTTTTTACAGAAAACTCAAGTACTGTTATACCGTCTTTTTCTTTAACCGCAGAAGTCTGTAGAATTGAAGTCTTATTAATACTGTGCAGTTTTCCTTTACCGGTCTCCTCGGTAATAGATATTTTGCCCTCATTGTCAAAGGCAAATACCATAAATGAACCGTCCATTTTTAAAGAGCCTAATCCCAGGGCAACCCAGCCCTCTGTCGGTACGCTTATAAACATATACAATACTGAGGAATCAGATGAAAGCGCAATTCCGATATCAGCTTTTCCTGCCGTCTTAATAAAAGGGTATTCACCTTTTTCAACTATTCCGTCAGCAGAAGGTACCTCCTGAGCCTGAGGTAATACCTGTGCAGACAGATACAGTACCGTAGAAAACAGTACTATGCAAAACACTGCTTTTTTCATATAAACCTCCAAACTATAATTAAAAAAACCTTACTTCCTTCCGCGTTTTCTATATATACAATAGGAAATAAAACAGAAAAGAACCCATGCACAAAGAAGAATTAAACCGGCTGCATTAAATGAGAGACGGGAAAGCGAAGACAGGGCAGCATGAACACAAAGAATAAGCGTTAAAAGCACAGTCATATTGTGCACAGTTCTTACTTTAGTATAAGAAAGCTTAAAAGCTGAATACAACGTGTTTCTAATACTCTTAACAGCCTTATTTCGGGATATAAACGTATCAGCCAGCAGCAGCAGTGCAATAATAATAATTACTAGAAGGAAGAACCATGCACAAAGGCCAAGGACAGCCTGCGGCGTTTCAAGAGAAAAACCTGAACGTTCCTTTAAAAACCGGTGTATGAGTGCAAGCATACACACTAGAACAGGAACTGCTGAATGAAGCCGTATGATTTCTTTAACTGATAGTATTTTCTGCATCCACCGTGGACGGGTAATTAAATAAAGCTGCCCTGCAAGCAGAGAAAAAGAATACACTCCCAGTACAATGGAAGCCCCGTATACATCGAAGGGAAAACCAGCGCTTCCAACATAAAAAAAAGAAGGAATCAGCGGTATACAAAACCATACTACAATAATCAGCTTTTTCTTCATACTTGAATCTCCTCTATTGCTACACTATACGTTATATTTTCGGAATTTCATAGAATTTTCTTGCAATAAACACGATATTAGCGTAGACTTATTATAGATATTGAAGAAGTTGGAGATTTATGAACCCGCACATTAAAAATAAACTGCCTTCGGCTGTTCTTAAACTGCTGCTCTGCACCTCCTGTATACTTGGAATAGTGCTGCATGGATCTATATTTTCAGGCGATTTTTTGAGTTCCACATTCACGGCTTTTACAACCCAAAGCAATATATGGATTTCATTAATCTGCATAGTTTTCCTCATTTTGGAACTTGCAGGCAAGGAGCAGAAACTTCAGATACTTCATACTCTGAAATTTATGTTCACTTCATCTATTTTGCTGACTTGGGCTGTATTTGCAGTCCTTCTTGCGCCTCTCTTATCGCCTTCATATATATTGTCTCCGACAAATCTCTTTCTTCATACCGTTACCCCGATTGTTGCGGCTGCGGATTATCTTCTGTTTGATGACAATACGTATACTGGAACCAAAAACCTGTGGACAGTGCTTATAATGCCTTTTCTTTATACAATTTTCGCATTTATATGTTATGAAAAACTTGGCTCTCTTCCGACAAATTACTTTTTCCTTGACTATAAGAAAAACGGCTGGTTTGTGGTAACAAGCAGCGGTCTCGGGACCGGATTCTGGATCATAGTATTATCTGCAATACTGTATAGTAAGGGCTTTGTTCTCCTGCTGTTGAAAAGAAAAACACTGACGCAAAAAAAACACACGATTTTCATCACCCTCGGTGTAATGGGAATCTGTTCAGTTTTTTCCACAATATTTAGTCTTATTCTTAACTCATAAATTTTCAGCCCGGCATTCTTATTTTATGCTATACTCCTATTTATGAATAACACCACATTTAGTCCCGGCAGCCCGTTCATGTACGCGCTTGCCGCTATTGTCATTGTATTTATACTGTCACAGTCTGTCTATTTTCTCATACAGGCTGCCCGAAGAGCTAAAGCAATAGGAATGGATACATCAATCGTTTTTAGAACAATCGGCTCTACTGCCCTTTTCACCATAGCTCCTGCAGTTTCTATACTGCTTGGAGTTGTAACGCTTGCAAAATTCCTGGGACTTCCTCTCCCTTGGATTCGTTTAAGCGTAATAGGTGCAATAACATACGAGCTTCCTGCTGCAACATCTACTGCCCAGGCGCTTGGTATTTCATTATCCGAAACTATCACTGACCCTAAAAACTATGCAGCTATTGTTTGGGTAATGACCCTTGGTATTTTACCGAGCATAGTCTTTACACCAATTCTCATTAAAAGAATTCAAAAAGGAATACTTTCCATAAAATCAAAAGACTCCGCGTGGGGAACTATTTTTATGACGAGTCTTTTTATGGGAATGATATCGGCTTTTTCGGGCATGGTATTTTCCCGCGTAACAGAAGGCATCATAGGGCTTTTTCCCGTAGCCGTTCTGGCAGTCTCCGCACTGATCATGATTATCTGCGGACTTCTTGTTAAAAAAGCAGGATGGAAGTGGCTTGAAAACTATGCGCTTCCCTTTTCAATGCTCCTGTCAATGGCTTTTTCTGTTTTAGCGGAACCGCTTTTTTCGAAATAAAGGAAGGTTTATATGAATTTTACCGAATATACGGCATTAACACACAAGAGAGGCAGTATTTGGGTCTGGAGCGCCGTCTGCGTAATTCTCTTTGTACCGGCTGCCGTCTGCATCAAGTACAACGCATGGCCGGGCTTTTTCCCGGTATTTAAAGGCCTCCTTGGAGTAGCTCCTATTTTCTGGACAGTCGGTATCATTGAAATTATTACCTTTACACCGATGCTCGGAACGGCAGGAACATATTTGTCATTTGTTACCGGAAATGTAACCGGACTCAAAGTACCCGCCGCGCTCAATGCTATGGAAAGTGCAGGATATAAGGCTGAAACAGAGGAAGCAGAAATTGTTTCGACAATCGCCATAGCAACAGCTTCAATTATTACCACACTGATAATCTCTTTAGGGGTACTTCTTTTTGCAAAACTTAGTCCGCTTCTTAATCACCCTTCCCTTAAGCCCGCTTTTGACAATATTATGCCCTCGCTTTTCGGAGGACTCGGAGTTGTATACATAAGCAAAAATTGGAAAATAGCAGTTGTTCCGGTTGTATGCATGATAGGCCTCTTCATCGCTGTCCCTTCTCTCTCATCATCTGTCGGAATTCTTGTTCCGGCTGCAATTCTTATTGCGCTGGGTTCCTCCCGGCTCATGTATAAAAGAGGGCTGCTTACATGATAAACACGGAACTGAAGATAAAAATTGAAGATGATTTATCGCACATTATCCAGTGCAGAACAATTTCAAATAGAGACTATGAAAAGGAAGACAAAGCAGAATTTGAAAAATTTCACGTACTGCTTAAGAAACGGTATCCTGTGCTTTACCGAAAGTTTCCGCCCATGCATATTGGAAGAAACGGCCTCGTTTTCTATATTCCCGGAACTTCAAATCCTGAGAAAAAACCTGAAAGACAGAAGGCAAGCGTCCTCATGGCCCACTACGATGTTGTTCCCGCCTCCGGTGAACAGTGGACCGAAGATCCTTTCAGCGGGAAAATTGACAGCGAATTTATTTGGGGAAGAGGCGCAATAGACACAAAGGGAACTCTCTGCGCAGTGCTCAGGGCGGCTGAGGAAAAATGCGATGCAGGCTGGCAGCCTCAAGATGATTTATACCTTGCATTTTCAGGAGAAGAGGAAATTGACGGCGCGAGCTGTCCGCAAATAGTCGAATACCTCAAAAAAAATGAAACTGATATTTTATTTGTTCTCGATGAAGGCGGTGCAATTGTAGATAACGCCGTTCCCGGTCAGAACAAAAGCTGTGCAATGATCGGCATCGCAGAAAAAGGAAGCATAAGCGTGTCGTGCAGTATAAGCCTCTCCGGGGGACATGCTTCTTCCCCGCCGGCACACACAACTGCAGGTCTTATAGCACAAGGAGCATGCAGCATAGAAAAGAATACTTTCAAAGCTCAGTTTACAGCGCCTGTTATGCAGATGTTCAGCTGTGCATCGCCATACTGCGCCCAGCCGTACAAATTCCTTTTTTCACATTCCCTTTTTTTCTCCCCCTTATTAAAACTGTTAAGCCCTCTTTTTGGAAACGAGTTTAATGCAATGATGCATACCACCTGCGCTGTGACAAAACTTGAAGCATCGCAGGCGTTCAATGTAGTCCCTCCTTTGGCATCTCTGGGAGTTAATATCAGGCTTCTTGGTAAAGACACGATTGAGGGGGCGGTACAGCATCTTGAAAAATGCTTCAGTAAAGTTGAAAAGTATCTGCAGAGAAAAACAAAGGACAGCACAAAACATGTACAGGTATCAGTATTGACAGGCGATAATCCTTCACGCGTATCTTCGACAAAGTGCCCGCAATGGAAAATGCTTACAGACGTCATTACACAGCAGTGGCCCGATGTTTTTACAAGCCCCTACCTCATGACCGCATGCACCGATTCACGGCATTACGGAAAAATTTCAGACAGGGTGTACCGTTTTTCACCATTGGTAATGACCAAAGAGGACAGGGCGATGATTCACGGGAAAAATGAGAGAATTAAAAGAGTGAACCTGTACAATGCAGTTGAGTTTTACCTCAATCTTTTAGACAGACTGTAATCTATTACATTTTAAAGCTGTTTAACAAAAATTGCCTGCCAAGGGAAAAAAAAGCGAGAAGAAGTGTCTAATTATGAGGAGGCACATATGGCTTTACTAATAGGCGGAGCAGCACTATTTCTTGTAGCAGCAATCGCAGTTATTATACTAATCGTTGATGTATAATGTATCCAAGAATCTTCAAATACGTATTATAAAGGGCTCGTACATGAAAAAAATTTTCTTGATAATTGCTTTTATGCTTACAGCACTATGCTTTGCTGACGAAAGGCGCGATATTTATATTTCACCTTCAGCCGGAGCAATATATACCGGTAATACAGAGTATACCTTTGGACTGGGATTCACAGGAACAGCAAGCTTTCCCTTATCAAAACACTTTGATATACATGGAACAGCAGGCTTCTTCTTCTTTACTCCAAAAGACATAAAAATATCCTTGTTTGTATGGTCTTTAGGCTTTGATTATATTTTCAATAAGAATTTCAAACTCGGTCTTGATATCAGCTTTTTTCCAGGAATCACGTTTACTTTATTTGAGCATCATAGAATATCGGTTAATTTATCACAGTTGTCAGATATTGCAGTAACCTATGGATATTCAATACCAATTAGAAAAAAATAGCAGTTAATACTCTATTTTTCAAAGCTTTATAGTAATCTTTCTGCAGATATTTTTAAAGAGCGCTTCTGTAAGCGGGAGCGCTAGTAATTCTTCGGGTGCTCCGCTTTCGCGCAGTATTCCGCGGAGCGCAGAATTGCACTTCCAAAAGCTGCCCTTTCTTCCGTCCTCTCCTATAAAACGCTCTCCTTCGCGCTCAAGTTCTTTACTGAATTGTAAGACCGCTTTTAAGTATGGAAGCCGCCTGTCTGAATTATCTTTAATCATAGTGGGAGAGAACCACCCGTCCTTTGCCTGTGAGAAAAGCAGGAGCCCCCAGTCATAGTTAATCAGCTGTGTAAAAAAATCATCGATGAGAGGATCTTCTGCAATCCCGTTTACCTCTTCAAATGCTTTATGAAACAGCGTGAAATGAAAATTAGACTGCCGTATGGAAATATCATCATGGGTACGAAGCACATAGAGACCGGAATCAAACGTTAATGAATCCACAATACGCCATTGACTGAGCATGGACGTAAACGATTTACCCCTTACTATGTTTTCTGCAGCCGCATTCATTCTATTTTTTACATCGGTGTAGGAACCGTAAAACACTGATGGAATTTTCATATTACCTCCTCAGCGGGCTTTTTTTTAAGAATACTGATACTACCCTAAATGCGCCTCTATTTCAACCTTGTGCAATGAAGAAAGAGAAGTGTTTAAAAGATAAAAGGCAGATACTGCTTGAGCATCTGCCTTTACCTCTACACACCCGGCGGTTTAACTCCGGCATTTTCGAAGTTCACTATTATTTTTTTATAAGTCTTGTCAAAAGATCGTACACCTGCTTTCCGCCTTCCTCTGTGGAAATCTGGCCGAATGCAACTTTCTGATAAATCAAATACAGGGTACTTGAGAACTCTGTATCGTTCGGAACATGATCGCCCTCTTTTGATGTGTGGGGTCCTGAAACCTTCAAATACTCAATAACTTTTCTGTCGTTAACATCATCCAGACCTGCAGCCCGGGCTGTAGCGGAAGCGGAAGCTCCGCGGTCATTGCCGAGTACTTTTGAAGCCTCTGGAGAGTTAACAAGGAAGTTTATGAATTTCACGGTTAACTCAGGATTTTTAGAATCTTTATTGACCGTATAGAACTGGCTGGGCGCCTGCCAGAGAGATTTTGTTGCCGCGGCTCCAGGAAGTTCAATGAGTCCCAATTCGTCTTTTGTTGCAGCCTGATACCCTGCAAGACCGTTAGTCCAGATGAATCCAATAACAGCTTTTCCCGCAATTACCATGGATGTATCAGCATTGGTTTCCGCATATCCGGCAGCAATATCTGCAGGAGGCACGAGACCATTGTCGCGGTAATCCTTGAAAAGATCCAGATACTTCTTTGCGTCCGCAGCGGTTACCTCGGTTGAATTCGATGCAGCTATGTACATTTTTGTTCCGTTGTATCCGGTCCAGTAACCGAAGACAGTTGAATTATTAGACATGACACCGACATCCTGCATCGGGTACACACCCTTGGGAAGTTTACTCTTTAGTAGAACTAAATAGTCGCGGAATTCCTGGAAAGTCATTGAAACGTTGGGAAGCGGTATTCCGTTGCGTTCGAGAATAGATTTATTATACATGAATGCAGGCATTGTAACGCCGGTGGAAACTCCGTACAGTTTTCCGTTGATTGTACCGGATTCAATAGCGCTTTTATCAATAGCAGCAGTGTCAAGAATTTTCCCTGCATATGCATCGAGGGGAAGAAGAACACCTTTTTTTACATAGTCGTTTATGTTTCCGCCCATCTGAATAATGTCAGGGCCGTTTCCGCCTGACAGCTGTGTGTCGACTTTTGTAAAGTGATCTCCTGCACCGCCTGAAACTTCAGGGTTTACAAGAACGCCGGCATTTTGTGTCTGGAAAATGTCAATTGCCGACTGGCTTCTTTTAATACGGGACTCGCTTCCCCAGTAAGCCCAGCGTATTGTCTGGGGAACCTCTGCTTTTGTTTCTTCAACAGCTGCAGGAGCGGCTTCCTTCTTACCGCCTGCAAACACTGTGAAACAACCGATCAACAGGACCATTAAAACCATGCTGATTTTTTTCATTTTAACCTCCAACCTTATGTACTTTAAGGACTGCATCCTTAAGAAAATCCGCCCTTGTAAATCCCTGTACGTCCCGTCCGCGCAAAGGGATCCGCTGGTACTTACCCTTTAATTCCGGTTGTTGCTATTCCCTTTACGAAATATTTCTGCAGAGAGAAAAATAAAACCAGACACGGCACCAGAGATAAAACAGACATTGCAAACATCGAACCCCATGATGAAATTCCCGAAGCATCGAGGAAAAGACGGAGTCCCATGGAAACTGTATACTTTTCCGGAGATGTTAAATATAAAAGCTGATTAAAAAAATCGTCCCAGGTCCACAGGAATGTAAAGATCATTGTGGTAATCAGTGCCGGTATTGTAAGAGGTATAATTATTTTCGCGTAAATACCGAATTTACCGCAGCCGTCTATGCGGGCGGACTCATCGAGTTCTTTCGGGAGCCCGCGGATAAACTGCACAAGAAGAAAAATAAAAAAAGCATCGGTTGCAAAAAACTTTGGAACGACCATCGGAAGGATGCTGTTCACCCAGCCGAAATTTCTGAACATTATGTAGCGGGGAATCGTTGTAACGTGACCGGGAAGCATCATCGTAATGAGCATTATAGCAAACCATATTTTTTTACCCTTGAACTCAAGCCGTGCAAAAGCATATGCAGTAATCGAGCAGAAAACAACATTAGCAATAACACACAAACCCGATATTACAAACGAATTCTTGAAAAAAGTTCCAAATCCGACAATACCTATTCCCTTCCATCCGTTAACATAATTTTCGAATGTGAAAGGTTTGGGAAGAAGTCCCGGATCGGTGAAAATGGTATTTGCTTCCTTGAACGATGCCGACAAAAGCCACAGCACCGGATACAGCATTCCAATACCAATAATTATTATTACCGCATTAATGCCGAATGTGTTTTCTCTCAATGATTTTCTCATCCTTCTCCTCCGTAGCTGACAAGCGAGTTGGAAATTTTAAAGGAGATTGCCGTCAGCGATGCAATAATTATAAGCAGAACCCATGCCATAGCAGAAGCATAACCCATTTCGGAAAATCCGAAGCCCTTGATGTACAGGTAGAGACTGTAGAACATCGTTGAATCCAATGGACCTCCCGAACCGCCTGAAACAATAAAAGCCTGCGTAAAAGCCTGAAAAGCTCCTATCATCTGCATAATAAAATTAAAAAAGATTATTGGTGAAAGACAGGGAAGCGTTATTGAAAAAAACTGGCGAGCTTTTCCCGCTCCGTCGACACTCGATGCTTCGTAGTATTCCTTTGGTATCTGCTGCAGACCGGCAAGGAAAATAATCATTGGAGATCCGAACTGCCAGACGGCAAGAAGAACAAGCGTGAACATTGCATACTTCGGGTTGGAAATCCATGAAGGAAGATTTTCAACACCGGCTAAACCCAGAATCATGTTTATTAATCCGTCCCCTGCAAACATTCTTCTCCATAGAACGGCAATTGCAACCGATCCGCCGAGAAGCGTCGGAATATAGTAGAGCGTTCTATACAGCGGAACAAGACGCAGCTTATTTGTCATGAGAACAGCAACACCGAGTGCAAATATCAGTTTCAATGGAACCGATAAAAATACATACTTAAGTGTCACGAATAGTGAATTCATAAACCGTTCATCACCCAAATACTCTTTATTTCCGCCGAACATAATTATGTAATTTTTCAAGCCGGCCCATTTCGGAGACTGCAGAATATTAAAATCTGTGAACGATAAATAAAGTGAATATATCATCGGGTAGAGGGTTAATATTAAAAAACCAAGAAGCCAGGGAACAAGGAAAACGTAGGAAGAAATATTCTCCGCCAGCGATTTCTTCAGTTTATTTGACATCATTTGATATCTCCATAATGTAATTGTATTACACTTGCTTTGTTTTTTACATTTTATCATGGTATTCTTGTAACCGCAAGGAAAAAAACTATAAAATAGTGTTATTTTTCCTTGAAATTTACATTATTACCTGAAAAAATCTTCCTGCACGATGTTCTTCAAGCTTTCTATTGAAAAGTTTGTAAAGAAAGCCGGATACTGTAATCCTGTCCTGTCATGACAATACAGGGCAAAATGAGCTCCGGTAAAACCGCGCGCTTCATCATCGGAAATGAGCGATGCATCCAGTTTAGGACCTGAGGGTCTTGAACCGCAGCCTATTTCCTGAACATAAAACTGTGCCTTTTTACTGTCTGTTCTGAGTTCAAGGGTACAATAACCTTCAGATATGAATTCTTCATGGAGCTTTACAAACTTAATTCCCTGATAATCATACACGGTCAGTATTGTTTTTCCCTCTTCGCTCACAGATTTCAGCATCATGTAAAAATGCATGTTATCATACATATACAGAATACCTGCTGCATGTTCAGGACAGAGGGGAGAAAAATCCAGTCCGGTTTTTACGGAAGCTTTGAAAAATTCCTGCTTACGGGCGATGAGACTTACATGATGATTTGAAAAAATTGTTTCCCTTCCTCTAAGGCATACAAAGCCTTTTTTCTCCGTCAGTGACACGTCACCGTCGAGCGGAATACGCAGAGTTTTCCACCCGTAATCAAGAGTGGAACCCGTAAATGTGTCATAGTAATTTTTTTCATCAATATCGGCTGCAGGAGAAGGATGATATCCGCCGTGAGCTAACCGGGGCCAGCCGTTTTCCCAGACAACTTTTTCTATTGCAGTTTCACGGCCCAGTACGCATTTTAAATGTCCCCCGACAGGTCGCGAACAAAGATAAGAGACATACCATCCGCCCTCTGCATCCTGAAATAAATCACCGTGTCCGGCCTTTTGAAGCATCTGAGAGCCATCATCATTCGACGTTAATAAGGGAGAATCCATTGTCTCGTAGGGTCCGGTCAGTTCTTTAGAACGTGCAATGGTAATCTGATGACCGAAGCCCGTGCCGCCTTCTGCAACAAGCAGATAGTAGTATCCGTTAATACGGTATACGTGAGGACCTTCTGTCAGTCCTGCACGTGTTCCTCTATATATGGTATGCACCGGGCCGGTAAGTTTTTTTACATCAGTGTCAAACTGCTGAATAAGAATTCCTCTAAAGCCCTCTCTCATATTCACAAGCCATGTTTTTCCGTCTTCATCATGAAAGAAAGAAGGATCAAAACCCGAACTGTTCAAGTACACCGGTTCTGACCACGGACCTTCAATTGAAGAAGCCCATACCGTGTAGTTGTGGTCATTGTACCATGTTGCATTTTTTGATTTTACATCGGTATACACGAGGTAAAATAGTCCGTCTTTATAGGAAATGTCGGGAGCCCAGATGCCCCCTGAGTTGGGATCGCCTGTCATGTCGAGCTGGCTTTTACGCGTTAACGGCGGAGCAATTTCCTCCCAGTCTTCCAAATTTGTTGAATGATGGAGCCTTACTCCCGGAAACCATTCAAATGTTGAATTGGCAATATAATAATCCTTTCCGATTCGAAGTGCGCTCGGATCCGGTGCAAATCCCCGGATAACAGGATTCTTTATCATATGTAAACCTCCTTAAAAGCATCGTCTATGTATCAGTTAAATAAGGAACGCAGGTTTTCATATTCTGCATCCCAGTTTCCTTTTGAAAAAACGCCTTTTACCGCAAGATGTGCGGCTGCAAGCAGAAGAGAGCCGTTACCAGGGAGATACAGGGGAAGATCCTGACGGTCAGACTGTCTGTTATGGCCTGCGGCAGTGTAAATATTTTTAGACGTCTGCGTCATCAGTAAATCCGCGGCAAGTTCATGATCACCGAGACGGGATGCAGTAAGAGCCATCACGGCAAAATCCCAGCCCCATAATGATTCATAATTCCATGTGCTCATAACTTTTAGCAACGTTCTTTTCATCATAGCTGCATCTATGCGGTCATTAGGAATGAATCCGCATGACATGAGCATAGATGGATGATCGTTAGTATAGACTGAAAAAGTTTCTGGACAATTTTCATG
Source organism: Spirochaetota bacterium (assembly GCA_023398165.1). Taxonomy (GTDB): domain Bacteria; phylum Spirochaetota; class Spirochaetia; order Treponematales; family Treponemataceae; genus JAAZLA01. The sequence continues at coordinate 23,255 of JAEWSQ010000028.1, read as the reverse complement.
CGCAGTATAATACCCATCATGAAACGGCATGGGCGCCATATTCTGGGCAATACAGGTCCATTGGGACGGATAGTTTTCTCCGAGCCGTCTAAACCACCCGGCCGCAAGAAGAAGACCGAACCTCCAGTACTCAACTTCAAACGCAGGATTCTTTACGGTATCCGGATCAAATTCCTCCTGAACGGGAATGACAGGACTTTCAATATTCCATGTTTCTGTATTTGCATCAAAAAAAACAAAATCCGCCATGAACTGAGCCGTTTCGTACACGCACTCTCTGTACTGCTCTAAAAACTCCCTTCCCTTTCCCGACTGATACACAAGCTCCAGTAAAAATAAAAGATGCGGCTGCTGCCAGATGAGCAGAGTCGCTATAGGAGAGGGACTGTCAACGGCATCCGGTCCTGTCATCTTAGGCCACCGTGCTCCTGTAAATCCATTTTTACGTGCATTCTCTTTTGCGCGTTCAAGATGCCTTGGAAACCAGGTAAGACTTTTCTCGAGAAGAGATTCATGCCCCCAGAGTGCCAGCCATGCAGTATGAAAGGGGTACATCTCAAGATGGAATTTCCCGTACCAGCTGCTGCATGATAATCCTGTCTCCTGCGGAGGCAAAGTTCCGCAGCTTTGCGTGACGAGCACATACTGTGAGAGAATAATTCTCCTTTCAAGCTCAAAACTCCTCCTGTCAGTACTCTTTGAAAAATCTATGAAGCCGCCGTTTTCCCAATATGAATTCCAGAATTTCTTTGAACGGACAAAAACCTCATTAAATGAAAGCGCTGAATCAGGAAGTGAAACAGCATCAGGCGCAAAGGTGCATGATACAGTAAATTCCTTCGAGGCGGGAAAAGGTACACAGGAAATTTTATGAGCGGTATCATACGATTTAAAAGAGGCACTGCCGGCATTCAGTAATAACCAGTACGAATCCCGATCGAGTATTCGTTTTACCTGTGCATTTGATTCATCATGCAGCTGCGTTATTGTAGTATGCTTCAACGGAGCATCCCAAACTGAGGCTTCTTTTTTTGGAGACCCGTAGGGAAATTCAATCTCAACTGATATGTCTCCTTCCCGTGATTCCGTTTGTGTTCCAAAACGATGTAATTCAACAGAAAAAGATACTGTACCGGTTTCAGGATCGCATACGGTAATTACAGAGTATGAAGTATTCTTATACGCAAAACTGCTTGAAATATATCCGTCATACAGGTGAAGCTCCTGCCTTATGCACGATAATTGTTCTGCAGAAATTTTTTGTCCCGCATCTTTTAAAGCGATGCGAGCAAGATTGAGACGGTGCGGATTTTCCCTGAACCAGTCATACACTTTTTCATTTCCCGGAAATTTTTTTACAGCGTATTTTTGTTTTCCCCGGACAGAATTATATTCTGTCAGTTGTATTTCATCACGCGACGGGGATGACATTCCGCTGTATGGTTCAGTATGCCATCCCCAGGACGACATTGTGCATAACGGGAAATCATGATTTGAATATTCAGTATACAGTGTTTGAAAACCGGTAGCATCACACGTAAAACAGAAATCACCGTTGCCTGTACACAGCGGAGACTCATACTCTATTTCATTCAGGACAGGATTATGATGCGTAATAGTTTTTTTTCTATTAATTTTACCCATTATAAAAACCTCATATACTATATTGACAACTTACCGCTGTTTTGCAATGATTAATACATAAAACAGGCGGATTGAAATGACAATTAAAGAAATAGCCGATAAAACAAATTTATCTGTGGCTACAATATCCAGAGTAATAAATAACAGCAGTGCGGTAAAACCCGAGACACGCGAGAAGGTTATAAAGTTTTTAGATGAAAATAAAAACAATTATAAATACTATGCGCCCGCTCCAAATAAAACACTGGCTCTTATTATCCCCGACATTCACAATCCCTTCTACGGGGAAATCATCCGCGGTGTGACACGAAATGCCCACCTTGCTTCCTACGACGTTCTCCTTTTTGACACGCAGGATAATTCATCCGATGAAATTGCATATCTTGAAAAAGCAATTTCTCAAAAAGTTGACGGAATCATTCTCATGAGTTCAAGCCGGGGGGATCTTGATGAACGGCTCAAAGATCTCCTGCTTACTGTAAAAATTCCAATCGTCCTCATAGATAAGGAAATTCGAGGTGTAACTCTCGACGGTGTTTTCCTCGATGATTCCACCGGTATGGTGCTGCTTACAGAAACTCTTGCCTCCTGCGGACATAAAAAAATTGTGCTCATTGCAGGAGAAGAAAACTCAAGCGTTACGGTAAAACGCGTCACCGCTTTTAAAAATGCACTTAAAGAATTAAGTCTTCCTTTTTCCTCCGAACAGGTTATTTTTGCAAGCTATACCGACGCCGATGTTGCGGTTCCCGTTCTTTCTTCCGTTCTCTCCACTCCCGACAGACCTACTGCGGTAATTACCTGCAATGGTCTTTTAACAATGACGGCTATTAAGTGCATTCACGCCCACAAACTTGCAATCGGCCGTGATATTTCACTCGTTTCATTCGATGAAGTTCAAACGCTGCGCCTTCTTGGAATAGATATTACATCGGCAAGCGTTGATTTAAGCGAGATGGGTAAAACCGGATTCGAGCTCCTTATCAAGAAAATTGAAGATCCTGCTTCATCCCGCCAGAAATTAATCATGGTCCCCACTGTTATTAAGAGGGGATCAGAAATTCTTACCTCCGTTTAATTATGTATAAGCAAACCGGGCCGGTACTGTTTTTTGAACCATCCCGTCAAATAATGATCTTGCCTGGGGAATGCTGAGTTTATGAACCTGGGGATCATTAAGAAAAACTAAGAAGGCTTTTTCAAGATTACGTTCAAAAGCGGCTTCCACAATACCTTCCTGTATTCCGACATGAACCATTGTGAGCGAACGCAAGGCAGACGGCATTCCGTTCGTCATAACAGGGTTGACGCTGTCTTTTGAGAACACGGCATTGGTTTCGACAACTGCTCCCTCGGGGAAGCCCGGCATTTGACCCCGGTTCGGAAGATTAACATTCGTAACAATGTCGCCCAACCCTAAAAGGGCTTTCATTAATGTTATGCCCTCTTCTCCCGAGTCGGACAATTCCATTTTTTCTTTTCCTGTTCTATACGCAAGACTCTTTTTCTTTAAATCCTCACGCATATTTATTCTAAAACTTACCGGAGTAAGCGTGAACTTCCATTCTTCAACCTGCTGCGGGCTCGATAAATACCATGAAGGGGGACAGAACTCTGCAAGATGCCGGTCGCCCGCAGCCGCGATTAGACCGTACCGTTTATATAAATCCATCTTTACGCGGTCCATAGATGTAAAATAATTATTAAGCCAGTTATTATCTCCACCGTCATCGAATCCTGTCTGCGAGTATTTTTTTACAAACGAATCCCACACAGCGAATAAATCCTCATTTCTCCATGACGCTTTATCAATCCAGGTGAAGTGGTTTATTCCGACGACATTTGTCTTTATTTCATCGCGTTTTATGCTTCCCTTCGGTGCAAGCAGCGCATCCTCCGCAGCACGGGCAAGCAGTTTCTGAGTACCGAAGACTTCATGACAGCAGCCGAATGCTTTTATTCCCGGGAACTGTTTATATAATGTTCTTGTGCAGATTGTCATCGGATTCGTGTAATTAAAAACCCACGCATCGGGGGCATACATTTCAATGGAGGAGGCAATCTCCTGGTACATCGGAATAGTTCTCAACGCCCGTATAATGCCGCCGGGACCTGCAGTGTCCCCCACAGACTGATAAATTCCGTATTGTTCCGGCAGATGAACATCTACCGCCATCTCATCAAAATCCAAAGGCAGAATGGAAAGAAAAACAAAGTCGCTTCCTGTCAATGCTTCTTTTAAATCCGGTACAGCTTTAAATTTCCACTGACCGGGATTATGCACAGCCATAAGATCATTTCCGATTTTTTCATTATATGAGGCGGCTTCCGCATCAATATCGTACAAATAAATAGTGCCCTTAATTTCTTTTTCAGCAGCCAGATCCTTCATAAGAACCCATGCCCAATTGCGCGATCCTCCGCCTATATAGCAGATATGTACGTTTTTACTTGTATTCATCATTTACTCCTGTGTTATTCTTGACAGATTATCTCTTCCATCGGCGTTACACCGAAACGGAGCGCAAGATCTCTTAGATTTTTATCCGTCATTCCGTATGCTGCTCCCCCCATGGAATCAACTTTAACCAAAATCTCCGCGGCTTTTTCCGCAGTATCAATTAAGCCGAATGTTTCATCAAGGGTTGAACCGCATCCTACTATACCATGAAAGGGCCATAGTACCAATCGGTGTTTTCTCATGAGAGATGCAGTTGCACTGCCTATTTCATCAGTACCGGGAACCATCCAGGGAAGAACTCCCACACCGTCTGGAAACACAACAAGACACTCGGTACACATTTCCCATAGTTTCCGTGTGAAAACCTTTGTGCAGGCTTTATACCGGTACGTTAATGCTAAAAGATTTGTAGCATGCGTATGAATTACAACCCTATCCCTCCCCTGTGACACTTCCTTCCGGGCTGAATGGCTCATGAGATGGGCGGAAAGCTCGCTTGTAGGGTTTGCTCCGCCTGAGAATCCCCAGACAACTGACCATGATTTTCCATCCGTATTTATTGCAATTATTCCCAGTGTATCTTCAGGATCAAGAATAACATTACGGAAGTATTTTCCGGATCCTGTTACAAGAAAGTATTCGCCCGCAAGTTCCTGCATCGGGAAAGGAAGTTCGCCTCCGCGTTTTACACTGAGTGCATCGAGTTCCCAGGTATGAACATCCTCTTTTAAAAGCCTCATGCTCATATTCCCTCCGTTCCGTTCATCCCAGCCTTTAAGCCACATATCGTTTGCTGCTTTGACCATATCTGTAATAAAGGGAGCTTCTGTTATCGTTTTCATAGATCAGTTTCCTTTCTACCTACGTCCTGCAAGGACAGTTCTTTCATATTCAAGTATTGCATCATACCATTGCGCCCCCGGAGGTACTGAATTTTGAAGGCAGTAGTAATTCCAAACATCATTACGGGGCCAGGTTTTTGCTTCCTCAAAAAGCATGAGCTGTTTTGTAAAATCAAAACTGAACGAAGCTTCATTCAGTTTTACCTGCGGATCAAGAAGGGCAAACAAAAGCGCTTTACGTGCGTTTCGTGTACCGATAATCCATGCAGCCGTCCGGTTAATGCTTGCATCAAAAAAATCCAATGCAAGGTAAATTTTCCCGGAACCGCACCTGATAATTTCCCGTGCCGTCTCCTCAAGAGAAGAGTCCAGAATAACAACATGGTCAGAATCCCAACGGACGGGTCTGCTCAGGTGCAGGAGTACCCTTCCCGAAAACTGGATAACCGCACTTATTTTATCTGCAACATTTTCTTCCGGGTGAAAGTGCCCAAGATCGAGGCAGATCATTTTATTCCGTGATAATCCGTAGCCCATATAAAACTCATGACTGCCTGCAACATAGGCTTCGCTTCCAATCCCGAAAACTTTTGATTCTATTGAGTCAATAAGATATTTTTCATCATAAACATCGCTGAAAATTTCATCGAGCGATTTCTCAAGTCTCCTGCGGGGTTCAGCCCTATTGCCGGGAATATCCTTAAACCCGTCGGGAATCCAGATATTTACGATACAGGGAGACTTAAGTTCTTTTCCAAAATATTCACCGATTCTTCTGCAAGCCCTGCAGTGCCGTATCCAGAAGCCCCGGATTTCTGCATCGGGGTGCGTAAGCGTTAAACCGTCATCTGCATAAGGATGGGAAAAGAGGGTCGGATTAAAGTCGAGTGCAATATTCAGCTTCTTTGCCCATGACACCCATCCGGAAAAATGAGAGGGAGTAAGCTGGTCGCGGGGGACAGAGCTGCCGCATTCGGCATATATTGAATGAAGATTAAGACGCTTAGGCCCCGGAATTAGTGCAAAGACCGTCTCTAAATCGTTCTGAAGTTCCTGCGCAGTACGGGCCCTGCCGGGGTACGTGCCGGTTACCTGTATTCCGCCTGATAATGCAGTATCTGGATCGGTAAAACCTCTCACATCATCACCCTGCCAGCATTGGATCGATATGGGAATTGCATCGAGAGCGGAGAGTGCTTTATCGGTGTCAATTCCCTGTGTTTTATAAAAAGTGCGGGCTTGTCCATAACGCTGTTCAAGATTTTGCACATCGTAAAATTCCACGCAATACCTCCATATAATGTACATTCGTTTACGCAGGAGAAGCCGAAAGCATCCTGTATAAAGCTGCCTGTATGTTAATTTTTTGTTCCGGATAATATGTTGTAAGTTTCACCGAATTTTTCAGCATTGCCCTTGCATCTGAGAGCGAACCAATTTTCCCCTGAGCAATAAACTGGACAAGACAATTCCCTATGGCGGCAGCCTCTTCAGGACCTGCTGTTACTTCCAGACCGGTCATATCTGAAGTAAGCTGGCATAAAAAAGAATCCCTGCAGCCGCCGCCTATTATGTACAGGCTTTTGAAAGTTTTCCCAGTGCACTCAATAATTTCATCAAGGGTGAGTTTAAAGGATAGGCAAAGACTGTCATACACACACCGTATAAGCCTCTGGGGAGTATCGGGAACAGGCTGTCCATGGTTTTTGCAGTATGAAATAACAGCATCTTTCATTGAAGCGGGATTTAAAAAGCAGTCATCCTGGGGATTAATGAGAGAACGCATTCCTTCTGCAGAGGTTCGTGCCGCCTCCTCCATGTCATTAAAAGAATATTCACCGGGGAGTTCTTTCTGAAGTCTCTGCAGAAGCCACAGACCCATTATATTTTTCAAGAAGCAGGTTTTACCCCCGTACCCTGCCTCGTTGCTGAAATTTGCCTTAAAGGCTTTTTCAGTGATCACAGGGCGGTCAAGCTCAACACCCATAAGAGTCCATGTGCCGGAACTAATAAATAACGGTTCCTCATCAGCACAGGGGACTGCACAGACAGCAGATGCGGTATCATGCGTGCAGGGAGCCGTTACCTCAATGGATTTACTATACGGTAATTGTAAAAGTCTTTTTTCTGTACAAGGTCCGATCGTATCTCCACTTTTCACGAGAGAGGGGAAATTAGTCTTTGTCAAACCGGTAAATAAAAGCAGCTCAGGATCAAGTACGGCAGAACCTGCAAAACAGCACTGCGTAGTAGATAGATTACTAGCCTCATTGGTTTTCCTGCCGGTTAGAAGATAATTGAGATAGTCGGGAATCATTAAAAAAGTATCGCCGGGACTGAAATCAGTTTTCTGTTTCCCGCAGAAAAGCTGGAAAAGAGTGTTAAAACGCTGTATCTGGATTCCGGTTTTTGCATATAAATCGCAGGGGTGTACGGTTCTAAAAAGTATACCAGGGATGGAAACAGTCCGTTCATCACGGTAGGAATAGCAGGGAGTCTTTCTTTTCCCGCGGGAATCGGTAAGTACATAATCCACAGCCCAGGTATCTATACCAATACTCTTCGGTTTTACCGCTTCAACTTCATGCATCAGCAAAGCCTGTACAATCTGATCATAGAGAGCATCAATATTCCAGAACGTTCCGTCTTTCGTTTCCAAAGGGATATTCTCAAAGCGGTATAGTGTTGAAAAATGAAGCACATTATCTTCAATACTGCCCAAAATCACTTTACCGCTTGAAGCACCTATGTCGACAGCAACGCAGTCAGCTTTTACATTCATGATATAGTACGATATCACTAGAATGTAATAAAGTCAAATATATAATGTAATTTTCTTACATTTTATCCGTTTTTGATTTATATTTTACATTACTAGAGAGATCCGAAGAACTTGCGTCTCTTTTCAAAGCGCAGAGGCCAATCGATAAAAGGAATCCACGGAGGCGTTGCTTTTTTCCAGTCAGCAAAACGGCTGTACTTTGAAGATGTTATACCCTCAGCCATAACCGTGCTTCCCATAAAAAGCAGCACGAGAACAGGAGCAGATGCAAAACTCCAATGAAAGAGGCCCGAAGAATAATAGGCAAAAATCATTACAACCGCCCATTGTCCCATTTCGCATACATAATTCGGATGCCTCGAAAAACGCCATAGGCCGAAGGTATTAAAACCCAATGAAAGTCTTTTATATTCAGGATCGGAACTATTCTTTTTGCGCTCATGAAATGCAAACTGCTGATTATCGGCTATTGTTTCAAGGACAAGAAGCATGAGACTAACGGCGGACAAAACAATATGCACACCCCGTATTGACGTTCCGTTCACTGCTGCAAGACCGGTTATATATACCGGATACGTAAATAAAAAAATTAATATCAGCTGGAAGGCACTTATAAACAGAAGATTGAATAGTTCAAAAAGGAATCTGTTGTTAATCTTCTTCCGCAGAATCGGCCACCGGTAGTCTTCCTCAAAGAAGCCCTTTTTCCAGCTGAACTCATACCCGCCTCTGCGCGCAAAATTCCAGGTTAACCGGACTCCCCACGCAATTACCGGCAATGCTGTCAGCCAGTACAGAGGGTACATACCGAAATCGAAAGCCCAGATCAATACATACACAGGAGGGAGTACCGACCAAAGACGGTCAACCTGGGAATAATTTTGTGTAATAAGTCCCGCAATAAATGAATAGACGGCACACACAGTTAAAAGCAGCAAGGTTATTTCTAATGTAGTCATATCCTTAATTTATACACTAAATCATTATTGCGGGCAAGAATGAATACTTTTTTTTCGCGCTTCTATGCCTGCCCGTGCTCATTTTTTTAAAACTTTAATCTGAAGCTTACCGTTTTCAAGGCTTGTGAAAAACTTCTTCTCAACAACGAGGTATAAGAGAACGGTCACAATGGTAGAAATAAATAAAGAAATCATTGTGGACGGCAGCGTTTTTCCGATGAAGTATGCGCCAATTACAGCAGCCGGAACATTCAGCAAATATATTCGGATAATCGTAAAAACAAGACTCCTGTTCGCAAAGCCGGAAACAGACATTATTGTGTTGATCATGAATACAGGAATCGATAAATACGAACTCAGAGCCATCCATACGACAATCTGCGAAGCAAGAAACAGAACCTGCTCATCGCTCTGGAAAATTCTGAAAAGCCAGGGGCTGAAAATAACGTAAAACAGAAAAAGAACACCGCAGACCGCGAAACTGAGTAGGGCGGAAACACGGGAAGAACTTTTCATACGTTTAAAATCACCCGCACCTGCTGCCTGCCCTGCAATAGAAGATAATGCGCTTGATATAGCCCATATTGGAATGAGAGCAAGCTGCTCGAGACGGGAATACAGCGTAAATGCGGTAATAATCATGGGATTAATCCCTACCATTATTCTATTGTAGAAAATAAAACTAATGGAAGATAAAAAGTTCATAACGCTCTGGGGAAGCCCGACCCGGATAATTTCAGATACTACCGGGAATGATATATTTGAAACCTTCCAATGAATTTTCACTGTGGATTTTCTCGTTAAAAATATAATAAGAAGATATACAGACGATGAAGCGTTTCCTATGGCAGTCGCAAGCCCGGCTCCTCCAATGCCCATCTTTGCCCCGAAAATTAACACAGGATCCAGAATAATATTCATGACGGTTCCGATCATCATGGAGACCATCATATGCTTCGTCCTGCCTTCACCCTGAAGAATCCCTGTAAAAACAGCATTGAACATCATAAAAGGAACTGTTGGAAGAACCCACCAAAGATACTCTTTACCGTAGGTAAGCAGCTGGTTTGAACCGCCGAAAAGACGGAGAAGCGGTCCTCCTAAGGGATACATCACAGCTAAGCATATAAGACTTGCAGCAAAAGATAAAAATATTCCGCTTTCGGCGGTTTTATCGAGTTCATTCGTTTTACCCGCTCCGATAGCGCGTGCGACAAGAGAGGCAACACCGCCTGTAATACCGAAACTAGCAGCCATAAATATGAAATAGATGGGGAAAACGAGACCCGTCGCTCCGACCAGCCAGGGATCTGAGGTATCTATACGGGCAATAAAAAAAGTATCAACAAGATTGTATAACAGCCCGAAAACCTGTCCGGCTAGAACCGGCAGCGACAATTTTACTAAAAGAGGTGCAAGCGCACCGGAACGAATATCGATAGTTTTCATAGTGAGAAGACTATACCGCACACTAAAAATGTATACAAGCAGAAATTTTAAAATTATTTCTAGGGTAATTTCTCGATTGAATAATAACGCTGATGCTTTACTATAAAGGCATGAACAATACAAATTTTACAAAGCCTTGGGCTTTATGCATAGGAAGCGACAGACTTTCCACGATGTTGAGAAGTGAATACTGGGAACATTTTAAAACGCTGCAGAGCATTATGAGCGTAAAATACATACGCTGCCACGGTCTATTATGCGATGAACTCGGTGTAGTACGCCGTATGGAATATGAAGGCAAAAAACAGCTCATATACAATTTTACCTACCTGGATCAAATTTTCGACACAATGCTCGCTCATACTGTCCGTCCGTACATTGAATGGGGATTTATGCCTTCCGCAATAGCTTCCGGGGAGCAAAAAGTGTTCTGGTGGCAGGGAAATGTTACCCCTCCCTCTGATTTTTCAGAATGGGCTGATCTTTTAAGAGCACTCACAGAACACTGGATTGAGCGCTACGGGAAAGAGGAAGTTATCAGCTGGCCTAACGAGATCTGGAATGAACCGAATCTTACGGTGTTCTGGAAAGATGCGGATCAAAAAGCGTATTTCAAACTGTATGAAGTGTCTGTAAAAACGCTTAAAAACATAGACAGCCGCATACAAGTCGGAGGGCCTGCCATCTGCGGGGGAAGCGACCACTGGATAGATGATTTTCTTTCCTTCGTGAAAGAGCATAAACTTCCGCTCGACAATTTTACCCGCCATCTGTATACTGCAGAGCCTCCTGTAAAACAGGGACCTGAGTTTTTTTACCACTTCTTATCGCCGGCTCAAAAGCCGCTCGATGAACTTGACAGCGTCCGAAAGCGCATAGATGCCGCCGGTTTTTCATCTGTCCCGCTGCACATAACCGAATTCAACACATCCTACAATCCCCGCTGCCTTGTGCATGACAGCGCTTTTAATGCCGCATATTTAGCACGGCTCCTGGCAGAAGCGGGAAAATACACAGCTCTCATGTCTTTCTGGACCTTCTGCGATGTTTTTGAAGAAGCAGACATTCCCCGCGCGCTTTTTCACGGAGGATTCGGGCTTATAGGCAGATGGGGAATTAAAAAGCCGACATTCTATTTATTCGAGTTTTTTAACAAACTTACAGCTGCCGTGATCTATCAGGATGAATCTGCAATTGCCTCACTTCACGAAGACGGTTCTATAACTCTCATTGCATGGAATCCCTGCCCCAAGGATAGTGAAAAGTCTGCGGTAAAAAAAACGGTCGTCCTCGACTGGAGAAACGGAAGCGCCCTTGCTCTCCGCCAAAGAATAAGCGAGAATTTCTGCAACCCATGGAAAATATGGAAGGAGGCGGGAAGACCACTTAACCCGGGAAAGAAACTCATTGACTGCCTCATAAAAGAAGCAGTTCCAGGCATAGAGACAGCAGTCATCAGCGCCGAAAAGGGAAAACTTTCACTGAGCCTGACCTTGGAGGTGAACGAGGTAAGCTGTGTTGAACTGTCAGTATTTAAAGACGACAGCAGCCTCTATATCGGTCTTGATGACAATAACGTGGACGGTTATACTGATACCGTAGTTAGAAAACCCGGTCTTTCGTGAGAAGTAATGACCGGGTTTTCCGGAGAACTTTCTAGCCTGGAGGAATTATGGCTTTATTTGAGTGGACAACGGCAATATCGGTCGGCATTACGGCTATTGATGATCAGCATAAAAAACTCATTTCGCTCATAAACGATGTAAGCGATGCGATGAAGGCGCGGAAGGCGGCAGATGTAATTGGCGGAGTTCTGCAGCAGTTATCGGATTACACGGTTCATCACTTCGGCAATGAAGAGAAAGCATTTGAAAAATTCGGTTATCCGGATAAAGATGCACATATGGCCGCTCACAAGGTATTTGTTTCAAAAATCAATGAGCTTATAGAGCGCAACAATAAAGGCGAACTGGGTATAAGCATAAGCGTACTGAACTTCTTAATGGACTGGATTACAAACCATATAATGAAGACTGATATGCAGTACGTTCCTTTTTTCAAGGGCAAGGAAATCGGCTGATATTCCTTTTTATTTCTGTTTACCCTCGATGTATACTGCCCAGGCTTTATCTGAACGTGCAATGTGTGCAAAAAGCCATGTTCCCAGAAATGAATAGAATTTTTCACCGGCCTCTTTGTTTTGGCTGTTTACCGTTATAAGCAGTTCCTTGACCCTGGACACAAATGCGGCATGTTCCTTTTTATGAGCTTCAATGGAAGGGTATTCGTGTTTTTTCATGAGCGATTCCTCTTCCGAAAAATGATATTCCGTGTAGTCCATAAGACTCTTAACCGCTTTAGAAATAGCGATAGTATAGTCTTTTGCTTCTGATTCCAAAGCGAGTCTTACTTCCTCAATTATTGCCACTAACTTTTTGTGCTGAAGATCCACTTCCTGAAAACCGGTTGCAAGCGTTGAATCCCACATAAATTTAGACTGCATAGAAGCCCCCTGTTGGTATAGTCAGACTGGAGCAGAAGAGATCCAATCTGACCCTATCATAATACAACGGCTAACGGGAGCCTTCAAGTGCTTTTAATGCAAGAGGTATAACATTTGCTGTTATCGTTGCTCCTGTAACCGCATCTGCTTTACCGTTTGCAGCAAGCGTAATTTTTGCAGGATCCCCTGCCTTTATAATTGCATCGGTAACCGCTTTAGCTTGAATATGCCATTCGCCCTTTGATGCTATCTTTTCCATACCGTAGCGGCCTTCTGTAGATTCAACGAGTTTTGATTTTTTACCCGGATCATTCGAAATGGAATTCCAGACAACATCGGTAACCGTACCATTTACTACTGTTACCAGTGCCGTATCTTTCCAGCCGGTTTTTGCATCAAATTCATCTTCTTCAGCATAATACCATCCGTCATTAGCATACGGACCTTTTGCAACAGAGGGGGATTTTAAAGCCTTATTCACGAGGTCAAAAAAGTCGGTTACTGTAATAGTAGCACCGGTTATGGCATCAGTCTTTCCGGATTGGTCAATTTTACTGAATGATATATCCTGTGTTTTTATAAGGTAGGCCTCCACCGCTTCCGCCTGTTTATCCCACTCGCCTTGTTTTGCAGCTTTTGCCATGCCGTACTTGCCCATTTTTGCCCAGGCTTTTTTATCTAAAACACCGGCACTATTTGACACTCCATTCCAATTAACTGCAGAGATTTTCCCATCTTTAACAGTTACCACAACCTGATACCTCCATCCAGACTTAGCGTATTCATCCTGCCGGGCAAAATATACACCGTCTTTAAGTCCGTCTCCGGTATTCCTGGAATTTGTTTTCACTATGGAAAACACAATTACAACAGCAGCTATTACTACGAAAGCTGCAATAAGTATTTTTTTATTCATATGCGACTCCTGGGCATAAGATACCAAAGGGAAAGTAAAAAGTCAATAAAAACTACCAAAATACTAGGTATTTTGTGACCAAGTTACAGTTTTAAGTCAAAGAAAGTACTATTTTTATAGTACTTTCTTGAATATAGGAGGTGTATCATGAAAAAAATAAAGCTTTTAGCATTCCTGCTCCTTTGTGTACCCATGCTGTGGGCAAGGGGCACTAATGATTCCTCTTTAGAAGCGGACAGCATAAGTCCGGTAAAAAAAGGCGGAATAATCAGTGCGGAAACGGCGAAAAAAATGATGGATAAAGATGCATCTATCATACTGGTTGACGTACGGACAAAGGAAGAATATGAAGCAGGGAAAATTAAGAAAGCTGTTCTTCTGCCTTACGATCAAATAACAGAGGAAAGTACACAGAAAATAATTCCCTCAAAAGATACTAAAATTATTGTGTACTGCAGAAGCGGACGCCGGTCTGCCATCGCCTCTGAAAGTTTACGGGTTCTTGGATATACCGCTGTGTATGACATGGGCGGCATAGGTTCATGGTCTTATGGCATAGAATAATACTTTTCCCTTCCGGAACAGCTGACCTCCTCCAGCTGTTCCGGTTTTTTTTTATCCTTTCAATATAAAAAAAAGCGGAAAGTTAACAACCTTCCGCTTTATGGCTTATGCATCATACAGTATATACTATTCATTGTTCAACATTACATCACACGGTAAATCCTCATCATTGAGCCTTGAGCTTTCAGCATTAAAGGGTTTTGTACATACTGATGTATGAACATCCAGTACCTGTTCCAATTCCTGTTTTCTTTCTTTTTCATTCATGGCTTTCTCCTTTTGTTTTCAATGAAAACTTTTTTCTTTCAGCTGCATCAGCTGAATAATACAATACCATCATTTTATAAGATTATCTGTGACTTTATTACAATAAAAATAGCCGGCTATATTTTTTTCTTGCGTTATTATATTTCTCATATTATACTAAGCCCGTAGGAGAGGCTCATGAAACACACCTACACTATCAGTATTTTTTTCTCCATATTGTTCTCGTTTTTCATCATTTTAGCAGCGTTCAGTCTTCCTCCCCCGGTCACAATACAGATGATTAAAATACTTACTGCGGATCCCTTCGTGTTTTCAATCCGTATTACAATACTCGTATGTATATCATTCAGTACCTTCATTTTTATTTTTTATTGCAATCATAAAATTAATGAAAAGCTTATGGCCGATGAAAAAATGAAGAGCCTTCTGTTAGATCATTTGCCAGGCATTGTATTTCACTGCAAGAACGATGAACACTGGACTATGAAATTTGTTTCGCAGGGAATTAAGGATTTGTGCGGGTATACAGAAGATGAGGTACTACAAAATAAAGCCGTAAGCTGGGAGGAAATTATCAGCCCGGAATACCGTTCGTATGTCAGAACCTCATATGAGAAAGCGCAAATTGCCAGAGAAAAAGTGCAGATTGAGTATAGAATAAACACTAAAGACGGATCTGAAAAATGGGTCTACGAGCAGGGAATGTTCGTCTTCAATACGGCAGGAGACATTAAGGGTATTGACGGACTCATAGTAGACATTACTGAACGGAAAAAAATTGAAGCCGAATTATACCGGCTGTCAATCTATGACCATTTGACCGGTATTTTTAACCGTAGATACATATTTGAACGCCTAAACCTTTTGATTGAAGAATCAAAAAGATCAGAACGCAACTTTTGCATTGCAATACTCGATATTGATTTTTTTAAAAGAGTGAACGATACATTCGGACATACCTTCGGCGACTATGTTCTATGTGAATTCGCCACAATCTGTAAAAGCAATCTACGGCAGTATGATCTGATCGGACGCTACGGAGGTGAAGAGTTTATTATAATCCTCATGAATTCAGGGAGAACAGAGAGCAGCGAGGTAATACAGCGGATACAGGAAACTATACAGAATCATGTTTTTTCTTATAAAGGTTCAGAATCTTCCATTGCTTTCAGTGCGGGACTATCATGTATACAGGAATTTGCCGATACATTAACGAGAGATCTTCTTATAAATACTGCTGATAAAAGACTGTATCGTGCAAAAGAAAACGGAAGAAACAAAATTATAGACCGGTAAGCTTCTTTTTCTTTTCAAATCATTTTTTATGCAATACAATAGGATGTTATAATGAACGGCGCTGCTGAAAAAATTGAACTTGAAAGAAAACTAAGTCTCGTGATGGGAAAACCTGTAAATCTTCATAATCCGGAAGTTTTAAAATTAACCCCGGATGAACTCAAGCGCATGTATCATAAAAGGGCGAAGGAGCTTCATCCCGATAACGCAGCAAGAACAGGCAGGGATCCGTCATATCTGACCAGCAGATTTAAATCCCTCTCGGAATCGTATTCTTTTGTAATGGAATTCTGGAAAGAACATAATTTTTCATTAGTTATACGGGGATATAACAATCCTCAAAAAGAACCCTTCACAGCATCCGGCAGCCGCACAGAAGGCAATGCTCATACTCAAAAAAAATATCAGCCGGTACATACACCTCATTCGCATCGGCAGCCTGTCAAGGAAGAACGGTTCGGGAAACGGTATTATAATGGGCCGATGCCCTGTTTTCAGCTCAGATTTGCACAATTCATGTACTATACAAAAAAGGTTGACTGGAATACCTTTATTAAATCGCTTTCCTGGCAATGGAAAGTGAGGCCGAGACTCGGAGAAATGGCAGTTAAAAAGGGCTTACTAAATTATCAGGATATTTTAATTATATTGAAAAATAAAATGCCCGATGAATTATTCGGAAAAGCCGCAGTACGGCTCGGGTTTTTACAGCAAAAAGACCTTTCTGTTCTGCTGGGGCACCAGCACCTCATGAATAAGCCGATCGGTCAATTCTTTGTTGAGCAGGGCTGTCTTCAAAATCACGAGGTCGAGGAGTATATAGCAAAAATGCGCAGATATAATCTGCGCATCCGTACTGAAAACAACTGATATTTCCTATGCTCTAAACTTTAAACTGATTTGCCGCAGAGGCTATTCTGTCAGAAAGCTCCATATTGGTTTTACCTAGAACAACAGTTCTCGAAAGAGACTCATCAATGCTTCCAATGTTCGCAGTAATTTCTTCAACTGCACCCATAATTTCCGTACTTTCTGTATTCAGTCTGTCCATCTCGCCGATTACAGCCTTTCCGCCTTCTTTCATGGAAGCTGAATTACTCTTAACCATCTGGGTAAGTTCATTAATATGGGAAAGCGCGCTTAAAATTTGACGTGAACCGGCGGCCTGTTCCTGCATAGCGTGCTGAACTTCTCTTTCAAGCCGGTCTACACCGGATACACCCTCATTTATTCGGGCAAATACCGTTGTTGATTCCTGCGAGGTTTCCACAACACCGTTAATATCATTTTGAACATCGCGGAGCGCCGCCCCGATAATTTTAGACTGTTTAGCAGAATTCTCTGCAAGTTTGCGTATCTCATCTGCAACAACAGAAAATCCCCGCCCTGCACTGCCGGCATGGGCAGCTTCTATAGCCGCATTCATGGCAAGAAGATTTGTACTGCGGGCTATTTCTGAAATTATGCGGTTTGCATCGAGAAGAGCTTCGGATTTTTTGTGTACTTCCTGAACTTTTTCCGCAACACCCAGAGCCGAAACCCTTCCTTTTTCAGAGTCAGAAACAAGCTCCTGCACGCTTTTCTCGACCATACTCATATTTTTGGAAACCGACTGAATATTTGACACCATCTGCTCTATAGATGCCGAAGATTCTGTTACCGCAGAAGCCTGATCTTCAATTGCCTTATCGAGGTTTTCAATATTCTTAACCATCTCGGAAACTGTTGCAGAAGACTCGACCACCCCGGAAACCTGTGAAGATACTAAATCCTTAACCTTCTTCATTGAGCCTGATATTGACCGTAAACCCGCTGAATTTTCTTCCATCTCCGACGATAAGGATTTCCCCGTATTTTCAAGCTCGACTGCGGATTTCCCTAAATCACTGATAATGGCAGAAAGGTTTTCTATGAAGGTATTGAATCCCCCTGCAACTGATTGTATTTCATCATTTGATTTAACAGAAAGCCTCATGCTCAAGTCGGCATCTCCTCCTGCCAGTTCCTGAACAAGATTATCAAGCTGCTTGATCGGCTTTGAAATAGTAGCGCGGAGGAAAATATAGTTAACAATCAATGTCAAATATAAAAGAACCATAATAAATATAATGAGTATATTAATAACCTTTATAACTTTATCGAATTTGAAATAGTCTGCGTCGGTTACTTTGGTGACATCCTGAGTCATAACATCTATAGTGGAGCGTATATCATTAAAAACCGGTAAATATGTATTCTCATACCATTGATCTTTTTGTGTTTTATTCCAAATTTTAAAATTCTCAGTAATGCGCTGGTTTTCACTGCGGAGAAGAGGCAGCAGACTCTTATATTTTTGGCGTGCTTCATTACTTATTAGTCCCTGCAGGGAAAGAGATTCTGTCAAGGTATAAAATATTTGAACACGCTCTTCCATTTGTCCTGCATTAGATGTTATATCCTGTGTAAGAGCAGTTACTTTTTGAGAATTATTGTAATCGCTCTCCTGCATAGCCATGAGATTAATTACTCCGACATGCGACTGGTACAGATCCCGGTCTGCTTCCAGAAGCGACACGGAAGCGGTAAAAAGCACATCGTGAAGCCTCTTATTCTCGGTAAGAGAACTCTGAATTGTCAGATAGGAAAGAGTTTGATTAATGAGTACAAGTACAAATATTACCATGCTGCTGAGTAGAATCTTTTTTAAGATTGTGGTTTTTCCTTTCATAACGACTCCTGAACATCTTGTGTGTTACTGTCACGCCAAGCGTATCCTTATTTTGAAGCATAAATTAGCTCTTGTCTATATATATCAGGCTATTTTCCTGTTACTTTTTCCCGTCTGTGGTATTATATTGAAATGAATAACTGCTTCCGCTGCGACGGGGATTGTCTTCATTCAGGGTGCGTCAAACGCGTACCGGTTTTTGCCTCACTATCTGCGGCCGAACTTGATGAAATTTCCTCACTTATTAATCGGAAAGACTATACTGATAAAGAAGCTGTTTTTCTGGAAGGCGATGTTTTAAATGCGCTGTATCTAGTACGGTACGGAAGTTTAAAACTGGTACGGTATGGAGCCGAAGGGGAAGAAATAATTGTAAATCTGCTTTCCACAGGCGATTTTTACGGCGGAGACTCATTGTTTGCACAGAGCACCGCAAGAGAATCGGGTATATGCATAGGTGAATGCGGAATTTGCACCATACGTTCCAGTAATCTGCAGAACCTGATACTCACCATGCCCAATATTGCAGTAAAAATGCTGACCTATTTCAGTTCATACGCTGACTACAATAGAAATCTGTTAAAAATAAATTCCTATACGAGCGCTTTAAAAAAAACTGCTCTGTTTCTTCTGGACCTCAGCATAAGAAAAGGCAGTCTTTGTCTTGAAATATCGCAGGAAGATATTGCCGGATCAATCTTCACTGCAAAAGAAACAGTAAATAGGAAGCTTGCATTCTTAAAAAACAAGGGTATAATTGCCCTGAACGGACATAAAAAAATACAAATTCTGGACATAAAAAAACTGGAAAACATAGAATTTATCGAAGAAAAATGATTTAAATCATTTTTCTATCATCAACTCCCGTGTATGGTAGCAGCATCAGACAGAAAAAAAATATAGCGGAGGATACTATGAGTGAAATGTTTTGTTATCAGTGTCAGGAAACAGCCAGGAATACAGGCTGTACAATGGGCGGTGTCTGCGGGAAAAAAGCGGATACCGCAAATGCCCAGGATTTTTTGATTTGGATTACAAAGGGATTAGCACAGACCGCGGTAACGGCGCGTAAAGAAGGAAAAAAGGTTTCAAAAGAGACTAATCATATTGTAACCGTGAACCTTTTTACAACAATTACAAATGCCAACTTTGATACAGCGGCAATTAATGCACGCACTGCTCTTACCATACGGGAAAAATCAAAACTTCTTGCAACCCTTTCTTCCAGGAACGGTTTAAGTGAAGCCGCGCTGTACTCCAGCCTGGATGAAAAGGAATGGGAGGCAAAATCGAAAACAGTCGGAGTTTTATCAACTCAGAATGAAGATATACGCTCCTTGAGGGAGCTTGTGACTATCGGGCTTAAGGGTCTTTCGGCTTACTCAAAACATGCAAATGTTCTGCTCCACGACAATGAAACAATAGATGAGTTTATTCAGACAGCCCTTGCAAAAACACTCGACGATTCTCTTTCTGTTGACGATCTTGTCGCTCTTACACTAGAGACAGGAAAATTCGGCGTAGAGGGAATGGCTCTTCTCGACGGAGCAAATACAGGTACCTACGGAAACCCCGAAATTACAAAAGTAATTATTGGTACACGAAAAAATCCCGGAATACTAATATCGGGCCATGATCTTAAAGATCTTGAGATGCTGCTTGAACAGACTCAGGGAACCGGGGTGGATGTGTACACACACTCAGAGATGCTGCCCTCCCATTACTATCCGGCTTTTAAAAAATATAAAAACCTTGTAGGAAACTACGGCAATGCATGGTGGAAGCAAAAAGATGAATTTGAATCATTTAACGGTCCAATTCTCATGACAACAAACTGCATAGTTCCCCCCAAGGACAGCTACAAAGAGAGACTTTTTACAACAGGAGCCGCAGGTTATCCCGGATGTAAACACATTACGGGAGAACCGGGAGAAAAGAAAGATTTTTCAACAATTATAGCGCTTGCAAAAACATGCCCGCCTCCAACCCAAATTGAAAGCGGAGAAATTACCGGAGGCTTTGCACACAATCAGGTGTTTGCCCTTGCAGATAAAGTTGTGGAAGCCGTAAAATCCGGGGCCGTTGAAAAGTTTGTCGTAATGGCCGGCTGTGACGGGCGCCACCCCTCACGCGATTACTACACCGAGTTTGCAAAGGCTCTTCCTCCAAAAACAATAATTCTTACTGCAGGCTGTGCAAAATACCGGTATAACAAGCTGAAACTTGGAGACATCGGAGGCATTCCACGCGTTCTCGATGCAGGTCAGTGCAACGACTCTTACTCTCTAGCATTAATTGCACTTAAGTTAAAAGAAGTATTCGGCCTCGATGATGTTAACAAGCTCCCCATAATTTACAACATTGCGTGGTACGAGCAGAAGGCTGTTATTGTTCTTCTTGCACTTCTCTATCTTGGAGTAAAAAATATTCACCTTGGACCGACCCTTCCGGCCTTTCTTTCTCCAAATGTTGCATCGGTTCTTGTGAATAACTTCGGTATTGCAGGAATAAAATCGGTACCGGAAGATATTAAAGGATTTTTCGGCTGATTGCAGAGAGCGGGGGTTCAGGCAGCTGAAAGCCGCCCCCGTTCCTATTGTATGAGACTGCAGTCTCAAAAGCAGCAAAAAGGCTGAATCAGCGGGTTTTCAAAATCCCTAGGTTCAGTCTTTTTTTACTTTTTCCCAGGGCTCAATGCCGCCGTCAGCTTCAAAAAAAAGAGGATTGAGCTTGATTGATAATGCAGACGGAAAAAGGGGTAAGTCTAATGCAATACGCCCCGAACTTTGCCTTGTGTCAATTTTTTTTGCCAGAAATGCAGATTCATATTCGATCTGGCCTTTTTTGACGGGTATGGTACCAAAGAGAGCCTCGTCATAACGGTGCACCTTCTGTGCATCAAAATGATAGCCGCGAATTTCAGCCTCTCTAGCAATTTGGCCGAGAAAAGTTCCTATTGCAGTAAGGGGATCTTCCGCCTCTTTAAACCGCAGAAGCTGAGGATGATTCTTATATCCCTTTGTCAGTCCTTCCAATACCTTTTGGGCAAGAAGAGCTTCCCTCCATAGAGCAAGAAGCCCCTTAACATCGAGATAACAAGGATGAATTGACCACAACCGCATAAAGTTTCCTTTGCTCTTATGTTACAGAAACACTGCATAAAAATTGAACAGTACTTGAAATAAAGTCCCTTGTTTTTTCCTCAAGCCTATATAAGTTTCCGAGTTTACGCTGCATAGACCAGCGCGATACCAGCAGACGGAAACCTCCGGTAAGCATGGTAAAAATATGCTCCTGCGGGATTGCCGATGTAAATACTCCGCGGTTTTGCAGGCTTTCTATGAGATACATGTGGCGGTTCTTATTTTGATCGGTCATACTCATAAGCTTTTCCATGAGCTCCGGACTGCCTGCAAAAATAATGTCCGGAAACATGATAATTGAAAGGGGAGGAAAAGCATCAAACTCCTTTGCCCTGCTAATATAAAACTGAACAAGCTGCTCCAATTCACTTTCGTATGAGGCAATAACATGAGCCCAGTTTTTCTCCCATAAGTAACAAATTTCCTCAATTAAGGCCCGAAGAATATCATTTTTTGAAGCAAAATGGCGATACATAGCAGGTTCGCTGATTCCGATGCTTCTTGAAATATTTTTTATAGTAAATTCTTCCACACCTTTTTCTGCAATTAATTTAAATGCCGTGGTAATAATCTCTTTTTTTCGTTCTTGTGTCTCCATAAGACCATCCCTTACTATTTTTTTATACCTTTTCCTTAGATCAAGTTAGTGTATTATAACTAACCTACACGGCTTTCAGTCTGCTGTCAACAAGAATCAATGAAAGAATGGCTTTCAGGCTTGACAAAAACAGCTTCCAATAGTAGGTTAGTGAAGTATAACTAACCTAAAGGAGATGCTGATGGATACAATTATTATGTACTGTATTGCAGCGGTGCTGTTTGTTTTATCTTTTATTAAAGACAGAAAAAAAACCAGACAGGCGCTCATGAAGGGGCTTAAGGCCTTAGAAGGAATTCTGCCTCAGTTTTTAGCAATAATTATCATTATTGCAATAAGCTTAGCCGTACTGCAGCCGGAAACAATATCGCGTTTTATCGGCGAAACATCAGGCTTCTTAGGAATGCTCGCAGCATCAATTATAGGAGCTGTAACACTCATTCCGGGTTTCGTTGCTTTTCCTGTTGCCGGAGAGCTGCTTAAAAACGGAGCAGGGGTCCTGCAGATTGCAGCCTTTGTGTCTTCACTGATGATGGTTGGAATTATTACGCTTCCCATGGAAATTAAGTATTTTGGTAAAAAGGCGGCAGTCACACGCAATGCGGCAGCCTTCCTTTTTTCTATTGCAGCTGCTTTCTTTGTCGCATGGGCAGTACAATTATGAAAAACAAATCACTCATTGAACGCTATATTCCAGTACTTATTACCGCTGTTCTATTTACAGCCTTTATTATCCTGCTGCCTTCATATAAAGATAAGGCTCTTTCATCCCTCGCCTCACAGATTAAAACCATGCTTTTAGTGCTCCCTCCTATTTTTCTTCTTCTCGGGCTTCTAGATGTCTGGGTACCGAGAGAAACCTTGATGAAATTTATGGGAGAGAATTCGGGGTTTAAAGGAAAGCTTATAGCCTTTGTTTTGGGTTCTGCTGCAGCCGGTCCCTTGTACGGAGCTTTCCCCGTAGCAGCAGTGTTGATGAAAAAAGGGGCAGGGCTTTCAAATGTACTCATATTCATAGGTGCATGGTCAACGACAAAGATTCCTATGCTCATTTTCGAAATGCAGGCCATAGGCTACCGTTTTGCACTTGCACGCCTTTTAATTGATATTCCAGGAATCAT
>JAEWSQ010000018.1 GCA_023398165.1 Spirochaetota bacterium | reverse complement strand
GTCAGACACTCCTGCAGGTCCTAAGAATATTTATTATCAGATAACTCAAAGTGCATCTCCCGCGGCACCCGGTACAGATCCTGTTGCAGCCGGGTATACATCGATGAGTGCAGTAAGCGGTTCATGGGCAATAAACAGAGGAAACATTGAAGGAACTGTTGCCGGAACCGGTGCAGACGCAGGAAAACTGCATGAGGGTCAGTGGTATCTTCATATTCTTGCCGACGACACAGCCGGTAATTTCACTACTCCAGTTGTATCTGTTATGTTCATTGTAGATGTAAAAGATCCTGCTGTAAATGAAACAACAATAGCCACAGTAAATACTGTTGACAAAACGGGATTGTTCCCAATGTCTATTACGATTTCAGACACTCATGCTCTAAAAAATATTACGATTATTCAGAAGCGCAATGGCGGTGAAGAAGTAACACTGAGGAATATAGACTATACAACAGAGAAAAATCAGACTATTAACTTAACAAGTCTTCCTCACTCAGATGGAGTAAATACATCTGTTGCCTCAGACGGAACTGCAGACGGTTTATACACTTATGATATTGAAGTGACTGATTATGCAGATAAACCTAAGACAATAACCCGTTCTGTCCGTTTTGACACTCAATCTCCGTCTATTTCTGTTACATCTCCGACAGCAGACGGATGGTATAGTAATGCTTC
The DNA here is from genome assembly GCA_023398165.1 of Spirochaetota bacterium. GTDB lineage: Bacteria > Spirochaetota > Spirochaetia > Treponematales > Treponemataceae > JAAZLA01. The sequence continues at coordinate 77,263 of JAEWSQ010000018.1, read as the reverse complement.
ATTCAATGCAAATGGACTTATAAGCGACACCGGTTCCGGAGCAAAAAATCTGCATTATGCAATTACCCAGAACGCTGTTCCGCCTTCGTTACTTACCGATTATACTGCTGTAGCAACAGCGAATTCATGGACAATTACAAAAACTGTTGACACAGGCTTATCAACTGTAACACCGGGTAATTTATTTGAAGGCACCTGGTATCTGCATTCGAGAGCAGAGGACAACGTAGGAAACATTACAGCTTCCGGAAGCGTTTCTACAGTTAAATTCAATCTCGACAGAAGTAATCCTGTTGTTACTGAAACTGTAAACGGAATGAATGGTGTTGGTGAAGGAGCTGCTGTTCCTAAAACAGGTCTTTTCAGTTTGAACCTTGCAGCATCTGATACACATTCAGTAAAATCGTTAACCGTTGTACAAAAGAAAAACGGTACCGATGAACTTACTGTGTACAGCAATACCGGACTAAGCGGTGTAAGCTTTAATCATATATTAAGCGCTCTGCCATACGAATCTGTAGGACCTGTTGATTCAGCAGAAATTGACGGCAGTGATGACGGTCTTTATACCTACGATATTACGTTAACAGATATTGCCGGTAAACAGCATTCTATTACCCGCTCTGTACGTTTTGACACTAAAGCACCTGTTGTGACAATTGTAAGCCCTGCTGTAAACAGCTGGAACGGGTCAGCAATCGTAAATGTGAGCGGAAATGCTGCAGATGACAGCGGCGTACAGGAAGTACGTTATACTGTCGTTGCCGGTGCTCTAGGTTCTGCTCCTGCAGATCCTGATACATGGACACTGTTTACCGGAACGACAAGTATAACTGCAACAATTACTGCACCAGCACAGGGTGTAAATACATTGTGGATCTATGCAAGGGACATACGCGGAAATACGAACGAATTCTCATTACAAAGTCATGTCTTTAGAGTAGACACACAAGTGCCGTCTCTTACAGTTTCAGGAGATTCAATACGCTATATACAGTCAGCAGATACAACAGTAGCTCTTGCCGGGCAGGCTTCAGATACAGCAGAATTGGATAAAGTAACTATAACTGTTAATACTCATTCTCAGACAATAAATGCTCCTCTTACTGCAAATAACTGGACAGCCACAGCAATTAATGTAAGCGAATTTACTGCTAATACTGCGAACGTTGTAGAAATTACAGCGTATGATAAATACGGAAGAACAAAACTTGAAAAGGTTACTGTATACCGCGATACGCTGGCTCCTGTAACGACTGTAACAACTGTTAATCAGCTTCTCGACTTCGGTGGTCATACCAATACTGTTAACGGAATTGTGAAAATCTCCGGAACCTTAAGCGACAATACTGGTATTGATGGTTACAGATATACTTTAAGCAGAAGCGGTTATGCAGATAAAACGACAACCGTAGCCGGAAGTGCGGCAAACTTTACAATAAACTTAAATACCCTAAGCGCAGCGGTACTGGATTTTGATAGTAATGGAACAGCGGACGATAATTTTGAACTTACGGTTCTTGTTGAGTCTTACGATGCTTCGGGCAACGTAAGCAATACAGGTACAACACCTGCAAGTTCGGGTGCGTTTACTCTGTGGGTAAATCAGGCCAGCGACAATCCCATTATTACACTTGACTCTTTTGCAGCTCCTGTTGGAGGCCGCTATATATTTACTACTGCAGAGCAAGTCGGTGCGACCATTACAGATGATGACGGCATTGCAACTTCCGTAATGTCTATAAGCAGCGGTTCTCTAGTTGCAGCTTCTCCAGTCCCTGCTGCAGATTCACGCAGTGGCCGTTTTGTACAAAAACTTTCAGGTCTTGCAGAAGGCGAATATACGCTCACGCTGACCATAACCGACAACACCGCAGGAACGAAGATTTCTACTCAGACTATTGACATAGCTATAGATAACAATAATCCTGCAATACTGAGCAGTCTACCGAATGACCAGTTTAGAAGCGCTTCCTTTGGCATAACATTAACTGTTACAGATACTGCAGGTATAAACGGAAATCCGTCTGCTGTCCCGAATGTTGCGGGTGTAACGGTCTCTGCTCCAACTAAGACTGGAGACGAGTATACGTATACCGTAAGTATTGACGATCCTCTTACCTTTGCAGAAACGAATGTACAAGTTTTATTTACTGCAAATGATAATTATGGAAGATCCTCCAGTTATAACTTCACGTATAAGGTGGATTTAACAGACCCGGTAATTGATTCTATAGTATATCCTGCTTCCGATTATATTAATCTTCCCGACAGTTACACCTACCGTGTAACGGGTACCGCAAGTGATGAGGCGTTAGGAAGCGCTCTTAATGATGTACGCTATGTTGTATTAGACGGAAACATTGCTCCCTCTCCTGCCAGTTCTGATGCATCATGGAAACCCGCTGCAGGTTTAACTTCTTGGACTGCCAACGTAGATATGGCGGGTAAGACATCCGGTGTTTATTCTCTATTTGTGATGGTTCGTGATAATGCAGGAAACACTGCAGTAAGTTTACGTAAACTTATCTATGCAGATACTTTTGCACCTTCAATAACCCCGGCTGCAGTCAGTACCAGATACAATGCAGGTTTCGTTGTAACCGGTACTGCAAATGATTCTGCCGATACAAATGGAAACCTTATCTCTGTAACAGCACGTGCTAATGGTACGACCGATCTTGTTCAAGATACCGGACACACAGCTTCTTCGTGGAGATTTGTTGTTCCTGCAGGAACGGATCCTTCTCCTCTTAGTGACGGACAGGTAGAAATTGTATTTACTGCAACAGACGGCAGTGGAAAGACAAAGACTGCAAAAGTGAATTTTCTTCTTGATACACAAGATCCATTACTCACCTATACGAATATAGAAGGAACGGCATTTAATGACTCTACTGTTGCAGCAGGCGATATTAGCGCAATTACAACAAATTTTACGAGTTCCTCCAATAGAATCTTAGGTATATTCTCGGATGCTAGTTCTGGTGTAAGTGAGTTGACCTACACTTTCCAAAGGTGGAATGGTACAGCTTTCGTACAGGCCGGCTCTGTAATAAACGATCCAAGGTCTAATTTATCTTCAGGTTCAATTTCTCAGACTATGGATGCAAACGTTGCGGCATTAGCTGGAGATAAAGACGGTATATGGCGTGTAGTAACCACTATTAGCGATGCAGCATTAAATTCTGCAACATACTATTCTTCATTGTTCAGGCTTGATCAAACAAAACCGACTCTTTCGGTCGATGATTTGACAAAGACTACCTATGCGATCGGCGACACGGTAACAATAGAAGGTAGTGCTTTAGATACAAACGGCGGAACCTTAAGCAGTGTTAATGTACGAATTATTAAGGGCGGAGTAACAAAGCTCAATACTAATGTAACTCCTGATGGGTTAAATAGATGGTCGGCATCGTATACTATTCTCGCAGGTGATGGTGCAGGAGACTTTGACATTATTGTTCTTGCAACAGATACTGCAGGAAACTCTTATGAAATTAAGAAGAAAATATCCTGTGATATTACACCTCCTTCTATAGGTTTTAACAGACCTTATAACCTTTCAGTAGACACCGACTCTGAACATAATACTGCCGGACAAACCGGAACCTTGATTGGTAAAATTGCCGTCCAGGGATCTATTCCGGTAACAGAATTTTCAATGGAAGAAATTTATTATCAGGTTGGTGGTTCTTTAACTGTTACCAAGGGCTTGGATACATTTACCATTGAAAATGAAGGGTATGCAGAGCTTAATGCCGCAACCGGTAAAATTTCTTCAATAGATGCAGGTTCGAGCGGTTCAATCACGAGCGGCACCGGATTCCAGACTTTAACGGGAGATCTTAAGGGCGACTGGGTTAAAGCAGGCGACAAGTGGAGCTGGGCATTTGAGTTTGATGCAATCCCTCTAATTGGAACCTCATTTTTGTATCCTACTCCTGGAAAAAGCGGCGTACCTAATCTTAAAACGGTAAATATTTACCTTGTTGCAATAGACACAGCAGGGAATATGAATCTAGCGGTATACCCGATTAATCTGGATACTGATATTGATAAGCCAGCTTCCCCGATTCTTTCTCCTGAAAATAATGCAAGCGTCGGCGGTGTCTTTACGATAACAGGAAGTGCATCAGATAATAATTTTGTCCACAGTGTGTATATGCAGGTTGAGCTTACTCATGGAAATTATGACGGAAGCGGAAATTTGATAAAGAGATCTAACTCTGCACTTTTCTCCGGTACTACTGTCACGGGCGGAATGGTATATATACCGGATGGTCCTACTATCGATATTGCAGATATTACCTCGCAGACAGCATACTTTACCAATAGAAATTATTGGTACAAAGTAGATTTCAACAGTTCAACATTGGGCTGGAAGCAAAGAATAAACAACGCAGGAGAATTCCTGAATATCAATCTTGCCGATTTTTATGAAGCTTCACATGTTTATAATCCGGCAGATCAAACACAATTGACCATCAGAGTTATAGCAATTGATACTAAGACGGCAGGTTCTCTGAATCAGTCTGTTGCAGGAAATCCTGTTCAATCGATCGTAAATATCGACGGCGACAATCCGGGTATTGATCTCAATCAATTCCCCGATCATAATTCTTTTGTAAGCGGAGAAATAGATGTAAGTATTACTTTAACCGATAATGTTAGAGTAGATACGTTCAGTATTAAAGCAGGATCGACAACGCTTGCAACAGAAGCTAATATGGATACTACTCATAATGATTTAACAATTACTCAGGTAGATGTTGATGAAGTTACTATAGTAGGTACTATTGATACTACCAGTCTTTCTTCTCCTGTAGAACTGACGGTAAATGTTGCCGACGATTTGGGAAAGACCTCTTCCATAACGAAAAAAGTCTATGTCGACAATGACCGTGCTTGGGATAGAAACCATGGGCTGCTCTTTGGCAACACTGCTTATACTGATACCCGAGGAGTGAATGACTACCTGACCCTTATGGGAAACGAGTCAGTAATTGCTGCAAAGGCAACTGATGTGCCTGACGGAAGTTCAATTGAAGGCAGCGGTGTTAAATATATATTGTTCTACCTTACAAAAAATGGAAGAGTGTATAACACCGGCGGTACTGTAAAAGATACGTCTGGAACGGCATTATTCGCCGATGCAGTAACTGCAGATGTCTACTCAGGAGGCACATATACAGAACAGATTATAGATTTCCCGGTTGCATCTGTTTCTGCTATATCTCCAAATAAATATGCTGTTACTTCAATGCCTTACATAGTAATAGATTCACCAGAGGGAGGAACAGACTCCGACGGAGACAAATATAAGGAAAACTTAAAGGCAAATAACGAATGGTACATAATGCTCAACACCGAAATGGTTAATGACGGCTTGTATGAAGCAAATTATCTTATTTTTGATAATGCCGGTAATATAACCTATTATACAGATAGTATTCTTATTGCAAATAATCCTCCAACTATTGCCAGTGTAGTACTTGCAACGAATATTAATGGGGATGCTAATCTTCTTATTAATAAATCGGGAACAGGGGGAGATGAGGATTTCCTCTTCGTGTATGATGACTCAGGAGCGATAGATGCTTCTAGTTTTACAGTTACGAATACTTCTTTAAAGATGTATGTGAATGAAATCCCGGGCACTGGAAATGATGCATTAACTTATCACTTGCGGTATCCCCTTGCTTCAGGTGCTACAGAGGAAATTACCAGTACAACAGGCGAGTTTGTATTTGGAGCCCTCGAGAACCAGATTAAGTCATTCCCAGCAGATACTATAACAAGTGCTCAACCCTCTGCAACGAGGGACGGCTACTATGTCTGGATTACAGATTCTACCGAGACCTCTCCTGCTATTGCATTAACTAGCGGTGAAGTAAATATTACACTCAAACTTGACAATGTAGATGATATTAATCCTACAGCACAGCTGTATGAACTTAACACTACCGCAGAGGCAGGTTCTACCGTTCCAGTAACCTTAGACAAGATTCTTGGAGTACCAAAGAATGTTACTATGGGTAGTTTGTACACAACATCAACCAGTCCTGTAAAATATTCAGGTCATGTTGAACCACGTTCATCTTCTGAGTATAACAATGTATCTGCAACTGTTAGAGATTCTGATGTGAGCGGTACTATAATTCTCCGCGGAAATGCCTATGATAATAGACGAATATACCGCATAAGCTTGATCATAGGATCTGTTACGAGGGTTTTTGCAACTGCAGATGCATCCGGTCTTCTCGTTCTTGATGGAGGGGCAGCAGGACTTGGGCAGTTGGCTCAAAGTTTGGATAATACAGGACACTATGTTGAGTGGAGTTATGCGTGGGACACGACTTCTAACGGCTCTCTTAACCCGGTCGGACAAAACATCAATGTCAGAGTACTTGTAGAGGATGCTCAATTACCCACAAGAAATCAGTCTGCAAATACTGCATATACGGAAGGATCAACTAATTATAATGCTTCCACCTTTGACGTTATGCCGTATATTTCGAGTGTAGTTACCAATTTAGATAAGTTAAGTCTTTCCAAACCCTCACGCTTTAATAGAACTGCACAGGGCCGCTATCCGGTTAATATAACGAATACAGCAGGAACAGTAACTTCAGAGACTATAACTGTTAACGGATTTAACCTGACCGGTGCAGAAATAAACGATGCAACGACAAATATAAGCGGCAACACTGCAACTACTTTGAATTATGATGTTGCTAATTTAAACTCAGGTCCGCTTAATTTGACGGTTAACGACATTCCGCTGCTGAACAATGAAAACAACAATACGAAGGATTGGAATAAACTGCCTAATAATGACAACAACAATAATTTAACCGATGATGTTGAATTTGATGTCTGGCTGTTTAATGCACGCGCTGCTGTTCCCATAAACGGAACTATTGCCAACCCGGTTATGAAAGTAAGTCCGAATACATCAAAGATGATCGGATTTGCGTTCACCAATGGCCCCTTGTACTTCAGCATGCCGGGAACAGTGACTGCTGGAACACGCGGTGTCCCGGAAAATGGTGAATACTCCTATATATACTGGCAGGGAAGTTATGACTTTATGACTTCTATTGCTATGGCATATGATAGTGATGGACACACGTATGGAGCTGCAGCCGGCGGCGATATTAACTCAACACAAGCGGATAAATTCAGTTTTATGACCGACCGTTGGGGCGTAAGCGGTGTAGCGACAGGAGGTTCTTATGGCGGTACTAATGCCAATAGAATTGAAATGATTGCGCAAAACGGAGATAAGGGTAAGCTTGTAGCACTTAATAGCGGTACTGACTACTTTAACTTAGCTGATCATGGCTTTAGTAATGGTGATACAGTTGTCTTTAGTGCAGGAGTTACACCGGGAGGAATGACATTATCGAATACGTATTATATTATTAATGCTAATGCCAGTTCATTCCAAGTTTCGACTACAAACGGAGGAACCCGTGTTAATTTTACCTCGAATGGTTCAAACGTTACTGTGGCAAGAGACGAAATATACTTTGATAAGCAGAGGATTAAGAACCCTGAGTATGCGACAGCACGTCATGGAACATCAACAAGCATCTATATGGCTTACTTTGATAACTTAAATGAAGAAATTCGATTTAAATATGGCAATCTTACAGATGGTTCAGGTAAGGGTAATTTTAACAATTTTGAAGATGCATACAGGAATGGAAATGTTAAGACAACAGATGACTCTAACCTTAATAACGGCAAATATTCAACTGCGAGAGTTAATGTTATTGCTTCTACTGCGCTCACTGGTAGAAATCCTGGTGAATATGTGTCTCTTGGTGTAATTTCTGATGAAGGAGCATCTCTAACCGATGATGTTGTTGTGCTTGTATGGTATGATAGTTATGACAACAAACTCATGTATACTTATAATGAAAGTCCGGAAGCTGGTACTACTGGTGTGAATGTTGCAAACTGGGTAGGTCCTTATGAAATCTTTGCTGAAGGCGGTGAATATTGTAAACTGGCAGTAGATGGAAATGGAGGAGTACATATTGCTTCTTATAATGGTATGACAGGCGACCTTCAGTATGCATACATCGAAGATTACACAATTCCGACAAGTGTTGCGGTAGATGTCAAAACCTGTATTGTTGATTCCTATGGTATTGTAGGTCAAAGTTTAACTATTGATGTAGCAAGAGAAGACTCATCTTCACCGTTTATTCCCTACATCGGTTATTATGCTCTTTCTTCCGCAAGACCGAAACTTGCGTATCTTACATCTACAACTGTTGCAGACGGAGCAGTTGATGAAGCATACACCGGAAACTGGGAAATTACACTCATACCTACAATTAATAAGGTTCCACAAGATAACATCGGGGTTGCTCTATGGAAAGACTCAGATGGGGTAATAGTAAATTCTTCAAATACTGTTGATACAAGAGGGACAAACTGGGGTAGAACTTACGGCAATGGAACTGATAATCCTGTACTGGGGTATGCAATAAAAGAAAGCAGTACGAAGGGCTACATAGAAACAGCTCAGAAGCGTTAATAGTATGAAATAAGGCAAGTTTCTAAGAAGCTTGCCTTATTGTGAAAACAATTTTCAAACCGGTATAAGATCTCTTATACCGGTTTTTTTTATTACATATTTATGGTAAATAGGTTTAGTTTGAGTATGATGAAGTGAAGGCTTCTTTTATTTTTGAAATCAGTTCCTTGTATTCTTCTGTGTCAGCATATTGTAGCTGCGGAACAAGACAAATTTTTGCCTGTCTGGCTTGTTTTCGCGTAAAGTCGGTGTATACATTTTTTGCAACTGTTCCAATGTATGCAGGAAGCCAATTACGGCTGTTTGCTGTGGTAAATAGGATTTCAGGAATCAATAAATAGCCTTGTGCAAGTTTTACTGCAGTTCTTGCTTTTTCTGTTGCGCGATTTGGAAATAGTGCATAGGTAATATCAGCAGTAAGCACTTTACCCATTGAATGAACACTTGATTGCATTAGTTGTTCTGCAGATATTTTATTAAGATCCGATATTGGAATAAGAAGCTTAGAGGCATTACCATCTATAAAAAGATTCTGAGCATCCTTTGCCGTATAGGTATGAGCATTTTGTTGTATCTGTTTATTATTAGACATCTCATTAATTCTGCTTAATGCATCGTTAACAGATAAAATATTGTTCTCGCTTGATAAAATTGATCTGATAAAAGTAAAAGAATCGAGTAATAAGTTTTCTGTGCTTCCTGGGACTGCAGTATCATAGGTGTAAGCAGATTTATCGGTGTTGGTTCTATACAAACGTATTATGGGATTATAGCTTATTGGAATTGCGATTGTATTGTCTACTGAACCGGTTAAGGTGGTATTTAGGATATGCACTATAGATTGCGGGTAGTATTGAGAGATGTCCTCTTCTAGGAGTATTCTGCTGAAAAAATCTTCATCAAAGAGAGACTTCATAGGAAACCGGCTGCTCAGCGGTACTTCCGCCCACAATAAATTTATTTTATCAGCCTTTCTAAACAAATCTTCTAATTCTGCATAGGTCGTGTACGTTTTTATGCTTAATTCGGGTACTCCAACTGTCCGTGCAATCTGTGAAAGGTAAGGAGTCCAGGCTTCTACGTATCCGCCTTCATTGGGAAGTGCGATGCTGGCTGTTCTTTCATATAATCTTCCTGATTTTTCCATGAAAAAAACAACTGTTCCTAAAACCAGGGCTGCGGTTAGAAAAAATGCTATAAAAATATTGACGGCATATTTCAACTTCATTTTACTATTATATATCAAAATACGCAAAAAAGTCTATCTTTAATATACAAATTCATAAATTTAGTATATAATGGAGATTATAGGAGTAATAGAAGTGGGTACTATGCGTTCAGGTAACAATAAGATTTTAATTGCAGGATTGATGCTTTTTATTATAGCGGCATGTTCCGTACTCTCTGCACAGACAATAACCCTTCAGGAGCATTATAACCAAATTACAGCTTTTATTGCTGATAAAAATACTAACGGTGTCCGTACATACCTTGGTAATAACAAACGGTATACTGAGTATGCCAAACTTGAATCCTTTGTTCTTATGCGTTCGCGTGATGCTCTTATTGCCAACGATCTTGATTTTGCCCTTGCTTTGTGTCTCACGGTAATTGATAATAATCTTGATAATTTTGAAGCTGTTGCATTGTACACGTCGATAGAACGTGCGGTTGTTGCAAGGGATGAAAAAATCAAAGCCGAAAATGAAAAAGTTCAAATTGAGAAAATGAAGGAAACCGCCGTAACGACGAAAGATAAAGAAAAAATTCAAAAAGAATATAAGACTATAACAAATTCGGTTTCAGGCGAGACGGTGTATTTGGATCAGGAATACGATACGTATTATCTTCCGGTTACCTGGGGTGTGGATCTTGGTCTTGCTGATATTTCCGGTATGACCGATCCTCTGTCCGTATCTTTCCGGTATGGTCTTTCTCTCGCCGGTAACGTTTTTTACAGGAGCGAGGATGTGTATGCCGGAATAGATGTTTTTTTCGATACTGCTCTTGTCTCTTTCCCTTCTCAGCCTAATCTTGTTTTTTCAATTAAAACCGTTCCTTCTTTTTCTCTTCCGAAAATTCTGAAAAATATGTATTATCGCCTGGGATTCGCCGGACTTTACATGAGTACTCCTGTTAACAGCTTCCTGCCTCCTTCATTTTCCTCCCCGGTTATAGGCGTGGGGTTTAGAGACTGGCGCTTTGGTGCTTTTTTCTTTGACGGAGCTTTTGACTACTATTTAGGACATCTTTTTCATGAAAAATTCTACTTTGCAGCTGATGCAAATGTAAACTTTTACCTTCCTCTTGCCGATTTAGATACTGTGGATGTAGGTCTGAATTTAGGGGTAAGAGACATAATTGGTATAACAGCCCTTGGAATGCACAATCAGATCAAATTTGTCATCAGTGTTGGAGTTTGGAACAATGATTAAGAAAAGAGTGTTTGCCGTTTCTCTCTTGATTCTTTTGTGCACTTTGTTGTGTGCACAAAATACACTTGTTGAGCGGTATTTGAATGCTGCAAATGCAAGTTATTCTCAACAAGATTATGCAAAAGCTTTTGATTACATTAATTACGTATTCGGGCAGTACACTCCTGAAACGATGCCCAAAAATGTCGAGATACTGGCAGAGACCATTTATTATGACTATCTTATTCAAATCCGTGATAAAAACGATACTGCTTCGTTCCAAAAAGTTAAAAATAAACTGAGTGAATATCCGACACTTTCATCCGACCGCGTAACCAGACTTGTTCGAACCATTAATGCCCAGGAAACACAGAACAGCCTTTGGGGACCTGCTCCTGCACAAGTCGCGACTACAACGACGGCACAAGGCGGTACTCAGACAACAGTAACCAGCCCGGGCTATGTTTCACAGGATTCGGTTCAGTATCAGGTTCAGCTGGCTAAAACAAAGGCGGAACTTGAGGCTTTAGAAAAAGCTCTTGCAGAAGCCAAAGAACAAAATGAAAAAGAAAAGACCGAACGGTTGACGAGAGAGCAGGAACTGTTGAAATCTCAGCAGGAACTCTATGAAACTGCACTTGCTGAAAATTCGAAACGGGATGAGACAACGAGGAAGTTTTTCATTATTGCAGGTTCAGTAATTCTCGGTTTCGTTTTAATTATTTTCCTGATTGTTATTATTGTCGTTAGAGTTACTGCAAGGAACAGTAAAAAGCAGCAGGAACAGTTTGAAGCAACACTTCAGCTTGTTTCTCAGATGTCAAGATCGCCGGCTGAGCGTTTGAGTCTCGGCCAGTTCACGGATCTTTATGATCAGGACGGGATGAAGTCTGCCGGTTCTTCTAAGATATCCGGTGTGCTTCCGAAGCCTGAAATGACCGATGAGGAACAGCATGAGCTCAAGGATTTAGCTCTTCAATGCGAGACTCTGGGTGAACAGATTGATAAGGTTACCGGACGTAAAAATAATTCAAAAAATGTTGCCGAGATGGTTTTTAAACTTGCTCACGAAATGCAGTGTACTTCATATGATTCCATGCTTTATTTCTGCGCATCCATGGTGTATGATGCCGGTTTTCTTTCTGTTGATCCCCAGATTTTCTTAAAGGACAAGTTGAGTGAACAGGAAAAGTATATTATCCGCGGGCATGTAAAACACGGAGCTGCAGAACTGAGTTTTATACCTGATAAATATAAGAAGGTGTTTCTGGATGCTGCACTGATGCATCATGAGAATATGGACGGCACCGGATATCCCGAAGGTACTAAGGGTGAAAATATACCTCTTATTGCAAGGATTATCCGTGTCGTGGAAAGTTTTATTTCCCTTATTTCACGAAGAAACTACCGCGGAATATTTGACAAGGAAGCCGCTATTTCTGAATTGAAAAAGAATCCGGGTCTTTATGACCAGTCAGTTGTCCGGGCGCTGGATTCGATCGTTTAATTATTTTAATCGTGTAACTGTTATTTCAACTCTTCTGTTCTTCCATGAATTATTAGCGTCTAAAAAGGGGACAACGGGTTTTTCTGCCCCCGAAGCCTCAGTTGTAATGAGGTTTTCATCAATTCCGTTGTCAATAAGAGCCTGTTTAGCTTTATTAACTCGATCTATTGAAAGAGGCATTAATTCTTTTTCCTGTTCTTCTGTATACCCCTTGGTAAAATCTGCCCTGTTTGCATGTCCTTCAAGATGAATTATATATTCTTCGCTTTCACGGATAAATGCCAAAACTTCTTCCAATGCAGCTTTATTGCGGGTGCTGTATTCTTCATTATCCGGAAATAATTCTGAGCTGTCCTGTTCGTAGATGAAAAAAGAAGTAAGATTCCGTGAATGCTGATCCTCCATATATGACGGTATTTCCTTAGGGGTTTCAGTTTTTTTCTCTTCAGCTGGGGGCGAATATGCAATACTGGCGCTCACACTCCAGTAATCAGCATCTTCAAGCGGTATTTGTCCTCCGATGCTTAGAATAAATGGCGTATTTCTAAATAAGTAAATCATTGGACTTATTGAATATGTTAATCCTTTTTTTTCATTGTAGGAAAATTTATTCTGAAGCTCAAGAGATAAAAAATCTGTTAAGACGGCAAACATATTAATGTGGGTGTCGCATGAGAAGATTGAACTGTAGCCGTACTTAATACGTACTTCTGTCACATACAGACTCGAAGCAAAAGAATATCCTGATTGAACCTTGCCCGTTAGGGCAAAGCGTTTTGAATTTGCAGGGTGTAGATAATAAAAGAATCCGTTTTGAACAGAGATCATTGAATCGGCCCGCGGGTTTACCTCATAACCGGTACCGCATTTTGTATTATATGCTGATTCATAAAAAACTGATCCGAAGTTGGCTGATGTATATAAAAACGGCTGAATAATCATGCTTTCGCCGTCATATACGGTCCATACAAGTCTTATATCTGCAGATGCTGCCCTGGTTATGTTCTTTGTCGGAAAAAATGCCCAGTAAAAACCGCCGTTTACATAAAAATGAGGGGCGGCAGCCCAGCCTAGTCTATGTCCCACAAAAAGATCGGGGACAGCAAAGAAATCCCATCCCGATTCAGTGGAAACAAAAAAAGGGCGGGCTTCAAAATTGGTTAATATGTCGCTCTGTGAGGAAAATGCCTGGCTAAAACAGAACGGCATGATGAGAAGTATAAAAAGTAAGATGATAAGTAGTCGCTTCACATTAATATTATACAGCAAAAAAATTAAAAAGGTATGAATCAAAAAAAGATTTGTCTTAATTCAGCGGAGTGGGTTCGAGTTCCAGCTTATTATAAATTTCCTACGAAGCAGATAAGCAATAGTAAATAAACAAATAACTTAATGAAATATTTAAAGCGCTGCAAGGATGAGCCGCGAGATGTCGCAGCGGCGATGTTGTTTTATGAACCCCATATGCTGAGGGTCTACGGGAGCACGTACCTCCCCTAGTTTATGGAGAATATGGGACATACGCATTTTTTTTCCTTCCATGGAAAAAAAATGCGTAGAACGAACTCTTCAACTTCGTTCTGTGGTTGTGTTTCCGCATCCATGCGGAGTGGGTTCGAGTCCCAGTTAGTAGTAATTACATTATCTTAGAGATCGGGGTAATCTGTGAATACTTTATGGAGAATATGGGACTCGAACCCACCACCTATTGATTGCGAACCAATCGCTCTACCAGATGAGCTAATTCCCCAAGGCATTCTTAGTATAAAGGAAAATGAGATAAAAAATCAAGTAAATTATGCTTACAGCGGCGTTTATAAGAGCGCATGAAGATCTTCGAGTCTCTTTATGACAGCAAACGGCGAAGCTTTTGCTATCTGTTCGGGGGTATAGTGATTTTTATCATCTATAAGTACCGCCTTGCCGCCTAAATCACTGTAGCCCCTGATGTATTTTAAATGGTCATCAATAAATAGTGTTTTATCAATAGTAAATCCTGATATTTCAAGTGCCGATGTATACGAGTCGGGGTATGGCTTACCGCGCATTTTGTTTTTTTCTATATCAAATACGTGAAGGAATAAATCTTGAATATTATAGAATTCCAAAACTCTCTTTGCATGTCTTAACGGGGAATTGGTAAGAAGGCTCATTGGTTTTTTGAATGACAGCAGAAGTTCCCGAAGCTGAGGCAGGCGGGGCAGTTCATTCAATTCGCTCTCGGGATGCACGCTGTTGAAGTATGCGTCGGTATCTGTCAGTTTTTCCGCACTGCGAAGCCATTCAAGGGTTGTCCCATAGTTAGGCAGTTCTTTTTTTCGCAGATTTTCCGCTTCGTCATAACTTATGTGTAAAAAATCTGCAATAAATTGTATCATCCGCGTTGTTATTCCGCTGTCTATTTGTGAGGTTGACGGATAAAGGGTATTATCCAAGTCGAAAAGTAAATAAGAAATCATAGCGAATAGTACCAGTTATACTAGATATTTTCAATTATCAGTGTAAGCAGCTGCTGTTCTGTTTCATTATACCGGCTTGATTATAATTCTCTTAAAGAGTATTTTTAATCTCATGAATTCCGTTACTTCTGTTAAGCCTTCCCGTCTTGGCTCTATCTTGTTTTACAAAAAGGCGCTTGCTATTGCACTTCCTGTCATGGCGCAGCTTCTCGTACAAAACCTTGTTTCTCTCATCGATAATTTTATGGTTGCAGGCCTCGGTGATGTGAAGATGTCCGGTGTAAACATTGCCGGTCAGATTAATTTTATGTTTATGGTTTTTGTTAATACCATAGCGGTCTCAGGCGGAATTTTTATGGCTCAATATAACGGGGCCAAAGATTCTTCCGGAATGCAGCAGGCTTTCAGGTTTAAAATTATTGTTTGTGTGCTTGCCGCATCATTGTATATGACTATTTCTCTTGTTCTTCCGAATCAGATCTTAAGTCTCATGGTGAAAGGAAACAGCCAAAGCGGTGATATAATTGAGCAGGGTGTTTCATACATGAAGGCTGCCTCTTTTTCGTGGATTCCCATGGCTGTATCTTTGGCTATCGGTTCATCGTTACGGGAAATTGGAAATGTTAAAGCGCCTCTTGTCATGTCTATTATAGCAACCTTTGTGAATACTTTTTTTAACTGGGTTTTTATTTATGGAAATTTAGGTTCTCCCCGTCTTGAAGTACAGGGGGCTGCTATTGCAACAA
Source organism: Spirochaetota bacterium (assembly GCA_023398165.1). Classification (GTDB taxonomy): domain Bacteria; phylum Spirochaetota; class Spirochaetia; order Treponematales; family Treponemataceae; genus JAAZLA01. The sequence goes on along the minus strand of JAEWSQ010000018.1, from coordinate 61,580 downwards.
TCATTGCCCGTGCTGTTGAAATGGTTTTGTTCATCGTATATATATACGCAACTAAGCCTCCGTTTTTTTCGCGCTTTCTTGATTTGCTGAAAGTAAGGATCTCTTTGTTTTTTACTATTCTTGGAAAATCAGGAGTAATTTTGATTTCTGAAATGATTTGGGTATTTTCAGAAACCGTGACAGTCGCATTGTATAATACAAGGGGCGGCGCAGAGATAGTTTCCGGTATGGCTGCAAGTTTCTCGATAGCAAATCTTTTCTTTATTTGCTTTAACGGAATTCATACGGCAACCGGTGTAATAATGGGCAGTACTCTCGGTGCAAACCGGCTTGATGAGGCACGGGCTCAAAAAAACTGGATGATAAATGGTGCGGGTATTTTCGGAATATTTGCAGGGATTCTAGGCTGTGCATCAGTTTTCCTCATTCCTGTGGTTTTTGGGAATCTGAGTAATGATGCAAGAATTGTTACCCGGAACATGGTCTTTGTTATGGCAGCATATATGCCCGCCTGGTGTTATGTTAATGCGCAGTTTGCTGTTTCGAGAACCGGCGGAGACACTACTATGGGAGTGCTTGTCGATGTCATAACAAATATTGTATTTGTTATTCCCGGCATGTTTATAATGACTTTTTTAACTCAATTAGGACCGGTCGTTATGTATGCAGTAATCAAGATCGTGGATTATATAAAAATTATTATTGCAGCCCTTTGGCTCAGGAGAGAAGTCTGGGTAAGAAACCTTACAATATAGGGTTTAAATGCTATTGACAACGTTAATTATCCTTACTATGTTTAAAGATAATATTAATCTAGGAGTTTTTATGGAACCTTGTACATTAAAAGGGAGATATGGTCATTTATTCGGTGCATTGAGTAAGGTTGCAAAAGCACCTACAAAAATAAACGAGGAAAATGTATATCAGGAAGCAAATAAGGATATTCTGCCTTTTATGGATGGTATGCTTACCGATAATTTTTTACCAGGTTCCTGCTTAAAAGGGCTTGATAATTTCCAAAAATTTTTAGATCAGATAAAAGAGGGGAAACGGGGTCTTATTCTTATGGAGCATTATAGCAACCTGGATCTTCCTGCTTTGAGCTTCCTGCTGCGCCGTGACGGCGGGGAAATGGGAAAAGATCTTGCCGGCCGCATTGTTGCAATTGCAGGCATGAAGCTCAATGAAGACAATGATATGGTGCGTGCATGGGCTGAAGGATATTCACGTATTGTTATTTATCCGAGCCGCAGTTTGGCCTCAATCACCGATCCGGTACTTTATGAAGCCGAAGAAGCTAAGAGTAAAAAGATTAATATGGCATCTATGAGAGCCTTGGACGCCGCACGAAAAAGAGGACAGGCTGTATTGGTATTTCCATCGGGAACTAGATACAGACCGGGAATGCCTGAGACAAAAAAAGGCGTTCGTGAAATTGACTCGTATTTACGCCTTTCTGATGTTATGATTCTTGTTTCGATCAACGGTAATTGTCTGCGTATTTCTGAAGATAATCCCAAAGATATGCTTAACGATACTGTTCAAGAGGATGTAATGATTCTTTCCGGAAGTCCGGTAATGGAATGTAAAAAATTCCGTAATGATATTCTTGCGGGTCTTGATGATTATGAAGGCGACAAAAAGCAGGTTGTTGTTGACCGTGTAATGGAGATCTTCGATGAACTTCATGACGCTGTGGAGAAGGAAAGAGTTAAACTTTTATAATTTCCTGCATTGAAAGATTTGAGGGCTCATTGGTTAAGGCGAATTTCCGCCGCCTTTGCGTGGGCCTCAAGACCTTCACTTAATCCTATTATTGAGGCGTTACGCGCGGTTTTTTGAATTGCGTCTTTATTTTCTGAGCGCAGGGTTGTAACTGTCTTAAGGAAATGCCGTACAGAAAGCCCCCCTGTAAAACGGGCGGTTCCTGATGTGGGCAGTGTGTGATTCAAGCCTGCACAGTAATCGCCGAAAACTTCTGCAGTCTCATGTCCAATAAAAAGTGAACCGTAGTTGCGGGCTTTTTGTACAAGCCTCGCCCTCTGCTCCGTATCTTCGAGTGCGAATTCGAGATGTTCAGGCGCTTTTCTGTCTGCTATATCGAGAGCCTCCTCGAGGTTTTGTGTAATGATTATGAGTCCGTTTTTTTCAAGACTTGCCTTTGCATTTTCTTGTGAGGAAAGTTTTTGTATTTGGGAAGAAAGCTCTTTCTGTACTCTTTCTGCAAGAAGCAGGGATGGTGTTGCAAGAACTGCCTGTGCATCGGGATCGTGCTCCGCCTGTGCAAGCATATCAGCTGCAACCCATGAGGGATCGGCGCTGTCGTCTGCAAGTATGAAAACTTCTGAGGGCCCTGCAAGAAAATCAATTCCTGTTGTTCCGTAAATTATTTTTTTTGCTTCTGTTACAAATTTATTTCCCGGTCCTGCAACGACATCGCAGCGCGGTATAGTTTCAGTACCATAAGCCATCGCTCCAATTGCCTGTGCCCCGCCGAGAGCAAAAATTCTATCAATTCCGCAAATTAATGCTGTTGTTAAAATCCCCTCGTCCGCCCAGGGTCTTAAGCCGGTGCTTTCTTTAGTTTTACCTTCTTTAACGTCGCCGGGATGCAGCCGGGGAGGAGTACAGAGAATTATTTCTGAACATCCTGCCGCCTTTGCAGGACTTGCGCACATTATTACCGAGGAGACAAGAGGGAATCGTCCTGCAGGAACATAGAGCCCGGTGCGTTCAACGGGAATTGTTTTCTGCCCGGTAAAAACCCCCTCCTGAAGTTCTATTTCAAAATTGGTAAAACACTCTCTCTGTTTTTTTGCAAATTTCAGTGCAAGGGAAAAAGAGTATTCAAGAGCGCTGTACAATTCCGGTTTATCTTTTTTAAACTGAGCCGCGCAAAGTTCTATTTCACTTCTATCAATTTCCAAATATTCAGGAGAAGCTCTGTCAAACTGATATGAGAACTTTTTTAGAGCTTCGTCTCCGTGATTTTTAACTTCATCCAGAATAGAGGAGACTGCCGCATGAACATCGCTGCCCAGTGTCCGTGCCAGGAAAAATGAGGGATTAATGTCTTTTGCATTAATTATCTGTACCGTTTTCATCGTCATCCTCCTTCTATATGATATATCAAACTATTTTTTGTGGCGGCGGTCGAGTTCTCCAAGAACCTCGTTCCAGCTGACGCCTTCTTTATACAGCAGCACGCTTACGAAATACAATAAATCTGCTGCCTCCCAAATAACATCATCCTTCGATTCTGCCTCTGTCAGTTCCTCTGCTTCCTCTTCGATTTTCTCACGAACCAGCGTATCGTTCAGTGTTGCGGTGTATGAGCCTGGCGAGGGATTGGCGAACCGCTGTGTTATGACACTATATAAGCGCTCGAAAGATGAGGAAGCGTCCGCTTCGGATGAGAAACAGGTCCAGCTTCCTGTGTGGCATACCGGTCCATGAGGTATAACGGTTGCAAGAACAGTATCGCGGTCGCAGTCAGCCCTGAGTTTCTGAACTTCCAAAAAATTTCCCGAGTGTTCTCCCTTTGTCCAGAGTACATTTCTCGTCCTGGACCAGAAGGTTAGTTTTTTGGTGTCGAACGTCTTATAAAAAGCCTCTTTATTTGCAAATCCTGTCATAAGAACTTCGCCCGAGGTGCTTTGTGCAATCACAGGAATAAGGCCATTTGTGTTTTCTTCCGCTTTTTCCCAGTTAAGACAGGAAACAAATGCGTCTTTTAAAGCAACTTTCCCGGTATAGAGAGCCATGCCGAGCTGAACATCGCAGCCGATTTTTTCCAGAGCGGTAATTTCTTCCACGCTTGAAACACCGCCTGCAACAACAAGCCGGCAGCTTACTTTTTCCCTCAGTTTGGTAACCAGATCCATATCTATGCCTGTCATGCATCCTTCGCGCTCAACACAGGTAAATAGAAGTTCGCTGGCCCATTGCTGTGCCTCGATTGCTCCTTCAATAAGAGGGATTCCCGAAGTCTCTGTCCATCCTTTTACGGCGATCATTCCGTTGACGGCATCGACAGATATAATAACGCGCTGTTTTCCGACAGCTTTATGAAGTTCTTTTAAAAATTCGGTATTCAGGTGTCCGTCTTTCCATGCAGAAGAACCTATAATTACTTTTTCGGCTCCGAGGGAAATAAGCTCTTTAGCTTTTTTTACGTCCCGTATTCCGCCGCCGACGCGAACTGATCCTTTGCGCAAAAGATTTTTTAATATAGGAGTATTGAGAGTTTCACCCTTTTGCTTTCCTTCGCTAATACTATTGCCGAGCGCCGCGTCCAAGTCTATTACTGCGGTTTCACCGTAAAAATTGAAATCCTTTATTAATTCTTCCGGGTCATTTCTTTCAAGAACCGGTTCTTTGCCGTTTTTGAGCTGAACGACTTTGCCATTCTTTAAATCGATAGATGATATTACCATTACATGAGTATAGCAAAAAAGATTTTAAGTATCAATAAAGGATAAAGCCTGTTTTATATCAGTTCAATTAGCTTTGTTTTAGAGAAAAATTGTTAAAAAAACTTGCATTTTTAAGTAAAAAAAGTTATTCTGTTAGTATACAGCCAAGGACAAGTGAGGAGTTCCAATGTCAGCTCATAATAAGATTCGGCTTGCAGATATTGCAGAAAAAATGGGTGTAAGCACGGTTACGGTTTCAAAGGCGCTTGCAGATAAGGACGGGGTCAGCGAGGAACTTCGTGAACGAATTAAACAATCGGCAATAGATATGGGCTACCGGTTTAAATCAGCAGGAAAAATGCATAAAGCCGGTTCTACAGGGAATATAGGTGTTTTAATACCGTCCCGGTTTTTCGGTAAGAATTCGTCTTTTTACTGGGTCTTATATAATGATGTTGCGCTTTCTCTTCTTCAGCATGATTACTACTGTATAATGGAAATTCTTTCTCCCGAAGATGAATCCGCCCACCGTATGCCGCGTATGATTCAGGAAAGAAAAGTTGACGGAGTAATCATTCTCGGGCAGTGCAGTGAACCGTATATTGAGTATTTTACAGAGCAGTATGCAAATTTTGTGCTTCTTGATTTTTACAACGGCAACCATAATTATGATTCTGTAACAACTGATAACTTTTACTGCATGTATATGATGACCTTATATCTTATAAAGCTGGGGCATAAAAAAATAGGCTTTGTCGGAACATTCAAGTCAACGACAAGTATTCAGGACCGCTACATGGGGTATTTAAAAGCCATGATGGAGCATGACCTTGAAGTTTCCAAATCTGATGTAATCGATGACCGGGATCAGGATGGTCATCTTCTTCCCCTTGTCCTTCCAAAAAAACTTCCCACAGCTTTTGTATGCAACAACGATGAAGCTGCCGCAACACTTATTCGACAGCTGCGCAGCGAAGGATATTCTGTTCCCGAAGATATTTCTGTTGTAGGCTTTGATAACTATCTTCGCATGCCGATTCCTGAACTTGGAATAACCACAGTCGAAGTCGATACAGTCGGAATGGCCCGTACTGCAGTCGACTTAATATTAAAAAAACTTTCAAAACGTCCGTACAATAAGGGGCGCAATTCAATAGGCGGAAAAATAATTCTTAAAGACACGGTAAAAGGCGCTTCCGGAAGCCGGTAGCATGAAGAAATTTTTTATAATTCTTACATCAGGTTTTCTTATGTCTGCATACTCTCAGGAATCATTGTCAGATTCCTTTTCATCTCTTTCTGCCGTAATGGCTCGATTAAAAAGCGGTAATGAGATTAGTATTACAGCTCTAGGCGGTTCAATTACAACAGGTTATGCGGCAAATCCTCCTCTTCAAAAAGGCTGGGCAGCCGTTGTCAATGAATGGTGGCAGAAAAAGGCAGAAGAAACAGGCGGCAGGGTTGTCTATTATAATGCGGGAGTCAGCGGAACAGATTCTGCTTTTGCCGCCGCACGTTTGAAGGATCACATTCTAGACAGAAATCCAGACCTCGTATTTTTGGAATTTGCCATGAATGACCAGTGGCTTGACCGCAGGGTTAGAGAGCGCAGTTATGAGGGAATAATCCGTTCGATGCTTAAAAACGGAAGTGCTGTCTTCTCTTTGTTTGTAAATGAGAAAAATCCTCCTTATAGGAGCAATCAGGAGGAGCAGCAAAAAATATGCAGTCATTACGGCATTCCGTATATCAGCTGGAAGGATTGTGTTAGCTCAGAAAACGACGGGACTGTGTGGAATACATATTTTAACGGAGCCGAAACAATTCATCCCAATGATGCAGGCCATGCTTCCATAGCTTCATATATTATTGAACAGCTTGAAAAAGTCTGGGCTTCACAAGGATCGAATGCTGATATACGTATTCCCTATGAGCTTCCGGATCCTCTGACACAGGCTGATTTTGAAAATACCTCTGTATTGTACAGTATTACGGCTGAACCGGTTTTAAATACCGGCTGGGAGACAGGAAGTCCTAGTCACGATGACTGGAAAAGAATAGGCAATGTTAAGCAGGGCTGGAACACGGCCAAGGCAGATGCTGTTATAAGTTTTGAAGTAAGCGGAACATCGTGCGGTATACTGTATGCAGAGAGTAATACTTACCGCAACGGAGAGGCCTGGATAGAGTGGTTCGACGGCACAACAGGAAAGAAGGTAAGTCTTAACTGCTATAATGCTTCAAGAAACGGATACCTGGGCTGGTATTATGCTGAAATTTTTTGCGGAACGGATGTCAAAAAGGGAATACTTCATATAGCAGTCAAAAAAAGCAGAGCTACTGACGAGGGAAAATTTGTCAATATTGCAGGGATTGTACTAACAGGAGTTCAGTGATGAAGGCCTCATCCTTCTTGTCAGTTTGTATTCTTATTTCAATATCATAATTGACAAAAAAAATTTATCTTCTTCACCTGTCAAACATGGAAAAGACAACATATGTTCTTGAATCTGATTTGGGCGAAGGACTTCACAGCTGTACGGTTTTTAAGCGGGTTGAGGCAATGTTTACTCAGGAAACGGTTCCAATGAATACCCCTGTATAGTAAAAAAAAGCTCCCTGGCTTTTTGCCGGGAGCTTCGTTTTTCCAATTATGCTATCAGTAAATGACTCTATAGTTGTCGATAAGAAGAGTTCCGCCGGGATTTTCACCGGTAACGTTAATGATCATGCGTTTGACAGCTTCAAGTCCTGCAAACGCATCGACTGCAAATACTGCAAGATGTTCTCCGGGGGGGAATATGAGATCTGCTGACTGTGACCATGTCCATGCGTCTGTTGTCTGGAGAGCTACGTTAAGCTGAACATCCTGTTTTTCAACATTATTAATATCGAATACAATGAATTTCGCACCGGTCCAGTCTGTTTCCAAAGGCTGGTCGCAGCAGAACGATGATTGCTTTGAGGTATCTGCGGTTGCTATATCGTAAACGCATTCCAGTGATGTGCCGCCGTCTGTTCCCCAGCTTTTTGAAAGCTCAGCAGTGAGTGAGAGGTTATGGCTTCCCCACTGATCCCAGCTGTCTGCAACAGCATACCAGAAGTTGCCGTCTTCAAAATTATCCATGAGAACAGCTTCGCCTGAGGGCATTGCAAGTTCCACATACGAAGGTGTTTCTGCAGCTGCTGCCTCCTGTACCGGAGCTGCTGCTTCTTCAGGTTTTGATGCACATCCTGAGAACATGAGCATAACCGCAATAAAAACAACTAATACATTTAATTTCTTCATCGAATTCCTCCATTTGCTGATTAGTTATCATTATTATACAGGTGCTTTTCAAATACTGCAACAAAAAAATGATTAATAAAGTAAATAAATACCTTAAATAAGCTAAAAACCCCGCTATATTGCGCTATTATCGGTGTTAATGATTGAAAACAGGGAAGTTACATGGATTTTGGTAAACTAAATTAAGTTATAATAAAGCTAAAAATTAACATTTTTTAGCACTTTTTTATTGCGGTTTTTTAAAAAGGGGTTTATCATATCTGATAGAGTTTATAGGTAGTATTAAGCAAAAAGCCTGAGGGGTTTATAGTGAGCAATCAACGGAAGGTGCTTTTATCAGTTATAGTATCTTTACTGCTTTTTTCTCATATCAGTACAGAGGATTATTCCGGTGTTGAAAAATCTGTTATCCGCTGGACGAGGGGCAGTTCAATAAGCGGGTATCTTAAAGAACATGAAAATGCAGAAAATCCAAATACTGTTGTTGTAATAGATGCGCTTTCCTACAGCGGGTCGAATAATGCTGTTATTGAACGTATAGGCGAACTGGAAGGAAAAGAGAATGTGCTTGCCTGGACTAATGAAGAGGGTGAAGTCACATGGCCTGTGAATATCGGCGAAAGCGGTATTTATTATGTTGAGCTTGAATATTATCCTCTTTCCGGGAAGGGGATGAGCATTGAATTTGAGCTGAGACTTGACGGCAAGGTTCCCCATGACGATTTTATGAGCGTAAGGTTTTACCGTACATGGAAAGATGCCGGGGATATCCGCAAAGACGGCAACGGAAACGATCTGTATCCGGAGCAGGAAGAAGAACCTCAATGGACCGTTCGGGATTTTATTGATACCCAGGGTTTTTACAATAAGAGAATCCCCCTCTACATTGATAAAGGCTCACACTCTGTGACGCTTGTTCTTAAACGCGAAGCTCTGGCGATTAAAAGTATCAGACTGTATAATTCTGAACCGCTCCCTTCATATGAACAGCTTTCTGCAGCTTACAAAAATACAGAGGCTGTCTCTGGTGAAACGGCTGATACTTTTGAACCGGTACTCATAAAAGTTCAGGCTGAAAAACCTTTTTTAAAATCGGATTCCACTCTCATTCCTACCTGCGACCGAACCGATGCTGCGACCGAGCCGTCTCATCCCTCAAAAATCCGCCTCAATACACTCGGCGGCAACTGGACCTGGAAACTTCCGGGGCAGTGGGCTGAATGGAAGGTTACTGTACCTGAAGACGGTCTGTATACTTTTTATACTAAGGCCCGGCAGAATAATCAGCGCGGTATGGCTGCGGTAGTGAAAATCAGCATAGACGGCAGCATTCTTTGTTCAGAGCATGAAACCGTTGAAATTCCGTATAACTTAAACTGGCAGATTGTAACTCCGCGGACGCAGAGCGGGGAGGAAACGCCGGTGTATCTTACGAAGGGGGAACATACCGTCAGGCTGGAAACAAGCCTGGGACGGCTTACTCCCATCCTCACTGCCCTTGATGATTTAACGTATGAAGTAAATACTCTCCGCCGCCGTTTTATAATGATCATGGGAAGCGAGCCCGATAAATACCGCGACTATCAGCTTGAAAAAGAGATTCCGGGGCTTATAGAAAGACTTGAGTCCCTTTCCCGGCGGTTTACAGAACAGGCGGATCTTTTTGAGGAAATTACCGGGCAAAAAGGAAGCGAGGCATCTACACTTCGCATTCTTGCGCTTCAGCTCGCGTCCTTCGCAGAAAAGCCTCAGTATATTTCGTACAAGCAGACTAACTTTAGAGATAATATTGCAAATCTTGCAACATGGATCCTTCAGCGTAAAGAGATTCCTCTTGAGCTCGATTATGTAGGTTTTGTTTCTGCAGGCACTGATCTGCCGAAGCCCTCTGCAAATTTTTTTGCGCAGACATGGTTTAATGTACGGGCTTTTTTTGCGTCCTTTATAGAAGACTATAACAGCATCGGCGGTAAGGAAAAAAATGCGGTTTCGGTTTGGATTCAAAGCGGCCGCGATCAGGCTCAAATTTTACGGGACTTAATAACAAATGATTTTACTCCCAAAACCGGCATCGCCGTAAATCTCAGTCTTGTTCAGGGTTCCCTCATTGAAGCGACTCTTGCAGGAAGAGGACCCGAAGTTGCAATAAATATTTCCCGAAGCCAGCCGGTGGACTTAGCTTCGCGCGGCGCCTTATATAATCTATCTGATATTGAAGGCTTTGAAAGTATCCGCTCCAATTTTTTTGAGACTGCATTTGATCCATACACCTACCGCGGAGGCGTATATGCTGTTCCCTTTACGCAGGATTTTCATATGATGTTCTACCGCAAAGATATTTTCCGTGAGCTCGGTATTGAGCCGCCTCAGACATGGAAAGATGTCTATGCAATAATTCCTGTTCTGCAGCGCAATAATATGCAGATCGGTCTTCCGTATCAGCAGGTTGACAGCATGGATCTTATTCAAGCAGGTATGGGTTCGCGTAATCTGTTTCCCACACTGCTTCTGCAGAATGGAGGATCTTTTTATTTAGAAGATGGGAGAAAAACAGGATTAACTCAGCCGGAAGCTTATGCCGCTTTTAAACAGTGGACAGATTTTTATTCCAACTATGGTTTTATAAATAAGTTCGATTTTTATACAAGATTCAGATCAGGGGAAATGCCGTTGGGCATTGCCAGTTACGGCATGTATAATCTTCTTACCGCTGCCGCTCCGGAAATTCGGAATGAATGGGGTATGGTTCCAATTCCGGGTATGGAAAAAAGCGATGGAACTATTGACCGGAGCGAGGGAGCAGGAGGCGGTGCATCCATAATGTTCCGTACTATAAAAAATCCGGAGGCCGGCTGGGAATTTCTTAAGTGGTGGAGCAGTCCTGATGTGCAGTATAAATTTGCCTCCCAGCTGGAAATTTTACTTGGAACGGCTGCCCGGTTAAATACTGCAAATATTACCACATTTGAAAAAATGCCGTGGTCAAAAAGTGAAGCTCAGACACTCATGGAACAGTGGAAACACGTAAAAGAAATTCCTGAAGTTCCCGGCGGATATTATACTGTCCGTATGGTCGATACTGCATACAGCAAGGTTTTTTATAATAACGCAAATGCACGCGCCACACTGTATAAATACTGCCAGCTTATTGACGAGGAAATTACACGGAAAAGAAAGGAGCTCGGTCTTGATGAATAAACTTCAGTATGCCGGAACAAAAACACTTGCACAGAAAATATGGGCCGCCCGCGAGAGCTATGCCTTAATGGCTCCTTTTTTTATTCTGTTTATTGTGTTCACTCTTATTCCGATCATCTCCTCTATATTTTTAAGTTTTACCAATTTTAATATGCTCGAAACACCGCGGTGGGTGGGGCTTTCAAATTACGTACGTCTTCTTCTCGATGATCAGGTTTTTTTAACTGTTTTAAAAAACACGCTGATATTTGCTTTTATTACAGGGCCTGCAGGGTATGTTTTATCTTTCCTTCTTGCATGGCTCATTAATGATTACAAACCCGTTCCCCGTTCCCTATGGACTCTTGTATTTTATGCTCCTACGCTTGCAGGAAATGTTTTTTATATTTGGACGATTATTTTCTCAGGCGATTTTTACGGATTAATGAACGGGTGGCTTATGACTCTCGGCATTCTTCAGGAGCCAAGGGACTGGATAGGTGACACAAAATATGTACTGGGTGTTGTCCTTGTGGTACAGCTGTGGCTCAGTTTCGGTGCCGGCTTTCTTGCCTTTATTGCAGGATTTCAAAGCATAGATAAATCGCTGTATGAAGCAGGAGTTATTGACGGTATTAAAAACCGCTGGCAGGAGTTATGGTACATTACGCTGCCGAGTATGGCTCCTCAGCTTTTGTTCGGCGCCGTCATGCAGATTAGCGCATCATTCGGGGTAACGGAAGTTGTTAAATCTGTTGCCGGTTTTCCGACACGCGGTTATGCTGCGGATACGATTGGAACGTACATAAATGATTTTGGTATAGTCCGTTTTGAGATGGGGTACGCCTGTACAATTTCTGTGTTTTTATTTGTCATCATGGTTGTTACGAATCAGATCATTTTGAAAATAATAAAGAGGGTTTCAAATGACTAGTACAGTTAAAAAAGTAATCCGCCGTATTAAGTACCGCGGGGCAGATAAAATAAACAGATCGCGCGGGGTTGACTTCTTTTTGTTTCTGTGGCTTGCGCTTCTCGGTTCTTTTATGCTGCTTCCCATTATTTATACCCTTGTCTCTGCATTTAAACCGATGGAAGAACTTTTTATTTTTCCTCCCCGTCTGTATGTTGCAAATCCTACGCTGGATAATTTCATTCAGCTTAAACATATTTTATCGAGTTTATGGGTTCCCTTCAGCCGCTACTTGTTCAACAGCGCTTTTGTGACAGTGCTTGCGACAACGGGAAGCGTTATATTTGCGAGCATGGCGGCTTATCCTCTTGCAAAACATGAATTCCCCGGGAAAAAAATAATCTCTCAAATTATTGTTCTTGCTCTCCTCTTTACCGGACAGGTTTTGTATATACCCCAGTATGTTATTATTGCAAAGCTCGGTCTAATAAATTCTTATCTTTCATTAATTCTGCCTGTGGTGCAGGGAACTCTCGGCGTTTTTCTTATGAAGCAGTTTATGACTCAAATTCCAGTTTCGCTTTTAGAAGCTGCAAGAATAGACGGAGGCAATGAGTTTTTTATCTGGTCAAAGGTCGTTATGCCTTCGGTAAAGCCGGCCTGGTTAACACTCATAATTTTCTCATTCAAGGATGTTTGGAATCAGAGCGGAAACTCGTTCATCTATGACGAGAGTATGAAAGTTCTTCCCTCCATTATGACGCAGATACAGTCGGGCGGTTTTGCACGCGCAGGGGTTGTTGCTTCTGTTGCCCTCGTAATGATGATTCCTCCTCTTGTGCTGTTTCAAGCAACGCAGAAATCGGTCATTCAAACAATGGCCTCATCCGGGATTAAGGAGTAGGGTTATGAAAAGGAAGATACAAAAAAATTTTACAATCCTTTTGTTTTGCCTTATTGCCTTTTCAGCCTTTGCAGTTCCTCCTTTAAACGCTCCTGTCACCTATCTTTCCTATAAGTATGATATATGGGACACAAGTGTTCCCTCTTTCCCTTCTTATGAAGCTCGAAACGCGGTAAACGGCTGGCATCTTGGAATAGGGGCGATGAATAATCCTAAGGATTTATGCAAAGATACTGAAGGGTTTATTTATATTCTCGACTCGGGAAATAAAAGAGTCATTGTTGTTGATTCAGAAATGAAACTCGTGAAAACTATAAATTCTTTTTCATTGGATGGTTCAAATCTCGAACTTGAGGAACCTGCAGGCTTGTATGTGGATGAGAATAAAAATCTATACATAGCAGACCGGGGTGCTAAAGCAGTTTTTATTACCTCTCTTGACGGAGTCTGCACCAGGGTTATTAGAAAACCGGTTACCGATTTAATAGATGAACAGACAGATTTCATTCCGCATAAAGTTCTAGTCGATCATGCAGGTGTTATATATGTGCTTTCGTTCGGGGCATATGAAGGCGCCTACACCTTTGATGAAAACGGCGACTTTCTGGGTTTCTTCGGATCAAATAAGGTCAGCGTAAACCAGAAGCTTCTCTCCGACCGTGTATGGAGATTTTTTGCGACAAAAGAACAGCAGCAGAGAATGTACCGGTATGTTCCCGTTGAGTATGCAAATTTCTGTATTGATAAAGAAGGTTTCATTTATACTGTATCCAATTACGGGGATAATGAACAGCCGGGACAGGTGAGAAAACTGAATCCACTTTCCCAGAATATTCTCTTTTTTATACAAAAACCCGACCTCATGTTTTTCGGCGATTTTGAATATACCTACACAAACCGCATCGAAAAATCGAGTCTCATTGCTCTCGATGTCGATGACTACGGATTCATTACAGTACTCGATGTCGAACGCGGGCGGATTTTTCAGTACGACCAGTCATGCAACTTAGTATCAATATCGGGCGGACCGGGAAACCAGACAGGCACCTTCGGCAATGCTGCAGACTTAGTCTGTATACAAGATACAATATATGTTCTTGATAATGTTAAGGGAAGCCTCACTTCATTTAAACCGACACGGTACGGAAAGGCACTGCGGTCAGCTACAATTCTCTATGAGGAAGGATACTATGAACAAGCCCTTGAGCCGTGGTATGAGGCACTTAAGCTTGACCGCAGCAATTATCTGATTCTCCGCGGACTCGGACGTTCCTATGAACGGCTCGGTAATTATGAGAAATCAATGTACTTCTACAAAGAGGCTCAGTTTCACCGTTTCTATTCCGATTCCTTCCTTGAATGGAGAACTGCTTTCCTGCGGGACAATTTTATGCTCTTCATGCTCTGCATCGTTCTCGCTCTTGTTTCTCCTCCGGTTATTTCTCACATAATTATTCAAAGAAGAAAAAACCGTCCTGTTGAAAGATCGGTATATGTTAAGGCTCTTCAGTTTCCGTTTTATCTTATAGCACATCCGGGAAGGGGATGGGAGGAGCTGAAGGATGAAAAGCAGGGCAGACTTCTTTTTGCAAATAGTATTCTAGTATTGACTTTTATAATGAGTATTATTGAATTTCAGTTTACCGGGTTTATTTTTAACGGCAATAAACTCGATGAAATGAATCTTCTTATAAATTTTGCATCAACCGTCGGCATCTTTATCCTGTGGTGTGTTTCAAACTGGGCAGTCTGCACGCTTCTAGACGGCATGGGTAAGTTTTAGGAAATTTGGATTTTCAGTTCATTTGCGCGGCTTTTTTATGTTCTTTCCGTTATTCCCTTAACAATTATAAGCAATGTTATTACAAGGGAGGAAGGATTATTCCTCGATATTTTCCAGACAGTACAGATAGGGTATTCAATATTTATGATGACCATGGCGGTAAAAGCAGTTCATCAGTACACTTTTAAGAAAACTATTTTTTCCATGGCTCTCACGGTAGCAGGCATTGTTCTAATAATTGTAATAATGCTGCTGTTCTTTTCTCTGTTCTCGCAGATATGGTCTTTCGGTTCCACGCTTGTGCAGGAAATACTCATGAGAATGTAAGGTAAAGGAGTTTCATGTGATGATGGTTAAGAAAATATATACAGCAGTTTTGATTCTCTTTGTATTTCTTCAGCTGCCTTCGTTGGCAGAAAGCCGTTCTATACCGGAAGAAGAACTTGCATCTTCTGGCTATGTTATTGCGGCGCAGACAGAAGAACTTGAACTATATCTGGATGAAAAAAACGGATTCTTCGCGGTACGCTGTATTTCTTCAGGTTATGTCTGGTACTCTGTTCCGTCAGATTGGGAGTCCGATACAGCATCCTCGGGTTTTAATAAAAACGCTGTTCCTTCAATAGTAACAATACGCACTAAGGATGATAAAGGGTCTTTTTTTCCTGCTAACAGCTACACGAATGTCGTAAAGCGCAATACGCTCGATGTTCAAACTCTAGAAAACGGATTCCGTTTAGTACAGTTTTTTAAACGCGAAGGAATAGAAATTCCTGTTGATATTACCATCGAGGGAAACAGCCTTGTCGCATCAGTCCCTCTCGGACAAATATGGGAAAACGATGAAGATGTGTTAAGAATTCTTGATTTTACGCTGCTTCCGTATTTCGGCTCTGCCGGGGAAGATGAGAAGGGGTATATATTTGTACCGGACGGCTGCGGCTCTCTTATTAATTTCACTAACAGAAATACAGAGGCGCTTTATCAGCAGTATGTGTACGCTCGTGATGTATCTGTAATTCCTGTTATGAAAAAAAATGTGACAGAGGAAATTCATCTTCCGGTATTCGGCATGAAAAAAGAGGGTGCAGGTTTTATTGCCGTTATTGAAAAGAGTCCTTCCCGCGCATACATAAGCGCCGAAACTGCCTTTCAAAAGACGAGCTACAATGCGGTTAATGCTTCCTGTATTGTCCGCGATTATGACGTGTTTTCATTTCGGGAAAGAACCGGAACTCCGCGCGATATTAAAATATTTGAAAAAGGAAATTTCGCAGATGAAGTGTTTTCTGTCCGGTATATTTTTCTTGGTGAAAAAGAATCTGATTATACCGGAATGGCAAAGGCATATAGAAAATATCTTCAGGATAACGGAAAATTTCCTCTTGATAAAACAGGCATAGAACCCTCTCTTGTTCTCAGTTTTTTAGGAAGCACGGAGAAAAAAAAGCCTGTTGCGGGAATCCCGCTTGATGTTATGGTCCCCTACACGCCGTTTAATGATGTCATACGTACTGTTGAAAATCTTGAACAAAAGGGTGTCACTAACTTTGTCGTAAAATATGACGGCTGGGCGGATGGCGGTTTATTTGGGAAATATCCTGTAAGTGCAAAACCTGAAAGTGCACTTGGAGGGAAAAAGGAATTTACTAAAATGATCGGGCTATTGGAAACTAAAAATATTCCTTTTTATGCAGGTGCAGACTTTGTAAATTTATTTAAATCAGATCTTATGCATTTAAAAGAACTTAATACAAACAGAGCTATTAATAAAACTCCTGCAGCAATTCCGCAGTATGCTCTTGCGACATTTAATGAGAGATACGAAAGCGAGCCTTACTGGATACTCAAGGCATCTTCTGTTGAAAAATATACACGGCATTTTAAAGAATCGTTAACAAATACTTCTCTAAATCTTGCTCCTGATACACTTGCCCAGGTTTTAGGCTCTAATTTTTCTTCAGGAACAGGTATTTCCCGGCCGCAGACGCAGGACGTTTTCGAGTCTCTTATTGCAAGCCTTTCAGAGGGAAGAAAACTGTATTTCTCCCGGCCGTTTGCATATGCCCTTGCATATACTTCATTTGCAGGCGATCTTCCGTCCTCTTCAAGCCGCTTCGATATAGAGGATACAGAAGTACCTTTTTATCAGATAGTGCTAAAAGGATATATTCCATTTTCGAATGTAAGTGCAAACCGTGAAACAGATCCACAGAGGTACAAACTTAAACTGCTTGAAAGCGGATCAATGCCTTCCTTTGTCTGGGTTACACAAAATGCGGATGATATGAACGAAACAAGACTTGACTCGTATATGAGCGTGTATGCGCCTGACTGGATTGATGAGGCTGCCTCTGTATACAATGAAATTACATCAGTATTGGAGAAAGTGAAAGATGCATCAATTGAAAAACATACCGTGTTCGAAAACGGACTGAGGGAAACTGTTTATGATAATGGAGTTGTAATTATCATAAATCCGGAAGAAAAAGATTGTGTATATACATCAGGGGAGATCATCAGGTCAATGGCGTATTCTGTGATGAATGTAAGTGAAAAGAGGCTGGAAAAATGAAACTGCTTTCAAACAAAATAAACGGGTTTAATCCTTTTAGGAAAAGAGGGCTTACGGAAAAAAAAGCTCTATGGGGCTGGGTTTTCATTTCACCCTGGATTGTCGGCTTCATTTTCTTTTTTGCAATCCCTCTCGTTACGTCTTTTTATTACACACTGACTACAATAGAAATAAATCAGGACGGCCTTTCTTTTAACTGGGCCGGGTTTGACAACTATGTGTATGCTTTTACCGTGGATCCTGATTTTACGAGAAACATTGTAGAGTCTGCTTTACACATAGTGTATCAGGTTCCTATAATAATATGCTTCAGTCTTTTTATAGCGCTCATTCTCCGCTCCGAGTTCAGGGGAAAAACAGCAATGCGTGCAATTTTCTTTTTACCCGTGATTATTTCATCAGGCGTGGTTATTACCATACTGCAGCAGAATGTTTTTGCTTCGGGAACAGGAGAGGCTGTAACATTGTTTCAGACAGGAAACTTGACTGATATTCTTGTCTTCTCCGGTTTCGGCCCGTCATTTACAAAAATAATTACACAGACCGTCGGACAAATATTCGATCTAACCTGGAAATCAGGAGTTCAAATACTCCTTCTCCTGTCTGCACTTCACAGTATTCCCGACAGCATGTACGAAGCGGCAAAAATAGAAGGAGCGACCGGCTGGGAAATATTTTGGAAAATAACGTTCATATTAATTTCACCAACCATTGTAATGGCAATAATTTATTCCATCATAGATTACTTTACTGACTATTCTAACAGTATTATGCAGATGATAGTCGATAATGTGCAGCTCGGTAAATTTGAGTACAGTACCACAATTTCTATACTATACTTTATTGTCGTTATGATAATAATCCTCTTTGTCAACGGTATTCTTTCACGCGCAGCTGCCAGGGCTGTAAACTAGGTGTTTCTTTCCGGAGGTATGTAATGGCAATGACTTACTATAAAAATAAAAAAGCAGGAGATAGGGCTCTGGAAATAATTGCAGCGGTTCTGCGTGCGGTCTTCCTGCTTGGAATGGCGTATGTCCTTATGTACCCTGTTCTCTTTTTACTTTCCAATGCTTTTAGAGATCCAATAGACCGGCTCGATCCGACAGTTATCTGGATTCCAAAAACTTTTACGCTGAATAATTTTTTTCTGGCGGATCAAATACTCGGTTTTATTCCTTCAATTATGAAAACTCTCAGCATGTTAATTCCTTCAGTAATAATACAGGTTTTTATCTGCCTTATGGTGGCATACGGTTTTGCACGCTTTAATTTTAAGTATAAGGAATTTCTTTTCTCGTGTCTTTTATTTACCATTATTGTTCCAGTTCAAACGATGATAATTCCGCTCTATGTTAACTTCCGCTTTTTTGATTTCTTCGGAATCGGGAAACTCCTCGCAGTTTTTAATAACGGTGAACCTGTTACCGTAAAACTGCTAAATACGAACTGGCCGTTTTACTTAATGTCGCTGACCGGCACGGGAATCAGATCCGGATTGTATATTTTTATGGTAAGACAGTTTTTTAAAAGCATGCCGGTTGAACTGGAGGAATCGGCATTTGTAGACGGATGCGGCCCTTTTAAAACTTTTATTAAAATAATGCTTCCGAATGTGGGCAGCATCGTTATAGTAATAACTCTTTTTTCTGTAGTCTGGCATTGGAATGACTTTTATCTGTCGGTGATGTTTTTTGTCGAAGAATATCCCTTATCGGTATCGGTTACTATGCTGCAGGAAAGGCTGACCCTTCTTTCCCAGAACATGAGCGCAGAAGATATGGCTTTGGCTGAATCTTCTTTGCTTGAAGCCGCCTGTTTCGTCGTTATAGCACCTGTGCTGATATTATATATTTTTGCACAGAAATATTTCACTGAAAGTATTACAAGAACCGGAATTGTCGGTTAAAAATTTGGTGATGACCAGAAGTCTGGAACACATAAACACACATGGAGGAATGATGATGAAAAAGAAACAATTTATCATGGCGTTGACTGCACTTGTATTCTGTGCCGCGTCAGTTTTTGCCGAGAGTGCGAATATTACAGTTTTCCGCCCGGCTGTAAACTCGCGCGATAAAAATGATGTTATGGTGCGCGCTGCTGCGGAGTATACTAAGCAGACAGGCGGGAAGGTCAAGTTTATTCAGTCCGACTGGAATAACTGGCAGACAAAGATTCTGACCAATCTTGCAGCAGGCGAGCCGATCGATGTAATTTTCTGCCGCGATGCGGATTTCCCCAAGTTCTATGCCAAGGGCTACATGCAGAGCCTCGACGGATACGTCGATTTATCGGTACCGTATCTCAATAAAGCAGGTATGGACATGGCATTTAAGTACGGCGGTAAATATTATGCAGCTTCTCATATTACTTCAAACCATCCCTGGATAATTATTTATAATAAGACTCTCATGGAAGAGGAAGGCATTCCCGAAAGCGAACAGCCTCTTGCACTGTACAAGGCGGGAAAATGGAATTTCGATACCTTGAGGACACTTGCAAGAAAACTTACAAAAGACACAACAGGAAGCGGTGTTATTGACCGCTGGGGTTTTGCAAACTGGTGGACACGCGGATTTGTCTACATGAACGGAAGTTCTTTTACCACCACTGATGCGAATGGAAACATTAAACTTAATTTTGATGATCAGAAATTAATGGAAGCTCTCACGTATCTTGAGAATGCCAAAAAAGAAGGATGGTATCTTCAGGATAACAACATTGCTGCAGACGGTATTCAAAAAAGAGTTGTCGCAATGTTTATGGAAAGGCAGTATATGGCTTCCACAATTTTAAAAAATACACGCGATGAACTTGCTTATGTTCCGCTTCCTGTAGGACCGGGCAACAAGAGTCCGAAGCACATTTTTGAAACAGACGGATACGGAATAGGCAACGGTTCAAAAAATCCGACCTATGCCGGAAAATTTATAGACATTTGTCTAAAGACATGGTACGACGATGACCTTGCAAACAGAAAGAAAAGCTGGCCTCAGGAAGTTCTTGACTTATCAGCTCAGATGAATAAAGAACCGATTATATACCCTGGAATTACAGCCAGTGCAATTGATTCAATGCTCGATGAATTCCTTGGGGAAATTGTATGGACAGGAAATTCCGCATCTGCTGCAATAGCCGGATACAAAGCAAAGGCTGAAACATTAATTGCAGAAGCAAATAAACCTATGGAAAAACCTGTAAGACTGAATTTTAAAGCGCTCAGCGAGGACTTTGAGAAGAAAGGTTCAGAGGCTGCATTCAAAGTATTTAACGCGGAAAACAAGAGCGTTAAGGTTTCTGTTGTTTCAGGAAAAGAGGCAATAAAGGGAAAATCATTAAAAATTAGCATGAATAGTTCTGTTGACGGAGAATATGTTGATGCCGTCATCAGCGATCCTGAACTTTTCGGAATAGTCGGATGGCGCGATTATAAAGTAAGCTTCGATGTAAAAATTCTAGGAAAGCCCGAGGCGGATGCCTACGTGTATCTTGAAGCATTTAAAGACGATTTGAATAAATGGGGCTGGATGACAAAGAGTCTTCTGGAATCCGGTACCGTGTATACTCTTACAGGATACATTAATGAAGTGAATCTGAACGGCAAGTTCGGTATAAAAATAGGCGGGCATAATATTACAGATATTGTTATAGATAATATTTCAATATCAGAAAAATAGGCAGCCTTACATTTAAGAAAATAAACCCGGATAAAGGTATGCTTTGTCCGGGTTTTTTTATGAACGGCATCTGTCATTGATTTTTCGGCTCTGATCTTCTTACAATAAATTCTTTAGGGAGTTCTTTTATCTGGGCTTCATGAGCATGATTGAATTGATTGTATAAAAACTCCTGAGCCCGTAATTTTTCTTCGTGTTCCTCCGGCTTTCTAGGGATCCAGGATCCGCTGCTTTGAAGATAGTATGAGTTTGTGTTGTCGCTGAAGTAGACGAGAAGAGTATCTTTAATTGTTCTGAAAATATCATCCTGAATAATCGGGAACATTAATTCCACGCGTTTTTCTAGATTGCGCGGCATCCAGTCGGCGCTTGCCAAATACAATTCCTCTTCCCCGTTGTTTTGAAAATAAAAAACACGCGCGTGTTCGAGGTACCGGTCCACGATGCTGACAACTGATATTGTCTCGCTTTGATTTTTCACTCCGGGAACAAGAAGACAGATTCCTCTCACATTTAAAAGTATGACAACATGATTTTTACTGGCCTTGTATAAGGCTTCAATTATTTCTTTATCTGCAAGACTGTTCATCTTGGCCATAATAAGCCCAGGAGTTTCCTTTGATGAATTCTGAATCTCACGATCAATCATAAATAGAAGCTGAGACTTGAGGTTTACCGGAGCCATGAAAAGACTCTTCATTGTCTGAACGGAAGAATACCCTGAGATCATATTGAAAAACTGCGTTGCATCGTTACCGAGTTCTTCACTGGATGAAAATAGAGAGAAATCGCTGTAAAGACGTGCTGTCTTGTCATTATAATTACCCGTGGAAAGATGAACGTACCGCCGTATACCGTCGTATTCTTTGCGGACAATGAGAAGCATCTTTGCATGCACTTTCAGGTTTGCAATACCATAAACTACTATTACGCCTGCCTGTTCCAGCTGGGAAGCCCAGGATATATTCTGTTTTTCATCAAAACGCGCCTTGAGTTCTACGAAAACAGTAACCTGTTTTCCGTTTCTTGCCGCTTTCTCAAGGGCATAAATTATTGGAGAATTTCCGCTGGTTCTATAGAGCGTCATTTTTATTGCGAGAACAGAGGGGTCTTCGCTTGCACGTGTTATAAAATCGAGAACCGGTTCAAAAGATTCATAGGGGACAGTAAGCAGAACATCTTTTTGTTTTAAAACATCCCAAAAATTACATTCTTTATTAAGTACAGGATTCTGGAAGTGTTTCCATCCCGGAAATTTTAAATGAGTGAAACCTTCAATAGAGATTAAATCTGCAAGTGTTGCAAGATCTATAATACCCTGAACTTCGTATAAATCATCCTTAGTTAAGCCGAGTTTACTGGAAATAAATTTTTGTATTCTGGAACTTGATGTTGTGCATATCATACGTACCGGAAACGATGAAAGTCTTTTTGCAAGAACCTCTTCCATTGCCTGAATAAAATCTGCATCCCTTTCTTCATCGACTGCAAAAGCGGCATCCCGTGTTACTTTGAATAAGAAATTTTCCTCAACACTGTATCCTGGAAACAGCCGCGTGCCAAAAAGAGTTATTATATCATCAAGAAGAGTGAACATTTTTTTATCACCGGAGGAGGGAATCCAGACAATGCGGGGAATGCTGCTCGGGAGCTGAACAACGGCTATGGGATCCTCTCCATTTTTATGTTTAAACTGCTCTGGTAAAAGCGAATCTTCTATGAGAGGCTTCAATAAAAAAGCGGCGTGCAGACGGAGGTTTGTAATATGGGGAAACTCTGTGGCACTGTCTACGCGCAGGGGGGTTAATAACGGGAAAATTTCCTGTTGAAAAAGAATGCTGAGGTAGTTCATCTGTTCCGGTGAATACGATGTATTTTTAATATATTCAATGCCTTCTTTTTTCAGCTGGGGTATAATAACATTGTTGAGGCAGGTGTACTGGCTGTTAATAACTTCATGAACCCTCGCGGAAATTTTTGCAAGCTGTTGTTTTGCCGTAAGAAAAGCAAGATCTTTCCATCCCGGATTATTCTGAGCCTGCCTTTTTAGTTCAGCAACGCGTACCATGAAAAACTCATCAAAATTGGTTGTTACTATTGTTAAAAATCTTAAGCGTTCGAGAAGGGGTGTATGTGCTTTTTTTGCTTCCGCCAAAACACGTGCATTAAATTCTATCCAGGATAATTCTCTGTTAAAAAAATTATACTTATTCACCATAAAAACTCCTGTACTAAACGAGAATAACCTTATAGCCGAATATGGATTCGAATAAATCAGCTTTTTCTTTCATCGCAATTTTTTCAAGTATAGTATCCTGAACGCCGTGAAGTTTTAGAATAAATGTGTCGCCTTTAAAATCGGTATCAAATGACTGAATTCTCTGACCGTGACTGCGGTCAAGTGCATCTGCAACCCTGAGGATAGCTGTCAGTTTTAAGACGGCCATTCTGTCAAGACGCGGGAGCGCGTAAAAATCTGATGCGCCGCTCTGCGGTCCTTTGCCCCGGTGGTACCGCGCAACATTCGATATGATTGTCATATTTTCTTTTGTTATACCGAAAATATCAGAATGGGAAATTATATACTGACTGTGAAGATGATGATCGCTTCCTCTAATATACATTCCAACATCGTGAAGAATTGATGCAACTTCCAAAAGCATTCTGGCAGAGCTGTCGAGTCCTAATTCACCCTTGAGAGCGTCAAATAATTTTAGAGCGGTTATCCGTACAAATTCGGCATGAGCTTCGTCAAAATGATACTTAACGCCAAGATTATACGCCGATGCAATAATTTGAGACGTGAAATCATCATGAATTTCTGCGCTTGGAGAACTGAATTTCGAAACAAGAACACCTTCTCGTATGGTGGTGTCCGGAACTAAAATAGTCTTGGCCTTGGTAAGCTGAATAAAAAGTTTGTATGCAAGGAGTCCGATGGCCAGCGTTTTTGCTTCACTGTAGGGAATTTTGAAGCGTTCAGCGCTTTCTTCTATAGAGTATTCCTGTATCTCGTCGGTAAAACTAATAAACTCATCTGTTGAAATTGTGCAGCAATGGGAATAAATACGTTTTCCTATTTGAAGTGCCGCAAGGCGTACTTCGCTTCCAATAGCTATGAAAACATCAATCTCATCAAGTTTGATTTCAGTATTCATTATTCCGCCGGCGTTTTTTATGTATTCAACCAGAAAACGGTGGGCCTCTTTCTGCGAACCCATCATGGATTTTATCTGCTGTTCAATAATAACCGTGCCGAGCCTTAAGCTGTGAACGGCCGCCATTCTGCCCCTTTGAAGGAGCATTATTTCTGTTGAGCCGCCTCCGACTTCAATAATTACAGAATCGCTTTTTTTTAGTTTAGGAAACTCGTCCTGAAGAGCCTGTACTACTCCAAGATACATGAGCCTGCTTTCTTCAATACCGTCAATCACCTTAACCTTAAATCCCGTTTTTACAAGAATCCGGTCAAGAACGGTATCTCTATTTGCTGCTTCCCGCAAGGCGCTTGTTGCTATGACTGTAATTTGTTCATTGGGTAAAGACCAGCACTGTATCTGCTCTTTAAAGCGGTGGAGAATTTTCAAACACTGGAGCAATGACTCCCTCGAAACAAGGCCGGTGGTAAAAACGTCCCAGCCCAGTGCTATGGGAAGTTCCGAATGATCAATGACAGTCCATCCCTGATTTTCCGCAACTTCGCCTATTAGAAGCCGTATTCCCGTAGAACCGATTTCCAAAACAGCTTCGAGAGATGCCATATGAGAGCCCCTACAGCTTATCTATAAGCATTGAACACTTTCCGGACGGAATAGGCAGTGTTTTTTTCTTTTGCCCGAGTATGTTGATGGTGAAATAGTATAATTTTTCACTTTCCATCTGAATTTCCCATCCTCTGGTGCTTTTGTTTGAAAGAATTGTGATCATATTGCGCTTCAAAGAAAGGTTTTCAATGCCCATTATTTCCAAATTTGGAATAATCCAGTCTACTGTTTTCCTCGGAAGACTGATAGACAGACCGATCACGTTTTCGATCATCAATGCAATTGTGGAAAGTCCTGCCGACTGAACATGCCGTTTTCTGGGGAACGCTTCGTTTCCTTCAATTACGGCAAAACCTTCTTTGTTAGGCAGATACGCTTCCCAAAGATCGCCCTTTGTGTGCGATCCGCCGGGGAACATTGCATCGAGCATGAAGTACAGGTGGCGGATGGAGCACTCGCGCGCCAGATCCCACCGCTGGTACTTCTCCAGCCCCTTGATCACCATAAAATTGAACTGGGGATACACGCTTCCGCAGAATCCGTTGCCCGAAAGGCTGAAATCGCTGTGGTCAGCGGACAACGTGGGGAAAGGATGTTCTGTACCGAATGATTCGGGATTGCTCAGGTGTGAAATGAGGGCATCGGCCTTATCTTCATTAGGAATTTCTGCTAAAAGCGGCCAGAATCCTGCAATTGTCTTATGCATGAGTTTTTCTGAAGCCTTATTAAGGTCATAATAAAAACCCGTGTCATTATCCCACATAAGATTGTTGATTCTGGTTTTCAATGAGAAGTACATCCGTTTGTACTGAAAACTTAAATCTTTATCGTTGAGAATATCGCCGAGAGCCGACATGTACAGAGCATGTACCGCAAGGCATGAATTGAAGTCTACAGAATAATACGTTCCCGACCGGGGAGCATTAGTCATTGTTGAAGCAGCAGGCGGAACTGCATACAGTCCGTTTTCCTGTTTGAAGGTTTTTTCAAGCCATTCGGTGTATTTCTGCAGTACAGGCATCACTTCTTTGATGCGCCGTTTATTTGCAGACTTATGAAAAAGGTTGAATTCAGCCCATGCAAAAAGGGGCAAACCTGCGCCCTCAGGATTATCCTTTGAAACGACCGGTTCTCCGGTCTTTAAATTGTACTTCCAACGAATAGCTCCGCCTGCTTCCTGTTTTTCATAGAAATAATCCAAATTCTGGTTTGCAGGATAATTTCTGTTTGAGTAAACAAGAAAAAAAGAAGCAAAGATAGATTCGAGCTGGTCTAATACTATATTATTGTTTTCCGGATACACAAAATAGCCTTCTAAAGCAGATTCTCCGGTTTTAGGGTCTAGCCAAAAATCTTGAAGCCATGCCCAGGTTTTGTCATAAATGTCGACAAAATCCTGGTCATAAAAATGAATTTTTGGAAAATCGCGCTTATTCACAAATTCTCCTTATGCACACAACTTTTCAGTAACGCTAACAGTTGATATAACATCAGTTTAAAGTATATCATAAAGCAAGTAAAAGTGGTATAGTTAATATCACTTTTTCTGTAATATTTCCAGGGGGTAATCGTGTATCAGTCTCATGTTTTTTTGGATGTGCGGATTTTGCTCTCATCTGTAAAGCCTGTTTTTCCTCCTTCAGAAGCGGTTATAAACGACGTATATACAATAATTAAAGCTCTGGGCTGCAATATCGTGGATAACCCGGTTCTTGAAAAACATACATCTATTGTCCAGGTTCCCGAACACTATGCTCTTACTTTTTATTCTGTAAAACTTGCCTCAGGAGGCTCTCTCCCTATTTCTTTTCATCAGCGTTCAAAAGTCATCATGATTGAGGAAGTCCGTCTTGAAGAGGATGCTGGACGGTTAACTCATTCAGAAGGAATTACCCGCATGGATTATTCCAATGCAGGCTGTCCCAGTCTAATTATCAGGACAAGTGCAAATTTTGAACTTGGAGAAGAAGCAGAACTGTTTTTAGAAGAAGTACGCAGGCTTATGCAGTATCTTCACCCATCATCAAACGGACCGGGGAAAAGCTCTATACGGTGTAATGCATTTGCCGCTTTGTCCAAGTACCCTGACCTTCCCGCATACTATGTAAAGCTGCGCAATCTGAATTCCTTTAACTTTGTGAGAAAGGCTGTTAATGCGGAACTCGGCAGACAGGAGGAAGTACTGAGCTCCGGCGGACAGGTTGAATCTGAAAGCCGTCTATGGAATGAGAAACAGAATATGACCGAATCTTATAAACTGAGGGCTGCCGGGGTTAACAGGCAGTATGAGAAAGTTACAGGACCAGAGGCATCCCATTATCTTCCATCCGTCATAACACAAAATACTGATTCTCTTATGATAGAACTGCCGGAGATGAGACGGAAAAGGATTTCGGCTCAATATGGTTTATCGCGCTCGCGGGCGGAGTTTATATGCGATGAAAAAGACCGCGCGGATTTTTTTGAAAAAGCGATAGAAGTGGGAGCTAATCCGATGGACTGCGCACACTGGATTTCAAGCGAGCTGGTAAGACTTCTTAAATGGTATAATAAACCCGTTTTAAACAGCGAATTAACGCCGGAACGATTTGCGAAAATAATGATTTTATTCGGGAAAAAGCAGATACACAGCGGAATAGCAAAACAGCTCCTTCTGAGTGTTCTGGAAAACGGTTCGGATCCCGATCTTCTTATCAAAAAAAATCACTGGAAGCAGATATCAGATGAAAACGAGATTCTTCCTGCCGTGCGTTCCATTATTCAGTCAAATCCCGGTGAAGCTGAAAAACTTAGAAAAGGGGAAATGGCGCCCCTTGAGTTTCTCACCGGTCTTGTAATGAAAAAAACAAACGGCATGGCGGTTCCTCAAATAGTCAAGGCGCTTATTAAAAAAGAGCTTGCCATAAGCATTGTATTTGTCCTTTCCATGGGAGGATCCATCTGCTCCCGTCTCGGGGAAGACGGCTCTGTCAGCCCTTCAGACGGTTCGGTTCTTAAACCTCTTTTAGATACGTTTTTTTCACCTAAAGATAAGAATGATGCTTCCGAATATCTATCGGGTGTACGGTATCAGCTCATATCGGTCGGGCAGATCTTAAGCGAAGAAATTGAGCCTGCCGACTGGGCTCTGCTGGTAGCGGAAATTGCATCCCGTATTGCAGCCGGCACGGCAACCGGAATCGTTGTAGCTCATGGAACCGACACACTTGCCTACACGGCAGCGTTATTATTCTGGCTTTTTTCAGATGCGGATGTACCGATCGTTCTCACTGCTTCCACAGAAACCCCCGACGCCTCCAGTGAGGCAGAATCAAATCTTCTGCTTGCTGCACAGACCGCCTGCCGTGAAAAAAAAGGTGTTTATGTGGTTTTTGGAGGGAAAGTTTTATCGCCCTTGAATTTGAAATTTGTGAAGCCTTCTCCGGACGGATTTACCAACTGGAATCTTTCATCCCCTGTATATACATCTTCGGGCCCGGTTTCGCTTCAGTTTTCAAGTACCGAATTTGACGCCTTCGTCACTAAGCAGCTTTTACGGGAAGCCGCCGATAAGCTTCTTATCTGCAGAATTTATCCGGGGCTTAAAGCCTCCTTATATAAATCTCTCATTGACGAAGGTGTTAAATGCTTTATTCTGGAGCTGTATGAGACAGGAACCGGCAGTATGAGAACCGGAGATTATTCCCTTAAACCCCTGCTCATAAAGGCGAGAAAAAGCGGATGCAGGGTATACTGTACATCCCAGCAGCAGAGTTCAATTAACTTTTCAAATTACTCAACCAGCAGAAGAGTTTGGAGGGAGGGTGCGGTTCCGATGGGAAGATTGACGACAGAATCGGCTGCTGCACTATATTTTGCTGCAAGTCTTGCATGCGACTCGGAAGATGAACTTGATCAGACTATGGAGCTTTATGCGGAGCTGTATTCATAGACCTGAAGAATATTGGCTTTGAATGCCCTGAACATCCTGATTCGCGGCACCGGGTGCAGTACTTTGCGTGTTTTGATTATCCTGTATTCCGCCTGCATTAGAGCCCGGCTGCGGCTGTCCGGTGGTATCAGGTGCCGGAATGTCAGGTTCAGCTTCCTGTTTGGAATAAAAGAGCCTGACTTTCTCGGTATAGGTCTTATGTCTGAATTTTAAGAACAGAGTTTTTGTTTCCGCCTCATACACATAGCCTGACGAATTATAGCTTTCAAACCGGGGATCTGTCCTGAACATCATGTCGTAAATTTCTATTGCGGTGAAAGGTTCAACATTGTTCAGTATCATGTAATGGGTATATCCTGCAGGGAACGATGTCTGGAGTGTTATGGTTCCGTCCGCTGCGGTACTCATGCTTACCGATTTTGCTGCGGTCCAGATCCAGACCGGTTTATCGTTATTAAGTCCTATTACTTCTATATGCGGATAATAGGTGCTGCCGGCTTCAACTGCCGCATACAGCTCTGCTATCAGACGGAGATCAAGAAGTTCTATGTTTAAAAGCTGTGAGCTGCACAGCATCATTCCCGTTGAAATAATATCCTGATCCGAAATCTGACTGCCGTATGAAATAAGAGCCATGGCAGTATGTACGGAAGCCGGTAAGGACAGCTTTTCATCTTTTTCCATGATAAACAGAGCATCGCTTTCAATGACACAGGCTTTACGTATAACATCGATACAGGTATTCATGTACGGTTTCAAATCTGAAGCATACGGCGCGTTTTTAGCGGTTAATCCTGTATATGTGGCAACAAGTCCTGCCGCCTCGGAAACCGAAGGTTCAAATTTTTCAAGTTTTCCGGGAAGAGCCAGTAATTTTCTCACGGTATCCTGGTTCTGCGTCATCAAAAAATTGTAAAGAGAATCTGCTTTGAAAATGTCCAGACTGTTTTTTTCGAGTGCATAGTTAAGCTTATATATAAGATTATCCTGCTGCATCTTGAGGCTTTTATTCATTACTGCAAGATTATTAAGATACGGAGCCGATAGGTACGTTCTTCTCGTACCGTTGGTAAACGAATCGGGTATTGAGGAGACCGCCTCTGTATACTTATTTCTGGAAGCCATTTCTGTGATATACGATACGACTATCTGTTCATTCAAGGTGTCGGACGCGGAAGAAAACTGGGATACTAAAGCATTTTTAAGGTTTTGAACCGATGCGTCATACACGGATTTTTGAGCCAGATCATAACCGGCAGCCTTTTCAAACAGGAATTCCCTGGAAGGTTCATAGTTTGCATACGTTATAGAATTTTCAATCGGTGTTATTATCAGACGGCTGCCTTCTATAAGAGGTGCGGAAAGTGATGTCTGCTGGGTTTTACCGCTCAGCACAGCGCGCTTTGCTGTTGTTTCCATAACAGAATATGAATCGGAAAACTTAAAAGGAATAGCGGCTGATGCAAATGTGTCATCATACGCTGCGGATACGGTGAACGTTTCCTTGTTTGCTCCTGTTAATCCGCAGAGGAGAACCAAAGAGTTATTAAAGTACAGTTCGAAGGCGCTGTCTGATAATTCCTTCCAGCCGGTAAAAACAAGAGTCTTTTCTTTTTTCTTTTTATCGGTGACAACGATAGGTGTTTCTGTGTTTGCAAAAAGGGAAATACCCTTGTACGAAATATAAAAACTGTCTTTAAACTTTTTTTGTCCGTTCTCACCCTTTATTTCTGAAAGGGTGAGGCGTAATTGACCGAAATTCCTGGATATTATAGACTGATTCCTAAATTGAAGAGCAAAAATGCCGAGAATAATAATAAGATAGAGGATAATGTGTCCGAATACTTTGTGTATTGTCTTTTTTGCCATAGTATTTTTCAGTGTAGCTAATGATCGAGACAAAATCAACTATCCAGGCCGGTATAACCGGTTTTTAGAATTGTGAATTACGCTGAAATACAATATATTTTTTTGAGGATGCCATGAGAAAAGTTTTTTTTAGCTGCTGTCTTCCGGTGCTTTTGTTTACCGGATTATTTTTCTATTCCTGTACATCTAAGCCGGATACTGCTTCCATTGATCAGGTATCAGTTGTACCGGAAACTGAATCCTCTGTTATTACAGAGGAAACGCCTGTTCCTCCTCAGGAGATTGTTTTTACTCCGAAGGCGTTTGCTCAGGATTTATATGCAATCCTCCAGAAAGACGGTATTGACGATGCGCTTCTTCTATTTAACTCGGTACCTGCCGATTACAAAGAGGATTTTTCCCTGAATTACCTTCATGCCTCTCTCTTATTTTCTTCCGGACAGTATGAGGAGGCAAAAAATCTTACAAACAAACTTGAGACATCCCAGCCTGATAATGTTGATGTTCTTCTTCTTGATTCGATGATCGCCAAGGCTCAGGGAGATACTACCAAAAAAAATGAACTTTTAAAGAAGATAATTGAAAAGGATCCTGCAAATTCGGATGCGCATGTGGAAATGGCTCATGATCAGATGCTCAGAAGAAATTATGCCCTTGCAAAGAAGTATTATCAGAAAGGCTTGGAGTCCGATCCTGAAAACCCCGATGCCCTGTTCGGTCTGGGGCAGTCTTCATATTATACAGATGACCTCGACCTTTCCAAGAAGGCTTTTACAAAGGTTACTGAACTGTATCCTGACAACAGTCTTAGCTGGGCATATTTAGGCAAACTTGCCGCCGAAGACGAAAACTATAAAAAAGCTACAGAATATATTGAAAAAGCGATTGAACTTGAACAGGATTATTATGACTTCTGGGTGGATTACGGAAACTATCTGAGGTATCAGGGGAAGTATGCGGATGCCGAAAAAGCCTGGACAAGGGCTGTTGAACTGAACAGTTCTCACTTCCTCGCCTATATATACCGTGCTGCCCTCTATGATGAACAGAATGAATACGATAAGGCGCTGGCCGATTACTTAAAAATTGTTGAGGTGAAACCTGAGTATCCGTATTCATATGAATCGCTCGGCATAATCTATTGGCACAAGGGCGACTGGGCAAACTGCCGTTCGGCTTTCACGAGTGCTTACAAATTGAACCCTTCCAATGTTTCGTACCCCTTAATGATTTCCGCTTCTTACATTAAGGAAGGAAACAAAAAAGACAATAAAGATTTCTTAACGCTGGTTATGAAAAATATGGACAGGGAATCGGCTGAATATGCTATGATCAGGCTGTACTATGACGGCATAAATCCTCAGGTTGTAGAGAAAAAAATTACATCGGTAACGAATTCCACCCTTAAGGGAAAATTAACATTCTATATGGGACTGTATTACGACCTCTACGGTGATGACGTTTCTGCAAAAAAACAGTATATTGAAGTCAGGAGTTTACCAAGTCCTATGTTCTTTGAGTATAAACTTAATGAATGGGCTTTACAAATAGAAGAATAAGCAACGCTTGACAGGAGTATTTCGTGGCTCAGACAGAAAAACGCATAGTTCACGGGGATCGTGAATTTATTTTAATAGGAACAGCGCATGTTTCACAGGAAAGTATAGATCAGGTAACTGCAGCAATAGAAACCGAAAAACCTGACTGTGTGGCAATCGAACTCGATAATGAGCGGCTTGCATCCATGAATAATCCTGAATCATGGAGAAATCTTGATATCGTTAAAGTTCTTAAAGAAAAAAAAGGTTTTATGCTTTTTGCAAACCTCATTCTTTCCTCGTTTCAAAAACGTATGGGTGCTGATGTGGGAGTAAAACCCGGTGAAGAGATGAAGGCTGCAATAAAGGCCGCAGAGGAAAGGGGCATCCGCAGCGTTATGGTTGACAGGCCTATTCAGACAACACTCCGCCGCGCCTGGGCTTTGAACAGCTTTTGGGGTAAATGCAAACTTCTTGCAGCTCTTGTTTCCAGCGCCTTTGAAACAGAAAGCGTTTCAAAAGAAGAAATTGAAAACCTGAAAAATTCAAACGAGATGGACTCAATGATGAGCGAGCTGTCAAATTATCTGCCGGCTGTGAAAAAAGTTCTCATCGATGAACGGGATCAATACCTTGCAAGTCATATATGGGATGCACAAGGAAAAAAAATAATAGCTGTTCTCGGTGCCGGCCATCTTCCCGGTGTGGAAAAACACATGGCCCTTTTAGCAGGAGGCCAGGCCTCAACTGATACTTCTGAAATTTCTCAAGTACCGCCTCCCGGAGCAGGCAGTAAAATTGCAGGATGGATCTTCCCCGCAGTAATAGTCGCCCTCATAGCTGCAGGTTTTTTCACGGGAGGTGCTGTTTCCTCTCTTAATATGCTGCTGCGGTGGCTTTTATGGAACGGTTCACTTGCAGCGCTCGGTGCTTTGATAGCCCTCGGTCATCCGCTGGCAATTTTAACAGGCTTTGTAGGCGCTCCGGTTGCAACGCTCAATCCGCTGCTCGGAGTCGGTCTTTTTACGGGTCTAGTACAGGCTGCTGTAAAAAAACCGAAAGTCGAAGACATGGAAAACATTCAAACTGATATCAGTTCGCTTAAGGGTATATATAAAAACCGCATTCTAAGAGTTCTTTTAGTATTTTTCCTGTCATCAATAGGCGGCGTCATAGGGAATTTTATTGCGGTTCCGGCTCTTTTTACGTCGCTTGTAAAATAAAGTATAAGTTTTAAGACTATTTCAAGGACAAAACCCTACTGTTAGTTATACTGATGTCAGTAAGGGGGTGAACATGAAAGTTTTACGGTTCATCGGAATTATAATTTTATCGGCAGTATGTGTTACTTCTGCTGCCGGTGAAATGCTGTCCGGTGAAAAATCTTTGGAGTCTGCAGATTACAAGACGCTTCTTGATTCCTATATGAGTAATGACAGGCAGCTTAAGGAACTTGCCGTTTCTTATGAACAGGCTGAACTCAATTATGCAAAAACGCTTATTCAGAACGGAACGAATGCAAGTTTTTCATCGGGAAACATGAATGCAAAAATATCAGAAACGGATACTTCAGTATCAGTATCTCCCTCTGCTTCTGTTTCGCTTCCTGCCCTCAATAATTCACAGGTAAAATTATCAACGCCTCTCGGGTTTTCTTTCGGCAGTGCAGGGAATTCCTTTTCGGTAAACGGAGCAGGCGTTTCACTGCAGACTGATATTATTTCGTCTGCAAAAGACAAGAGGGCTGTAACTCTAATAAAAGCGGACCGTTCTCTCGAGGAAGCAAAGCGCCGTCTGGAAGCCAGAAAACTCGCTGTTGAAAAAGAATTTTTGTCGGCTTTAAAGAATCTTTATAATTCCAAGTTAACACTCATTTCAAAGCGGAATTCGCTTATAAGTAAACAAAAAGATGTATCGTCGCTTGAGGCTCAGGGTTTTGAAAAAACATCCGCACGATACAGGACTGCCCAGCTTTCATACCAAAGCGCGCTCCGCGATGCCGAAGTTCAGGAGCGTTCCTTTGATAAAGCGCTTGTCAATTTTGCCCTTAAATGTTCTTTGGAGACGGTGTCCCTTGATTTTGATCTGCCGGATGAAGAGCTCTTAATGATGGAAAGTTTTAATAAAGAACTTTTTAAAGAATTGGAAAGCAGCACATGGACTCATTATGTAAATTCTTTATCAAGAGATGCTGCATCTCCTTTAACATTGAGTGCCGATGCAGGGTATGCCTTGTCGTACAAGGAAGTTAAGGAAGAGGCTCAGATTACTAATTCTGTGAGTACCGGTCTTTCTCTCAAATATAACGGTCTAAACATTTCCGCTGGAGTTCAGCTTCCGGTGGAAAACCTGAAGAATCCGTCTATGAGTCTTTCTCTGAGCTGGTCTCCGTCGGAGAAAAAACTGGCATCCTTTTCTGCGGAGGAGGATGATTTAGCGGTGCAGCAGGAAATTCTTTCAATTGAAAGCGCACTGGATTCTTATGAGAATACACTGACCGACAAAGAAAAATCGAGAGAGGATCTTATATGGCAGATGGAAAAAAATACCGAGCAGCTTGCCATGTATGCAGATCTTAAAGACGACATGAAAAACTGGTATGAAAAAGGTCTTATAAACACGAGCGACTACGAGGAATCAGTAACAAATTATGAAAATGCCCTTGCTCAAATTAAAATAACACAAATAGATAAGCTTTTATACAATATTGAAGTAAAATCGCTGTTTGTCCTTCAATCAGAAGCACAGGAGAAATAAAATGGCTGTAAAGAAAATAAAAAAATCCAAGAAAGGACTTATTACCGCAATTGTCCTTTCCGTAATTGCGGTTCTTACTGTTTCCGGTATATTGTATTTCAGAAAAAAGAATACTGAGCCGAAAACGGAACAGGTTTCTCAGTATACGGTGCGAGAGGAAACATACAAAAATGTAATAGAAATTACGGGGAACGTTTCTGCCGCATCCTCCCAGGATTTACAGGCTGCCGGTTCCGGTACGGTAACTGCCGTCTATGTTAAGAAGGGCGACTTTGTTAAAAAGGGTCAGATCATTCTTGTCATGGATGCAAGCGAACAGGAATATGCTCTTGCCAAACACGATTACGACATGGATCAAAAGCGCATTAACGGTTCGGCGAAAGAACTTGAATTAATGGCAAAGCAGCGGTCTGTACTTGTACAGAAACTTGAAGACAGAAAAGTTACCGCTTATTTCGACGGTATTATTGCCCAGCTTTCCGTAGCGGAGGGAGACTACCTTGATGCCAAGGACACCGTCGGTGTTTTAATTGACCGCTCTTATATGAAGGCAACGGTCGAAATTGTCGAAACCGATGCTGCAAAACTAAAAGTCAACCAAAAGGTTAATTTCACCTTTCCCGCATATTCAAATGAGACTGTAACAGGCTATGTCGTCGCCTATCCTTCAGTCGGACGCATAACAAGCCGCGGGGCTACTGTTATTGATGCAGAAGTCCGCATCGATAATCCTCCTTCTCAAATTCTTCCCCAGTATTCTTTTACCGGAGAGATTGAAGTTACCTCTCCTGTAACGGTAACCATCGTCGAGAGACAGGCAATCGCCTACACTTCAGGAAAACCGTATGCGGAAATAATTCAAAAAGACGGCAGTGTGACAAAGACTGATGTTCAAGTAAAACCCTACGGAACAGCCTATGTGAGCGTTATTTCGGGGCTCAGTTCTGGCGATGTTGTTAAAAATCAGGGTTCTGCTGCATCCGGAAGACTCCGCCTGAACGGTTCAGCTCCGGTTCCTTCCGGAACAGACGGAAATTTTCAAGGCGGACCGGGGGGAGCAGCTTCTAATGGAACAACAAAAACAACTACGACAACAACTTCTCAAAACGGACGAAATGGAATGGGCGGCAATGCAGGCGGTATTCCTCCTGTAATGATGCCGTAAGGGGATGAATATGAGCGAGCAAAGAAAATCACCGGATGATCATCCGGAAGGGAAAACTGTCCCCGTCATAGAAATGAAAGATGTAAGCCGTATTTATACCATGGGAGAAAATGAGGTGCAGGCTTTAAGGGGAATTTCATTTTCGGTTAAAAGAGGCGAGTTTCTGTCGATTATGGGGCCTTCGGGTTCCGGAAAATCGACGTGCATGAATATGATCGGCTGTCTCGACAGACCGAGTTCCGGCGACGTAATAATTGACGGTAAAAAAACTGCAGATATGACCGAGAGGGAGCTTGCCCATCTTAGAAATGAAACTGTCGGTTTTGTTTTCCAGCAGTATCACCTTTTGTCTACAATGACGGTTCTTGAAAATGTCATGCTGCCTTTGCGTTATCAGGGTATTTCAATGCGGGACCGCAAGGATCTTGCAAAAGAAACACTTTCTCTTGTAGGGCTCCTCGACCGTCTCGATCACCGGCCTCATGAACTTTCAGGCGGGCAGAAGCAGCGTACCGCTATAGCCCGCGCCATGGTAACGAAGCCCCACATAATTCTTGCCGATGAACCCACTGGAGCTCTCGATTCGGTTACCGGAAAACAGGTCTTAAATCTTTTCGGTAAAATTAATGAAGGGGGTACAACTATAATTATTGTTACCCATGATCCGGGTATTGGAGGATCTCTTCCCCGCTGTGTTCACATCTTTGACGGACTTATAAAAGACGACACATATAATCATGAAAGTGAACACAAAAATCCAAAAGAGGTTTTCTATGTTTGAAGACTTATATAACGCCTTACAGAATTTCAGGCTGAATAAAACACGGACAATTCTTTCTCTTCTCGGCGTCATTATCGGTGTTGCATCAGTAATAATAATAACGACACTGGGGCAGAGCGCTACCCAGAACATTAAGGGTACATTCGGTTCCTCAGGGCTCGATATAGTGCGTCTAAATACGGGGTTTGCGAACAGAAGAGTTTCAACAGGTTCGAGCATCACATTTACCGAAGACTTCCGTACGGAACTGTGGGATGCTATTCCGCACCTGAAAGGCATTTATTATACTAATTCACTCTCAGGAACAGCTGTCTACGGCGATGTTAGTGTATCTTCTTCGATTACTGCAATAGAGTATAGGTATTTGGAAATGAATAAATTCGAGCTTGAATACGGGGATTTTTTTACCGTATCCGATTCAGTACAAGGAATGCAGAAAATAATAATCGGAAGCGAAGTTGCTTCCTCACTTTTCCCGCAGGGAGACGCGGTGGGAAAAACTATTATTGTAACCATTTCGAATATCCGCTTCGGTTTTGAAGTGGTCGGAGTTCTTAAAGATCAGAGTTCCGGTTTTGAATCAACTGCCTCTGCAATGTTCATTCCCCGCGGTTTTTATGATAAAAAAATATCACCCTCTGCAGCTGCAAATTCGGCCGTTATTCAGCTCACCGATCAGAGCTACGCGACAGAGGTAGTGGATATCATAAAGGCCTATGCAGAGACTAAAACCGGACAGACAAATTCTCTGCAGGTTACCTCGATGCAGAGCATGCTCGAACAGTACGATGAAGTCATGGGAACAGTCAGCCTTCTGCTTTCAGGAATAGCTGCTATTTCGCTTCTTGTCGGAGGGATCGGAATTATGAATATTATGATAGTTACGGTTACCGAGCGGCGCAAGGAGATAGGTATTCGAAAAGCGCTTGGAGCCACGCCGAACGCCATACGAATGCAGTTCCTCGTGGAGTCTGCCTCCATTTCACTTTTGGGCGGTATTTTCGGCATTATTTTCGGCCTTATACTTAGCGCCGTTGCAACGTATGTCATGGATTGGGCCTACGCGGTTCAGTGGTCAGCCTGCCTCATCGCATTTTTCTTCTCGGCCTTTGTCGGCGTATTCTTCGGCTTAAATCCTGCATCACGCGCGGCAAAACTTGATCCTGTTGAGGCGCTTGCCTCAGAGTAAAAATTAGTCGGTGAGGTTAATTTCTTCGAGCTTCCCGATGTTTTGAATTTCTTCGCTCAGCGAAAGAATATCAACGATGTCGGGAGTTCTGACGGAAAAACTGATGCGTAAGATTTTTTCATTCATCATTTTTCCTGTATCCATATTTAAAATGATAAGTCCGTGCGATTCAATTACCGAATGGAGCGCTTTAAAATCGAGCCTGTTGTTTTTAAAAACAAGCTCAAGGTGCTTTGTCCGCTCCGCCGGAAAGTATTTAATCTCAAACTTGTCAAGAAATATGAGAGAGGCGATGCACACTGCAAGGGCAAAAAACGACAGGATGTATAATCCTGCTCCAACGGCTAAGCCTATAGCCGCGCTCGCCCATATAATTGCGGCGGATGTGAGCCCTTTAATATTCAAGCCCTGACGTAATATAGCACCGCCTCCTAAAAAGCCGATTCCAGACACTACCTGGGAAGCTATGCGGGAGGGGTCTCCGTCAACTCCGTTTAAATACGCCATGTTCATAGAAAGAATCATTAAAAGCGTGGATGAGACTGATATAAGAACGAGCGTTCTCATACCGATAGGCTGCTGTCTCATTTTCCGCTCAAGCCCTATGAGCGCGCCTGCTATAAAACTTAAAAGTACACGGAAAATGATTACCGGGTAGGAGAGACATATTGTTGTATCTGCAAATTGCGACCAGAAACTCATAGAAGGAATTATACCATACCGGATGGGTATTGAACATAAAAAAAGAGCTTGATTTTATTTTTTGAAAAGGGTGCGGATAAGGCTTTTCACATCGCTAACTTCAGTGATGCCGCTTTCTTTTTCCGGGGCAATAACGTGTGTAAATCCGAGTGCTGCACAGGCCTTCGCCCTCTGCTTAATTCTGTTAACAGGGCGTACCTCGCCTGCAAGACTTATTTCACCGATTAAGGCAGTTTTATCAGCGAGCGGTATATCAGTCCGCGCAGAATACAGGGCGCTTGCAAGAGCAAGATCTATGGCGCTCTCGGTGAGTCTCACGCCTCCTGCTACATTAATATAGAGGTCCTGATCGCTGAAACACAGTCCCAGCCGTTTTTCAAGAACGGCCGCAATCCTGCTGACGCGGGCATTATCAATATTATCGGAATACACACGGCTGAGCGATGCTTTAGACGGAACGGTGAGCGCCTGAATTTCGACTAAGAACACACGGCTTCCTTCAAAAACAGGCACAACTGCAATGCCTGCAGGAAGAGGTCCGTTCCGTCTGATTATAAAAAGAGAGGAGGGATCGTCCACGGGGGAAAGACCCTTTTCGCTCATGGAAAAAATTCCAAGCTCATCGACAGAACCGTAGCGGTTTTTATTTGCCCTCAGGAAACGGATGTCATCGTCGTTGCGTTCAAAAAGAATAACGGTGTCTACCATGTGTTCAAGGGACTTAGGTCCTGCAATGGAGCCTTCCTTCGTTATGTGCGCAGTTAAAAATAAAACAGAATCACGCTCTTTGACCCAGGAAATAAGCTCGTGAGAACAGTACTTTAACTGATTCACCGTCCCCGGAATTATGCCTGCTTCCGTGCTGTATATGGTTTGGATGGAATCGATTATTACAAAAACAGGATTTACCGCATTCAAAGCCTCTTCGATGTCCTCGAGGCGCGAGGTGCAGAGAATCTCAATGGATGCAACATCCAGCTCGAGTCTTTCGGCTCTTGCTCTAATCTGAGAAGCAGATTCCTCGCCCGAAACATAGAGCACTCTTCCCTTGCTCGAAATTTCCTTGTTGTCCTTTTGAATCTGCCGGTTCATGGAAGAAGCCGCCTGAATGAGAAGCGTCGATTTTCCGATGCCCGGCTCCCCGCCTATTAACACTGCCGATCGTTTTACCGCCCCGCCTCCCAGTACCCTGTCAAACTCGCCTATGCCGGTAAGAAGTCTTTTCCCTTCCTGTAAAGGCACTGCCGAAAGGGGAACCGGTTTTGCTTTTTGTACAATTCCGCTTTTACCAAAAGAAGGGGATTGATCGGTATCGAGGTGCTCCTCAAGCGTATTCCACTCGCCGCACTCGGGACAGCGTCCGAGCCACTTAGGCTGAGAGTATGAGCAGTTTGAACAAATAAAAACGACAGATCCTTGTTTTTTTTTCGCCATGAATTCCTTTTTACTGCAGCTTTTCAGTAGCCGACTGCGTCAAATCCGGTTTTTTCTTCGCCCTCTATCCGTATGAAAACCCGGTTCGGAAGGCATCCTATCCATTCCCCTCCCTTGCTTATGGGAGGAGTCATTACGCAGGTTTTATTGGGGCATTCGGATTCAACGAAAAAAGCCTCCCCATTCTTTATGCTGATAACTGAAACTCCATTTTCTCCGGGTATGTCATACGTCCCGTCTTTGTCCAGCGGATACTTCCATTTTCCTTCCGGCGACTCGATGGTGAGTATAGTATCTCCCCTTGTGCCGTTTCTAACAGCAATAACGGAATAAACGCAGACTGCAAGCGCGAGTAGGATAATGAAAATGTCGCCGATTTTCATACGAAGTTTCACTCTATTATTGTATCAGACAGTAGAGGAAAAAGCAGTATGGGGGAAAAAAATTAAACAATATCCCACAGGAGGTGAAGAATGATTCCCGGTGTAAGGGTCTTAGTTTTAAAATACAGCTTCCCGAAAAAGTACCCTATAACAATCTGATACGATGTCGTCAAAAGGGCAAGTCCTATTCCCCTTTCTATATACCTTGCATAATGAAGAATCCCAAACAGAAAGGCTTGAATCAGGTTTATTTTCCATTCACTCAGACTGTAAGCCTTCAATGCTGATATCAGTATGCCCCTGCATAAAAACTCTTCAAAAAAAGCAACCAGGACTAAGATTTTAAGCACATAGAGACTGAATTTTGCAATATCGCCGTTAAAGTCATTAATAAATCTGAGTCCATCGAATACAACGGTAATACAAATGAAGGCGGCGGCAATAGTAATGGTTCCCAGGATTTGGCCTTTGCTTAAAGTCCATGAAAAATTTTTCACACTGATATTAGTAATTCTCAATAGAATAATGCTGAGTACAACACCGGCTGCTTTTACGAGAACTTTTACATTCTCCGCGTCGAGGCGGAGTACTTCATAGATTCCAAAACTTATTAAAAGTGTGTGCATCATAAGAATTGCATACACAATACAAAAAACAGTGAGCAGCGTTTTGTTTGCATATAGTTCAATGTTGCCTTCAATATGCTTTCTGAAAAGAAAAACAATTAGCATGAGAAATAAGGCTAACAAACTTCCATAATAGCCAAGGACTGTAGAAACTGCGGTTAAAATAAGTAAAGGCAGTAATTCCTGTACTGTTTTTAGTATAGAACTTTTTTCCATGTAAAAATCCCTTTTCCGGTTAATCTGTGCTGGAAGTATAGCAGAAAAACTAAGCAGAAGGCAAATTTATTAGTATTATCAGTCAGGGTGAGGAATAAGTTATAGAGGGCTTTCCCCTCAAAAAAAAGCTTGACATAAAAAATTATTAGCTTCATAATTTATTTAGTGATTAGAGTTTTGTGAGAGTTGCTCTGTTTTCCATTTCCATTTCCATTTCCATTTCCATTTCCATAAAACTCTCCATGAATAAGTAAAATAATGCCTTTTGGTGTTATAGTATTTTTTGCAGGAGAGATAAACATGAGAGTGTTATCCAAAAAAGTTACAACAGTTTTTGTTTGTGCAATTCTCGCAGGAGTTTTGTCCACAGGCTGTAATCTTGCTTATCAAATAAAGAATGATCAAGAAGTAATAAAGATAAATGGCTGGGAATTATCATCTCTCGAAGGTAATGATGCCATTCGATCTTGTACAGCACAGGAAGTAACTGCGCAAAAGTATGTAGAGGGTAACGAATCCGTTAAAGTAGCCCAAATCTCCGGTGATGCAGCTTCTGTTTTAGATAGGGTTAATGATCCTTTTTGCTGATTTGAAGAACCGGATTATAGCTCACCTGAAGTTATTGCGTATGTAGATGAAATTTCAAATCGACCGCCGGAAGATGAATCTGTTCTAGGAACGCGTTGTATTACTGTGTCAATCCAAAAAGCGGAAGGACCATTAAAGCAAAGCAGAGAGAGTTGGGATTATACTGATTCACTTTACCGCAATGCAGGCGCGGAGGAACCATATTATCATGGTTGGATTTGGTGTAGGAGTAAGCCCTATATAGAAGGTCGAATAACGACTCCTACGGGGCGTGTTAGATGTTCTATGTACATGAAGGCAGTAGGACAATCAGAATATCGCGGCCCATTCGTAACTGACGATTTTTTTGGCTCTTCTATCAAGAGAATACAGCCTGAAGATTTTAGTATTGGATGGTGGGATTGGAAAATAAATTTAACATGGATAGAATCTGGAAGCCTCTTTTTTAGGATAAACTGGTAAGAAATGGAACGTCAAGAATTTATAATGTTAAATTCTTGACTTCTGTAAGTTAAATTGATTCCTGTCTTGCTGTTTAATAGGTTTTTTGTAGTTCCTTTGTTATATAGAAACTGGGTGGATTATTTTTTTACCGTAAAAACATATATGTAATATGAGTCTTGGAGTGTATTATGTCATTAAGAAAAGTCCTTGTTTACTGTTTCATTTTCTATACTTTCTCTCTACAAGCCCTCGAACTCCCCCTTCTTGTCAAAGACGGCGACTTGGATATTCCGCTTGAGGGCGTGTATGTGTATGTTAAGAACCTTCCTCAGGCTAAAACGCTAACGGATACTGACGGTAATGCAATACTATCGCTTCCCGACAACATTGTATTTCCGCTTACAATCCTCTGTGCAACTCCGGGGTATGCAGTCACTGCTGCTGAAATAAAGTCATCAGGTTTTTCCTCCACAAAAGAAAATCCCTTAGTTATCACTATGGTATTAGATACCGTGCTCGAAGGTGAGGAACTTGTTGTCGAAGGCGAACGCAAAGGGAAGATAGAAGAAAAACCCGGTGTAGCGATAGTAAGAACCAGCGAAGAACTGAAAACAACAGCCCAAATCGGCATTATTGCCGATGTTATGACCGCTGTTGCTGCCTTGCCCGGTGTCGGATTTAAACTGGGCATGAATACCGATCCTTCAATCCGGGGCGGCTACCCTGCAGAAATGGGGGTTACCTTTGACGGTATGTACCTCATAGAGCCTTTTTTCTGGGACGGCATGGTGTCGATCTTAAGTCCCTATATGGTTGACTCTGTAAAACTTTCTACGGGAATCTTTTCTGCAAGATACGGGCAGGGGACATCCGGTTTGCTTGACACCTCAAGCGCGAATATCGGAGATGCAAAAAAGCTCACTTTCAACATTTCAACTATTTCGGCAGATGCGGCTATTGAGCTACCTCTTGGAGATAAGAATAAGTTATTTCTCTATGCCCATGCAACGGATCTCTCTTCCATCAAATGGCTGGCAAGGGGCTTTCTCAACGCTCTGTATAAGGATGATAAGGAATCACTCGCTGGTGTTAAGCGTATAGCAGACTTATTTAAACGCATGCCGTATATCTATTCTGTATACGGCAAGTGGGAATTTACTCCCGTCCCGGATTTATCTCTTGCTGTTCAAGCTTTGTTCGCCATGGACGGGTCTAAACTGGCTATAGAAACTAAAGTGACAGATTCGTATGAGGATACCTCAGTAATTGATCCGTTTGCTTCTTCTTTCCGGTATTATCCTTATGCCACTATTGACAGTATACAGTATACAAATATGCAGGCTTACAACTCGCTCAATGTTAGATGGCTGCCCTCCCGTTCTTCTTTTGTTAACATTCTGGGTTCTTATGCAATTCACTCCGAAGTAACGGATAACCGGTTTTATGAATATATATTTGGTATATCAAGCGAATCTGATCATGACGGAAATGATATAATTACCGGGGTTAGAGGTTATTCCGAGACTGAATATAAAACGGAGGAAAACAAAATACTTCAACAAGTACAGGGTAAAGCTCAGACCGATATTTCTCTTGCCTCTAACAGTATTTTATCTTTCGGTCTGGAAGAAGTGTATAAAACGTATATGAAAAGCAGTCACTGGCTGCAGATGGATGTTAAATATACTAAAGATGAATATGGAAATCTAGAGCAAGTTCTTGAGTTACTTCATGTAAATCAGTCTTTCACTCCTCTTAATAATACCACTGATTCGTCTCTTTTTGCCTTGTGGGCATTCGGCTCAAATTCCTCCCTGTTTGAAGGAGAACTTGGACTCCGCGCTGAGCATTATTACCTGTGGAATAAAGAAGCAAATTTTGACATGAACTCAATTCCTTCTGTAAATCCCCGCGCCCGGGTTGTATATACCCCTTTACAAAACAAAGGAATGCTTTCCCGCCTGTCATTGAGCGCCGGAAGCGGCTTGTATTCAGCTCTGTCAGAGGCTGCAAAAAGCATCCAAAAAGACAGCTTTCTATCTTCCTCCCTTGTACCCGACACCGCATGGACTTCTGTTCTTGGAACCCGTCTCGAATTGGATGAGGATTTTAAACTGACTCTTGAAGGGTATTATAAATACTACCTGAGCCGTATGTACGTGTTTGCAGATGAGAGGGATTTAAACAGTACGGTCTGGTATACCCGTTCGGACGGACAGGGATATACAGCAGGTGCCGACCTCATGGTCGAAAAAAAGATTTCTTCATGGTTTTCAGGTTATGTAAGTTATTCTTTTCTGTATGCACGTTTTTATAATCCGTCATTACCACAGTATGATACCCAGACAACTACAACGGGAGACCCCTTAGGGCTCTGGTATTATCCGTCATACCACCGTTTTCATACCTTTCATGCTGTGCTTGATTTCTTTCTTCCTAAGGATATGACGCTCACGCTCGGAGCGTCATATGCAACAGGAGCACTGTGTAAGTCAGTTATAGATAAGGAGGAAGAAATGATGAGCGGAACATATTCAGATCCCAATCTTGATACGTCCGGTAAAATCCGCATCTATAGCGATACTGACCGCCATTATGCAGACTGGCCGATTGATGTCCGCTTCAGCCGTAAAGGGACTTTTAAGAATCCTAAAAAGACATGGGAATGGTATATAGCAGTGGAGAATCTTCTTGGTTTTATATCAGA
The DNA here is from genome assembly GCA_023398165.1 of Spirochaetota bacterium. GTDB lineage: Bacteria > Spirochaetota > Spirochaetia > Treponematales > Treponemataceae > JAAZLA01. Next base: position 16,750 of record JAEWSQ010000018.1, on the reverse strand, counting down.
AAAGAAGAAAACGGAACAGAGCGCAAAGGCAGGACTTGAATACGAATCAAGCGGCTGGGTTATTGGAGAAGGTATGTTCAAAGTCGATATGGGATGGGTTCCGCTCCCTTCATTCGGGGTGAAGTTCCAACTGTGACTTAGTCACATTAAAAAAAAATAATATTTTTTAAAAAATATTGACAAAAATAGTTCTGCGTGCTAGTATAAGGCAAGCTTGTAAATAAGCTGATAAACTCTCTCCGATGTCCGGCTTGCTGGACGGGGGCTTTCTAGTAATCGTTGATTACCTGAAAGCCCTTTTTATTTTTTAAAATTCCTTTTTAGTAAAAAAAATCCGTACACGTTTTACCGCATACGGATATTCTATTGTTGTTTATTCCCTCGGCAGTTCGGGGCCGTCCACCTGCTGATACTTCACCGTGCTTCCCGGCGGGACTGACTTTATGACCCAGACATTTCCCCCGATTGTACTTCTGCTGCCTATCACTGTCGAGCCGCCCAGAATGGTTGCTCCGGGATAAATCGTGACATTGTCTTCGATTGTCGGATGCCGTTTTTTATCGGCCATCTCTTTTTTAACGCTCAGTGCCCCAAGCGTAACTCCCTGATACACTTTTACGTGATTCCCGATTACGCAGGTTTCTCCGACAACGAGGCCTGTCCCGTGGTCAATAAAGAATGATTCTCCGATCTGAGCTCCAGGGTGTATATCTATACCGGTGATGCCGTGCACATACTCGCTCATAATGCGCGGAATTATAGGGACGCCGTTAACATGAAGAAAATGAGCAATTCTATGCACCAATATTGCTTCAAGTCCCGGGTATGAAAGGATTATTTCTTCCACGCTTCGGGCTGCGGGGTCTCCTTCGAGTGCGGCTTTTGCATCAAGGTTTATCTTCCGCCTGATTTCCGGAATTTCTTCTATTAAAGACAGAGCGGTGCGTTCTGCAAGCATGAGGCATGTACTGCTGTTAACACAGCTGTTTGTGCAGACGTAGAGAAGGGCTTTTTGTGTTTCGCGGGTCAGCAGTGTTACGATGCGGTTGATGCGTTCTCCTACCACATAACGCAGACAGGCTTTATCAAGGGTTTCCGCTCTATGAAAACCGGGAAAAATGATGGTCTGGATGTCTTTTAAAACTTCCACGACTGTTTCGCGGTTTGGGAAGTTGTTTGTTCCCTCAAGATTTATGCCGCCGTATTCATCATACGAGCTTACAATGTCTGCAATTAAGTCATCCGTTGTTTTCATTGCTGCCTCCATAAGACGTAAACTACTATATACTTTTTAACTAATTTCTGTCAAACGTCAGTTCCTGTATTGACAAGAATACAGAATATCAATATAGTGGTTAAACATCTCATTTTAGGCACGTTCAGGTGCGTTGTATCTATGCCTCTGTAGCTCAGTCGGTAGAGCGCAACCATGGTAAGGTTGAGGTCAGCGGTTCGATCCCGCTCGGAGGCTCTTTTGGCTGTGCCTGGTAGACGGGTGATATGGTAAGATATACTAGTAAGGAGTAAATATATGGCTTCAAAAAAAACAGCGGTAGAAATCATTGCTCTTCAGTGCAGTGAATGCAAGAGAAAAAATTATACTACCTTTAAGAACAGGAAAAATATTCAGGGAAAACTTGAATTGAATAAATACTGTCCTTTTGACCGCAAGCATACATTACATAAAGAAACAAAAGCGAAATAAGGGTTATATCAGCCTTCGGGCTTGTATATATATGATGCTGTTATAAGCGTCGTTTGTGACGAAGGTTAGCTTCGTTCATAGGTCAGTAGCTCTAATGGTAGAGCGTCGGTCTCCAAAACCGAATGTTGAGGGTTCGAGTCCTTCCTGGCCTGTATCTTAAATATGGGAGACTGAGATGGGAAAAATCGTCCAGTTTTTTAAAGAGTCTGTTGCTGAGCTTAAGAAAGTAGTATGGCCGGGCAGAGATGATGTAGTATCTTCGGTTAAAGTAGTATTAATTTCTACTCTTGTTGTCGCTGTAGTGCTTGGATTGCTGGATTTACTGTTTGTAACCGGCATGAATTTCATTTTCTAGGCATCCGAATGGCAAAAGGCTGGTATATACTTCATACATATTCCGGGTATGAAGGAAAAATCGAAAAAACAATACGTTCTCTTATCGAAAACAATGAGCTTTCATCAGATGTTGTGCTTGATGTAAAGGTTCCTGTGGAAGATGTTGTTGAGGTAAAAGACGGTAAGAAAAAGTTTATTACGAAAAAATTCCTTCCCGGTTATATTATGATTGAGCTGGATCTTCCCGATTTGGGCTGGAAAAACACTTGTTCTGTTATCCGCCGTATTCAGGGTGTAACCGGTTTTGTCGGTACTAACAGTAATGAAAGACCGCGCCCGATCTCTGCTGAAGAGGCAAAAGCTCTGCTTCAAAAAGCCGGAGAGATTAAAGGTGAAAAAGCTCCCCGTTTGAAGCAGAATTTTTCTGTGGGAGAGCAGGTTAAGGTTATTGACGGTCCGTTTGCATCATTTACCGGCACTATAGAAGAAGTTAATTTGGAAAAAAATAAACTGCGTGTTATGGTTGGAATTTTCGGCCGTGCAACACCGGTTGAAGTTGATCTTTTACAGGTTGAAAAGGTTTAGTTGTTAAGAAGTAACAAAGCTCCTGCTGATTCTAATGGGTTGGTACGGGTTTTGTTTTTTCTTGTTTTGGGAGAGGCATCTGTTCGTCGAACTGAGAATGTCTCGCTAGCGGAAGTTTGATTATCGGCTTCTGCATACCAATATAAGGAGAAATATATGGCAAAGAAAAAGGTAACGGCTGTTATTAAGCTGCAGTGCCCTGCAGGAAAAGCAACTCCTGCTCCTCCCGTCGGCCCGGCTCTCGGTCCTCACGGTGTTAGCGCTCCGCAGTTTGTTCAGCAGTTCAATGACCGTACTAAAACCATGGAAGCTGGTTTAGTAATTCCGGTTGTTATTACTGTCTATCAGGATAAAACATTCACGTTTATTCTGAAGACCCCTCCTGCTGCAGTTCTTATTAAAAAGGCTGCTGGAATTGCAAAGGGTTCAGGAAATCCGCTTAAGAATAAAGTTGGAAAACTTACGAAAGCGAGTCTTGAAGAAATTGCAAAAACCAAAATGCCCGACATTAATGCAAATGACATTGAAGCGGCAAAAAAAATCATCGCCGGTACTGCACGCAGTATGGGTGTAGAGGTGGAGCGGTAGTATGAAACACGGAAAAAAATATCGCGAATCACTTAAAAAGTATGATTCCACAAAAACTTACAATGTTCAGAAGGCCTGCGAGCTTGTAAAAGAATTAAAATATGCAAAGTTTGACGAAACTGTTGAACTGCATGTTAATTTGAAGCTCGGCAAGAGTCAGACAGTCCGCGACACGCTTGTGTTCCCTCATCAGTTCAAAGGCGAAAAGAAAGTTCTTGTATTCTGCAAAGAAGACAGAATTAAGGAAGCGCTGGATGCCGGTGCGGCATTTGCCGGTGCGGATGAATATGTGGAAAAAGTAAAGGGCGGATGGCTTGATTTCGATATCGCAGTAGCTACCCCCGATATGATGAAAGATGTTGGGCGTCTCGGTATGGTTCTCGGAAGAAAGGGCCTTATGCCTAATCCGAAAACCGGTACGGTAACAAATGATATTGCTGCGGCAATCAACGAGTTGAAGAAAGGACGCGTTGAGTACCGGGCGGATAAATCAGGCGTTGTGCATATCTCTGTTGGTAAAGTATCAATGGATGCCGCAAAAATCGCTGAAAATGCCCAGGCTTTGATGGCGGAAATTGCCCGTAAGAAGCCTGCTGATGCTAAAGCTGATTATGTTCAGTCTGTTTCCATCAGTTCAACAATGGGTCCCGGCGTTTGGGTTAACTACTCGGAAGGAGAATAACTATGGCAATGAAAGCAAAAAAACTCCAGAGTGCTAAAGTTGAAGCCATTGCATCAGCAAAAACGACATTTGAAGGATTTTCAGATTACATTTTTACTGACTACCGCGGCTTAACTGTAGAGCAGATAACTGAGCTTCGTGATCAGCTTAGGGCAAAAAATGCGGAATACAAAGTTGTTAAAAATAATTTTGCCCGTATTGCTCTTGAAGAAATGAAAATTGATAACGTTTCTGATTATCTTAAAGGTCCGACAGCAATTGCTCTCGGTAAAGAAGATACAAATGAAGTGGCAAAGATTCTTTTCGAGTTTGCAAAGAATGTTCCTGCTCTTCAGGTTAAGGGTGCGTATGTAGAGAAAGAAGTTTACGATGCAAAAAAAATCGAGGCTTTCTCGAAGCTCCCTGGAAAGAAACAGCTTATCGCTATGATTATGTCTACAATCAATGCTCCTGTTCAGAAACTTGCAGCAACATTGCAGGCATATGTCGACAAAAAACAGTCAGAAGGCGGAAAATAATTCTGCTTGTGCAGAATCCGCTTCTAGATACCCTGAGTCAGGCTTCATCGCTGTCGTCCTGTCCGGGAAAAATAAAAATGCCTTATAAGGAGAAGATAATATGGCAGCTCTAACAACAGATCAGATTCTTGAAGCTATTGCTTCAATGACAGTACTTGAGGCTTCCGAGCTCGTAAAAGCTATGGAAACAAAATTCGGTGTAACAGCAGCAGCTCCCGTAATGGTTGCGGGTGCAGCAGGCCCCGGTGCGGCTGAAGCAGCTGAAGAGCAGACAGAATTTACTGTTACTCTCGAAAGTGCAGACGCTACAAAGAAAATTGCAGTTATTAAAGCAGTTCGCGAAGTTACACAGCTCGGTCTTAAAGAAGCAAAAGACCTCGTTGAGGGTGCTCCTAAGACTCTCAAAGAAGGCGTATCTAAAGACGATGCTAAGAAAATTAAAGAAGCTGTTGAAGCAGCCGGCGGTGTTTGCAAGATTGCATAATGTAATTCTTGTTAACGGAAAAGATGCGGGGATGTTTCCCTGCATTCCGTTGGGACAATTGAGTTTACTCAAAATTGGTTGATATAAAATGCTGCCCTTAAAGGAATTTTAGGGCAGCTATATCTGTCTATACGAAAGATAAGTATACAAATATTTGTTACTGGAAATAGAGTTAAGGGGGATTTGATGTTCGCAAGAAGCCGGACGGTCAATCGTCAATACGTTGGAAAGAATATCCAGAATTTTATGGAGCTGCCTGATCTCATAGATATACAGCTCTCGTCATATGAAGCTTTTTTACAAAAGAACAGACTGGATAACCATGAGCCGCTTGCTGAACAGGGTTTACAGGAAGTTTTCACTTCTTCGTTCCCTATTGAAAGCCCGAATGGCGATATGCTCCTTGAATATGAATATTATGAGCTCGATGAAACTGGAATAAAATTTTCAGAACTTGAATGTAAGCAGAAAGGTTTAACATATTCAGTGCCTTTAAAAGCACGTATCAATTTGATTTTTAATCAGACTGGAGAAATCCGTCAAAAAGATATATACATGGGAGATATTCCTCTCATGACTGACCGCGGAACCTTTATTATTAATGGTGCGGAACGCGTCGTTGTTTCTCAGATTCACCGTTCTCCGGGCGTAATTTTCAGTCACGAGAAGGGAATTTACTCAAGCAGAATAATTCCGTACCGCGGAAGCTGGCTTGAGTTTGAAATAGATCAGAAAAAAGAATTGATCTATGCAAAAATTGACCGCAAAAAGAGGATTCTTGGTACTATCTTCCTTCGCGCTCTCGGTTACAGCACACGCGAGGAAATTATCAGGGCTTTTTACGATGTCGAAACTATTTCAGTGTCCGATGAACGTGAAGTAAAAGACGGCTTAATCGGAAGGGTTTTAGCTGATGCTGTTTTTATTAACGATCCGGATACAAACGAAGAGAAAAAACTCTATAAAGCCGGTGAAAAACTTCATCCCCATAATGTTGATGAGCTTCTTCTTCACAATATTACAGAGCTTTCTGTTATAAAGTTTGACGCAGACAGTTCTCTTGATTCTCAGATGATTATCAACTGCTTTGAAAGGGAAGAAATCCGCTTCACAAAAGAAGGCGCTTCATCAGATGAACCTTCAAAAGATGATGCTCTTTCTGCAGTGTATTCTGTTCTTATGCCGGGAGAGCCTATAACCGTAGACGCCGCTGAAAAAGATCTTAATACAATGTTTTTCTCAATGAGAAGATACGATCTCGGACGGGTCGGACGCTACAAGCTGAATAAAAAATTTGATTATGCGGTTCCTGTTGAAGAACACACACTTGTAAAACAGGATATTATTGCAACGATGAAGTTCCTTATAAAGGTGTATATCGGTGATGCAAGCATTGACGATATTGACCATCTTGGAAACCGCCGTGTGCGTTCTGTCGGCGAGCTTATGACTAATCAGCTTAAGACTGCATTCAGCAGAATGGAAAGAATCTGCAAAGAAAGAATGGGGTTAAAAGAGACTGAGACAATGAAGCCTCAGGATCTTATTTCAATCAAACCGATAGTTGCATCGATTAAAGAATTTTTCGGTTCGAGCCAGCTTTCACAGTTCATGGATCAGGTTAATCCTCTTGCAGAACTTACCCATAAGAGACGTCTTAACGCTCTCGGTCCGGGAGGTCTTTCAAGAGACCGGGCAGGATTCGAAGTCCGCGATGTTCACTACACTCACTATGGCCGTATGTGCCCCATTGAAACTCCTGAAGGTCCGAATATCGGGCTTATAGTGTCACTGGCTATATATACCCGGGTAAATGATTACGGTTTCCTTGAAGCTCCGTATAGAAAAATTGAAAATGGGAAAGCTACCGGTAAATGCGATTATCTTTCTGCAATGGATGAAGATAAGTATTTTATCGGTCAGGTTTCAGAACAGATGGACAAAAACGGCAACTTCCTCGTCGATCAGATTCCCTGCCGCCGCTATGGCGACTATACATCCAGAAGTCCTAAGGATGTTCAGTATATGGACGTTTCCCCGAAGCAGATTATTTCTGTTTCCGCGGCTCTTATTCCTTTCCTTGAGCACGACGACGCAAACCGTGCGCTCATGGGTTCAAACATGCAGAGACAGGCTGTTCCCCTTCTTTTCCCCGAACCTCCCCGTGTTGGAACCGGTATGGAAGGAAAATGCGCGTACGATTCCGGTGTTCTTGTCAAAGCAAAAAGAGCTGGAGAGGTTGTATGGGTAACTTCTGAAGAAATCAGGATAAGACCGGATCTTCAGTCAAATTCTGAAGATTTTGATGTATATCCTTTATTGAAATATCAGAGAACCAATCAGGATACCTGTTATCATCAGAGGCCTATTGTCGAGCGCGGTCAGCGTGTTGAAAAGGGTACTGCTCTTGCAGACGGTCCTGCTACATTCAATGCAGAACTCGCACTCGGAAGGAATATTCTTGTCGGCTTCGTTCCTTGGAACGGCTACAACTATGAGGATGCTATTCTTATATCACAGCGTGTTGTTAAAGAAGATATGTTTACTTCTATCCATATTAAGGAATTCAACACTGAAATCCGCGAAACAAAGCTGGGTCCTGAAAAGATAACCCGCGATATTCCGAACACCAGCGAGAAAACCCTCGACAATCTCGATGCCGAAGGTATTATCCGCATAGGAGCAAAGGTCCGCTCGGGTGATATTCTCGTCGGTAAAGTAACTCCCAAGAGTGAAACGGAAACAACGCCTGAATTTAAACTTCTTAACTCGATCTTCGGTGAGAAAGCAAAAGAAGTACGCGATTCATCATTGCGTGTGCCTCACGGAGTTGAAGGTACGATTATCGATGTTCAGCGCTTGCGGAGAACCGAAGGCGATGATCTTAATCCCGGTGTTGATGAAGTTGTAAAAGTTTTAATTGCTACTAAACGTAAGCTCCGCGAGGGCGATAAAATGGCAGGACGCCACGGAAACAAGGGTATTGTTGCCCGCATCCTTCCTGTGGAAGATATGCCGTATCTTGAAGACGGTACCGCACTCGATATCTGTCTTAATCCTCTTGGTGTTCCGTCCCGTATGAATATTGGTCAGATCATGGAATCTGAACTCGGGTTGGCAGGTCTATTCCTTGATCAATGGTATGAGTCTCCTGTTTTCCAGTCTCCGACTAATGAGCAGATTGAGAAAAAACTTATGGAAGCAGGCTTTCACGCTAATTCCAAGGCAGTCCTGCGCGACGGCCGTACCGGTCTTGCGTTTGAGAACCCCGTATTCGTGGGCGTCATTTACTTCATGAAGCTGCACCACCTTGTCGATGACAAGATGCATGCGCGTTCGACAGGACCGTATTCACTCGTAACCCAGCAGCCTCTCGGAGGTAAAGCTCAGTTCGGCGGACAGCGTCTTGGAGAAATGGAAGTATGGGCGCTTGAAGCATACGGTGCTGCAAACACACTGCAGGAGCTGCTTACAATCAAGTCTGACGATATGACAGGCCGTTCAAAGATTTACGAATCTATTGTTAAGGGTGAGCCCTCGACAGCCGCCGGTGTTCCTGAGGCGTTTAACGTTCTTGTACAGGAATTACGCGGACTTGCATTGGATTTTACAATCTACGATGCAAAGGGCAAGCAGATTCCGCTGACTGAACGTGACGAAGAGCTGATCACTAAAGCTGGCTCTAATTTCTAAGAAGTAGGAGAAAACGATGCGCGATATTCAAGATTTTGACAGCTTGATGATTAAGCTCGCTTCACCCGAGATCATCAGACAATGGTCTTACGGCGAAGTAAAGAAGCCTGAAACAATAAATTACCGCACACTCCGTCCCGAGAAAGACGGTTTGTTCTGCGAAAGAATTTTCGGTACCACTAAAGAATGGGAATGTTATTGCGGAAAGTTTAAATCTATCCGCTATAAGGGTATTATCTGCGACCGCTGCGGTGTTGAAGTAACTCACTTTAAAGTCCGCCGCGAGAGAATGGGGCACATCGAGCTCGCCGCTCCTGTTTCCCACATCTGGTACTACCGCTCTGTTCCTTCACGCATGGGACTTCTGCTTGATCTTCAGGTAGCAGCGCTGCGCTCTGTATTATACTACGAAAAATATATCGTAATAGATGCAGGAGATACCGATCTCAAAAAGATGCAGCTTCTCACTGAAGATGAATACATGGAAGCACAGGAACGCTACGGCGGATCCTTCTCTGCAGGAATGGGTGCGGAAGCAATCAAGACTCTGCTGGAAAACTTGAATCTCGATGAGCTTGCTGCCACTCTGCGCCAGAAGATGATCGAGAAAGGCACCAAGAGCGATAAACGGCTTTTAAAACGCATTGAGATTGTAGAGAATTTCCGTGCCTCTTCAAATAAATGTTCATGGATGATTCTCGATGTTATTCCTGTTATTCCGCCCGAACTGCGCCCGATGGTTCAGCTCGACGGAGGACGCTTTGCAACATCAGACCTCAATGACCTTTACCGCCGTGTTATCAATAGAAACAATCGTCTCAAGAGACTTCAGCAGCTCAATGCACCCGATATCATTATCAGAAACGAAAAGAGAATGCTTCAGGAAGCAGTGGATGCCTTATTTGATAACTCAAAGAGAAAGCGTGTTGTAAAAGGCGCTTCAAACAGACCTCTCAAGTCAATATCAGATATGTTAAAGGGAAAACAGGGACGTTTCCGCCAGAACCTTCTCGGTAAACGCGTTGATTATTCCGGACGTTCTGTAATTGTCGTAGGACCTGAACTAAAGCTCTGGCAGTGCGGTTTACCGACAAAGATGGCTTTGGAGCTGTTCAAACCCTTTATCATGAAGAAACTCGTCGACAAAGACGTTGTATACAATATTAAGAAAGCAAAAATGCTTGTTGAGCAGGAATCTCCTGAAGTATTTGCAATACTTGATGAAGTTGTACGCGAGCACCCGGTTATGCTTAACCGCGCTCCGACTCTTCACCGTCTCGGTATTCAGGCTTTTGAACCGGTACTTGTAGAAGGAAAGGCAATTAAACTTCATCCGCTCGTATGTCACGCATTCAATGCGGACTTCGACGGCGATCAGATGGCTGTTCACGTTCCTTTGACACAGGCAGCCCAGATGGAATGCTGGACCTTAATGCTTTCTGCGCGGAACCTTCTTGACCCTGCAAACGGAAAAACCATTGTGTATCCTTCACAGGATATGGTTCTCGGCATCTACTATTTGACAAAAATTAAGCCGAGCGGAAAGGGTACAGGAAAAAGATTCAGTTCATTTGAAGAAGTAATTCTTGCCGCTGAAGCAAGAAGCATCGATTATCAGTCTGAAATAAAGGTGCCTGTAATGAAGGCTCCTTATAATGGACAGATACTATCAACAACTGCGGGCCGTTTAATTTTTAACGAGGAAATGCCTGCAGATGTGGATTATGTCAATGATCTTCTCGGCGATAAAGAACTGAAAAAACTCATTGAAAAAATTTATAAAGAAAGAGGACCGTGGCTTACTGTTCAGATGCTTGATGCTATCAAGGCAGTAGGCTACAAATATGCAACCTTCTTCGGCGCCACAATTTCTATGGACGACATAATCGTTCCGGATGAAAAAAGAGACATGATGGATAAGGCAAATAAAGAAGTCGAATCCATTATGCAGCAGTACCATAAAGGTGTTATTACTCAGGATGAGCGTTATAACCGCGTTGTTGAAGTATGGTCAAAGACAAATGAAGAATTAACTACGGTTATGATGAAAAACCTTGAAAAAGACAAGGAAGGTTTTAATACAATTTACATGATGGCCACGTCAGGCGCCCGCGGAAGCCGCAATCAGATTCGTCAGCTTGCGGGTATGCGCGGTCTTATGGCTAAGCCTAACGGCGATATTATTGAACTCCCGATCCGTGCGAACTTCAAAGAAGGTCTTTCCGTTATCGAGTTCTTTATTTCAACGAACGGTGCACGTAAAGGTCTTGCAGATACCGCACTTAAAACCGCCGACGCAGGTTACTTAACGAGACGTCTTGTTGATATTGCACAGGATGTTGTAATCAATGAAGAAGACTGCGGTACTATTAACGGTATTGAATACACTGCAATTAAAGACGGTGATGAAGTTATTGAGGCATTAAAAGATAGAATCGTCGGGCGTTTTACTCTTGAGCAGGTAAAACATCCTATTACCCGTGAATTGATCTGCGATGTCAACCAGTATATTACCGATGAACTGGCAGTTGAAATTGAAAATTCCGGTGTCGAAAGCGTAAAACTCAGAACCGTTCTTACCTGCGAATCGCGCCACGGTGTCTGCTGCAAGTGCTACGGAAGAAACCTTGCACATAACAAAGTTATTGAAATAGGGGAGGCGGTCGGTATTATTGCCGCACAGTCAATCGGTCAGCCGGGAACCCAGCTTACCATGCGTACTTTCCACGTCGGAGGTACCGCAACAAAGATAAGCGAAGAGAACCGCATCGTGCTTAAGTATCCTGTCATTGTGAAGAGCATTACCGGTACTCACGTAGAGCTTCCTGAAGGATGGCTGTTTACCCGTAAAGGTTCAATGTTTGTAAACAGAATTATCAAGGAGATCAAACTTGCATCAGCTGATAAACTTCTTGTTTCAGACGGCGACCGAGTTGCTAAAGAGTCGGATCTGTATGAACACAAGGGAAAGATTGTAAAAGCAGATGTTATCGCTTTTGTAACTATCCGGAATAATACTATTTATCTTATCAGTAATGAGCAGAAAATAGAAATCAAAAACGGTTCAAAGATGGACGTCGTTGCAGGCGACATTGTTCAGACCGGCCAGACCATTGCAACGTTCGACCCGTTCTCTGAACCGATTATTGCCGAAGTAGACGGTTACGTTCATTATGAAGATATAATCCTTGGTTCGACTCTTTCGGAAGAACTCGATGAGGAAACAGGAAATACAGAAAGACGTATTACCGAATTCCATCTCGATACAAAACAACCGAGAATTTTGATTACCGATGAAGCCGGAAACGAGCTGGGAAGCTACTATCTTCCTGCAGGTTCTTATCTTCAGGTTGATGATAATGCTCCAATTAAAGCAGGTACGACGATTGCAAAGATTCTTAAGGAATCTGCAAAAACCAAAGATATTACCGGAGGTCTTCCCCGTGTTTCCGAGCTTTTCGAAGCAAGAAAACCGAAAGTTCCTGCTGTACTTGCTCAAATATCGGGTACGGTTCAGTTCAAAGGTATTACAAAGGGTAAACGTGTCGTTGTTGTACAGGATAAATATGGAAAAACCTTTGACCACTTAGTACCGCTTAATAAGCGTCTGCTTGTACGCGACGGCGACGAAGTGGAATCAGGTGAACAGCTTTGCGACGGTGCATTAAGCCCGCACGATATTCTTGCAATATCTGGTGAAAATGCATTACAGAATTACCTGATGGATGAAATTCAGCAGGTTTACCGTATGCAGGGTGTAAGCATCAATGATAAACACATCGGTGTTATTGTCCGCCAGATGCTTAGAAAAGTAGAGATTGTAGCTGTAGGAGATACACGCTTTATCTACGGCCAGCAGGTTGATAAGTATAAGTTCCACGAGGAAAATAAACGAGTCATTAATGAAGGCGGTCAGCCGGCTATAGCAAGACCTATGTTCCAGGGTATTACAAAAGCATCCTTGAATATAGATTCGTTCATCTCTGCTGCGTCATTCCAGGAAACAACACGCGTACTGACCAATGCCGCTATTGCAGGTGTGTCGGACAGTCTGCGCGGACTGAAGGAAAATGTCATCATCGGACATATGATTCCTGCAGGTACAGGAATCAGGCATTACAGAAATGTTAAGCTCTTTGATGATAAAGCAACCGATCTTGATGTTCAAATGGAAGAGATTCTTGAGAGAAGAAAGCTTGAAAAAGCGATGGAAGCTCAGATGGAAGAAACTTCATTTGATCAGGAAGAAGATTAAGAGTGTTGACAACAGGTGCAATGATTTGCTAGATTGTAAGTCAATCGCCAAAATTTCCGGAGTGCTGCCGGTTATAATATAGGAGAAAAGGCTCATGCCTACAATTAATCAATTAATTAGAATGGGACGTAAGACAGCCGCAAACAGAACGAAGTCTCCCGCACTTCAATCCTGCCCGCAAAAACGCGGTGTTTGCACTCGTGTAATGACTGTAACTCCCAAAAAGCCGAACTCTGCTCTTAGAAAAGTAGCGCGTGTTCGCTTGAGTAATGGAATTGAAGTAACTGCATATATTCCCGGTATTGGACATAACTTGCAGGAACACTCAGTTGTTTTAATCCGCGGCGGACGTGTAAAGGATCTTCCTGGTGTTCGCTATCACATTATCCGCGGTACAAAAGATACTCTTGGTGTTGAGGACCGCAAACGCGGACGTTCAAAATACGGTGCCAAGAGACCAAAGGCATAAGGAGATAAGGTTATGGGAAGAAAGAATAAGACTATCAACCGTCCGATTATGCCGGATTCAAAGTACAATAGCGTAGTAGTAACAAAATTTGTTACCCGCATGATGCTCGACGGTAAAAAAGCTACAAATGTAAGCATTATTTACGAAGCAATGGAAAAACTTAAGGAAAAAACAGAAAAAGATCCTTTGGAAGTTTTCCTTAAAGCCCTGGACAATGTAAAACCGATGGTGGAAGTAAAATCCCGCCGTGTCGGTGGTGCTACATATCAGGTTCCGATAGAAATTCGCGACAGCCGCCGTGAGGCTTTAGCAATGCGCTGGATTATTATTGCAGCACGTGCAAAAAGCGGACATGGAATGGGTGACCGCCTTGCTTCTGAGCTGCTTGATGCCTTTAACAACACAGGTACAGCATACAAAAAGAAGGAAGATACTCATAAAATGGCAGAAGCAAACAAGGCTTTTGCTCACTACCGCTGGTAATAATAGAAAAAGACCTTTTCGGAGGTCTTTTTTTTATTATTTTCATAGTGATAGTAAAAAACCGTATAAAAACGCAGAAAAAGACTTGTTATTTATTTTTAAATAGTGTATAAGTTAAATTCACCGAAAACTATGTAAATGTCGGTGAAATTCCGTAATGGAAATGGGTTCTTTGAGAGTCAGGCGGCTTTATGTAATATAAAGACCGGTGAAACCGTAAAGGTGTCTGCGAGGACGCTAGGTTTTACGGCCCGTGAATGATAGAAAGCTAGCTGCCGTCGGCAGTTAACATAAAGGGAGAGGCATTCAAGGGTTTTTGACATAAGTTTATATCCTGTATGTAAGCTTAAGGCTCTAGGATGCCAAACCAGTCATCAAATGAATTATTTGATGGTGATAGGTGGTACCGGCCAGTGCAGATTGAAAAAGATAATCTGCTTGTGCGAAAAGAAAGTTTCTTTTATCAAGTCCATCTATTTCTCAATCAAATCATTCTTTATTGTGTGTGTAGTGAATGTTAAGCTCTGTATGGGTCTTCTGCATTCTGAATTATACAACACTGTATTTTTTTAAATGCCTTTAATCTGGTAAGGAGGATCAAATGGCAAAGGAAAAGTTCGAGAGAACAAAACCGCACATGAACGTTGGAACCATTGGTCACGTTGACCATGGAAAGACAACTCTTTCTGCGGCAATCACAATGCATTGCGCCAAAAAATTTGGCGATAAGGCTCTTAAGTATGACGAAATTGATAATGCTCCGGAAGAAAAAGCCCGCGGTATTACAATTAATACCCGTCACCTTGAGTATCAGTCAAACAAGCGTCACTACGCACATATCGACTGTCCCGGACACGCAGACTATATCAAAAACATGATCACTGGAGCTGCTCAGATGGATGGTGCTATTCTTGTAGTTTCCGCTCCAGACTCTGTTATGCCCCAGACACGCGAGCATATTCTTCTTGCCCGTCAGGTAGGTGTACCGGGTATGATCGTTTTCTTGAATAAGATCGATCTTCTTGATGATCCGGACCTTATTGAGCTTGTTGAAGAAGAAGTACGCGATGTTCTTGAGTATTACAAGTTCCCGCGCGATACACCGATTATTAAAGGTTCTGCTTTCAAGGCTATGGCTGACGGTGCTTCTGCAGAAGACACTGCTTGTATCGATGAATTACTTGATACTATGGACTCTTTCTTCAAAGATCCGGATCGTGCGGCAGATCTTCCTTTCCTTATGCCGATCGAAGACGTGTTCACCATTTCCGGCCGCGGTACTGTAGTAACCGGTCGTATTGAACGCGGTATTGTTCATATGAATGAAGAAGTTGAAATTATCGGTATTACACCTACTCAGAAAACTGTTATTACCGGTATTGAAATGTTCAATAAACTTCTTGATCAGGGTGAAGCAGGAGACAACGTAGGTCTTCTTCTCCGCGGTATCGATAAAAAAGACGTACAGCGCGGTCAGGTTCTTGCTAAACCGGGTACAATCAATCCGCATACAAAATTTGAAGGACAGGTTTACGTTCTTTCCAAGGAAGAAGGCGGACGCCACAGCCCGTTCTTCTCCGGTTATCGTCCCCAGTTCTATTTCAGAACAACCGACATCACTGGAACAATTACTCTTCCTGCCGGTGTAGACATGATTAAACCAGGCGATAATACAAAAGTTATCGGTGAGCTGATTCATCCTATTGCTATGGACAAGGGGCTTAAATTTGCTATCCGCGAAGGCGGACGCACAATTGCTTCCGGTCAGGTAACAGAGATTCTTGCATAAATAGATTTTGAATAGAGCAGGAACTGCTTAAGCGGTTCCTCTCTTATTCATGGAGGAAAAATGGCCACCGAAAAGATTCGTGTCAGACTTCGCGCATTTGATGTGGAGTTGATCGATCAAAGTGCAAAATCCATCGTGCAGACTGTTCAGAAGGCAGGCGCTAAGGTTTCAGGACCTATCCCGCTTCCGACCAGAATTAATAAGGTAACGGTTTTGCGTTCTCCTCACGTTAATAAAAAATCACGTGAGCAGTTTGAAATGAGAACACATAAACGTCTTATTGATATTATTGAGCCTTCAGCTGATGTTATGGACTCGCTGATGAAGCTCGAACTGCCCGCTGGTGTTGACGTAGAAATCAAGCAGTAAGTTTTATTGCTGCTAAGTAAACAGTACGGTCCCCAGGATCAGGGGATGGCGGCTGAAAAAAAAGAGAAAGAGTCATCTTTCTTTTAAGGAGAATATCAGAATGAAAGGTCTGATTGCAAAAAAAGTGGGCATGACCCAGGTCTTTGACGAAGACGGAAGCCTTACACCGGTTACCGTGATCCGCGTCGAGCCTAATAAGGTTGTAGCTCTCAAGAAGAAGGAAGTATTCGGTTACGATGCTGTTGTTCTTGGTATTGAAGAAATGAAAAAATCCAGGATTTCAAAAGCGTATGCCGGACAATTTCCAGAAGGCATTACACCCAAGCGTAATTTGAAAGAATTCCGCGATTTTGACGGTGAAGTTGCTGTTGGAGACGATGTGGGACTTGAATTATTTGAAGGTACCCGTTTCCTTGATGTTACTGCAACTTCAAAAGGTAAAGGTTATCAGGGTGTTATGAAACGTTGGGGTTTCCACGGTGGACGTGCATCGCACGGTTCAAAGTTTCATCGTGAACCCGGTTCTACCGGACAGAGTACTTCTCCCGGACGCAGTTTTAAAAACATAAAATTGCCGGGACATATGGGTAGAGAACGTGTAACAGTTCAGAATTTAAAGATTGTAAAAATCGATCCTGAATTGAAAGTAGTGATGGTTCGCGGGTCCGTGCCCGGGAATAAAGACTGTACGCTGATCATCAAGTCCGCGGTAAAGAAAGAATTCTAACGACGAGGAAGACAGATGGAAAAGAAAGTCTATTCAGTCGATGGCAAAGAACTAAGGACAATTAACC
>JAEWSQ010000030.1 GCA_023398165.1 Spirochaetota bacterium | reverse complement strand
AGAAGCATTGTAATCGAATTGCTCAGATTCTCAATAACAGACCAAGAAAAAGACATTGCTATAAAACCCCTGCCGAGGTATATTACGGCAAGGATTCATCGTTGCACTTGATGTTTGAACTCAAGTTGTCGCACCCCGCGCGGGTGCGTGAATTGAAACAAGGTCAGGTAGTATCATGGTTTGTATCATCTGGAGTCGCACCCCGCGCGGGTGCGTGAATTGAAACAGGGGAAACCCGACAGCGAAAAAATGGGGTATGCGTCGCACCCCGCGCGGGTGCGTGAATTGAAACGGTCTGTGATACCAGTTTTGTCGTTTTTGATGATAGGTCGCACCCCGCGCGGGTGCGTGAATTGAAACCATCATAAATGATAAACTGTATAAAAATTACTATTGTCGCACCCCGCGCGGGTGCGTGAATTGAAACACCAATACAACGATTACAAGCATACGTCATCTTATGTCGCACCCCGCGCGGGTGCGTGAATTGAAACCTGTAAACGTCGCAATACGTTCTGTGCCTTATTGTGTCGCACCCCGCGCGGGTGCGTGAATTGAAACTCATAATTACCCGGATACGATGACGCGGTTTCTGCCGTCGCACCCCGCGCGGGTGCGTGAATTGAAACCAGCCGGTGAAGGTTGCGCCGTCTGCCGATTTTGCGTCGCACCCCGCGCGGGTGCGTGAATTGAAACCATACACTATATTTTTAGATAGTACGCTATGTTTAGTCGCACCCCGCGCGGGTGCGTGAATTGAAACGTCAATAACGTCGTCATTTGAATCAAGCCATTTTAGTCGCACCCCGCGCGGGTGCGTGAATTGAAACTGTACTTATTAATTTAAATTTTGTTATAACGAATGTCGCACCCCGCGCGGGTGCGTGAATTGAAACAGACAAATGACTCAAGAATAGTTTTGTTAAATACCAGTCGCACCCCGCGCGGGTGCGTGAATTGAAACCAAGAATGGTCTTATCCTGTTCTAGCTGAAGCATAGTCGCACCCCGCGCGGGTGCGTGAATTGAAACAGAAGATTTGGTACATACCCCTGCAGATTGTTTTTGTCGCACCCCGCGCGGGTGCGTGAATTGAAACTCTAACCGCCTTATGTAATTTTATAAGATTTTTGTCGCACCCCGCGCGGGTGCGTGAATTGAAACAGATAATCTCAACCCACTTATACGCACTGGAGCGGGTGCGTGAATTGAAACCCTAAGTCTTGCGCGGTCGGTATACCCGGCGATTCTGTCGCACCCCGCGCGGGTGCGTGAATTGAAACATGCCAGTAAAGGTATACAAATACCTAATTATTTTGTCGCACCCCGCGCGGGTGCGTGAATTGAAACTTTAGTGAAGTAAAAAGACTTACCGAAGTGATAGAGTCGCACCCCGCGCGGGTGCGTGAATTGAAACCCAAATTTTCCTGGTTAAATTATGCCGGTCTCCGGTCGCATCCCGTGCGGGTGCGTGAATTGAAACCTGTTGTATTTTCCTTGTCAATATCCCGTAACAAGTCGCATCCCGTGCGGGTGCGTGAATTGAAACATTATTTTTTGTCTTTTTATCCTTTTGCTATAGTCGCATCCCGTGCGGGTGCGTGAATTGAAACAATCCTGTACCTTCCGGTGCTGTCCATTCCTGCGTCGCATCCCGTGCGGGTGCGTGAATTGAAACATTATTTTTTGTCTTTTTATCCTTTTGCTATAGTCGCATCCCGTGCGGGTGCATGAATTGACACTTGTCGCCATGTGGCGATAAACAAAGTATTACCTCTCCCGCGTGTGTTTATTGGGTTTCTAAGGAGAACTGGAAAAAAAATATCAGACAGAAAAAAAGTTTCCTAACCTCTGGATTTCATACGGAGAGAGCTATCTTACGGCAGTTTCATGTACATGTCTGTACCGTCGAGCAGTATAGTGTCGCCGATTATTTCTCCGCGGTGAGTTGAGCCGTTAGTTTGTGTAAAAGTTATGATGCTTCCCTTTAATACAATGGATGCTGTATCCGGGTCTGTATCTATTGCTTTCCCCATTCTTGTGTAATACACGGCCTGTCCGTTTTCAATAGAAATGCATTTCCATGCAGCCGTCTCGCCTATTTGTGTCTCACATTCCCATATTGTTCCATTTAAAAAACGTATGTCGTCGCTTTGCTCAAATGTCACCGCCTCTTTGGTAGGGGATTGCGTTTGGGAGGATGAAATATCAGCAGTATCTTCTGCCTTGCCTGCAGTGGCACAGGAGGCAAGCACGAATATCGATACTGCTAACAATATAGTGGATTTTATGTTCATCTTCATTATGTTCTCCTTATAGTACGTTTCTTTTGTACCTACGTATACTATAGTGCAGTATTGTACAATGTCAAACAGCTTTTTTAAAGTAAGAAAGATTTGTTCCTGAATATGTGATGGCAGTAGAAACAAACATTGCATGCGTTATTTTTTAGTGTTATTATGACGTATAGTTGCCGATATATACAGGAAAGAAATGTTTTCATCTTTATATAGAGGGTTTTATATGTCAAAAGTAAAGATTTGCCTTAAAAAATACTTTTTAAGTGTATTTTTTATCAGTCTGATGATCCCGTTATTCGCGCAGTCTGTTTCATCAGAGTTTTCTACGGCCGTTGAGAATAAAGATTTGGATCGTATAGAAACCCTCCTCTTAGATGCTTCATCCGGTGACTCTGTTGTTATGGAGAATGCATTACTGAATGAGGCTAAAAAAGCTGTTTTGTCAAACGATTACGACTATGCATCGGCTTTGGCGGAACTTGTTTTATTAAAAAATCTGGATAATGAGCAGGCTCAAAACATGTATGTCTCTATTGAAGAATTGAAGAGGCAGAAAGCAGCTGCTGATGAGGCTAAAAGAAGAGACGAACAGGTAAAACTTCAAAAACTCGCTGAGGAAGAGTAAAAGAAAGCTGAAGAAGATCGTATAAAGGCTGAAAAGCTTGCAGAAGAAGAGCGCATTCTTAAGAAGAAAGCGGAACTTGAACGCCTTGCTCTGGAACAGCAGGCTCTTGAAAATCAGAAGAAAGAGGAGCAGGAAGCTTTTATTGATTCTGTAAAGGTAATTTCAATAAATAATTTTCCTATGTTTATTGGACTCTCCGCTGTCGCTCTGGATTTTTCAAAAAGCATGATCGCACAGGAATATACCGGTTTGGATGTTCTTAATACTAAGTACGGTTTCGGCATTGATTTCGGAGCAGCTTTTTCTCATCCTTACATTAAGGCTTCTCTTTCAGGATACTGGCTGACGGCTCCTGTTATAATCAAAGGTGTTTCTGCAAAACAGATCATACATACACAGGCTGCTCTGAGTTTTCCTTCAATTACTAAAGCTTTTTGCATCTTCGCAGGTTATAGGCGGTTTGCTCTCTCAGTTCCCGGAGAAACTCTTTTCACTATTGCAGGTGCTCCTGTTGCAGGCATCGGACTCGATTCTTTGTCGCCTGTGAAGAATTTATCTTTGGGTGCATTTGCGGGATGGAATGCGGTATCGGTATTAAATGATCAGATAAATTTTGCACTCTTTTCCGATCTTCTCGTAAGGTATTCTTTCGGAAAGGAAGGCGCTCCTGTCCGTTTGTATCTGCAATCCAATACTTCGTTTGATTGTTTGTTCATTTCGAAACGTATTGAATGGTCTTTAATTCCACGTTTATCAATAGGAGCTGTGTTTAATGATACTTCAAAATAAAAAACTTGGTATTTTTATAATTTTTCTTCTTTTTTGTTTTTCTGCTTTCTCACAGGAAGCTGTGGCCAAGGCAGTGGACTCTATTAATAAAACTATATTCTGGGTGATTATGAGAAGGCATACTCGTATGTGCTTTTTGTTCTGAAATTTTACAGCAGTTCAGAAATTCCTTCCGAAACTGAGGCCGTACTTGGGAAAACGGTTTCTGCCCATGCCGGTAATCTTATTAGTAAAGAGAAATGGGATGATATTCTAAAAGTTGAAAAAGATTTAAGCACCGCCCCCTCTTCTTTGCAGGAAAAAGTGAAAAGCGCTGCTGCAGCGGCAAAGGCTGCCAAACTGAAAGCAGAAGAGGAGCAAAAACAGCTCGCACTTGAACAGCAGAAACTTTTAGAGGAAGAAAAGAAAAAGCAGACCGCCGCAGAACAACAGAATCAGCTTAACTCTATTTTAACACTGAGCAGGCAGTTTGAGTTGGAAGCGGCCAAATTGAGGGAACAGTCTGTACAGGCTTCAGAAGAACAGCAGAAAGAATATGAGAAAAAACGTCTGGAAGCTGAAGAAAAATACAGGGCTGAACTATTCCAAACTATACAGACGATTAATCAGACAAATACGGAAACCATTACAAGTGTGAACGAAAACAGCCGGGGAATGCTTCTTATATTTGCTATAATTATTGTTATCATTGTCGCTGTTGTAGTTCTGCTCGTTCTTCTTATTGTAAAGCAGCAGAAAATACAGCACCAGCAGTTTGAGGGTACTCTCAAGGCTTTTCAATCCATGCGCACCGCTTCCCCTTCCTACGATATGCTCACCCTTCCTTTCATGGAGACTCCTTCTCTGCCGGATTCCCGAAGGGATGTTTTAATGATCGGTGATTCCAACAGCGGATCTCAAGCGGTTTCTTAGTTTGATGCTTCCATACCGGCTCAAGGCAATGCCGCCTCATTAAAAAACCTGCTTGCTTCCTGTCAGAAGTATGGAAATGAAATTGATAAGGCCACGGGAAGGCGGAATGCGTCGAGACGAGTTGCTGACATTGTTTATAAAATTTCACAGCATTTGGGCTACTGCGAACAGGACTGCATTCTCTTCTTCGGGGTGGGTCTTGTATATGATATCGGTTTTTTAAATATTGAGAGTGAACTGCTTAGGGCTGAATATATTAATAAAGAGCAGTTTGAAGTAATAAAAACGCATACTGTCAACGGCACAGGCATGGTCTTCTTTGTTGATGAACAGTATAGAACCCTGTTTAAAGACGGAGTATCGAAACATCATGAAAACCTCGACGGCTCAGGGTATCCGGCAGGGCTTAAAGACGGCGGGATTCCGTATATTGCCCGGGTTCTGCGTGTTGCAGAAAGTTATGTTGCATTGATTTCAAGCAGAGAATACAAACAGATAAAAGACAGGAATGCCGCCGTCAGCGAGCTGCGGAATCAAACACTCTGGTATGACCAGGGTATTGTTGATGCTCTTGATGCGGTTGTGTAGGGGGTATGCATATGAATAACCGGAAAAAAAATAAATCAGGAATGTTACGGTGTTTAATCTTACTGACTGCAGTACTTGTTCTTTGGGCTTCCTGTGATGTTCAGTATGATGCCGCCATGTGGGAAACAATCATTAATCCTAAATCCGATACAACTGCCCCTTCTAATGTTACAGGGCTTCTGGCAGAGGAAGGCGACGGATCTGTTCTTCTTTCATGGATTAACCCTTTAGAAGCAGATTTTGAAGGGGTCGAAGTCTCTGCTTCTCCTGCAGAGGGAAATTTAAGCAGTCCGGTATCGGTAACGGCAGCGGAAACAAAGTATTCCGTGACAGGTTTAGTAAACGGAACTGTATATTCCTTTACAATTAAGAGCCGCGACACATCTTCAAATGTTTCAACAGGGGTGTCGGTTTCTGCAACTCCGGTTCCCCCTCCAGACACTACTCCGCCTGAAAATGTAACAGAGCTACAGGCTGTACCCGGGAATACCGTTGTTGTTCTAACCTGGACAAATCCTAAGGATGCCGATTTCAACGGTGTGGAAGTTTCTGTGACTCCTGCTTCGGGAAATTTGGCGACTCCTGTGATCCTGACTAAGGATGCAGTATCATATACCGCTAATGCATTACTTAATGATACTACATATACATTTTCTGTTAAATCTCTGGATCTAAGTCAGAATAAGGCCGGGGGGGCGACAGTTTCCGCAACGCCTGTACTCTCAACTGATACTACCCCTCCTGCAAACATTACCGGATTAACAGGGGCTGCAGGCAATGCCTCAATAGTGCTGACATGGCAGAATCCTGCCGATGAAGATTTTGCAGGTGTTGCAATATCAGCTTCTCCTGCAGAAGGCTCTCTTGCATTTGAGCAGTCCACAGGAAAAACCACTTCCAGTTATACTGTTACAGGTTTACAAAACGGTACGGCGTATGTTTTTACGTTAAAATCGTTTGATTCAAATTTAAATAGGGCTCCCGGCGAAATAATTTCTGCTACTCCTAAAGTTGTACTTTCGAATTTGTATAATGATGTAAAGCCGTATAAATTATCCCATATTGTTTACGAGTTCGGGGGTATAAGCGGAAATAAAGTCTTAAGTCTTACAAATAAAACGTCTTCTGCTGTCAGCCTCTCAGCTGCTTCCATAAATCCTTCGACACACTTTTCTATAACAGGCAGATCTGCAGATACCCTTGCTGTCGGAGAAAGCGGGACTATAACGGTTAACTATTCTCCCTCGGGTTCGGTAAACTGGGATGAAGCTGAACTTACTGTCGGCTCTGAAAAAGTCATACTTACGGGATCCGGCTATACCCAGCCGTCCGAAATAAGCGGTCTTCTGGTATGGCTCAGAGCGGATCATACCGGTTCCGCGGATGTTATACCCACAACTTCTCTGGTACGTACTTTGACCGACGCAAGTCCATCCAGTTTGACCGCTTCAATTACAGCAGACTCTCTTGCTCCCGCATATAATCCTGTTGGGATTAACAGCCTCCCGACCTTGCAATATAAGGGAAGCCAGTTCATGGTTATAGATAAGGCCGGTACGGATCCAATTCTGGCAAGCGGGGCTCCTGGAGTTACTGCCGTTATTGTATGCAAACCAACAAGTATAGGTGCAAGGACAATTCTTTCTGCAGGCTACGGCGGAGGCATCTCCTTTCCCGATTTTAGTATGAATACCCGCTATTACGATGAAGACGGGACTAGTTACGGGGGAATCCCCGGTGCATCCAATAACGGTTATGGTACATACCGCTATGGATTCAGACTGTATTCTCTTGTTTCCACAGGACAGCAGGAACGGTGGGTTTATGACGATGAAGGCAGCGATATGCTTGATATTGCTGTTTCAGATACTGTGTATAATACAATTCTTGTATACAATTCCTCGCTGCCGCTCAGTACTTCCATGAGTATTTCCTGCTACATGAACGGGGTAAAAAAAGGACTCGGCTACATATACTCAAGAAGTTCAGGATGGACAGTCCCCGATAACTCCACAGTGACAACATACGGTGCATACGGTAAACCCATAGGCGACGGTCTTGGAAACAGACATGAGGGACTTGGAAATAATGATATTGCCGTGACAAACGCAATGCCTTCTGCGCTGCTTACAAAAAGAAGTGAAAATGACAGCGGCGGCGACCGTGCCTACGATTACAGGTACTCATTAAATCCGGGTCATAGTTATTTAACAAACCGCTTTATTCAGGTGTCAAATACAACAGTTATACGGTCTCTTGTAATAGGACAAACCCAGACAAGAAGCGAATCTTCAACATTTTACGGCGAACTTGCAGAGGTAATTCTTTTTTCCAGAGCCTTAACTGATGATGAAATTAAACTGGTGAATAACTATGTATATTACCGCTACGGTGCAGGCGCGCTAATGCTGTAAGGGCAATCCTGTATCATTGCAAAATGTGAATTTTTCTCTTCCCTCAATACAGAATTTTCTATATACTTTCAATATCTTTCTATTGAGCAGGATAAAAGTATATGAACAGCCCGGAGAGAACGCGTTCTTTACTCTGTATTAGTTATTTTGTATTACTTATTTTCATAGTATCGTCATGCACCTCAAACAAGCTTTCCGAGCGGGAGTTAATGCTCTCTAGCTCTTGTTCTTTTGACCAGCCTTTTAGCAATTCGGTTTTCATTTCCGTTGAGGGTGTAAGACTGCATATACGGCAGTGGAATAATTCCTCGCAGTCTGCAGATAAAGGGCTTGTTTTTCTCATTCCGGGTGCAACCGGTTCGACAGAAAACTGGCGTTTCCTTGTTCCTGTTTTTTGCTCATACGGCTGGAATGTTGTCTGTGTCGATTTTCCTCCTTTCGGATTTTCAGGAGAAAAACAAACGGATTCTAATAAACTTGATCCGCTGCCTGAAGATACCTATTCCCGTTCCTCCCTTATGTGGCAGGTCTTTGACTCCCTGTATCCGTCGTATGAGGGAAACCTTATTTTAGGCGGTCATTCGCATGGCGGGAGAATCGCCGCAGCCATGGCAATAGAACGTCCTTTCAGGGTATCACAGCTGCTATTGTTTGCACCGGCGCTCTATGGGGTTTCCACAATTCCGGGCATTTACAAGTATGAACCCTGGCGCTCGTTTGCAAAACGCGAATCGCGCCGGCTTTTGGAACAGTTTTTCGCGGTTAATTATGTAATGAAAACAGTGTACGGCCGGCCGGTGACAGATGAAGAGTTCAACCGCAACTGGACGCCGTTTACGAGGGAGGGAGCTAAAGATGCATCGGTCGAGTGGCTTACTTCTTCTGTGGATCCGTATCCGCTCCCTCTTGAAAAGCTTACGGTGCCTGTCCTCATGTTTTGGTCAAAGTATGATAAGATTGTACCAAACAAGGGGAAAGTCCTGGCAAAAACTCTTAAAAATGCGGAGTATATTCCCATTAAAGGCTCAAGTCACTGCATCATCGAAACCGATACAAGTTCTATTATTCTGCGTCTCATACCACTTCTTAAGTCATACTGATATTTCCTCAGTCTGCACTCTGTTTTATCCCCTTTATATAAATTGATATTTGCAGTATAGTTAATATTCCGGTTTATACCGGCAAAAACACAGACAAGGACTATAGCATGGCAATAAATTGCGGTATCGTTGGTTTACCAAACGTTGGAAAATCCACTATTTTTTCGGCTCTTACTTCTGCTCCTGCGGAAGCGGCTAATTATCCGTTTTGCACAATTAATCCGAATATCGGAATCGTTAATGTTCCCGATTCACGGCTCGACTTTTTAACTAAAAAATTCCAGCCCAAAAAAACAATTCCCGCCGCCGTCGAGTTTGTAGATATTGCAGGTCTCGTTAAGGGCGCTTCAAAGGGAGAGGGATTGGGCAATCAGTTTTTAGGCCATATACGCGAGGTGGGTGTTATAGCTCAGGTTGTACGCTGTTTCGAAAATACTGATATTATTCATGTTAACAATAAAATTGATCCTGCCGACGACATTCTTACTATCAACATGGAACTTGCTTTTGCAGATCTCGACACGGTTGTTAAGCGCATCGACAAAGCCCAGAGATCCAGCCGCGTCATGGGTAAAGATGAGCAGAAAAAGGCCGCCGTGGTATTAGGAGCATTGGAAAAAATAAAACCGCTTTTGGAAAACGGAGAGAGTGCAAGAAAAGCAGTACTCTCTGACGATGAAAAAGAGGCGGTTTACGACTGTCACCTTATCACTATGAAGCCGCAGATGTATGTGTGCAATGTCGATGAGGACGGCATTAGGAACGGCAATAAACATATTGAAACCGTAAAAAAAATTGCTGAGGCTGAAAAAGCCGATGTCGTCGTTATATGCGGTAAATTTGAAGCCGAACTTGCAGATATGGAAAGTGAAGAGGAAAAACTTGAATTCCTTTCAGAGCTCGGGTTAAAGGAATCAGGCCTTTCTGTGCTTGCGCGCGCCGCTTACCATCTCATGGGATTACGCACCTTCTTCACAGCCGGAGAGGATGAATGCCGCGCCTGGACAATACACAGCGGGGACACAGCTCCAAAAGCCGCAGGTGTTATTCACACCGATTTTGAAAAAGGATTTATAAAAGCAGAAGTGTACGCCTTTAACGATCTGGTGACATACGGATCTGAATCTGAAATAAAGGCTGCAGGAAAGTACCGCATCGAGGGTAAAGAGTATATTATGCAGGACGGCGACGTTGTCTTCTTTAAATTTAATGTATAATTTTACTTCTTAAGGGAAGTAAAGTATGAACCTTCGTCTATAAAGAAAGCAGAATTACATGCTTTTGATTGACGGAGGTTTTTTTATGCACCAGGGAAAAAAATACTGTAATGTACCGTTTGTGTTTTTTGTACTCCTGCTGTCCTTGCTGTGTTCCTGTACACAAAATATTTTTCCTTCCGCACCCGCAAGCAGCGAAGTATCTATAACAACGTATAATCTTCAGACTTTTTTCGATGCAAAAACATTGGGCACCGAGTATGACGAGTTTAAAGGAAGCAAGTCATCGTGGTCGGAGGAAAAATATACTGCAAGGCTTAACCGTCTTTGTTCGATTATCGAATCCATTGATTCAGATATTTTTGTTTTCCAGGAAATAGAGAACTCATCCGTTATTGTCGATATTTATAATTACTTAAAACCGCTGTCCGGTTTTACCCGCTCATTTTCCTATGCTGTATTTGTCCCTTCACGAGACGGAGTTCTCGGCTGTGCAGTACTGTCGCGTTATCCTATTCTTTCATGCACAGCCCATCAAATCGATATCCGCCTAAATTCATCTTCAATGTGCGATACAAGACCTCTGTTTGAAGTTTCAATACACTGCGGGTTTACTTCTCCTCTGGTTGTTTATGCAGGCCATTGGAAATCCAAGTCAGGAGACGGTGCGGAAAGTGCCGTTATAAGAAAAGCCCAGGAGGAGATTCTTTGTACAAGAATTGCACAGCTCGGTCACGGTCTGTTTATTTTTTGCGGAGACTGCAATAAAGATATTAAGGAATTTAACTGCAGCGGTGAAAATGTTATTCTCTCTTCTCCTCTTTTTCTCAGCAGCATTCCGGGCACAGGGGTAAACGTTTTTTCACCATGGCTGTCGTTAATGAATGAAAATCCGGACGGATCATATTATTATAAGGGGGCGTGGGAAAAGATTGATCACTTTTTTGCAGGCTCTGCTGTATCGGTACGATCCTTTACAAGAATTACTGACGGCTCTCATGTGGATGAAAAGAAAATACCGGTTCGCTACACTGTTTGGAACGGACAGGGGTACTCGGATCATCTGCCGCTTACCTGTATAATTTCTGAAAAAAAGTAGAGACATTTCAGTATTTATACAGTAGGATTATACCTATGCCGTCTAAGAAATTTACTAAATTCAAGCGTTCGTTTTTCAGATTTCTAAGAGAACCTTTTATTGTATTATGTCTCATAAGCACAGTGATTCTTATTATTCTGATGGTGATTATTTTCTTTGCTGAACAGGAAACAAATTCAGAAATAAATACATTTTTTTAATTCTTTCTGGTATACTCTTGTAACCATAACTACTGTAGGGTACGGCGATATTGCTCCTGAATCAGTGGAAGGGAGAATAGCAGGAATTTTTCTTCTTCTTTTCGGTGTGGCTGTGTTCGGGGCTTTAAGCGGAAAGATTGCTTCGCTGCTGTTTGACCGGCAGATGAAACTCGACAGGGGGCTTATAAAGTTGAAAACCATTAAAAATCATTTCATTATTTGCGGATGGAAGCCTGATTTTTAGCAGATTCTGGAAGGTATAATCAAGGCTAATCCTGAAATAGAATCAGGCTCATTCATAGTGGTAAATACGGCTCCGGTGGAAAAAATGGAGGTTCTAAAAACAAATCCAGTTTTCCAGGGAATACATTATGTGTACGGGGATTTTTCTGATGAAAGTACACTGCTTAGAATTAATATTAAAACCGCGGACAGGGTTTTAATTCTATCTGACCGTTCAGAGCCGTTTTCTGATCTGGAAATAGACTCAAGAACGGTTCTCGCGGTTCTTACTATTGAAAACCTTAACCCGTCTCTTTACATCGCGGTGGAGCTTTTGGATAGTAAATTTGAAAAACATTTATCATTAGCACACTGCGATGAAATTATCTTAACCAACGTGTACGAGAGAAATCTTCTGGTATCGGCTTCAAACGGGACAGGGGTAAGTCATGTCCTTCGCGAGCTTATAAACGGTTCTGACGGAAGGGGTTTGGAAATTATAGATATACCCAAAGAGTATATTGGAAAAACCTATTATGATCTTGCCGTGTCGTTTAACGGTAACCCCCTTCTCATCGGTCTTCTTGAAAATACAGGAAATTTTATGCATAGGAAAAAAGAGGCGCTTTCAGAGGCGCAGAAAAACCCGGACATGAAAAAGATTGTCGATAATCTGAAGAAGGTTAAAGGGATGGAAAGCAATAAACCGGTAATAGCACCTGAAAAGAGCCGTATAATAATGACACATTCTAAAGCTGTTGTTATTTATGGAAATACTTCCGGAGATGTGTGACTATGAATATATCAGAGGAAATTTTAGAGCGGCTTTCTCATATAGAACTCTTTTCGGATTTCAACAATATTCATGATTCAAATACCCGGCGTGTGCTTACGAAGCTTGCATCGTGTCTTTCTATTGAAAATATTAAAAGCGGACAAATTATTATCAGCGAAGGACTCGAAGGCGATGCCTTATATATTCTCTATGAGGGAAAGGTTCAGGTTTTACGCAACACACTTTCAAACGAACCTTTTGCAGTTGTAAACCTTTCGGCGGAGCAGAACATTTTTTTTGGGGAAATAGCCCTTATAGATAATGACACACGTTCCGCCTCGGTTAAGGCTCTTACTGATTGCAGAGTGCTGCGTCTGACGGGAAAGGATTTTATCTCATTGTGTGAAGAGGAATATATATTCGGTTATAAAGTAATGTTTAGAATAGCTGCGAGGTTAGCACAATCCCTTCGCCGTTCAACATCCGATGCTCTTACGCTGTACCAGGCTCTTCTCGATGAAGTTGCAGGCAGATCATAAAAAGAGAAATAGTGTAACTTTCTCACAGTACAAAACATCTGTTGTATAGTATTATTAATACATAGGATGTATAGTATAGATGCATCAAAAGGAGGCTTATTATGGCAGCAATTACAATAACCAAAGAAAATTTTGAGAAGGAAGTTTTAAAGTCCGATAAACCTGTTCTGGTTGATTTCTGGGCTCCATGGTGCGGTCCGTGCCGCATGGTTTCTCCGATAGTTGATGAAATTGCCGATGAAGTAACAACTGCAAAAGTCGGAAAAATAAATGTCGATGAACAGGAAGAACTTGCTATGCAGTTCGGCGTAATGAGCATTCCTACCCTGATTGTGTTTAAAAACGGTAAAGTTGATAAACAAGCTGTGGGCGGAAGACCTAAGACTGATATTATTGCCATGCTGAAATAACCGTGTCTCAGCTTTCCTTATAAGCCGTTCATTAAAGACGGTTTATGAGGAAAGCTCAATTTTTTACTGATCCAGAAAATACATAGAAAGAGTCTGTATGAGCTCTGCTACGTCAATCGGTTTCGAAATGTGATTATTCATTCCGCTTGCAAGCGACATTGAAATATCTTCTGCAAATGCGTTAGCCGTCATTGCTATTATAGGTATTGTTTTTGCCCTCGGATGGGCGGTATTTCGTATGCGTCTTGTAGCTTCGTATCCGTCGAGCAGGGGCATTTGAATATCCATCAGTATTACATCAAATTCGCTGTCGTCGGATGTATTAAACCGGTCTAAAGCTTCCTGTCCGTTTTTTACACATACTGTTTCAATATCGTATCTTTTCAGTATTTCAACCGCGATTTCTGTATTCATGTCGTTGTCTTCGGCAATGAGTACTTTCTTTCCCTTAAAACTAATATTGTGTCCCTCGCTGGTGTTTTTCGGCGTATAGGATCCAAACACTTCCATCAGTGTGTTGAACATAATCGATCTAAAAAGCGGTTTGGAAATGAACTTACTGACGCCTGCTTCAAGCCCTTCTTTTTCAAGCCGTGAATGCTCATAAGCCGACACGACAATTATGAGCATTTCACTTCCCTCAGTTCTTTTTAACCTTCTTATAATCGTCAGGTCTTCTTCATTAAAATCATTAACATCGTAAATACAGAAATCAAAAACAGAATTATGTATATGCGACTCATGTATGGCCTGATACGCCTCCTGAATTGAATATGCTTTAACATACTCGATGCCGCAGTTTTCCAGAAGCTGCTTAATATATTCCCGTGTTGCAGATTCGTTTTGCACAACCAGCGCTTTCAAGTCGGAAAAATTCTTGTTGATTGATTCCTTCTGAGAATGACCAATATCGAACGGGAGGGTGACTGTAAAAGATGAACCCTCTCCTTCGGTGCTTTCTACTTGAATGGCTCCGTTCATAAGCGATACAAGATTTTTGCTTATGGAAAGTCCAAGTCCGCTGCCTCCGTAACTGGAGGATATATTCACATCCTGCTGTTCAAAAGGTTTGAATATACGCTCAAGAAATTCTTTTCGTATACCTATTCCGGTATCAGTTACTATAAACCGGACATGAATGGTATTGTTCGATGAAAAATCCTCGCTAACGATGAAGTTAACAGTTCCGCCTTTAGGGGTGAATTTAACCGCATTTGAAAGCAGATTGGTAAGAATCTGGGAAAGCCTCAACTGATCTCCTATGAGCATTTCAGATTCTATTCCGTTCAACTGCACGATTAGTTCAACTCCCTTCTGTTTCGCCTGATTATAAAAGAGCATTGTCAGCGATGTTATTACTTCCCTAATATTAAACGGAATATGAGAGATGTGAATTTTACCGCTTTCAATGGAGGACATGTCGAGCACATCGTTCAAAATTGAAAGAAGGTGTCTTGCCGCATACTCGGCTTTTGTAAGGCAGTCGCCCACTTTGCTGTTGTCATAGCTTATTGTTTTAGCAATATTCATATAGCCAATAACTGCATTGAGAGGCGACCGTATTTCGTGCGATATGCGGGACGTAAACTGTCCTTTTGCCGCATTTGCTTTTTCCGCCGCTGCAAGCGCATCGCGCAGCTGCTTGTTTTTTTCCACTTCAAGATTTCTGCGTACATTCTTTGCCGAAAGTAAAATAATCAGAATAACCGTTGCAGATAGTATTATTACAAAAACCAGAATAACATCGAAGGGCATTTGATCTATAATTGTACTCAGGTTTATTTTGTTTGTTCTTAAAGTGTTTTTAATAATTAAATCATTAGTTTCCGCCCTTGTTATGTGTGTTAATGCCTTATTAATAATATTGAAAAAACGGGGATCAAGATTCTTATTGAGTGCTGTGCAAATTTCAAATGAGGTATCGTACACTATGGAAGATTCCAGGCTGCGGTATTTCGATTTCTTAAGTTCATAACTTGCACTGTATGAATTAATAATTGCCTGATCAGCTTCTCCCTTTAACACGGCTTCTAAACACTCTGTATTTGTTGCATACCGGACAGGATTCCAGTTATTGAAAGCTTTAAAATCATCAAAGGGAAAAGGACCCGGAACAACTGCAGTTTTGCCTTCAGCAAGATTATAGGGTCCCTTTGAAACGGCAATAAGAGGAAACGATAAATAGGGTTCGCTAAGATTGTATCCAGCTTCTTGAGCTGCCTCCATTGTATGGGGAAAACTTGCAATAATATCGTTTGTTTGTCCTTCAAATCTATTTGCTATAGTAAATGTAAATGATAATCCGGTTAACTCTTCGATTTTCCGGTAAATGTCAATAATTAAGCCGGTAAAAGCATTTGTATCTTCATCAAAATACTCAAACGGATACCAGTCTTTGCTTACAGATACTGTTAAAGACCGTGAATTTGACACCATGTTTTTTTCTTCGTCGCTAAGATTAAACCTCGGGAAAAACTGGGGGAGAAAACGGGCCATAAGATCACGGTCGAAAAAAGGATTCACAATCTTCAGATCCGTCATTGCACGGTTAAGATTTAAAAGTATTTCTCTTTTAGCTGAAGGAACGGCAAAATATATACGCTCCGGAGAAAACCGTAAAATGGTATGAGCCTCATCGGTATCTTTAAATCCCGAAACAATACCGGCATCTGTTTCCCCTGTAAGAACCGCATTTTCAACTGCACTAAGACTGGGGTAGTAGCGTATATTTACAGAAAAATCGTTTTCCTTTGCAAACTTAAGGAGTTTTACCGGATTTTCATTGTGTTCAGCCGCAACGGTTATGCCGTCATAGGAAGCTGGATCACTTACGGGAAGACTGCTGCCGTTTGCGGTGAAGAGGGTTTCATATATTGTTCCCATTTCGGTTTCTGAAAAATCAAGAAATGCATCATGTTCCTCGGTGTAAAAAAGACAGGGTAATATATCAATTTCACCGGATACCAGTTTATTATACAGTACTTTAAAATCACCTTTCACAAACTCGTACTGCCAGCCTGTGTATTGGGCTATGTGTTCAAGATATACTTTAACATATCCGGAAGGATTCTCATACTGTTCTTTTTCAATATAACTCGGCTGGGGAAACCATCCCACTTTGATAACGGTATCTTCTGCAGGTAAAGAAGAAAATGAAATAAAACACGAAAAAAGAAGAATAAAGAGCGGATATTTGCATGGTAGAAAGGAAGATAATTTCTCTCTCATACAGTGCAGTATACCATGATTTTTATATGCTGTGAAGTTTATTTCTATAGCACGGTCCGGTAAAATACACGAAAAACGCAATGAAAGCGTTTCGGTCTTTGTTCTATCCTTAAGCAATGAAAAAGCCCGGCTGGTATTAACCGCCGGGCTTCACAAGAAATGGATCTTTTCCGTTTCTTTTATATCACGTTTATTTCATGAGGCGTGCTTCAAGTGCTTCAAGTTCTGCTTTAAGCTCTTTAGGCATTTTATTACCGAATTTCGGATAGTGATTAGCCTTAATGTCTTCAAGCTCTTTAATCCATCCGGCTTTATCGACAGAAAGAATCTCTTTCATAGCTTCAGCAGACACATCAAGACCGTTGACATTGATTGCACCGGGTTTGGGCATGTAGCCGATTTCTGTTTCAACAGCAACATCTTTTCCGTCGCAGCGGTCAAAAACCCATGCAAGTACACGGCTGTTTTCGCCGTATCCGGGCCACATGAATTTGCCTTCGGCATTCTTGCGGAACCAGTTTACGAAGAAGATCTTCGGAAGTTTTTCTTCAGTTGATTTCTTGCCGATGTTGATCCAGTGCTGGAAGTAATCGCCCATGTTGTAGCCGCAGAAGGGGAGCATAGCAAAGGGATCGCGGCGGACTGTTCCAACCTTGAGGTCAAGAGCTGCTGCAGTGATTTCTGAACCTACGATTGAACCGAGGAATACACCGTGGTTCCAGTTCTTTGCCTGGTGAACAAGAGGAATTGTTGACGGGCGGCGGCCTCCGAAGAGGATTGCATCGATCGGAACACCTTTAGGATCATCCCATTCTTTTGCAATTGCGGGGCAGTGGTTTGCATGTGCTGTAAAACGTGAATTGGGGTGGGCTGCCGGTTCCTGAGCCTTGTTTCCCTTGTCCTGAATCCATTCGTTGCCTTTCCAGTCAATGAGTTTTCCGGGGGCATCGTAGCCGATCTGTTCCCACCAGATGTCTCCGTCTTCTGTGAGACCGCAGTTGGTGAAAATGGTGTCAGATTTAATGGATTCCATTGCATTTTTGTTTGACTGCTCGTTTGTTCCTGTAGCAACTCCGAAGAATCCTGCTTCAGGGTTGATGGCATAGAGTCTGCCGTCTTTGCCGAACTTCATCCATGAAATGTCGTCGCCGATTGTTTCAACCTTCCATCCGGGGATGGTGGGAATTAACATTGCGAGGTTTGTCTTACCGCATGCTGAGGGGAATGCGCCTGTTACATACTTAACCTTTCCTTCGGGGTTGGTTAACTTAAGAATGAGCATGTGTTCAGCAAGCCATCCTTCATCGCGTGCCAATACCGACGCAATGCGGAGAGCAAAACATTTTTTTCCAAGAAGAGCGTTTCCGCCGTAACCTGAGCCGTATGACCAGATTGTTCTTTCTTCCGGGAAGTGTGAAATATATTTGTTTTCGATGTCTGCACAGGGCCATTTTCCGTTGTCGCTCTCGCCCTTTGCAAGAGGTTTACCGACAGAGTGGAGGCAGGGTACGAATTCACCGTTTGTTCCGAGTACATCGAGAACCTTTGATCCTACGCGGGTCATGATGTCCATGTTGCATACAACGTATTCAGAGTCTGTTAATTCAATACCGATTTTTGCAATGTTTGAACCAACGGGACCCATAGAGAAAGGAATAACATACATAGTTCTTCCTTTCATGCATCCGTTGTAAAGACCTTTCATTGTTGCTTTGAGTTCATTAGGATCGATCCAGTTGTTTGTGGGGCCGGCATCTTCTTTGTTTTTACTTGCTATATATGTTCTGTTTTCAACGCGGGCAACGTCAGAAGGCTGTGAGCGGAAAAGAACGCTGTTCGGGCGTTTTTTCAAAGGTATACCAAGACCGGAATCAACCATTTTCTTCATCAGTCTGTCGTATTCTGCTTGTGAGCCGTCACAAACATACACGCTGTCCGGTTGACACATTTTGGCAACTTCTTCTACCCATGCTTTTACTTTAGCATGTTTGATGTCATTAATTGTCATAATAACTCCTATAAAATTATATACAGGCTTCTTCCGCATCCGACGGATGTAAAAGAAAACCCGGTAAGGGGTTAGTACGGCAACCGCTTCTGGTGAACGTAAAGACGCAAAAAAACCTTTATGCTCATTACTGAGCGCCGCATACTAAACTCCGTCACTACTGTGTAAAGCAGGTAATTTCTTACTGTTTCCCGTGTATGGTACCTTTTTTTGGAGAAATTTACAAGAGGAAGACCCTGCAGCCGGCTGTACAATATGTTAAATAGTGTCAAAGATACTTGCATAAAGTGGTATTTAGTATTAGATTTGAAACTAATTTTTAAAAGAAAATGGATGTTTTTCTTATCGTTTATATCAGTATAAGTATCAGTTTTCTTTTAAAAGAGTTCTTTATATAGGAAGAGGTGGAGTATGGAAGGCGAATCCATTACCGGCGTTATGGCCAATTTAGTACTGCAGATAGGTATTATTTTGTTTGCAGTAAGGGCAGGCGGTTTTTTAGTAAAAAAAATCGGTATACCGTCTGTGTTAGGAGAACTTTTAGCAGGTGTTGCTATAGGTCCTTATGCGTTAGGTGGGATAGCACTTCCCGGTTTTCCCGGCGGTATTTTCCCGCTGTACAGTGAGTCATTAGCGGTCAGTCCGGAACTGTATGCTTTTTCAACTGTGGCGTCAATAATTCTGCTTTTTGCTTCCGGTTTGGAAACCGATCTTGGAATGTTCCTGAAGTATTCTGTTGCAGGCGGCATCATTGGTATTTTCGGGGTTGTTTTTTCATTTGTCTTTGGCGATATTGTAGGTGTTTTCTTAATGAATGCATCCTTTATGGACCCGCGCTGTCTATTTTTAGGTATTCTTTCCACTGCAACTTCCGTAGGCATTACAGCACGTATACTTTCAGACAAAAAAAAGATGGATTCGCCCGAAGGCGTAACTACACTGGCAGCTGCTGTATTTGACGATGTTCTGGGTATAGTGCTTCTTGCTGTAGTTCTCGGAATTGTCACCGTCCTCAACTCGAGCGGAGGCGGTTCAATAGACGGAAAAGCAATAGGGCTTATTGCTGCTAAAGCATTCGGTATTTGGCTGGGCTTTACGGTGCTGGGACTTGTATTTTCAAAAAAAATAGCCGGTTTTCTTAAGATCTTTAAACACTCGTATGATTTCTCTATCTGTGCATTAGGCATAGGACTTTTACTTGCAGGAATTTTTGAGAAGCAGGGTTTAGCAATGATCATAGGAGCCTATGTTACCGGTCTTTCTCTTTCACGGACCGATATTGCCGCTGTTATTCAGGAGCGCATTCACGGTCTGTATGAATTTTTTGTTCCTCTCTTTTTCTGTGTTATGGGAATGATGGTAAACGTCGGCGAGATGATGAACGGCGAAGTTATTATTTTCGGTCTTATTTATACCGCTGCTGCAGTCCTTGCAAAAATTATCGGATGCGGTCTGCCGACTCTGGCGCTGGGTTTTAATATTAAAGGAGCGCTGCGCATCGGTGTGGGAATGGTTCCCCGCGGAGAGGTAGCCCTCATTATTGCAGGTATCGGTATAACTGCAGGAATTTTAAGCGAGCAGTTATTCGGCGTAGTTATTATGATGACGCTTATTACAACTCTGCTTGCAGCTCCTTTATTAAATGTAATGCTTAGTATTAAAGGAAGGGGTACGAGAAAAGAGACAAAGGCAGCCGCCTCTGTTTCCTTCAGCTGGGATTTCAAAAACGATGAAATTGCAGATCTCGTGGTAGATACTCTATTGAAAGACTTGAAGGCCGAAGGTTTTTATGTTCAGATGATGAATATTGATGACGGTCTGTCTCAGGCACGTAAAAACGATATGGCGCTTTCCATCATGGAGCAGGAAAATCTTGTCACAATTGAAACTTCAGAAGCTGACAGCGCTTTTGTAAAAACTTCAATATATGAAGTAGTTTTAAAGCTTTCTGAATCAATGCAGAATTTAACACTCGGATTTGATCCGGCAGCTTTAAAAAAAGAACTGGCAGAAGGAAATGTCCGCTCAGATCCGTCGCTCATAAAATCGCTTAACACAAGAACGGTATCAACAACGCTTCGCGGTTCAACAAAAGAGGAAGTGCTCAAAGAACTCGTATTGTTGCTCACTAATTCAGGGATGGTTCAGGACTGGGAACAGGTTTTACATGATGTAACAATGCGTGAAAAGACCATGAGTACCGGCATGCAGAGGGGTATAGCGCTTCCTCATGCTAAGTCTGACGGAGTAATATCGGCATGTGTGGCTATAGGTGTTAAAAAAGAGGGAATCGACTTCGGGTCCCTTGATCAAAAGCCGTCAAGACTCTTTGTTTTAATTGTATCTCCGAAAAAAACGGCTGCCCCTCACCTGCAGCTCTTGTCTTCTCTTGCATCGATCCTGAACAAAGAGGCAATCGTTGAAGACGTTGTAAATTCGGAAAGCTCACAGGCTCTTATTGATAAGCTTATGCTTATTTCCAAGAATATTCACTGATGCGTTTCCGCGGAGGAAGACCTTTATTGACAGAGAAATACGTATGTACTATACTTTTCTCTAAGCAAAAAGGGGAGTAGTTTTCCTCTGCGGAATCAACAGCCGGTTTTAAACCTGGTTCCGCGGCTTCGAAAGAAGTAACAAGACCTTTTGTTTGAAAGATACCGTATTGTGTGCTTTCAAGCAAAGGGTCTTTTAATTTATGGGGGTACTTGTATGAAATGGATCGTTCTGTCAATTGCAGTGATTATGTATGTTCTCGTTATTGTGTTTCCAAAGAGAAAAGCCTGGATAACCCTTGCGGCAGCTCTTGTTGTTCTTTTAACCGGAGCCGTGTCTCCTTGGACGGCTTTTTCAGAACTTATAAACTGGAATGTGCTAATGATCTATGTAGGAAGCCTTGCCATTGCAGAACTCTTTCTGTATTCACGGGTTCCTATCCTGATAGCCGACGGCATTGTTTCAAAATCGCCTAACGCGGGCATTGCAATTGTGGCAATTCTTGTTATGACCGGTTTTATTTCGGCCTTTGTAGAAAATGTTGCAACGGTTCTTGTAATGGCTCCCATTGCACTTGCGCTTTGTAAAAAGCTTAAAATTGATCCGACATATTTTATGGTTGGACTTGCCGTTATGGCAAACCTCCAGGGAACCGCAACTCTTGTCGGTGATCCTCCCTCAATGATTTTCGCCAGTTTTGCAGGCTATACCTTTAATGACTTCTTTGTCAGCGGAGGGAAAATTTCCATCTTTTTCTTTGTACAAATCGGTATGGCGGCAGGCGCCTTGTTTTTCTATGCCTATTTTGCAAAAAGCGGTAAAGAAAAAGTTCAGGTCGAAAAAGAGCCGTGTCTTTCATATTTTCCCACAATTCTTTTACTGCTTATGATACTTGGACTTGCACTTTCCTCTTTTGTACCTGGGGATCTTCACTTCTTTTCAGGCTCGCTCGTAATGATCTTAGGCATAATTGGAGTGTTCTGGTTCCGGTTTGTACGAAGAGAAAGCGATGAGGAAACCATAACTATGATAAAAGGGCTGGATTGGGAAACAATAGCTTTTCTTATAGGAATTTTTGTGGTAATAGGCTCGCTTGCTTCGACAGGAATTTTGGAAGATTTTGCCGCTCTGCTGTCCGGCATGATCGGCGGCAATGTGCTGTCCGGTTTTATTATTATTATTATTGTGTCAGTTATACTTTCCGGATTTATAGATAATGTTCCGTATATTATTGTTATGCTTCCGGTTGCCGAAAGTCTTTCTCAAAGTTTGGGATTGAAGCAGGAACTGTATATGTTTGCCCTACTTATAGGTTCATGCCTTGGAGGCAATCTTTCTCCCTTCGGAGCTTCGGCAAATATTGTAGCTATGGGAATACTGAAGAAAAACGGAGTAAATCTCACCTTCCCCGGGTGGCTGAAAATCGGGCTTCCTTT
Organism: Spirochaetota bacterium; assembly: GCA_023398165.1. Lineage (GTDB taxonomy): Bacteria > Spirochaetota > Spirochaetia > Treponematales > Treponemataceae > JAAZLA01. Next base: position 96,084 of record JAEWSQ010000030.1, on the reverse strand, counting down.
TACGCTTATTACCACTTTTACCGCCGCTTTAGCTCTCTGGTTTGTCTGGAAATAAAGCACTCACTTTCTCTGCTGTGAGATAAAAACCGTCTTTATGCTACCATATTAAAAAGCTGACCTGTACCTGCGCTTAATCCTGTGAGCGCAAAAGGGTTGGCTTTTGCCGTCTGTACGGCTGTTGTTATCTGGTTCTGGTAGTCATTGATCATTGCGTCAAGCTGATCATCCGAAAGATCTCCCGGCATGTCTTGTTTAAGCGGGTCGCTTTTCAGCTTTGCAAGTCTTTCAATAAGCGAGTTAAGTATTTGTATTTTTGTGACAGATACACCGGAATTATTGTTGGATGAAGCAACTCCCGAAACATGCTCAAACTGTGAGTACAGAACCTGACTGGGCTTTACGGTTACATAGAGCTTTCCTGTTCCGACACCGCTCGAGACCATTGAGTGGTAAAGATTTGCGTTCAACGAACGAATATCCGAAATCATACTATCCTCCGTTATGATTATCGGTATATATCCGTCGTATATAAGAATTTTTATTGAATTTCAGTCATTAGTAAAATTGTTTATTCCATTCTGCATAGCTTTCTTTCAGTGACTGTTCAGTTTCTTCAATTCCGGTATCCACCGCAGATAACAGATAGGGTATAATAACCTTTTCTTTTATTGTTTCCCAGCGGGGCGGTAAAATATTAGGACAGGTAAGATATTCGGCTACCGGCAGATTTCTAAGCAGAATTGGATAATAAACCGGGAATATACGTTCATTTACGCTTTTAATTGATGAAAATCCGTTTGCGATTCCGAATGTTGCGGTATTAAGATTCATTGTAGACTGGCGCTCAAGAATATCTTTTTGCGATGATTCCTTCATAAGCCACAGTATGAAAAGTTCTGCGGCATCGGTATTCTTGGAATTCGTGTATAGACCAAGGGATATAATCTGATCTTCAATGGGAATTGAGTAGTTTTCATGGAGCCAGCGGTATTCAATATCCTGAATTTTTTCAGCCGGAAGATTGAATAAGGTATTGCTGTTTGTGTAGGCGAACAAGCATCTTGCAGAACTTACCAGTTTATATGAGGGCGTATACAGATACTTGAATGCAAAATCCGCTTCGGCCTCTGTTGAGTCATTGACCGCGAGTGTCCAGCTGCGCAGATAATCAACTGTTTTACCCAGATTCTGATTGTTCCAGCTGAATGAATCGCCGTTTTCTTTAAAGTTTGTTCCTTTTAGTTTTGCAGCTGTGTAGAGGAAGCTTGAATTCCACCGCGGTGCAAAACCCATAGCGGTATAAATTCCCTTTGAATTTTTTGTATTAAATTTTGCACTGATGTCGCGGATCTGGTCAAGCGACAGCACGTAATTATCGGTTATTAGATCCTGATTTTTCCTCGAAAAAATTACAGCCGGAAGGTTAAAGCTTACCGGCAGAAGATATTGCTTGTCGTCGATGTTTCCGATTTCAAGAAGCTGTGTGTAAAAAATAGAACGGTTCAGCTGAAGATCGTTAAAAAGGTGATCAAGAGGGGTAAAATATTTGCGAACCCGCTCATTTTTAAGCCAGGGACCTATTACGATGTCAGGAGGCTGTTCATCCTTCGGTACGGGGAATGATTCACAGGGGCTTTCCTTATAAATAACAATAGCTTTACAGGCATCCTGCGAGGCATTAAAAAGTTCTGCATATGAGACAAACTCGCTTTTATCAGTCCATATGATGACTGGATCTTCATAAACCCTGCTGCATGCTGATAAAAGGAAAACTGCTCCCGCAGCTAAAAGTACGGGAACAGTTTTTGCTAGAGATTGTAATGCTTGTTTAAGCACCGGCTAAATCCTCCGCCGCCTTATAAATTGCTGCATAGACTTCCTCAATATCTCTCTTGTCGAGGCTTGAAAAAGCAATGCGGAGATGGTTTTCATCAATAGATATGGTTCCGATTCCGTTTTCATGAAGCAGTTTTTGTCTCAGCTGCTCTGCATTAACACCCTTGCATGCAAAACTCATAAAATATCCTGAATTGAACGGAAGAGGCGACAGAATCGTATGCCCCTTTTTTGTTTCCAAAAAGGCTCTTACTTTCCGGTACCGGCCTTCAAGAATGGTTTTAAATTCGGCTTTTTCATTATTGAGATCCGGATTTGAAAACACCTTCATCATTATAGTCTGACCCGGAGTGCTGCTGCAGGAGACAGAAGAGCGTATTGCTCCCATGAGTTTTTTCTCTATGGCATCATAATGTGCTTTTTCGAGTCCCTTCCCTGCAAAGGTTAAGAAGCCGCAGCGGAAACCCCAGACGTAATCTTCTTTTGTAGGTCCGTCTATTTTAACCGCGATGACATTATCATGAATATCTGCAAGATATGCGAATAAAGACTGGCTTTCAATATTATCTTCATATGCCAGTCCGAAGTATGCATCATCGCACCATATCATTATTTTGGTTCCTTTTGATGCAATTTCTTTTATTACAGAACAGATGTCGGCCGCCTCTTTTTTTGTCGGTGAATAACCTGATGGATTCTGCGGAAAATTCAGGATTAATTTTACAGTACCCTTTTTCGACTGCTCTTCAAGCGCTTGTTTGAAAGCTGGAATGTTAAACCCTCCTTCGTAACCGTCGCCCCAGAACATCGGGAATTGTTTTAATACAGCATTTCTCCGTGCTTCAACGACAAGAGCATAATTATCCCATGACGGATCACAGGCTAAAAGCTCCTCGCCCTCATTCAGGAAGAGATCGCATAAGTAGGAAATCCCTGCGGTTAGGCCGGGTACTACGACCGGCACTGAAAAGGTTTTGCCGGCTAGTGACGGATTTTTAAGAACAATCTTTTCCTTCCATGCATTCCTTAGTTCAGGGATGCCTGCTGTCGGTGCATACGCAACCGATTCTGAAGTTGTTAAACCCGGAAGCTGTTTTTGAACACAGGGGAGAGCTACCGGTTTTCCGTCGTTAACGGTTATTCCGACTGTTGCATTTGCTCTCTTGCCAAACTGCTTTGCTTCCGCACTCTGAGCTATAATTCCCTTGGGAAAATAAAGTCTGAGTCCTAAACCGGAAAACATGCTTCCTGCGGGAGATGATTGTAAAATCCCGTTCAATTCTTGCGCTAAAAAGTGTATCATGATACTGTATATTACTATGAAACCGGTATAGGTTGTCAATCTGTATAAACATACATGTTAATGAAAAATTATGTAAATTCATACAATATTTGCTGCTTTTATTGAGGAGTATATGACGGATAAATCAGAAAACAATAGGGATTTCGAGGAATGCAGTGCTCTAATTGCCGCGTGCAGAAAAGAAGCGGCAAAACGTATTGTCGGGCAAATTCCGGTTCTTGACGGAATAATGACAGCCTTAATAGCAGGAGGCCACGTTCTCCTCGAGGGCGTGCCCGGGCTTGCAAAAACACTTGCTGTTAAAACTTTTTCAGATATTACCGGACTGGATTTTAAAAGGATTCAGTTTACTCCGGATCTTTTACCGGCCGATGTTGTCGGCACCCTCATGTATGAACAGTCATCAGGAGGTTTCTCTGTCCGCAAGGGGCCTGTTTTCACCAATCTTGTACTTGCCGATGAAATCAACAGAGCTCCTGCAAAGGTTCAGTCTGCACTTCTCGAGGCCATGGCTGAGCATCAGGTTACCATAGGAGACAAGACCTATGCGCTTCCCGATCCCTTTTTTGTGCTTGCAACACAGAATCCTATTGAGCAGGAAGGAACCTATACCTTGCCCGAAGCGGAACTTGACCGTTTTTTATTGAAAATAACTGTTCCCTATCCGGCTCCGGAGGAGGAGGTGCTGATTGTGAAAAACGGAGGAAATGCTCTTTCTGCCCCTGTTGACCGGATATTTTCGGCCGCAATGATCAAAAAGTGCAGGGATCTTCTTTCTCAAATTCACTGCGATGATAAGATTATTGAATATATAGTATCTATTGTAACGGTTACGAGACCAGAAGCTGAGAAAAAACCTGGTTCCTCGCTGCGGGTAAATTCCGCTGCCGCTTCCTTAAAAAAAGGAGATGATGTTCTTCGTTACATTTCTTTCGGAGCCTCTCCGCGCGCAAGTATTGCTCTTTGTTTGTGCTCAAAAGTCAATGCATTGTTTGAGGGGCGTAACTTTGTACTGCCTGAAGATGTTAAGAAGACAGCTGTACAGGTTCTTCGTCACCGTCTTGTATTGTCATATGAAGCAGCTGCAGACGGTGTTACCAGCGATGAGCTTGTGTCAAAAATACTGTCATTCATGCCGGTTCCGTAACTAATGAGTAAGATTCTGCCCTATTCTGTACCGAATGTTTCTCCTGATCGAAGCACGCTTGCAAAACGGGCGATGCAGCTGCGTCTGCAGGCTCTGAGTATTGCAGAGGGGATGAGGCTTGGTTCTTTCCGTTCGCTTTACCGGGGGCAGGGTATTGAGTTTTCAGGAGTCAGGGAGTATCTGCGGGGGGATGATATACGGTCAATAGACTGGAATGTTACCGCGCGTATGGGAAAGCCTTTTGTAAAAGTTTTTGAAGAAGAAAGGGAACTAATAATTTTCATTATCTGCGATACTTCTCTCTCGATGGATACCGGAAGCGGGGGCTGTTCGCGGCTTCAAAAAGCATTCGAAACCGGTTCCCTCATTGTTTTTGCCGCTGAACATAATTCCTCTCCGGTCGGCGCTGTTTTTTTTGATGGAAGAATATCTTTTTCCTGTGCACCGAAAAGCGGGAAGGAGCAGACGATGATTCTGCTGTCGCGTTTTGAATCGAGACTTCCCGAGCCGTATACCGGTTCTGTTCTTGCCAATGCATTGCGCGGTGCGGGAAAAATCTTAAAAAAACGCTCGCTTGTTTTTCTCCTGTCGGATTTCCGTACTGCAGGCTACGAAGCAGAACTTGCGCGGCTTTCTTTAAAGCACGACATCGTCGCCGTCCGTTTTACCGATGAAACTGATACAGAACTGCCGGATGTCGGAACCCTCTCATTTGCCGATCCGGAATCTTCAAACCGTCAGCGGTTTCCCCTTTCCAATGCTGTTTTTAAAAAAGCCTGGCGCGATGCTTCAGTAAGCAGTGTTGAACGCTGGGCATCCTTATGCGCAAAACGGGGGGTTCATACGCTTACCATATCCACTTCCCAGGACAGCTCCCTTGCTCTTTTACGGTTTTTTTCAATTAAGAGAGATGCGCGTGTATGATGAAGAAAACATTGTTAACCGGACTATTCTGTCTTTTTCTTTCCTTTCTCCGCGCAGCCGACGGTGTTTCTTTTTCTCTTGTTCCAAAAGAATTTTTCACCGGCGACGAAGTTACCGCATTATACACATTCACCTCTAATGACGCCTCTCTTGCTTTTCTTACTGAAAAAGGTCCGTTTGTTTTTTCTTCTCCACGGTTGTTTTCCTCGGCAGGCTACGATTGCCTGTGTTCTAAAATGCTGCTGACCGGCAGCTCCTTGTCCGCCTCCCAAAATACCTATGTGCTTTCAATAACCTTTTATCCCTATGCACCCGGATCAATTGATATACCTCCTTTTGATCTGGGCGAGCTTTTATCATCCTTTCTTGAAGCAGATTCCTCTCATACTGTAACTGCCTCAATTCAGTCTTTTTCTCCCATTCATATTGATATTCCGCCTTTTACCGTAACACCGATCCTTTCAAAATATCCGTCGGAATCTTTGCGCCCCCTGAAAGGACCGTTAATCATTCCGGGTACTACCTATGTCCTGTACGGGATTGCGTCTCTTTTAATACTCTTCGCAGGTTTTATTATCTTTATCTGTGTTCATGTCGAAAAAATACGTACAAGAATTTCCTCTCTATATCATTCCCTCAGTATGTCGGTACATGTAAAACGCAGTTTACGTGAGGTAAGAAAACTCCAAAAAAAGGGAATGAATATTGCTCCTCAAGAATTTGCACAAAGAATTATGCAAATTTTACGTACATTTCTTGAAAAACGCTACTTCATGCCTTTTTCATGTACATGCACGGAGGAAATTACTGCCCTTTTTTATGATAAATTTCAAAATGCCTGGACTCCCGGGCAGCAGGATGCGGTTCACAGCCTTTATGAACTTTTTTTACGGTGTGATTTTATCCGCTTCTCAAATGTTCAAAAAGATCTGCATACTCTGAGTACTGATGAACGTAAAAGACTTTTACAAAAAGCTAATGATCTGCTTTTATTCTTTGAAAAGGGGGATCATACCTATGCTTGAGTTTGAGCATTATTGGGCTTTTTTAATTTTTCTCCTTATCCCTCTGCATCTTTTGTTAAAAAAATTCTCGATTCTGCAGCGCATCAGTTTTCCGCTGACCTTTTCGGACTGGGGAGGGAAAGCATTTACCTGGAATCATTCTCTTTTTAAAGCAGCTTCGATCATTTCTAAAACGGCAGGATACTGCGCCTTCATCTGCTTCTGCATTGCCCTTGCAGGACCGGTTATTTCAAGGCAGGAAAAAATTTATACCTCCCGCGGTGCGGAAATAATTTTTGTAATAGACACAAGCCCTTCGATGGCTGCTCTCGATATCAGTTCTGTCTCGCGGCTGAATTCTGCGAAACTCATAATTAAAAATACCGTGGGACTTATGAAAGGAACAGCATTCGGTCTTGTTGCCATGGCCTCCGAGGCTGCATCGCTGGTCAGCGCCACAGAGGATCATGATTTGTTCCTGTCACAGCTTGATTCACTGTCGATCGGAGCTCTCGGCGACGGCACTGCAATAGGAGTCGGCTTAAGTTCAGCCGTATATCATCTGTCATCCTCGTTCTCAGAAAAAAAATGCATCGTTCTGCTGACCGACGGTGAAAACAATGCCGGCGATATTCATCCTTTAACTGCCCTAAAACTGGCATCCGATGCCGGTGTTGCTATTTATACTATCGGAATAGGGACAACAGGAACGGTTCCTATTGAATACAGCGATTATGAGACCGGAAAAAAGTATTCCGGTTTTTTGGAATCCCGTTTTGACGACTCGCTTTTAAAAACAATTGCACTTGAAACGGGAGGGGAATACTACCGGACAGAATCTGCCGATTCACTGGCGCAGTCGCTGCTTGAAATAGTGAAAAAACAGACTTCCTCACAATCGTACTATTATGAGCAGAAGAGGGATTATTATTATACCGTTTTCCTTATTGCCTCTGCTTTGTGTATCGTTGTGTGCTGGCTTATTCAGCGGGTATATATGAGGGTTATAATATGATTTCATTTGAAAACCCAAAAGCCCTGTTTGCCTTACTGGCATTAATTCCGTCTGTTTCCTACAGCCTTTTTTATATTAGTAAAATTACCCGCTCTTTAGGTGTCCTTTACGGGGATGACTCAGGATCTTCGAAAAAATATACTTCATTAAAAAGAGCTTTATATTTAAGGACGGTATGTTTTTCTCTATCATGGATATCTCTCACTGCCGCATTAAGCGGTCCTTCATGGCTTACAAGCTCTGTCCCCGTTCAAAAAACCGGAACGGCTGTAAGTTTTGTATTTGATATTTCATACAGTATGAATGCTCTGGATGCTGTGCCGGAAGGTTCAATTTCAAGACTCTCTGCAAGTTCTCAATATGCGTCAATTCTGCTTAACAGGCTGTATGAAAATTCCCGGATGCATCCTGCGGTTTCCATCGTACTATCAAAAGGAGAGGGGCTGCTTGCTCTTCCGTTTTCAGAAGATTACTATTCGGCAGTATCATTTTTTTCGTCCCTCTCTCCATCATTAATGACTGCTCCGGGCAGTAATCTGGGCAGCGGCATACGCTGTGCAATGCGTTCATTCCCTTCAAACCATGCCCGGTACTCGACAATACTTCTTTTCACAGACGGCGATGAAACTGATTCAAATCTCCAGGAAGCTGCCGGTGAGGCGTTACGCTACGGTATTAATGTTGTGATCATAGGATTCGGCTCAACTCAGCCCTCCCAGGTATTAACCGGCGACGGAAAGAATTTTGTTGAGACAAAACTGCAGGAGGAAAAAATTCATGAGATGATACGGGTGTTAAGGACAAAGTATCCCATTCACACGAACACTATACAGTATATTTCCTCGACCGAAAGCGGATCGGCTTCAAAGATTGCGGCAATAATCAGCGGTTCCGGCTCTCAATCTGCAGAGGGGGAGCTTATAAGTTACGAAATAAAACCCATACGCAGACATACTTTTTTTCTTATGCTTAGTTTGGTTTTCTTTGCATCGGGCATCGTCATCTCTGAATTACGGAGCAAGAAACTGACGATTATTAGCATACTCTGTGCAGTTCCTTTCTTTATGTCATGTTCCGCTTCATTCAAGGACGGTGCAGAGCTCCTGCAGGGATCATTTTACTGGCATCAGGAAAAATATCAGAATGCAATTGTGTCATTCTTACAGGTAATAGAATCGGCAGGAAAAACTGATAATAGACTAATGAAGGAATACGGTATGTATAACCTTGCAGTAACGTACATGAAACAGAATGAAAATGAATCCGCATTGACAAAACTTACATCAATATCTGCGGATGCTCCGCCTTACATCCTGTTTGCATCTTTTTATAACTGCGGCATCATCGAGTATGAGCATAAAAATTTCCCGCAGGCGGCATTCTATTTTAAAGAAGCATTGAAAATTCAGCCTTCGGATCTCGATGCTAAAATAAATTTGGAATTATCTCTTTTAAATGCTGAATCTCAGGATGAAATTCCTTCCGGATCTGTTTCTCCATTCAGCGAGAAAAAAGACGATACTGCTGTTAAGGATGCTGTCTTTTCAATTATACGGGAAAGCGAGCAGAACCGCTGGAGAAATCAACAGGTTGAAAATACATCGGAAGGGGGGCTCGATTACTGATGAAAAAAATGATGGTAGTAATCATTCTTCTTTCATGTCTTCCTCTTTTTTCGCAAACTGCACCACCTTTTAAACCCCGGGAGTCAGTATTGTTTGTCAGTGAGAATTGTACCTTTTCCACCATAATTCCTGCTGTTCCGCCGAGTCAAATACAAATAACGGTTCAGTCTCTCCCGGAGCATGTTTCCTTTGTTTCATCAAAAAAACAGGAAATTTTTTTAGACGGAGTAAAGGGGACTGAATTGTTCATTGTTTTAAAATTTGCGCGGAAAGGCAATTATACAGTTTCTCCGGTCGCAGCCCGGATACAATACGGGTTTGAGCATATTAGTTTTCAAAAGGTAACGGTATATGATAACCCGAAGACAATACAGCCCCGGCTGCTGCTGCAGTTTGAGGATGACAGCGGCAATATAATAAACGGGGGCATCGTGGGTGTTCCGGTTAAGGCTGTGTTATACGGCATGTATTTTGCTTCGGTGAATACGGTTAGAACAGGTTCCTTTGAAACAGGAATTCTCATACAGAAGAAGGAACTTCAGAGTCTGCCTCATGCTGAAAATGAGTTTACTCCATCTTCTACAGCGCTTATTGCGTTTGAATATACGCCGTTCACTGAGGGTATTCATATAATTGAAGGCGTCTCTGCCGAAGTTACTTCATGGGCCGGAATAACATCTGTAATATCGGCTGAAGCACTTTCTCTTACGGTTCGTGCTAATACTGGTGAACGGTCTGAAACATTTATGCCTGATGGTTTGTCTGAAGCAGGAAAAACGCTTTTTCCTCATGCATTCGATCAGACAGCGGAAAGCGTTATAGTTTCTCAATCCTCACCGGATGATGAAGCAGCCCTCTACGAATCCTATCTGCGAAAAAGAACGCTTCTTGCATTTTCAGCCTATATCACTGTATTTTTATGTATTACAGGTATGATTTTTCTTGCTGTTTTAAGAATCTTCAAAAAACAGAGAAGATTCCTTTGGATTGCGGTTCCTCTATTATGCATAGCCGCTGTGCTGCAGGTTATTCTCCTGGCGCCGTGTTACGGAATATATACAGGAGGTTCGGTATATACTATTCCGGAAACCACCTCGAAAGCCTCATTTACCGTTCCTGAAAGTACTCTTGTCCGCGTACATCTGGAAACACTCGGCTGGACGTACATCAGCTTTTCTCCGGTCCGGAATCAGCCGGTAAGGAAGGGCGGATGGGTCCGTTCAGATACGGTTGCTATTATTACACTAAAAAAAAGGGATAACTAGATGACAGATTTCGGCGACATACTCAAAAATTGGGAAACACAAAAAAAGAACGGACAAACACACGTAAACCACTCTCAGGACCGTGCTGGTATTCCTCAGGACGGAAGCGCATGGAGAAACAAAAAAACAGAACCGGTTAAAAAAAATGACGCCTCCAGGGGATTTACAGATATATCAGACGTGTCTGTTATACAGCAGGGGAAATCCGGAGTATCAGGCGCGAAGCAGAGCAGTACTGATAAAACCCGTTCCAGTCAGTCCGGTACAGCGGGGGGAGAGCCCAAAATAAGCTGGACCGTATGGCTTCACCGTTACGGTGTGGTCGACAAAGACAAAAAACTTGAAGAGGAAAAAATAAGCGAAGCACAAAGTTCAAGGGAGCGTGTTAAGCAGATTCCCTGCGAAGCGAGCATAGATCTTCACGGACTTACGCGCGAAGAGGCATGGACAAGACTCTGTGCATTCATAACGGAGTGCGTAAGAAGAGGTCTTTCAAAAGTTCTTATAATACACGGGAAAGGAAATCATTCTGAGGATGAACCTGTTTTAAGGCAGGCTGTCCGTTCCTTCATCGAGTCGGATAAGCGTTGCGGGCAGTTCGGATTTGCAGATAAAAACCTGGGCGGGAAGGGCGCTACATGGGTTATTATACGGAAAAAAACTGATAATTGACTTGTATTTCCTGTTGATATTGAGTATTTTTAAATGGTTAGAGGTGGTAATGGAAGACTTATACAACGTATTGGGAGTTTCAAAAACTGCTACGGCAGATGATATAAAAAAAACATACAGGAAGCTGGCAGTAAAATATCATCCGGATAAAAATCCCGGTGACAAGGCTGCAGAGGAGCATTTCAAAAGAATCAGCGCCGCATATTCAGTTCTCGGCGATGAAGAGAAACGCCGCCAGTACGATACCTACGGTTCCACCGATGCGTATGCATCATCAAACAGCGCGTATAATCCCTACGGTTCAGGCTCTCAAACATCAGGCTCAGCCGATCCGTTCTGGGAATGGTTCTCCCAGCAGGCTCAGCAGGATTACAATTCGCAGCGTTATTATACATACACAAACTACAATCAGGGTAAAGGAAAACCGACTAAAAAGGATTCCTTTTCAATGCTTGTGAGAGGTTTACTATCTTTTATTCTTGGTATTTTTTTCTTCCGCTTCTCTTTCATTATTCTGCCGTTCGGACCGATTCTCTGCATCATCGCAATCGTTAACGGCATAACAAGCGTTGTACGCTCTGTACAGGCTCTTTTATCGGGAAGCGCTTCCGAGTAGGTTATCTTTCGCGGAAAATAATACGGCCTCTATTCAAATCATAGGGAGACAGCGCCACTTTAACACTGTCGCCGGGGACTATACGGATGTAATGTTTCCGCATTTTTCCTGATAAATGTGCTAAAATAACATGCTTATTTTGTAATTCCACTCTGAACATAGTGTTCGGCAGTGCTTCCCGCACTATGCCTTCAACTTCAATTGCTTCTTCTTTCGCCACAATTCCTCCAAAAAAATCTTCAGCTGTAAGAAATAAATTCTTGACAAGCACTAGAACTGAACAATATCATATTTTGGTAAATATTTGTTAAAAAAAACGAATTTCTCGAAAAAAAGTTTGCTTTTTTTGCAGTTCATACTTATAATTCTATGAGTAAATCAATATGTTTGTCAACACGGAGTTTTTGATGGAAACAGAATTTTTGGATCGGATGAAAGAAGCCTTAATTGAACAGAAAAAAGAAATAGTTAGCCAGCTCATTGCAAATAATTCGGATTTTAAAGATATAGTTGAAGGTATGACTGCAAAAGACTGCATCGACGTAGCCTCTGATGATGTAGACCGGAAAATGCTCGAGGCAATCGGTTCAAAAGACATGAACCGTTTAAAGCTCATAGATTCAGCCTTAACGAGGATCGAACAGGGTAAATACGGCTCATGCATGAAGTGCGGTAAACGCATACCTCATGAACGCCTGGAGGCTATACCCTATGCTCTTTTATGCGTGGACTGCAAGTCTGCCGATGAACGAAGAAACAGGTAGGGAATGGGCTAGAAGGGGATTGATTTCCAGGAGCCGCGGGAAAGAACCATACGTTCTGTGTATCCTGCGTCTTTTGCTTTTTCCGCTGACAGAACAAAAGCACAGTCCAGATCCTTTGCACTGTGAGCATCTGAATTAATACAGACGGGAACATCATACGTCTTTAATATTTGTAAAAACTCATATGAAGGATACGAATCCTGCAGTATACCCCGTGCGATCCCTCCCGTATTAATTTCAACTATCTTATTATGTTTCGAAGCGGTTTTCGCTGTTTCTGCAAGTTCTCTTTTATACCAGGCTTCATTTTCAGAAAAAAAATGCAGGGCTGAGTTGCGTTTGCGTATAACATCTATGTGCCCTATAATATCGAAGGAGCATTCCCGTATCATATCACGCTGCAGGGAAAAGTACGTTTGCACGGCTTTTTTTGCATTTCCCCGGAAGACATTGCGGATACCTTCTCTCACTTCCTCCTCCGGGCCGTCGGCAGTAAAGCAGGTATAGGGTATGCCCGTCTTTTTGCGTGAAACGGCTGCCATTGTTTTTTCATCGAACAGAAAGTGTACAGATCCTATAATAAAATCGGGTTTTATACGTGCATACAGTTCATTCGACGGCGTTGACAAAAGGGGAAAATAATCGGCTTCAAAACCGGCAAGAATTTCAATAGAACTCTTGTATGTATCAGCAAGCGTGCGGATATTTTCAATATATTCTTTATGGCATTGGGGTTTAATATGCCATTCAGAAGAAAAACTTCCCATTGAATGGGCTGAAAACCCGAGTACAGTAAAATTTTTTTCTAGTGCCGACTGTATCATGTTTTCAGGAGCATCTTTGCCGTCGCACCATGTTGTATGAGTATGATAATTCGTTTTCATTTTTTTTCCTGCCATGAATTGATGACTTCACCCGCAGTACTTACAAATTTTGCAAAAAGAGCGGAAAACTCATTAAGCTGTTCCCTCGATTCATCAAATTTACTATTGTCTGCAGCAGTTTCCATGTTCCGTGCCGATACAAGCAGTGCTGTGGCAGATATTGCCGCCGAGCTTCCTTTCAGTGAATGCGCCACACGGGATAAGGACTGGAAATTGTACTGGAAAAGTGCCTCTTTAGCCTTAATAAGAAAGACTCTTGTCTGTTCTATGTATTGATTAATAAGCTGTTCGGCAAGAAAAATATCGTCTCCGACAGTATCCAAAAGATCATCACTGTCCCAGAAAATTATTTCCTTGCCGGTTTCATTGTATTCTTTTTTAACCTCCGGAAGAATAAATGAAATAACCGAACTCCATTTTTGGAGTATTGTTTCAACTTCATTCTTTTTGAAGGGTTTGACTAAAATATCATTCATGCCAGCCTGAAGGTAGCGGTCAAAATCTTCGGTGTCTGTATTTGCCGTACAGGCAATAATAATTCCCTCGTATGCATTTTTACGTATCTGCTGTGATGCTTCGATACCGGTCATTACAGGCATTTGAATGTCCATAAATATAAGCTGAATTTCAGGATGAATCGCTGTTTTCTTAACGGCTTCCTCTCCGTTATCAGCAGTGAATACGGTAACTCCCATTTTTTCCAAAAATGTTTTCAAAAGCTTTTGATTAATAGGGTGATCCTCTGCAACAAGGACTGCGAATGTTACTACGCTTTCCTTTTTTTCTTCCTCGTTTTCCAGTAATACAAATTCCTCGACTGCTTCGACAATCTCAAGATCCATAGGTTCATCTGCGGTAATCTGATTTAAGACTTCAATGAGCATATTTTTTTTGATCGGTTTATATAGATATCCGTTGAACCAGTCGAGCATTTTCATCTTGGCATCGCCGCCCATTTGTCCTTCCGGCACCATCAGATACAATTTTGCATCATTAATGGTGTGATCGGCATTTATTTCGGCTGACAATCGCCATCCGTCCATAGAAGGCATTATCATATCGATGAGGGCTAATTCATACGGTTCATTCTTTTGCGCAGCGCTTCTCATCATGTCTAGCGCCATCTGCCCCGAAGTTGCGGCATGTATATGTGTAAACCCGAATGTTTTTAATTTTTTTGAAAGACTTTCGAGACTCAAAATATGATCATCGACAAGTAGAATTCGAACATCTGAATTCTGAGCCTTGTACGGCTCGTGTGCTGATTGTACCTGAGCGGGTACAAGAGGCAGCGTAAACCAGAATATTGAACCTCCTGAGGGATTCGGCTTCATGCCTATTTCGCCGCCGAGTCTTTTTACGAGACTTCTCGAAATGGATAAACCCAGCCCTGTCCCCCCGTATTCCCGTGTAGTGGAAATATCAGCCTGGTAATAATCATTGAATATTTTAGACTGCTTTTCATCAGGAATACCAATTCCGGAGTCTTTTATTTCAAAAAGTAGAATCGATTTTTCTTTGTCGAGCGACAGACACAGCTGCACGTAGCCTTTTTTGGTAAACTTTACTGCATTTTTAACAAGATTAAGGATTACCTGCTGTGTTCGTGTAGGATCCCCCATTATTTCAGACGGCAGGGTGTAGTCTATGTCTGTGATTATTTCTAAACCCCGGTTATGAGCCTCTATACAGATTAAGTCCATAACCTGTTCGGCGGTACGCGCAACATCAAAGGGTATAACTTCTATATTGAATTTACCCGACTGAAGTTTCGACAAATCCAGAACGTCATTTGCAAGATTTAATAATACATCCGCGCTGAACTTTACCTGCCGCAGGTACTCGCTCTGTTCCTTATCAAGCTTTGTATCAGAAAGAAGCTCAAGTGTTCCGATGATTGTTTGAATAGGCGTGCGAATTTCATGAATAGTGGTTGCCAAAAAGCGTGTGCGCTCGGATGATTCCATGGGGCTTTCCTGCATACGTTAAATCCTCGAGTGCAGTACTTCAACAGCTTTTTGCAGCAGTATTTCCGGTTTAAGCGGTTTAATAAGATAACTTTTTGCTCCCAGACTCAGGGCCTGTACAACCGAATCCCTGTTTGTCGCATTTGAATAGACAATGACAGGCGACTTATACTGCTTATTATACAATGTTTTAAGAATATCGTAGCCTGATAATCCCGGCATAAAAATATCGAGAATAACAAGGTCAAAAACTTTTTTATTTGTCGCCATTAAGAACTCGGCACCGGAATCAAAGAGGGTTATCTGAGCATTGATTGAAGTAAAAATTCTCTGCAGAATTGTTCTTGTAACAGAATCATCATCGACAATGGCGATTTTCGGATTCGAATCGGATATGGAATCATCCGCTTCGAGAACCCCGCTTTCAGAATAAAACCTCATCTGTACCGTGCCCTGTGTTACATCGTCAGTCTGGGTGAGAATTTTATCATTAATAAGATCAGCAATATCGTTTGTCTCGGTGTTATCAACAAGGGCATTGAGAACCGCTGAAAGATTGGTAACGACTTCTATGCCGTCGTACTGGGAATGCCCTTCGACAAGATCTTTTGTAAACGAGTCAAGAGAAAGTATTTTTACATTTTTTTTCAGAATTCTCGAGTCTGAAATAACATTGTCCAGAAGAAGTTCAAGGTTTGCCCCGTCAACAAAGCTCAGCGATAAGTCTGTCATCATGAGAACAATTTTCGGCTGCCCCAGCTTATTCTGGTCAATAATTTCTGTAATTTTATATTTTAAAAGGGCAAGCTTTTCCCTGTTCAGTCCTTGTGCAATTTCTATAAATACAACATTATTGTTCAGGTGGATTTCCAGAATACAGGGTGTTATATCAATTGAAAACCCTGTTTTCAAAATGCGTCCAATAGATTCAAAGAAAATATCGAATTTAATCGGTTTATTGAAATATTTTACCACATTGTATTGTGCAAGAAGAGCAACCTGTTCGCGCGATATGATAGGACCGGTCATAAAAACAGGTATTTGGCTTGCATTCGGATCGTTTCGTTTTTTAGTTAAAAACTCAATAATTTCCCGGATGGGAATAGCCATATCAATTATTAAAAGATCAGGCAGAAGAGAAACCAGTTTTGTAAAAGCATCACGGCGGCCTTGCGCCATGTCGACAGAGACTTTTTCCGCTGACAACTTTTCTTTTAAAAATTCCCTGAAAAGCGGCGGCGCATCAATTATCAGCACCTGTTTCATGAAGTCTATAGTACTCCAAAAAGTCTATATTTACAAGAGGAAAATTTTATAGCATGATAGGTGATAGTATAACAGGAGGAATTTATGTCAAAACATGTTGTTGTTTTTTTAGCAGAAGGATTTGAAGAGATTGAAACCGTAACACCGGTAGATCTTTTGCGTAGAGCAGGTTTTACAGTGAAAATGATATCCATTTCGGATTCTCTGTCCGTAACAGGTTCGCGCGGTATTATACTTCAGGCTGATAAGCATATAAGCGAGGTAAATCTTCCCCTGGCTGTAAGCGAAAACAAGCTTCCGTCTGCAATTGTCATTCCCGGAGGCCTAAACGGAGCAAAAAATTGTGCATCAAATCCTCTAATCGGTTCTTTTATACTGGAAATGCTTAAAGCTGATAAACTTGTCTGCGCAATCTGCGCTTCTCCTGTTGTTGTGCTGTCTCCCCTGGGCGTCTTGAAAAATAGAAAGTATACCTGCTATCCGGGTATGGAAAAGGAGCTGGAACAGTACTGCGGCAAAAACTGGAAAGAAAAAACTGATAAATCACAGTATTCGGCTGAACCGGTTGTCTATGACAAAGGCGTCTTAACATCGAGCGCTGCAGGAACCGCCTCCTTATTCTCATTGGAAATAATAAGAATTCTCGAAGGCGGTTCCGCAGCACAGGATACTGCAGACCGTACTCTATTTACTTTATTTAGCAATAATTGATGCAAGATCAGGGTTTGATTCAAGATCTTTTTTAAGAGCTTCTGCTCTTGCCTTGTTTATATAAGACGGGTTTTGGAATGAATAGGTAAAACGTGTGTGAACATCGTAGGTGCCTGCCATTAATGCATAGGCATCCTCTGTCATAACAAGCTCCTCATCGGTCGGAATGACGAAAATTTTTATCTTTGAATCATCCGCGCTTATGAGAGTTTCAGCGTTGCGTGTCCGTGCTGTCCAGTTCTTTTTTGTGTCCAGTTTTATTCCCAGATGCTCAAGTCCTTCACATGCCTTTTCGCGGACTGCAGGTGCAAATTCGCCGACCCCCGCGGTAAAGATAATTGCATCGATGGGACCGACGGCGGCCATGTACGATCCGAAGTATTTTTTAAGACGGTAGCATTCCATATTCTGGGCAAGAAGCGCTCTTTCGTCGCCGCTTTCAAGGGCTTTCTGAACATCGCGTCTGTCGGTATATTTCCCGGTAATTCCTAGAAGACCGGACTTTTTATTGAGCGTGTTGTCAATTTCGGAAACCGACATTCCTGTTTTTCTCATGATGTAAAAGGCAAGAGCAGGATCACAGTCGCCGCTTCTTGTTCCCATCACAAGACCTTCGAGAGGTGTTATTCCCATGCTTGTGTCAAAGCATTTGCCGTTTTTAACCGCGCACATTGAAGCGCCGTTTCCGATGTGGGCAATAATAACGTTGGTATCTTTGGGTTCTTTATGAAGCAGAACGCTTGCTCTCTTTGCTGTGTATAGGAATGATGTACCGTGAAAGCCGTAGCGGCGTACATCGTATTTTTCATACCATTCGTAGGGTACTGCATACATGTATGATGTGTCCGGCATTGTCTGGTGCCATGCGGTGTCCATGACAGCGCAGTGCGGCACATCGGGGAGAACTTTCTGAGCTGCCTCGATTCCCATGATATTTGCAGGATTATGAAGCGGTCCCAGATCCTGAACAGATCTGAATGTTTCAATAATTTCGGGGGTTACAATCACGGATTTTGTAAATTTGTTGCCGCCGTGCAGAACCCTGTGTCCGACAGCCTTAATAACGTTCATATCTGATATTACGCCGAATTCCTTGTCGGTGATTGTCTCAATTATGAGCTCGATTGCCTCTTTGTGGGTCGGGCAGGGGCGCTCCTGTGTGAATTTTTCTCTGCCCATGGCTTCGTGAGAAATGACTGAACCTTCCTGGGTAACACGTTCCACAATTCCGCTTGCAAGAACATTCTTATTATCCCAGTCATACACCTGATACTTTGCGGAAGAGCTGCCGCAGTTCAACGTTAAAATAACCATAAAAACCTTCTCAAAATATAAAAATTAATCTCAATTTTATATTATAGAAGAAAAAAGACTTTTGTGCAATTATTGACAGACCCCTGTTCCTCGAAGCGGGGGTGTAACCTTTACAAAAAGCATCTGTTTGTATAGCATTACATTCCGCGTCTGCTGTTCATATTCTGGAGGAATCATGTTTCAAAAAAATAAGTATATTTGTCTTTCACTGCTTGCCGTTTTGTTTGTCTCAACTACAATATCCTGCGCCACTCCGGCACCGAAAGAAAAGGATGAGAATTTCTTAGGCGACTTTAATCCCGTACAGCTCGAAAATCTAATGGCTTTAACCTATAACTCAGTAAGCGGAATTAAACCGCTTGAAGTACGAGCTTACCTGGTACCGAGAACAAATACGGTAGAATTGTATTTTAGAATTCTTACTAATGAAATTGCGCTTGTTCTTGATAAACAGACACGCGATCTAATAAAAAGTTCAGCCGAGCAATACTTATCACTATATGAGAGCGATTCATTAAAACGCCAGAATCCTTCCAAAAAAAACGCGTATGTAACCGGTACAATGTCTCTCGGATGGGGATTAATTAATGCATATCGCTACACAGAAGCTCCTTTCTGGACCAATTATAAAATAATAGATGAAAAACCCTACTTCATGCTGTACTGCCTTCCGACTCCCGATGTTAACGATTCTTCTGCGTATTCTCCCCTTGTTGAAATTTATTTTTCTCCAAGCCTTCTGCACGATTATCTTGAACTTGCAGAACAGGAAAACCTCAAGTCTATCGTTGATGAGTTCAATACCAAGGCCTACACGTTTGAATGACAAAATACAAAAAAATGCTAAAAATACTTGACGGCTGGGGATTTGCGTGCTATCCTAGACGAAAAGATAAGGAGTACCGTTTAAAAACCGTTGGTTTGGTATCCTTAAATGTTAAGGAGGAATTTCTAAAATGAAAAAAGCTCTTGTAGTTTTTCTTGCATTGGCATTAGTTGCTGGTGTATTCGCAGATGAGCCTATTGCTGAGGCAAGTGTAGCAACTTTCGGCGGTAATGCATCTGTAACTTGGGGTGTAGACCTCGATGCTGGTACAACCGGTTTTAAAAATGCAGCTAGTGCTGATCTCAAAGTAACACTTGTTAAGAGTGGCGATAAAGCTACTGCTGGCGAAGGTGTTTGGGGCGAAATTAAAATTAAGACTGATGGTCTTCAGATTAACAATGCAGTTATCGAGAAGGGAACTGCTTCTGTTGATGTAGCAAAACTTCATCTCGGTCCTGTATACATTGGAATTAAAGAAGGCGACACACAGGTTGGCGGATACGCAGCTCCCCGCGCTCTTGATTATGATGAACACAACATTGCTGAAGTTGCAGCAGTTGGAACATCAAAAACAGACGGTATTGTTATCGGTTACTCTGCAGGAGACATCTTCTCTATCGATGTAGATTTCCGTTCAACAGAACAGTATACAAATGACTACGGTGTAGCAGCTGAAATTACTTCAAAACCGATTTCCGGTCTTGAAGTTAAAGCAGGCTATTCAGTAGCTTTCACCGGTATGGGAATGGGTCTCGGTGCTAAAGTTGAATACAATATGCCGATCGGCGATGCCGGTATGTATATTAAACCCGGTCTCGGCTATACTAACAGTTTAGCAGGCGGAGCTGGTAATTTGGCAGTCGGCGTACTTTTCGGTTTCTCTGACGAAACTGGAAAAGACAACCCCGGTCTTCCCTTATTCGATGATGCAAACTGCAAAAAATCAAACGCAGGTGTTTCAGTTGCAACACTTCTCGACCTGAGCAACACCGGTACTATCCCTCTGTATTTTGATGTATGGACAGGATCAAAGATCGTTCCGAACCTCGGCGCAGCAGCTTTCTTCCGCACTCCTGCTCTTTCTGCAATTGGAACAAACTTCAGCGCAGGTGCTGGTGTAAAATATGCAATCAGCGTAGCTCCCGCAACAATTACTCCCCAGGTTGGTTTCATACTTGACAACACAACATCTATGAAACTCAAGGGTGGTGTTGTAGTCGGCGGTGCTGTACCCAATACAGAGTTCTCACTGTGGTATGCTTCAGGCAACCTCACAGGAACACCTGTTCTTGGTACAATCGATCTTACCTGCAAGATTTCTCTCTAATCTTACATAAGGTTTAATGCCGAAAGCCTCCGTGAAAGCGGAGGCTTTTTTTTTAAATAGGTTTCATTAAGAGTATTTGTACAGTATACTTAAGACAGTTAATTATTGAGGGGGGCACTTATGCAGTGGTTTGAGAATGAGGACTTTTGGCTTAATTATGGACCTGTGATGTTTGATTCAAAACGATGGGCAGAGGCAGAAAAAGTAGCAGAATCAATTTGTGCAATTGCAGGTTTATCGAAGGGTAATTCAATACTCGATGCAGGGTGCGGACCGGGAAGAATAAGCGTGGAACTTGCTATAAAGGGGCTCGATGTAACTGGAGTCGACATAATTCAGCCGTATCTGGATGCGGCTTCTGAAAGTGCTAAAGACGAAGGGGTTACACTTACTCTTTTAAACAGTGATCTGCGTACATTTACGACTGAAAAGAAATTCGATGCTGCTATAAATATGTATACTTCGTTCGGCTACTGCGAAACTATAGATGAAGATATTAAAATTATAAAAAACATTTTCGCATCTGTGATAGACGGCGGATGGTTTATTATGGAATGCCTCTCAAGGGAAAACGCGGTAAAATATTTTACCGAAGGCGAGTGGTTTGAGAGAGCCGGTAAAACAGTATTAACCCAGTTTTCGGTGGAAGGCGCCTGGGAAGGTTTAAAATCAAAGTGGATTTTAATAGATAAAAACGGAAACCGTATTGAGCATGTATTTGTTCAGCGTTTATATTCAGCTATTGAATTAAAGCGCATTCTCATTGCCTGCGGTTTTAATAGTTGTGAAATATACGGCGATTTTGATTTTTCTCCCTATAATGAAAAAGCCCGTACTATGGTGCTGGTGTGCAGAAAATAAAATAAGGGGAGTACGCACATCGTGCGTTAAACCAACTATTGCGACGCTTTTAATTGGAATCATTATTTTCGTAGGATTGTTGTATACCCCCATACCCCTAAATTTTTAAGAAAGGCTGGTCTTGCCGCTTCGCCGGATAAAACCTCATATTTTAAGCGATTTAAACATAGAAAAAGCCTGCTTTAACGGCAGGCTTCGTTCCAGTAAATAAAGTGCATGGATGCAAGACTTATAAAATACCAAGGATGGTATTTTATAACTTCGTTCCAAGATTGAAAGGACATGGATGCACAACAAGAAAAATGCCATGGAAGGCATTTTTCTTGTTCGGGAAGTAGAAAGAAACAGCGAAGCTGCTTCTTTCCAAGCTAAAACGAACAGGAAGTTCGTTTTAGCTTAGTACATTCCACCCATTCCGCCCATTCCGTCGCCGCCCGGCATCGGAGCAGGGGGATTCTTCTCCGGAATATCAGTTACAGCGCATTCTGTTGTAAGCAGTAATCCTGCAATAGAAGCTGCATTCTGGAGAGCAGAGCGGGTAACCTTTGCGGGGTCAATGATTCCTGCTTCCATCATATCTTTCCATTCAAGTTTTGCTGCATCAAATCCTACGCCTTTTTTAGCCGTTTTTGCTTTGTCTGCAATAACTGCTCCGTCAACACCTGAGTTTTCTGCAATCTGGCGCATCGGTTCTTCAAGGGCTCTTTTAACAATTTTGAATCCGACTTTTTCATCATCGGAAAGCTGTACTGTCGATTTATCGAGCGCAAGTGCCGCCTGAATGAGTGCTAACCCGCCTCCTGCTACAATTCCTTCTTCGAGAGCCGCTCTTGTTGCTGACAAAGTGTCTTCAACACGGTGTTTTTTCTCTTTCATCTCAACTTCTGTTGCAGCCCCAATGTTGATTACCGCTACACCGCCTGAAAGTTTTGCAAGGCGTTCCTTGAGTTTTTCTTTATCATAATCGGATGTTGCATTATCGATCTGTGTTTTGATTTCTGCAACACGTTCTTTAATGTCTTTTGCATTGCCTGAACCGTCAATGATAGTAGTGTTGTCTTTATCAATCTTAACACTCTTTGCCTGTCCCAGCTGTGAAAGCTCTGCTGCTTCAAGTTTAAGACCGAGATCTTCAGTAATTACCTGTCCGCCTGTAAGAATAGCAATATCTTCGAGCATTGCCTTTCTGCGGTCGCCGAATCCCGGAGCTTTTACCGCGCAGGTTTTAAGTGTTCCGCGGAGGCTGTTTACAATAAGGGTTGCAAGAGCTTCACCGTCCATATCTTCTGCAATGATGAGAAGAGGTTTACCGGTCTGTGCAACTTTTTCAAGGAGCGGCAGCAGATCTTTCATGCTTGATATTTTTTTGTCATGAATAAGAATGTAGGGATCGTTGAATACGGTTTCCATTCTGTCGCGGTCGGTTACAAAGTAGGAAGAAATGTATCCGCGGTCAAACTGCATACCTTCAACAAAATCTGTTGTTGTATCCATTGTCTTTGACTCTTCTACAGTAATAACACCGTCTTTTCCAACCTTCTGAATTGCGCTTGCAAGAATTTGGCCGATTTCTGCATCGTTATTTGCAGATACTGTAGCTACGTGCTGGACATCTTCTGAGCCTTTAACTTCCTTCGCATTTTTCTTGATTTCTTCGACTGCGATTGTTACTGCTTTATCCATTCCTCTTTTTAATTCAATCGGAGTCATGCCTGCAGCAACCGCTTTTAAGCCTTCGCGGACCATTGAATATGCAAGAACTGTCGCAGTTGTTGTACCGTCTCCGGCTACATCGTTTGTTTTCGATGCAACTTCTTTAAGAAGCTGTGCACCCATGTTTTCAAAGGGATCTTCGAGCTCAATTTCTTTCGCAACTGATACACCGTCTTTGGTAATGGTCGGCGCGCCGAATTTCTTATCAAGCATTACCAGGCGGCCCTTCGGACCAAGTGTAACTTTAACAGCACGTGAAATTTGTTCAACACCGGAAAGCATTTTTTTCCGTGCTTCTTCACTAAAAAGCAACTGTTTAGCCATTTTTGTTTACTCCTTATACCTCGGCACAATGATATAATTATGATACACTGTGCATAAAATGTTATAGCATCGGTACTGTATTACTAAGCAATACCGCGCGGAACTACATCCGTACAAATAAAGATACTGATTTTTAAGATAATCGGCAAGCAAAGCGGGGGTTTTTATGAAAAAAATTAACTGGGGAATTCTTGGAGCGGGAAATATTGCAGGCGCCATGGCAAAAGCCTTAACACATAACAGCGATGTGGCTTGTTGTGCCGTAGCGGCACGTTCTTTGGAAAAAGCACAGGGCTTTTCTAATAAGTGGAAGTTTTCAAAGGCATACGGTTCCTATGAGCAGCTGCTCAATGATCCTGATATTGATGTCGTGTACATTGCAACTCCTCATGTGAATCATGCTGAACTTTCTATTGCCGCTATGGAAAAAGGAAAGGCCGTTCTTTGCGAGAAACCTGCCTGCGTGAATGCACAGGATTTTAAAAAAGTTATGGAGGTTTCTCAGAAAACCGGATGCTTTTTTATGGAAGCGATGTGGACAAAATTTCATCCGGCTTTTAATCAGGCGATGAAATGGCTTGAAGACGGGAGAATCGGTTTTCTCCGTCAGCTTCATGCAGATTTTGCGGGAAATATGAAGTATGTTAAAGGTTCCAGAGTTTTTGAGAAGGAACTGGCAGGCGGAGCTCTTCTGGATGTTGGAATTTATCCGGTCACCGCCGCGGTAAGCGCGGTCCGCTGTGCAGCCTCCTATGCAAAAAAATGCGGAAATAAAGAGGCTGTGGAAACCATTATTAAACCTTTCCCGAAAAAGATTGTCTCTTCGGTGCGTATGGGTGAAACGGGAGTTGATTATTATAATTCCATGGGATTGAACTTCGATGTCGGAGGGACAAATCTTATTGCGCATCTTTCGAGCGGTATCGATATTACCTGCGGTGAACTCATGAGAAGTGCATGGTTCCTTGGAACAGAGGGTGCTGTTCACATGAATGACTTTTTTATGGCTCAGCATGTTGAGCTCTATGATGCGCAGAGTAAAAAAATTGAGGATATTACGTTTCCCTTCGATGTAAACGGATACGAATACGAGGTTCGTGAGGTAAACGCATGCATAGCTAGAAATAAGGCTGGTTTAAATCCCCGCTGCATAGAAAGCGGAGTTCATTCTCATCAAGATACACTCAATGTTCTTACAATTCTCGATGCAATCCGTATGGATTGGGGTCTAGTGTATCCGTTTGAGAAGAACATGACACAGCTTCTTTCATCAGTTTCTTACAGTTCGGAAGCGGGGGAAAACGGGATAGTTATTTACACAGACGGTGCCTGCTCCGGAAACCCGGGCAAGGGTGGCTGGGGTGCCGTTGTTCTTGCAAATGGAAAAGAAATACGTCTTAGCGGGGGGGAGCTTAAGACAACAAATAACCGCATGGAATTATGCGCGGCTATCAGCGCGCTTAATGAACTTGGAAAAATATCAGTTCCGGCTGAACAGAAAGTAATTCTTTACATAGACAGTCAGTATGTTAAAAACGGTATAACCGTCTGGATTGATTCATGGAAGAGAAACGGCTGGAAAACTGCATCGAAGGAACCGGTAAAAAATCAGGATTTGTGGATCGCCCTTGATGAACTTAATAAAAAATATTCAATCGAATGGAAATGGGTAAAAGGGCATGCAGGCAATACGTATAATGAAATATGTGATGAGCTTGCCCGCAATGCTCAGGCATAACGGATCATGATTCAGAATCAGAGTAGGGAGTCTCAGTATCTGAGGCAAGCGCTAAGGAAGCAAGCGTTTTTGCGGTAATGTTTTCTCCAGTATCGTCCTTTGTTCCAATCTTTTTAGCATATAGATGGGACGATTTTTTTGCGGCGGATTCCGAACGTTTTTGCGATAAGACTTTTAAGGCGCTTATAATATCTGCAGTGTTTTGAGCATTTAATGAGAGGAGTTTCTGCAGAGCTGCAGATTCGTCTTCCGGGTTCTGCCCGATTGCCTTCATGATAGCATCAAGTCCGGTATAGGTTTCCATAAGAAGGGCCGCCCGTTTTTCCCCGACATGGGGAAGCTGCAGAAATATGTTTTCTGTATTTTCTTTTGTACGAAGATTCTGATTGCGCGTTGTTGCAAACCGGTGAGTTTCATCGCGGATTCTCTGTAAAAGGCGCAGTGCATCGCTTCTTTTGGGAAGCCGAACAGGTGTACTGTTATGAGGCACGTAAATTTCCTCATCTTTTTTCGCAAGACCGAGAATTGGAATGGAAAGTTTTAGGGAATTAAGCACTCCCTGCACGGCATTAACCTGACCGATGCCTCCGTCAATGAGTATTAAATCCGGCAGTTCTTCTTTTAAATTGACAAGCCGTGTGTAGCGCCGTGCGGCTGCTTCTTTCATCGAAGCAAAGTCGTCAATTATGCCCTCTGTGGTTTTAAGCCTGAAATAGCGGTAATTTTTTTTATCAGGGTTCCCGTTATAAAAACTGATAAGACTTGCAACGGGCAGATTTCCTCCTATATGGGCTATATCGAATCCTTCAATTCTTACCGGCAGGTGATCCATGCCGGCGAGGTTTTTCAATTCTTCAAGAGCCGGAATGTCGCCCCGCTCCCGTATTCGTCTCCGTATGTCTTCCGCTGCATTTTGATTTGCCATAGCGACTGCAGCCTTGTGTCTTGAGCCGGGCATTCCGCAAATTTCTTCTTCGCTGTCCATTTCTCCGGTGACTGTAATAATCCGGGCCGGCGTTTCCCTGGTTTTTGAAATCCATTCGGTAAACAGACTTGTATCTGCTTGTAGAGGAATAAAAATGTACCCCGGAATTTCGACTTCCGCATAATATGCCATTAAAAATTCTATTATAAGATCTTCTTCGCGGTTTAAACTCTTTGCCCTGTAAACATCTTTCATTACAAGGCTGCCGCTTCTCATCTTTAAAACGGTAAAACTTACAAGCGGTCCTTCGAATGCAAAACCAATATAATCGCGCGCTTCTTCATTAAAATCCGTCACCGAATTTGTGCTCGTCAGTTCTTTTAGTGCTTCAATCCCGTCACGCAACCGTGCGGCTTTTTCAAACTGAAGCAGTTTTGATGCCTCTTTCATTTCATTTTGGAGTTTTTTGATCTGTATTTCCGGATTTTCTTCAAGAAACTTTGAAATTTCATCGATATATACGGTATAGGCCTCTTCGGTTATTTTGCTGCAGCACGGTGCACAGCATCGCCCTATATGGTAGTACATGCACGGCGAAATCCGTTTCCGGAGGATTTTACACTGGCGGAGCGGATAAATACGGTTGATATTATCAATAAAGGTGCTTAACGCGTTGACATTCGGAAACGGTCCGAAATACCTGGATCCGTCATGAATAATCCTGCGTGTTTTAAATACGCGGGGAAATTTTTCGTTTGTAATGCGCAGTGCCGGATATGATTTATCATCCTTCAGGTTGATATTATACTTCGGCGAGTGCTGTTTTATGAGGGTGTTTTCCAGAATGAGGGCTTCATATTCGTTTGAAGTAGTAATATACTCGATAGAAAAAGCCTTGGATACGAGAGTTCTTGTTTTTATATCTTTGACGCCTGAAAAGTAGGAAGTAAGGCGGTTTTTCAGGTTTTTAGCTTTGCCGACGTAGATGATAGTGTTTTCTTCATCACGCCAAAGATAAACTCCGCTTGAGGTCGGTGCTTTGAGTGCGGTCTCATGTAATTTTTTTCGAACGGCGGTATCGTTTTTCATGATGGTGTTAAAAAAAGAAATACAGTTTGTTCTCTTCCCCCTGCTGCTATTGTGTTCAGCTTTCGCAGTTTCACAGGATAAAACAATAATTCTGGGAGGCAAAGAAGGATGGCCTGAACTGTCTGTTTCCGACAATATTGTATCAGGAAAGGGCCGTTTCGGCTATGAAGCAAAGGTTCTTTCAACCAATGAAAAAAAAGCAGACGGCGGCACAGATCTTCTTCTTAATTTTGAAGATAAAGCCATGAGCGATGCCGCCCTTAAATACAGTATTGTTTCAAACGGGCTGGTATTATCGCCTAAAAGCGCAATGGGAAAGACTGCCGGATTAAGTTATGGAAAAAGCGGTTTGGTTCTGAAAGGCTCAAAAGATTCGATTTTCGGCACATCGGGCTACAAGGGCTCTATGAGCATCGGTTTCTGGCTGTATCCGTCTCTTGCAGAGAGCGGGGAAATTGTCTTTTCATGGAGATCATCCAGAAACTCACAGGTATATTCAACCTATCAGACTATAACCGCGTCATTTTTCAACGGGAAAATGGAATGGCGTTTTACAAATGTTTTTATTGACCAAAAAGACAGTGAAAAAGAAATTCTTGTGACGAGCCGGAGCTCAATAATTCCAAATGTCTGGGCTCATCACCTGCTTGTGTACAATGATGAAGACGGCTCTATAGAGTACTATATAAACGGTTCAATTGAAGCCGTTGTCTACGCAACAAATTCGCTTTCTGCCGGTTCCGATGCTTTGCGCTTGTTTTTAGGCGTTCCGGCTGATATTTCATTATGCCCGAAATTCAGCGGACTTATTGATGACTTTTCAATATCAACACGGGCAGAAACAAATCCTGAGTGCCTGAACTCATACTGCAGCACGGGCGGACATCTTGTAAGCGGCCCGCTTGATACCGGAATGTATGCTTCCGTTTTTAAAAGGCTTGAGGCCGAAGTTTCACTCCCTGCCCAGACCGGTGTTCAGTTTTTTATCCGTTCAGGGGATAATTTTTATGAGTGGTCAGATTCGTATCCTGAATGGATTCCCTGTACGCCGGGAAAAGAGCTTAACGGAATTTCCGGCAAGTATTTCCAGGTAAAGGCGGACGTGTATTCTGACGGACTTTTTAAAAAAAGTCCTGTGATTACTGAAATCCGCCTTGTGTATGCCGAACCCCCGCTTCCTCTTGCCCCGTACTTGGTGAAGGCGGTCTCGGGAGATTCTTATGTCGATGTAAGCTGGTCGCAGTCTGTTGAAAATTCGACCGGCGGATATTTTATATATTACGGAGAAAAACCCGGTGAATATATGGGAAGAACTGCGGTGCAGGGAGCCTCTCCGGTGAATGCCGGGAAGGTTCAATCCTTGAGGCTCACGGGTTTGACAAATGGAAAAATTTACTATTTTGCGGTGTCGGCATATGCTTCCTATGATGAAAGAATTAAAAGCGCTCTTTCCAAGGAAGTTAGTGCACGGCCGCTCAAGGAATAACAGGAGATCGTATGAGTGATGATAAAGGTTATCTATTAAGCCGTGCAAAGGCTGCGGTGCTTTCAAGAGATTTCAGTCTTGCTGCCCGTTTATATAAAACATTGCTCAAATCAGAACCGGACAATGTGGATCTGCTTTCCCAGCTTGGTTCTGTATATGTACGTGAAGGGAATGACGAAAAAGCTTTATCGGCGTATCAGAGTGTGATCGCGCGGGATCAGGGAAATTTTAATGCGCTGAACAGTCTCGGCGGTATTTACAGAAGGCTTGGAAAATACGAAGATTCTATTGCCGTTCTTGAAACGGCTCTTGCAACAGGGATGAACGAAAATGCTGTGTACTATAACATGGGACATACCTATAAGCTCATGGGCAATTATGAGGATGCGGCCGACTGCTTTATAACGGTTATAGATGAAAATCCCAACGATGTGCTTGCATATAATCACCTGGGAAGTATTCAGGCTGCAAGAGGCGATCATCAGAAAGCTCTTCAGACGTATTCAAGGGCTCTTCAGCTGGACAGGAATCATCCCATTCTCCACTATAATTCTGCCAAGAGTTATATAGCGCTTGGTAAACTGCGCGAAGCCCGTACTGCCTATGAAAATGCACTGCGTTCCCATCCTGGCTGGATTGAGGCGATGGACGATTTTGCCCATCTTCTTATTCGCATGAATAAATATACTGAAGCTCTGGATATGCTTCTTCAAGCTAAAAAGATTGATGACAAAAATATTCCTGTTAGAAATTCTTTAGGAGTCGTATACGAATATTTAGGGCAGTATGAAAAATCCCAGCAGTCGTTTAACGACGTTCTTTCCGAAGATCCTTCAAATTATGTCGCACAGCTCGGCCTGTCGTCAGTCCTCATGAAGCAGAAAAAATATGAGGAGGCATCTGATATTCTTGTGCGCATGGAAAATACATTTCCTGATGATAATGATGTTTCTCTAAAATATTCTGCGGTGCTTTTGAAAATGAGAAAGCTTTCAGAGGTTGTGGGACGGTTAAATAATCTGTATGCGGTTAATCCCGAAAATCCTGAACTTCTGAATCTTGTAAGTCAGTATGCTCTTTTGAAAGGGGAAGAAAACAGAATTAAGGGTTTCTTTTCTAAAATAGCACGGAGAACTCCTGAGTATATAAACCACTTTAAGGATATTGCGGAACTTTATTTCGATTTAAACCAGTTTGATAAAGCAGAGAGAAACGCGAAATTGTATTTAGCCAGAAAATCAGATGATGCACAGGTACTGCTTCTTCTTGGAAAAATTTATGAAGCCCTTCATCAGCTTAAGAGAGCTCTTGAAACATATAAGAAAGCTCTTGAACAGAAAAATGGAAATCCTGATGTTGCGGAAAACAGCGCGTTAAGTAAGGAAATACAGGATTCTGTTCAGCGTGTCGGCGAGATGCTTGCAGAGCAGGGGGAGACGGATGACAGTTCTTCCGACGCCAAGCCCTGCGAATGCGAGTGTCCTCCGGCTCAGGACGATGAAAAGTCTGAAGAAAGTTCAGACTTTATCGGTACTGAAGACGGACTCGGCCCGATCGTGCCTTTTGATGAAAATGAGATAATTGAAGGGCTCGAGGAACCTCTGGAATTTGAAACTCTTTTTGAAGAAGAAAAAGTGATAGAGGATGATGATGATGAAGTTATAGACATGAATGAGCTCGTTTCTAATGATGAACCCATTGATTTTCAAACAATTAATGCACTCGATGATCCGTTTGAAGATACAGGATCCAAACCGAATCAGTATGTTCCCGATGAAGATCCTGAATTCCTCGATGTTGACGGTAAAGGATATGATTTTGAAGATGAAGATATTGCTGATGAAGAGGAAAAAGAGGAAGAGGAACGGATAACCCTTGTTCCTCCCAAACAGGATGAAACCCCTCTCCCGCCGCCGCCTCCTCCTCCTCCTGCATACCCCCAGTATCCGCAGTATCCTTCTTTCCCTCCTCCTCCTCAGATGCCTCAAGTTCCGCCTCCTTCTCCTTTCCCTCCTGAGCGTGAACCGTTTAAAGAGAAACCGGAAGCCCCCTTACGGAAAGAAGAGAGTGAACCTCTTTGGGAAGATGATGACGGTGATTTATTTAAGGAAGAAAGTGCACCTGAAGCAATTCCCAAAAAAGAAGAGAAACAAAAGACTCCGCCTATTCCTCAGAAATTGCAGGATGAAGAAGATGAGGATGATTTTGCTCCGATCGATGCAGATGAACCTTTGTTTGCTGATCCTGAAATTGATGAGCCCGATATTTATGAGCCTCTTGTAGAGGAAAAAGAGCCGGATGAGGAAACAGCTCCTCCGGAAGATGAGATGGACGATTATTTTGAGCTGCCCATTGATGAGGAAATCGGACTTGAACCTGATCAGTTTCTCCCTGCTGACAGTTTCCCTCAGATAGACGATGTTGAAGATGAAACACTCACCGAAGAGGCCGTGGATTTCCTGGAAAACGATGAAAACGCGCCTCTTGTGAACTGTGAAAATGAAATTCAGGAGGAAGTACCGGCTCCGTCCGATGAAGATGCTGTCAGTGTTGCACAAAAAATCGCATCACGGATTTCAACTCTTGAGAATATATGCAGCTCTTCGGGTTCGGTGCAGTATACCGATATTTCCGGTCTGCTTGAAAGCCTTAAGGAGTTGTGTAATTATCTCCCGTCCGGTAAGAAAGCGGAATTCCTCTACAGTCTTGATCACCTGCGCCTTGACTTCCTTTTACGGAAGATGTCCGGCTCTCCGGGGCTGCTGCGCACGGCACAGACTATCAGGCAGAAAGACGGTATTCCCGATGCTGAACTTGAAAGTATCCGGCTTGATCCGCAGACCATGCAGAAAACGCTTGCGTATTTGAAGAATCTTGTACATGAGCTCCCCGATGAGAAAATAGCCTGCATTCTGGATTCTAAAATATCAGGATTTTTATCACGGTGGAGTTGATCTTACGGTAGTCTGATGATTCTTGACTTTGTGAGCACTTCCGGCCCCTGATCCGTAATAAGGATGTCGTTTTCAAGGCGGCATCCTCCTGTTTCAGGGTCATACAGACCGGGTTCAAGAGACGCAATCATTCCGCAGAGAAATGTTTTCTCCGGTTCTGTCTTTGCTCTGATCCACGGCGCCTCGTGTATTTCAAGTCCCATTCCGTGTCCGAGCGAATGGGGCATTTTCCTCTTTGCTTTTGCAAAAATTTCATCAACTTTTAATGCGGGGGTACGTAACGGTACTCCTTTTTCATACAGCGGAAGGGCAGCCTTATATGCTTTTTCAACAAGTTCAATCAGCTTTTCCTGATCCTCACTCAGTGTTCCCTTTGCAAATGTAACGGTAACATCGCTGGCGTATCCGTTGTAGTTCACACCGAAATCGAGTATGGATAATCCTTGCGCCGGGAAAGGTGCATCGGTGTAGTTGGGAAAACAGTGTATGCCGAAACTGCGGCCGGGACCCGCGGCAAGCGTTGAAAAACTTGTTCCTTCGCATCCTGAGGCTCTGCATTCTTTCTCAATGAGCAAGGCGGCATCGCTTTCGGTTTTTATCTTTCCTTTTTTTACCTGTGTTTCAATGGTGTCGATTATACGGTTAGTTATTTCCGCAGCTTTTCTCGCACAGGAAATTTCATACTCGTCTTTAACCTGGCGCTGTTCGACGGCAAAATGATGAGTACTCTGTTCCTTGCATAAAATATCATACTGGGGAAAAGCATCGACATAACGCAGAAAAACCGGGTAGGGTGTTACCGACGGAATTTCGACACGGGATTTATCCGGAACCTTAAGCTGTTTTAAAAGCGCCCCTACCGCCTTTATTGCTGTCCTGTCATATTTGGTGTAGGGAACTATCGAATCCACGACAGCTTTCTGCTTTGCAATATTTTCATCCCACGGACACAGGACGGCTTCGCCCTTGTTGTTTATAACAAGAATTGCATCCTCGGGATGGTTTGTATAGTATCTGATAGAGGGACTTCTTCTGCCTTCCACATCCTCAAATACCACAGCATGTATGCCGTTTTCCGTCATCCAGTGTGCAAGTTCTTCTCTCCGCTTATTAAAAAGTTCTGCCATGTTTACCTCATTGTGTTTTTTTAGAAAGCCTGTTTTTAACAGTCTGCACCATATCCGCAAGAATAGGATCTTTTGTTAAAAGCAAAAGAAACACCCCGCACGATGCAAATATCAGACCGCAGATAAAAAGCGGTATTCCCTGTCCTAAAAGGCGTCCCTCATCACTAAAGATACTAAAAATTGCTGATTTAAGCAAATAGACCGGGGCAGCCGATATGAGCGATAATATGGTTATCCGTAATGCATAGGCGGCTGTTTTTTTAAGAACAAAACTGCTGTCTATTGATTTCTTTCTCCTGAGAAAAAGAAACAAACCTATGGTATTTATAAGGCTTGCCGCAGACAGCGCGAGGGCTATGCCCGAGCCTTTCATTGTTTTGGATAATACGTATGCTAAAACCATATTTACCCCAAAACCTATAATACCTGCAAACGTGGGCGATTTTGCATCTCCCTGTGCATAGAACGCGGGAGCAAGAATTCTATTTGACGCTATAAAAAAGAGCCCGCAAATATGGTACATAAAGGCGCTCTCTGTTAAACGCACTGATTCATCGGTAAAGCTGTTGCTTTTATAGAGAAGTATAATAAGGTTTTCCCCTATTGTCAGTGAGAAAAAAGTAATTGGAATAGTAATGAGCGCAATAATCTGCAGTGATTTCGAAAGCATTCTGTTGTATTCGGCCCATTTTTTTGCCTTGGCAAGAGAAGACATGTCGGGAAGAATTATTGTTCCCAAAGTTACGGCAAAGACGCCGAGAATCAGTTCCTGAAGACGCAGAGAGTACTGTATGCTCGAAAGGATTCCTTCTCCTGCATTTTTTGCAATTACGCTTGAGACTAAATCATTAAGCTGATACGCCGCCATACCGAGAACGGTCGGTGCAACAAGACGAAGTACTCTTCGTG
Organism: Spirochaetota bacterium; assembly: GCA_023398165.1. GTDB lineage: Bacteria > Spirochaetota > Spirochaetia > Treponematales > Treponemataceae > JAAZLA01. The sequence goes on along the minus strand of JAEWSQ010000030.1, from coordinate 62,492 downwards.
TACCGGGATTGGTAAAAGCTGTTTTAAATCCGGTGAAAGTAATTTTCCAGCCGAATTTGAGGACAAAAGGCAGCTGAAAAAGAGACTGTATAATTCCGCCCGCCATTATACCTATTGCCATAGCACGGGCGGGATTTCCGCTTAAATCCGAAAGCAGATATGAACACAGAATTACGGTTATATTGAAAAGAATGGGGGTAAACCCGCTGGGCGAAAACACGTTGTGAGCATTAAGTATACCCTGAAGAACGGCAGCAATGGAAATTACAAAAAGATAGGGAAACATGATGCGGGTGAGCAGTATAGTCTCACTCATACTATTAGCCGCTTCAGTAATACTGTCAGTCGATGGAGGCTTTGAAAAAACATTCACAATCACGGGTGCAAAAAGTATTCCTAATAAAACAATAATGACAGTAAATAACGAAACCATTGTAAGAGTGGCGGAAATGAAGGTTTGAGTATCTTTTTTCTCAATATCTTTATTATCGAGGTAGGAACGGAAGGTTGGAATAAAGGCAACCGAGACGGAATTTTCTGCAAACAGGCGTCTGAATAGGTTGGGGAGCATAAAAGCAAACGAAAACGCATCCGAGAGTGAACTGGTACCCAGAAGGGAAGCCTTTGTCATTTCACGTATGAGACCAAGAATTCTGGATAAGAAAGTTAAAAAAGAAAGTATTATTCCGCTTGAAAAGATATTTTTTTCCCGTGTTTTTTTATTTTTTGACATCATAATATATACCATACCTGTGTTGCTAATTTTGTTCAATCCAGTTAGTATATATATAGGGGGTTATTTGTTATGAATAAAGTGTCGCTTTTTCAAAAAGTCGGTAAAACCCGGATCATTCCTATTTCAGTAAAGATACTTGTTGTTTTTATTCTGCTCCTTCTTTTGTCCAATTTTGTTACGAATTACATCAATCTTCAGATGAATCAGCGCCAGATTATTACGCTGACAAATAAGATTCTCGTAAACCAGCTGAAGGATATTTATACCACTGCAACAAATCAGTTTGAGATTTTTAAATTCTCGCAGGATACTGCTTCTGCTGTTGAAACGATGAATAATGCTGCAAAAAAGGGGTTTTCATATCCTAATAGTACAGCCTTGGGGGTTAAAGAAGACGGTTCACTTCTGTTCAGCAGTTCTGCAAGTGATCCGTTCATTGCTTTCCCTGATAACACTGCATTGCGGAGTCTTATATCCGCGCGTGCCGAAGGAATCCTTGAAGGTTCAATCCGCTTTTCTTCGGACAAGGGTGAATATTTCGGCGTGTATAAATTTCACGATGACTGGAAGTGTTTCTGCATCAGAGCGGAACTGCTTTCAGATACCGAAAAGGATTCAGCAAGAATTTTTATATTAATATCCATGGTAATTATTTTCCTGACGGTACTCTTCCTTTTTGTAGGTCTTGTTATGTTCTCAAAAATAATGGACAACATTGGACGCATAACAAACAGTCTGTATAAGATGCAGTCCAGTCAGTCTCTCGGACTGCTCGATCTTGAAGGCGCTCCCAATGACGATGTTACCTATCTTGGAGTATCGTTTAATGCACTGTCGGTTACTATCAATAACCTTCTCGGTATATTTCAGAAATTCGTGTCAAAAGACGTTGTTGATTCAGCGTACCGCGAGCATATTATCAGACTTGAAGGGACACAAAGAGAACTTACGGTTCTTTTTTCCGATATCCGCGGCTTCACCTATATGACGGAAACCCTGGGGAACGACATTATCAATCTTCTCAATATTCATTATGACCGCGCAATACACGCTATTCATATTCAAAACGGCATCATCGGCTCTATTATCGGCGATGCTGTTCTTGCGGTATACGGAGCGATGAATTCGAGGGAGAATAAATCGGTCGAGGCACTGCAGAGCGCATGGGCCATCACCAAGGTTACGGCTGAACTGCGCGAAAAACTTATTGAACGCAGAAAAGACATTGAACAAGAACACCAGCTGACTGAGGCGGAAGAGCGCGTGTACAAGGCCGTTCTTCTTGATGTAGGCGTTGGAATAGACGGCGGAAAGGTTTTTTACGGAAACATCGGTTCATTCGAACGCATGACGAACACGGTTATAGGCGACAATGTAAACTCTTCTTCACGCCTTGAGGGACTAACAAGAGTCTACCATCTTCCTGTTATTGTATCTGAATATGTTAAAGATGATGTTCTTTCTAAAACACAGCGCTACCGTTTCTTTGAAATAGATATGGTGCAGGTTAAAGGAAAAACAGAGGGAAAACGCATTTATCTGCCGCTTAATATAGAAGAGACAGATGAAAAGACACTTCATAACTATGAGGTGTATGAGCTGGCTTTACAGTCGTATTATAAAGGCGACTGGACGCAGGCAAGACATCTGTTTAAAACCTGTGAGGTGGAAACAGCTAAGGTTTTCCTTGACCGTATAACAATCAAACAAGCCCCTGAGAATTGGAGTGGAATATGGACCATGACAACAAAGTAAAGATTCAAAAACCCGAGGTTAAATTATTTTTACCTGAAAACTTATACCCGGTTACAAAGTCAACTCCCCAGATTTATGATCTTGAGGATGAATACGCTAAAACAAAGAGAAATAAATCCACCTTTATCATTCTGCTGATGGCCGGTCTATTTCTTTTTGTCGGACTGCTCACCTTCGGCGTCACAAAATATATTGATTATAAAAATAAACAAATTACTGTCGGTATCGATGTATTTGAAGACCTTAACCTGATGAAGCTTCTAGATATGGTAAGCCGGACAGAAGATTCTCTGAAAGCTGCACGGGCTGAAAAATCCCGGCTCGAGGTGTACCGCGATACTGCTGTTGCTGAATTGGAAACTAAACGCGATGCGGATATTTATGCGGTTTCAACAATGCCCATACGTGCTTCCGATAAAGCAGCCCGGGAAAAAACAATTCTTGCCCAGTTTGAAAAAAATAAAAAAGATACTCTGTCAGAGTATGAAATACAAATTGCCGCAGTTGATCAGCAGATTGCAGACATTACTAAACAGCTTGAATCTTTGGACAGCACCCGTGTTCAGCAGGCTCAGGAGCAGCAGGCTGCGATTGATTCACAGCGTCAGTTTTTTGAACTGGAAAAAAGGCAGCTCGTGGAAAAATATGAAAAAACCATAACAGAACTGCAGAAAAAATTGACAGACCAGCAGAAATCCATATTAAGCGGTCAAATGAGCAATCTGGATACCTTATCGGGCGATTATAAAGAATTCCTTCTGCTCCTCGATCCTGTCATTGATGATGAGCAGGGTAATGCGATCCTCGCGGAAGCTTCTTCATATGAACAGGAAGAAACATTTTGGGCCGATGATTACAAAAATGCAGCCGGCGGCGAACGCTTTAACGAAATGCTGTCACAGGCGGAAAATGCATACAACAGTCTCGATTATGTAACAAGTATTGTTCTCTCCGTACCCCAGCAGAATACTATACCGCAGTATGTTAGTGCCATGAAAAGAATTGCTTATCTTATTGGCTTGAACTTGAGTTCCGCCGCTTCCTATGTTATGGCGGATCTGCAGCGTGAGCTGGAACAGCAGAAAGATGAGTATGAAAAAGTTATTACAGAAGGGCAGCAGTATATTAGTGAAATAGAAAGCACAAATTCCGCCCAGTCTAAAAAAATTACTGCGTTAACGAAAGAAACAGAATCGCTTAAAGGAACACTTGCCGACGGAACGGTGAAATACAACGCTCTGCAGGAGGAACTCAAAGCGGCTCAGGATCATTTAAGTACTTTAAAGGATGCGGAAGTTCAAATAAAGACACTGTCAGCTGAGAAAAAAATACTTGAGGGAAGGTTGAAGGCTATGGAGGCGGATCATTCAGTGCTCCAGAGCGCGGTAAAATACTTCGACGAGCTGAGCAATCAGAATGGCGATGCCGGATATGTTTTGAATACAGACAACCGTAAAAAAATTCTCATTTATATATCTCCGCTGTTCCAGAATTCTGCTGATAAAGCTGAAGCATTCATCTTCAGAAAGGCTGATGAGCTTATTGGAACAGTATCTCTTATATCTGAGGGAGGCTATATGTATGCTGTTCCCGATTCAGAAGAAGTCGCGCAGAAAATCCGTCCTAACGACCGGGTTTTATTAAATCTTGTTTCTCAATAAGGCAGGTTTGTATGAAAAAAATAATTATTTGTGCTGTATTTGTAATGGTAGCCGGAATCCTTGTATGTGAAGGCTGGACGGTTTCCGGTACACAGGGAGCCCGCTCCTCTCTCGACGGGCCTGACGGGAAAAAAGCTGTAGTGTATAGTGAAATTGCTCTTACCGATGAAATAATCGGTAAAGTCGGCAATGCGCTGAACACCGCGTGGGCAATCCCCGGATTTGAAGGTTCAACTTCAACCGTTAAAATTGAGAGTGATTCTGTTTTCCGTTTTGTACTGTATCCTGATAAATTTAGTATAAATAAGAGTGATTTTAAATCATTTTTCCCTTCGGGAATGGCGTTTTACTATAATTCGGCGCTTTTTTATGACCTTACTATGAAAGTAGGAGATCTTATGCCCAAAGTGGCAGGTGCCTATGTTTCACCTGATGATTTACTTTCAGAAATACAATCAGCTTCTATTATGCCTGATATGTATATGTATGATACCTATTTCATAAAACGGCTGGAGCGCCTTGAAAAAGCCCTTATGGCTGTGTCAAAAAAGAATATTTTCGGGCAGACAACAGAAGTCAGCGAGGATATTGTTCTTGCAGTAAGAAGTATGTATAATGAGAACCCTAAGATTACAAAAAAAGAAGTTGCTGATAAGTTAAAACAAAAAAATATCAAAGCAACTGCCGCAGACATAAATGCAGTATTTATGGTCTATCTGGGGAGAATTGAGTAATAAGCAGGGATATTAATGGCTAGCGAAACACAGGTACATACATCACTTTCAGAAGCGGACTTTTTTCCGGCTTCTGATCCTTTGAGGGTCGGTATTGATGTCGGTTCAACAACGGTAAAGGTTGTCGTTCTCGACGAACATGATTCATTTTTATACAGTAAATATGAGCGGCACCGTGCGGATATACGCAGTACTATCATTCAGGTGGTAGGAGAAGCACTGGATGCGATAGAAAAAGCCTGTCCTGAGGGCGGAGAAAAGCTTTTAACCGTTAAGGCTACGGGCTCAGGAGGATTAGCGGTTTCGCACTGGCTTACAATTCCTTTTATTCAGGAAGTCGTGGCCTCAACGACTGCTGTCAGAAAGCTCATTCCTAAAACCGATGTTGCAATCGAACTCGGCGGAGAAGATGCAAAAATAACCTATTTCACCGGAACAGTTGAGCAGAGAATGAACGGTACCTGTGCGGGCGGTACAGGCGCGTTTATCGACCAGATGGCGGCTCTGCTTGAAACCGATGCCGGCGGGTTGAACACACTTGCCCGCGGAGCAACGACAATATACCCCATCGCAGCACGGTGCGGTGTTTTTGCAAAAACCGATGTGCAGCCTCTCATAAACGAGGGCGCCAGACGGGAAGATATTGCCGCTAGTATTTTTCAGGCGGTTGTAAGTCAGACAATTTCGGGGCTTGCCTGCGGTAAACCCATACGCGGCCATGTTGCCTTCTTAGGCGGGCCTCTTCACTTTCTTGATCAATTACGTCACAGGTTTATAGAAACTCTCGGATTAAAAGGCGATGAAATTATTACTCCCGAAGATTCACAGCTCTTTGTGGCTGCAGGTGCTGCTTTCTCTGCTGAACGCAAGTATGCCTGTCTTACTCCGGATGAAAAAGAACCATTTGTGTCGGTAAAGGCTTTGAGGGAGGGATTATCAACTCTTGTCGATGCGGAGATGACAGAAATCCAGCGTCTTGACCCCCTGTTCCGCAATGAAGATGAACTCGATGAATTTTATAAGCGGCATGCTGCGGAGATGGCGATGGCCGCTGACCTGCAGACGGCAAAGGGGCCGGTATTTTTAGGACTTGATGCCGGTTCCACTACGACAAAGGCAGTTCTTATAGACAACACCGGAAGTATCCTCTGGCGTTTTTATGATGTCAATGCAGGAAATCCTGTGGAGCTCGCAGTCCGTGTGCTTAAAGATCTTTATAAACAGCTTCCCAAAGATGTCTTTATTGGAAGAACAGTATCTACCGGTTATGGAGAGGCTCTTTTCCAGGCTTCGCTTAAAGCTGATGCCGGCGAGGTTGAGACTATAGCGCATTACCGTGCAGCCGATTTCTTTGTTCCCGGTGTCGAATTCCTTCTGGACATCGGCGGTCAGGATATGAAGTGTCTGCGCATGAAAGACGGTGCAATTACTTCTATCCAGCTCAATGAAGCCTGTTCATCAGGATGCGGGAGCTTCCTCGATAATTTTGCCCGGTCTCTCGGAATGGACGTCAGAACCTTCAGCAAGAAGGCTCTTTTAGCAGAAAGGCCTGTGGATCTTGGAAGCCGCTGTACGGTCTTTATGAACAGCCGTGTTAAGCAGGCTCAAAAAGAAGGCGCTACGGTTGCCGACATTTCAGCAGGTTTGTCCTATTCTGTTATTAAAAATGCCTTATTTAAAGTTATAAAACTGCGCAAAGCCTCCGACATGGGAAGTAAAGTCGTTGTTCAGGGCGGTACATTCAACAATGATGCAGTACTGCGGGCATTTGAAAAAATTGCAGGAATAAATGTCTTCAGACCCGATGTTGCAGGTCTTATGGGCGCTTACGGAGCCGCTCTTATAGCACGCGACCAGTGGAATGATCTCATGGCACCGAAAATCGGAGAGGACTTTACTATTGAAAAAGAGCCGGTAAAAACAGGGCTAGCAACACTCGAAGAGCTGGAACAGTTTAAAGTCGAACTTGCTCTTACCAGATGCGGTAAATGTTCAAATAATTGTCTTTTAACAATAAATACCTTCTCAACAGGAGGTTATGTCCGCCGTTTTGTTACCGGAAACAGGTGCGAGCGCGGCGCGGAACTCGAGGGTGAGCATCATACCGTCGATGCCTCCAACTCAAAACAGACCGGTATGGATTCTCTTGCCGACGGTAAACTGCCTAATCTTTTTGATTGGAAATATAAGAGGCTTTTCAGCTATAAACCGCTTTCTTCTGCAGATGCAAAACGCGGTGAAATTGGAATTCCAAGGGTTTTAAATACGTATGAAAATTATCCCCTATGGTTTACGTTTTTCACGAAACTCGGATTCAGGGTTAGAATATCGCCAAGGTCGACACGAAATGTGTATGAACTGGGTCTGGAATCGATCCCGTCCGAATCAGTTTGTTATCCCGGTAAAATTGCCCACGGCCACATCGAGGCGCTTCTTAAAGAAGGCATAAGAACAATATTTTATCCCTGTGCTCCATACGAACGCACAGAGGATGAGGGTGCGGGCAATCATTATAATTGTCCAATAGTAACCAGTTATCCTGAAGTATTACGCAATAATATAGATTCACTGCGGCAGGATGACACAGTCGTATTTTTAAATCCATTCCTCCCGATTGATCACAAGGACAGGCTTGCAGAGCGTCTTTTTGAAGAATTGGGATCCCGTTTTAACCTGGCCTTTGAAGAAGTAAAAGATGCAGTGGAAGAAGGCTGGAAAGAACAGGAAAAGTTTAAGACTGAAGTGCAGACCCAGGGCGAGGAAGCCTTGGAACTGCTTATAAGGCGCGGTGCCCACGGCGTCGTGCTTGCAGGACGCCCGTATCATCTTGATCCCGAAATTAACCACGGAATTCCCGAGCTTATATCGGGTCTTGGGCTGGCTGTTCTCACAGAAGATTCCGTAGCGCACTTGGGAAGCATAGAAAGACCCCTTCGCATTGTGGATCAATGGACGTATCACAACAGGCTTTATAGGGCGGCAGCCTTTGTCTCACAGATGCCCAATCTTGAACTTGTTCAGCTTACAAGTTTCGGCTGCGGTCTTGATGCAGTAACTTCGGATCAGGTTGAAGAAATACTTTCGGCAAAAGGCAGAATGTACACGCTCATAAAAATAGATGAGGGATCGAATCTCGGAGCTGTGCGCATCCGTATTAGAAGTTTAATTGCCGCGGTCAATGAACGGTCAAGAAACAAGCAGAAACCGCAGATAAAGTCCGCCGCGTTCCAAAAGCAGATATTTACCAGGGAAATGAAGGCAACACACACAATTCTTGCTCCCCAGATGTCTCCGATTCATTTCCGTCTGCTGCAGAAAGCATTTGAATACTCAGGCTATAATTTTGAAATTCTGCCCGACGTTGATACTCTCGCGGTGGAGACAGGACTCCAGTACGTTAACAATGACGCCTGCTATCCTTCAATTCTTGTTGCAGGGCAGATGATGGCGGCTTTAAAATCGGGTAAATACGATCTTAACCATGTAAGCCTCATGATCACCCAGACTGGAGGCGGCTGCCGTGCAACGAACTATATCGGTTTTATCCGCAGGGCATTAAGCGATGCAGGATTATCTCATATTCCTGTCCTTTCACTAAATGCTGTCGGTCTGGAATCGAACCCCGGTTTTAAAATTACACCCGCTCTTATTCACCGGGCGCTTATGGCATTGATGACCGGCGATCTTCTGATGAGGGTTCTGTACAGAACAAGACCCTATGAAGCAACTCCCGGTTCTGCAAATATGCTGTATGAAAAATGGAACGGCAGGGCAATAGTTCAACTGCAGTCATTATCAGTCGGGAAGTATAGAAACCTGATAAAGGGAATTGTCCGGGATTTTGACGCTCTGCCTCTTCTTCCGGTTAAAAAACCGAGAGTCGGCGTAGTAGGTGAAATTCTTGTTAAGTTCCATCCGACAGCAAATAACGATATTTTCGGGACGATCGAAAGGGAAGGGGCTGAATGTGTTGTTCCTGATCTCGCGGACTTCCTGTTTTATACCTTTGCAACCGGCATCTACCGGCATCAGAAATTGTCGTTCCCGAAAAAGACCGAAAGAAACGCGCGTCTTTTAGTATGGGCGATGGAGTTATATAGGAGCCGCATCAAAAAAGAACTTTTAAAAAGCAGACGGTTTAATCCTCCCTCATCGATTTATGACTTAATGAAGGGCGTGGATGATATTGTTCAGCTCGGAAATATTACCGGCGAGGGCTGGTTTTTAACGGCGGAGATGGTAGAATTAATCCATGACGGCGTTCCGAACATCGCCTGTGTTCAGCCGTTTGCCTGTCTCCCGAATCACGTTACCGGTAAAGGAATGATAAAGGAATTACGAAGGCGCTTTCCCGAATCGAATATATCTGCAATCGATTATGATCCGGGTTCAAGCGAGGTAAATCAGCTAAACCGCCTTAAGCTTCTTCTGGCAAATGCAAAAGAAGGAAGGCATCCGGACGAACGCCATGAATAAAGGACGAATTGCCGCAGTAATTCTGTTGTTTCTCTGTTCAGTGTATCAGAGTTTTGCGCAATACAGTCCATTCAACGTTCCTGATTCATCAGAAATACGCAAAGAGCTTGTTAACTCCTGGTTTACACGGGATTATTCAGAGCTTTTGGCGGAAAAACCTTTTATTTCTCAAAATCTGTTGGGTGAGAAATTTCAAGTAAGCATTGAAGATGCTGGAAATGAATTTGCGGTAATTGTCGCTCCTGCTTCAGAAATAGCGCTTGAAGTTCATACCGATGACCGAATCGAGATGGGAACATCCGATATTTTTTCCTATGACAGTCCTGGCAGCTGGATTTTATATAGAAATAAAGAAGACGGAAAACCGGAGCGTATACAGTATTTCTTTCAGTCAGATGCTGATGTATACATTACAATACGTCCTGACGGAAGTAAATCGCTGGCCGATATTCACCTTTTTAATACATATCCCGTATACGGGGTAAATCTCGGTTTTCCCCTTGAATACTTTTATACGGCTTCGTTCGACAAACTTTACAAACTCACATCCAATTTGCTTCCATGGAATTATTTTACTCTTGAAGAAGGAATGTACGGGGCAAACCTGCAGATGATCGGTGTTATAAGGGAGAATTTAGGCGGTTTATCCTATGAACCCGACACAGCCCTTGATCATGAAGGTTTACCTGTTTCAATTTCGAGCGGCGAAAGGAAAAATCCGGAAAATAATGATACGCTGAATGTTGATACTGCCGGATTTGCGAAATGGGTTGTTGACGGGCTTGTGTATGCCCAAACCGGTTCTTTCCTGAATCTCGATCCTTTAAAAAGAGAAAGTGTTCAGATTCAAACAGGAACAATGGCTCAATCAGTTCTAGAAAAATATAATATATATTTTGCGCTGGACTGGATACGAAATTTGGCGGCGGCATTTGCCTCTGTTTTCTCAGGCAGAGACATACCGTATGAAAAAACGGGATCAGAGGTAACAATAAAGCCTTTCGCCGCTGTCCAAACAGACAGGGGTGTTGAACGGTATGATGCGTATATTTCAGGAACAGGCTATAACACAATAACCCTTAAATCTCTCATGTATGTACTTGCAGTGACAGAACCGGCCCGGATGTATCTTGGCGCGGTCCGGCAGTCGGACAGAAAGAGTCCGGAAGTAGTATACTACAATGAAGTTGCAGTTTTTTTTCCTTTTTTTGATGATGAAGGGGCTTTCCACTGTATAGTATATGAAGGACCAAGGGAGCTGACCATTGAAGAATTTACCAAAGAATGGGAAAATTCATTTATCAGTCTTGTGAGGCTGAAAACTTCAAAGAGATTCTTCCCTCAGCAAAAATAAGTAACTGAAGCTTTGCCTTATTTGTTTATACTGCAAATACTATGAAGGTATTCTTAAAACCGGTTCCGGGAGGAAGGTGAACTCTGGTATGAAATACACGATTTGTAAATTTCCAGTACGTAAAACTCTGTATACCATAATACTTTGTATAGCATTAGTTTTCTGTACTTCTTTATGTTTTACCCAAAATTCGGTGTTAACTGATGATATCCGCCTTATGACGGATATACGCTCTGCTGAAAAAATAGGTTATTATCCTTCTGTTATCATTTTCGCAAATTCACTTTTATCCTCGTTTCCCAATTCTATGTATACTGATGAAGCCTTAAGCGCCAAAGGAAGAGCCTTATATTATACGGGTAAAGCATTTGAAGCTCAGACCGTTTTTCAGAAAAAAAAGCAAACTTCCCTTGATTTATACTTTTTGGGAAGAATTTCATACGATCAAAAAAAATACGCAGAGTCTGTCAGGTATTTTTATGAGGCATTGAATTCTCCTTCCCTTTCTTCTGATAAAGAAATTAAGGCGTCTATTCTGGAGTATGCAGGTAAATCGCTGTATCTTCTTGGAAAAATGGAAGACACTGTTAAGGTGTATGAGCATCTGCTGGTATCGTGTCCGGAAGTTCCTGTTAAGGAGGAGACAGCGGAAATTCTTCTTAATGCATACCGGAAGACAGAAAAGCATCAGAAAATTATCAGTTTATACACTCAGCTTCCTTTGTATAAATTTTCTTTTAATGCAAGCAATAGAATGACGCTCACCTCAGGCGATGCGTATTTTGCCGTATCCGATTATAAGACGGCATATGAACTTTATGAACGGGTGCTGAACGGCGCATCGGGGGAAGATCTCGTTATTGCACTTCAAAAAGCATATGTGACAGCAGAAAAACTCGGAAACTCCGATGTCGAAGCTCTTCTAACTTCTGCAGGATCAAGGCTTGCAGATTACCCGCAGCTGATGAGTGAATTCTGGATACGTCTTGGAACGGCACGTTTTGAAAACGGCGAGTATGATAAGGCTCTTGAAAGTTTTTCCAAAGCAAGTGCTCCGTCTTCCGCGGATCCGTATGCAGCATTTTATAAAGCGGCAATTGAGATGAAGAAGAATCCAACAGATGTTAAGAATATAACAGCTGAACTCTTTACTACGATAGATAAGAACTCCGTATTTTACTTTGATGCACTCATATTTTCCACCTATGCGAATGCTGAAAGCAAAAATTGGGAGGATGCAGTGTATTACGCTGCACAGGCTCATGAAGCATCTCCTTCAGTGAAAACCTCGTTCTGGTACGGTCTTTCTCTAGCGGCGCTTCAGAGAAACAGCGAAGCTGCTGCAGTCTTAAAACCGTATTATGCAGAAAATAGTACTGATCTCTCTTTTACAACACTGTATGCCCGAACTCTCCTTGCAACCGGACAGGAAAAGGAAGCGCTGTCAATTTTTGAACAAATTTCACTCGATACTGCTTCTATGGAATCCAAAGAAAACTATGCACTTTCTCTAATCATTGCCGATAAATCTGAACTGGTTTCATCCGTAATAAGTCCTTTTGATTCGTCTTTGACTTCCTACCTTTGCGCCCTCGCAGCTTTCCTTCAAAAACAATGGATGGAAAGCGAGTCTTTATTTGTAGCCTATCTGCGCACCAAACCCGATGAAAAACTTCAGCCGTATGCCCGGTATTATGCAGCGTACAGCCAGTATATGCAGGGAAAATATGCTGCTGCCTTTGATTCCTTTACCGCATATGAAAAAGATCCAAAAGCAATTACACTGCTGTGGAATTCATATTATTACAGCGCGTTATCGGCTGTAAACGAATATCAGTCTTCACAAAAATCACAGTGGATGGAGAAGGCGGAGGATAAAGCCAAGCTCAGTTATGAGCGCTCCCGGACCGATACTGAAAAACAGCAGTCGCTTCTCTTGTATGCCGATATTTTAGGCGGAAGGAAAAAGTATGATGAAGCTCTTTCTCTCCTTGCTCCCTATACTATAGTTCAGGACGGATTTACCGTGTATGCATTATTTTACAGTGCTGATCTTTATACTAACAAAGGTGATGTGAAAAACGCTTCCTCTATGTATGAAAGACTGCTGCAGAATTTTCCGGTGCACCCTCTTGCGGAACAGGCTTTATTTGCTTCAGGAGAGCTGTATTATAAGAATTCTCAATGGCAGGATGCTATAGAACGGTTTACCCAGTATAAGAGATCGTATCCGAAAGGATTATTTATAACTGCCGCCCTGCATTACGGGGCGGAAAGCTGTATTCAGGATAAAAATGAGGGACAGGCGATTCTGTCGTATCTTGAGATGCTGAAAAATTATCCCGATAATTCGTATGAGGCAAGCGCGCTGTTTAACCTTGTTAAGCTGTACAGAAATAAAAGAGAATACTTCTCCGCGCTTGAAACAGCGCAGCTTATTCAAAAAAAATACCCAGATCTGGCGAAAAAAAATGCACTTGAGCGCCAAATGGAGGAACTTGCAATACTAATTTCCGGAGAGGATGAAAAAATTGCAGTTGCGCTCGCATCGTTTACTGCAAACGGTCAGGAAAAAACGAAAGAAGGAAGGCTCGCAGGATTCACGCTTGGTGAACTGTACATGGCTTCTCCACTTCTCCGCACAGACGGCTCTGCTGTACTGAAGAAGATGCTTGCATCGTATGATGCCTCTTCTGCGGAGGAAAAGTCAAAAGCAGCTTCCGCGCATTTCCTTCTTGGTTCTTATTACCGGGAAATACTTAACTATTCTGAAGCTTCGACCCAGTTCCTTAAATCTGCAGAACTCAATGCCTCATATGATGCTGAAAAGTCAGCACAATCATTATACTGCGCAATAGAGTCGTTCGACTGCAGCGGCTTATACGCCGATGCCCGTTCGGTATACACGCTGCTTTCATCAAAATATGCGCAGTCAAAATGGGTCAGCCGTGCGGCTGTACTTCTCAGGGGGATTCCACAATGATAAAACTATTTTTCCGCCGTGCGGCAGTATCAGTTTCTGCGGCACTTTGTCTTTCAGCAGCTGTTCTTAACGCTCAGGAAATTGAGCTGCCCTCTGTTACCACAACTATAACAGGCGGGACTCAGGAGATAGATGAAAATGCGCTGCCTGATTTTTCCCAGATTCTTCCGGAAACGGAAGATGTTCTTCCCCGGCTGCCTGATACAAGGTTTTCACCAGGTGAGAACACTCTTGATTTAGGAAACCGGGCAAAAGATGAAAATGAAATGTATCTCTCAGGCTTTTTCGGAGGCGGTTATCCCGGCCTTTTTACCGGTGATTTTTCAATATTTAAAACTTCATCAAAAAATCCTTTTAATTTCCATTTCCTTCATACCGCGCATAACGGGTACGGAATAAATTCCGCTTCGGGCGGTTTTTATGACAGTACAACCCGTCTCGACGGAGAGGCATTATTCAATCTTACTAACACATTCAGCCTTAAGACGGGAGGATTATATGATTCAAATACGACGGGGCTGCAAAACCTAAGTCCCCTGTATTCTTCTCTTTCTTCTCAAACAATAAAACCTTCGTTATCCGCGATATGGAATTTTTCCAATATTCTTGGTTTTAATGCTGATATTGACGGATTCGTTTCCAGCCAGTACGGCGCTTTGAAAGTGCCGGTAAACAGCCAGCCGGCCGTTCCTTCGAATCCTTCATTTATTACGTTTTTAATAAATCCTTCGCTCTCAATGTCTGTGAACGCGGCATTAGTAAAATTCACGCTTGACGGTGATTACAACTTTTCGGGCTCGGCCGAATCCGGTGAATACGGTCACAGAGGATCGGTATATGCGATCTTAAGCAGATCGGGTGATTTTCTAGATGCAGGAATAAAAGCAGGCGGTGTTTTCCTTGCAGAAAGCAAACTGGTTCCGTTCTCTCTATTTTTTAAACTGCGGGGAAAGACTTCTCTTTCGGAAAAAGAGTTGTCTGTTTCGATGACCGGGGGTCTTTCTTCTGAACAAACATCATTATACGCCATGCACGATACACACTATTATTCTCTGTATAATACAATTCCGCAGGAACAAAGCGACTGGTTCGGTTCGATCGCATTCTTCCTGCCCATAGCAGACATTCTAACTGCAAATATGAATCTTGGTTTTAAATCAACAGCTTTTAATAACGGTGTTATGGTTCCGGATTATATTCAAACAAATACACAAACGGGGCTTTTTAATTTTATACAAATAAATAGAAATGAGCTTGTTTCAGATATTTCTGCAACATACAGCGCTCATCTGCTTTCGATCGCCCTCGGATGGAAGGCTTCGTGGCTTGATGCTGATGTTCTGGATCAAAGACAGCTTATATATTTAAATGCATTCATTTCATCCAAGGATTCAAAATTCCGCTCAAGCGCAGAAATTGAATTTGAGCCTATGAGGGATCTCATACCGGATATATCAACGGGCGTGTATTATTCAATAACACCTTCTTTTTCATTGGCATTTGAAGTAGAAGACATGATAAAACTGATAACGGGAACTGACAGAATTGCGGCATTCCCTTACGTAAGCAGTAGCGGCAGTGCGGTAATCACGGCAAAATTTTATTTTTAAGGGGTTTACTAATGTTTGAAGTATTAAAAAGCGGCGGTGTAATAATGATTCCAATACTCTTTTGTGCAGTATTGGCAACCTTCATAATAATTGAAAGAATGATATACTTTTATGTCATAGGAAAAAACCGCAGCGCTGTATCAAGCGAAATTATCAGCCTCGTAAAAAAGAAGAATTATGACGACGCCATAGAGTATTGCAGGGCAATCAACACGCCGTTAACAGGTATTTTGAGAAAGGCGGTTGAATGCAGAAATTTCCCTGTAAGTGAAATACGTGAAGCAGTTACAAATGAAGCGACGCATCAAATACCGCACCTCGAGCGTTATATTACACCTTTGGGAACAATAGCAAATATTTCAACACTCTTGGGCCTCATGGGTACTGTTACAGGAAATATTCAGGCTTTCGGTGTTTTAGGTTCAGGCGGTTCAATGGGCAATCCCGAAATCCTTGCAGGAGCCATAGCCGAAGCGCTTGTTACAACGGCTGCAGGGCTTGCGGTCTCGATTCCTGCGCTCGTTTTCCATAACTATTTTGTTTCCAGAATAAACCGCAGAATGATAGAGATGGAATATACGGCGGCTGAACTTATTGTTGCTTTAAAAATAAAAGGAGAAAATGAGTGAGATTCAGGAAGACAAAATCACAGCATGCACAAATTGATCTAGTCCCCATGATCGACATTGTTTTTCAGCTTATTCTCTTTTTTCTCGTTTCTACAACTTTTGCACTTCTTCCGGCCATTTCTTTGAAGCTTCCGTCATCAGCAACGGCGGAATCAACGTCCGGCGGAAGCATTACGATTACCGCGGAAAAGGACGGAACTCTGTGGTTCAATACCGATAAAGTAACCTTGAAAGAACTGGATGCAAAACTTTCCTCGTATGAGCTTTCACGTGAAGAGAGAAAAACATTCCCGGTACGCCTTGAAGCTGATGATCTTGTAACAAACGGAACAATAGTTTCGATTTTTGATCTATTGCGGACAAACGGCTTTACTGCGGTAAACTTACGGACAACCGGTGTAAAAAAATGAAGTCTTCTGCATTCTTTTCTAAAAAAGATATACTAAGCGTCTCCTCAACTGCTCTGATCTGGCTTGTATTTTTAGTATTGTCTCTCGTTATACAGCCTGAAAAAGAAACACGGTACGAGGTGATTCAGCTTGTTTTTGAAGAGGAAAAGAAGGCCGAAGTTATACCGGAACCTGTAATTAAGCCTGTTATAGAAGAGAAGCCGGCTGAAATCCCAGTTAAACAGGAAATTAAGGAAATATCAGCAGAAATAAAAGAAGAAGCAAAAAAGACTGATCCTGCCGTTCAGGAGAAAAAAACTCCGGTAAAAGATGCTGTATCTGTCCCGAAACAAAGCGGCACCCCGAAAAATACAACCCCGGCAGCACAAGTTCAAGCTGAAAAAAAAGTTGAGCCGAAACTTGTACAGAGCATGGATGAGCTTATGGCTCAAAATAATAAAGCGGTTAAAAAAGAAGCTGTCTGGGATCAAAGCGCATTTGACTCATCGGCTGTCGAACAGGAGTCACAGTCAGTCCCGCAGATTAAGGAGAGCGCGGACAAACCGGTAGCAGCGCTGGAAGGAACTGCCGCATCAGCTCAAAAAGACAGTGCATCATCCGCCGCCGCTCAGACTTCAAAAACTTCTTCATCCTCATCCGTTCTAAACAATACTGAATCAGCCCTTGCGAATATTAGTTCTGCAAAACCCGGAACGTACACCGCTTCAGAATCTACACAGGGCATCAGCTTTGAAACACAAAGCTCCTCAAAAACAGAAGGCGGGGGAGTCTCAATGGATTTAAGCGACGGGTCTTCAAGAAAACTCATAAAACCCTCAAAGCCTGCCATCATATTATCTGCCGAAAGTGAAAAACTTATTACAAGCTCGATTACAGTAACTATTATCTTTTCGGTGCTGGCTAACGGCACTGTTCCTGTAGGAAGCATCAGCTTTCAGCCTGTAGGTATTATTCCCGTTTCTGTGCAGACAGAAATACGTTCTCAGATTGCACAATGGAGATTTGAGGAGGAAAAAAGTGATGGACAGGCGCGCTTAACATATAGTATAAATGTTAAGTAATGAATTCTATAAAAGCTGTAGCCTTTGACATCGACGGAACTTTGTATGCAAATTGGCGTTTATACCTGCGTATCGTTCCCTATTTTTTAAAAAATCTGCAATTTTTTCTCTCATATAAAAAGGTGCGCGATATTCTGCATAGAACCGCGCCTCTTCCCGATTTTTATGAATACCAGGCAAGGCTCCTGGCAGATGCAATGCATACTACTGTAGATTCCGCCCGCGCTATGATAAATGACAAGGTATACTGCGGACTATGCAGATATTTCCCAGGCATAAAGCCGTATAAGTATGCGGTTGAAAGTTTTGAAGTTTTCAAAAAAGCAGGACTAAAATGCGCCGTTTTATCTGATTTCCCGCCTCAGCAGAAGGGAGCTATGTGGGGTGCGGAAAAATACTGCGACGTAATACTCGGCTCCGAGGAGTGCGGCGCTTTAAAACCTTCAGTGTATACCTTCGGAATACTCGCGGAAAAGCTCGGACTTAAAAATGAAGAAATACTCTATGTCGGCAACAGTATCTATGCAGATATAAACGGAGCTAAAAATGCGGGTATGAAAACAGCGTATTTGATGCCGTTTTGGCGAAGATTGTTCGGTTTAAAGCTTAAGCTTGCAGATATTTCTTTCAAAAACTATCGCCAATTACAGGAAATTGTGTTACACTAATACATATTTGTTTTTTTGGTGGGAACAATGTATATAATTAATGTTATTACTCTTGCTCTCTGTTTGTCGATTGTGCTTATTTTTAGACAGCTCGATAAAAACAGCAGGTCTATAGATAAGGTACGTAAATTTTCAGATAAAGTAAAAGGCGAATTTGAACTTCATTTTGCAAAAAAGCGTGAAGAGCTTCAGAATGCTTCGGTGGAGATTGATGTAAAACAGTCTCAGGCAGTGGCTGCCGTAAAGAGGCTCGAAAAAATAATTGAAGAATTCGACGGGAAAACAAAAAACTACGAAAAACATATTGCTGCGGTAAACCAGCTTGAACAGAGAGCCCTCGATTATGATTCTGTAATCAAGACTCTGTTTGAAATGACTGAAAGAGTCGAAGAAAATTTGACGCGTATTAAAAAAGAATCTTCTGTTATAGACAAGGTTGATGGTAAAATTACTGAACAGAGAAAGATGCTTGATGCGCTTGAAAAGAAAATTCCCTTAATTCAAAACGAATTTTCTATTCACAATGAAACACAGCTTAAAAATTCCGTAGCGGGTCTTTTAAATTCATTGAAAACTGATATTGAGCAGATTGAGCACTCGACAGATGCGTCTCTCAAGAAAAATGAGGAAATACTGGCTTCAATACGGCAGTCGTACGAAACCGCATTCCAGCAGGCTGCCGAACGCGCTGATGCTCTTGAAAACACAGCCTTTGACAAGCTTCGGAATAAGGCAGTTGAAAGAGTTGAAAAATATCATCAGCTGCTTGATGAAAAAACACTTGCTCTTGGCGAGGTAATTAAACATAAGATTGAAGAAACCCAGGCCCTGGCAAAGAACTTTAAATTATCATGGCAGCAGGAAGCATCAGAATATTTAAATACCATGAGAATGGAACTGAAAAAAACAACCGAAGAGTATGATGAGGTAACCCGAAAAATTACTGAGAACTTTTCACAGTTTGAGGAGGAGACAAGAGATGTTTCGCGCAGGATAAATGAAGAGCTTCTTTCAAGCGATGATTTACTGCAGAAGATGAGACAAAAAATTGATGCAGAATCAGCTTCTCTTTCCAATCTTATTCAGGAAACGGTGTCTTCTCTTGAGCAGCTTGCTGATGAAAAGGCGCAGTCTATTCAGACTCTTGTCAATGAAGAAGTCCAGGGTCTTAAGGCTTTTGTTCAGGAGGAGACTCTTGAAACGAAAAAGACTGCTGAGGAAATGCTCTTTCAAACAAAGAATTTAGTAGAGAGTGAGACTATAAATGTAAAGAATCTTTCCCGGCAGGAAACTGAAAATCTTAAAGATTTTGTTATATCAGCTGTAGAAGAGACTAAAAACACCTTTACGCAGAATAATAAGGAAATTCAGGAGGCTGTCGAGCTTTCTGTAAAGGAAAATTCAGAATTATTGAAAACCAAATCGGCAGAATTTGAATCCCTTTCACGCTCTGTTCTCTCTCAAATTAAGGATTTTGTCGGAACTGAAACTGCTTCAGTAAAGAATGATGCCGAAGAGAAAACTGCACAAATTAGAGACTATGTTGAGCAGACGACCATGCAGCTTTCTAAAACGGTGGAAAAAGAAACAGCCGAAGCGGAGAATCTGCTGCAAAAAGAATCTGAACGCATTTCATCCGAGCTGGATAAATCATTCCGTACAATCGCAAAAATTCAGGAGGATAAGACTTCTTCTGTATTTGAAGATATGGATAAACGGATTAAGGAATATAATGAAGATGTTCTTTACCGATTTGAACGTCTTGAAAAGACCGTTTCCGACATTGATACTCTTGAAGAGCATCTCCAAAAGGCAATGAATGAAGTTGGAAACCGCGTACTAGCCGATTTTTCATTGTTTACCAAAGAACAGAAAAAATCCTACACGGAATTTCAGCATGAAATATCGGTGCAGGCTTCAGATATTACCGGCAAGATTCAAACCCTCGAGAGCGAGCTTAATGAGCTGAAACAGCGCGCATACGACAATGTATCTGAAAAACTAAAAGGCTTCGAAGATGATTTCTTCGCAGATCTCGCTCAAAGAAGCAATGCCCTGACCGATTCTCTTGCACAGTGGAAGGGCGGATTTGATGCAAAAATTGAGTCGATGTCTCTTTCCTATGAAGACAGCCGGCGTAATCTTGAGACAAAGTACACTGAAGAATTAAGGGAAAGAATTGCAGTCCTGAGTGAGCGGCTGAAAGATCAGTCAGGCGCTATACAGGATTCAATCAATGCCCGCGATAAAAAGATACAGGAGTCATCCGCTTTGTTCGATCAGGAAATAGCAGAATTTTCAAAGAATTATGCTCTAGAGCTTGAAATTGCCCGGAATAAGGCTGATGCGTATTTGAAGAGAGAGCTGGAGACGTACACACTGGGCATTAACGAACAGCTTAAACGGCATGAAAGAGAAATACATCAGGAACTGGAGAAAATATCCGACTCTGTAGGCTCTTCAAATGAACAGGCAAGTGCTCTTCTGGAATCTATACGCAGCGACTTTGCACAGTGGAAAGAAAGGATGAATGATCAGTTTGAAGAGGCAAAAGTTATTTTCACCGGAAAATTACAGAGTTTTGATGTCAATTCAAAAGACATGATCGGCCAGATAGAAAATACATTCCGGACTGAAGTTGATGAGTATAAAGAAAAGACCATGCAGACCCAAAACGGCATAGAACAGGATATTCAACGTCTATCCGAGGATACAAGGCAGACTCTTGAGATGTATGAACAAAGGGCTGCAGAAATGCTTGGTGAATTCAAAAACTCTTATGAGCAGATGCTTGATGAGACACAGAGACGTATAAAAGAGCATAACAGCGAAGCTGATCAAAAACTCCGGGAAGAAAAGAGGCTCGTGCAGGAAATTAAGGAAAGGAACGAGACTGCACAGGAAAAAATGATTCTTAAAATGCAGTCCGATGCTGATACTCTTAACAAAACTATGGACGACATTGACCGTAGAATTAAACAGTTCATTGCGCAGACTCAGCTTTTCGACAAGGCTGATAAACTAAAAGATGAACTTGAAGTTAAAATTTCCGATCTAAAGACAGAGATTGCAAATGTGCAGACTTTTGGAAAAACCATTGATGCACTTGAACAGCAGTTCATAAAAGTTAAGAAAGCCGAAGAGGAAATTAATCAGAAAACCGCGAAATTTGTGCAGGAGAAAAAACATATTGATGCCATGGAATCAAATTTCAACCGGCTTATTGCATTATCATCTTCCATGGATCAAAAAATTGATGAGCTGAGGACAACAAATGATGATCTTCAGAGTATGCAGATCGAAGTAAGAAAATTCCAGGAGACCCTAACTGAAATTTCAAGCCGGTATGACCGCTTTGAGAAGAAGAATGAAGTGTTGGATCAGACAATAGCCGGTGTCGATAAAACATTCGAGCTGTTGAAAGATATTGAAAAGCGCCTTTCCTCCTGTTCCAAGGAAACTATTGAACTGCCTGAGCAGATCGGAGATCTGAAAAAAGGCGTCGATAAATTAATGACAATTAATCCGAAAGTTTCTGAAGCCATTGAAAAGGTTAGTTCGTTAGAAACAATGCTGTCTCAAACGGAAACGAGAATGGAAGAACTGCAGAACTCCAGGGAATGGCTGGCACGCACCGAAAGCAGACTTCAGGAAATAAGCAAAGAGGCGGAAAGCAATATTAAACTCTTTGGTGAAATACAGAAAAATGCAAATCCAAAACCAAGACGTGAAGAAGGTGCACCGCCTCCAAAAATCAGGGAAAGCGTTGTGAAACTTGCTCATGCAAACTGGAGGCCTGAAGATATTGCTTCAAGGCTTGGGCTTGCCGTCAGTGAAGTTGAACTAATTTTGGAAACATATAATAAATAACGGAGAATATGGTAAAAAAGGTTCTCTATTCTTTTGAAAGAAGACAGACAGCCCAGACGCACACAGCTTCTTCTCTGCCTATCTCTCCGAGTTTTTCGCCTGTTTTGGCTTTAAGGAATACCTGATCTTCGGTGCATTCAAGCACCTGTGCAATTCTTGCAATTATTGTTTTACGGTAGGGAATAATTTTCGGTTTTTCGATTGCTATTACGCAGTCAATATTTTCAAGAGTCCATCCTTTTCCCTTCACCATATTCCAGGCTCTTTTCAGGAGTACTGCAGAATCTGCATCTTTCCATTCACTTTGGGAAGGAGGAAATAATTCTCCAATGTCGCTCAGCCCTGCTGCTCCAAGAATCGCATCGGTAACTGCATGTAAAAGAACATCGCCGTCTGAATGTCCCTTTTCTCCCTTGTCAAACGGCAGTTCAACGCCTCCGAGCATCAGCCTTCTTCCCTTTTCAAGTGCGTGCAGATCGTAGCCTAAACCGATTCTTATCATACGTAATCCTATGTTATGAGATCTGAAGAGAAGGTGATTTTCTTGTTTTGATTATCTCCTTCACAGGTTAATACCTTACCATATTCTTTTTCACTAAAAAAATCATGCCATATTTCCGAGTCATCTGTATATGACTTGAACCCGGATGCTGCGCTCTGGTGGGCTGTAAGAATATCAGGGAAGGAAAACCCCTGCGGTGTCTGAACGCACACGATGGTCTTCCTGTCAAGATGATCGATAACGAACCCTGTTGCCGGGTCTATGCGTTTTTGTGTATCGGTTGACTGAACTACCGGAACGCATGAACCGTGTTTTTCGGTGCCGCATACTACCCGGTCAATGAGCTGTACTGAAGCATACGGGCGTGCTGCATCATGAATTAGTACAGAGGTGCATGCTGTATTTAATGCATTAATATACGATAATGCATTAAATACTGATTCCTGTCTTGTACTGCCGCCTTCAATAAATGACGGTACAAGACCAATCTCTGTGCACAAATTTTCTGTATTTCCGGTGAAAAACGACCGCCTTCCTTCTTCGAGAGCGTTGAGAGGAAGGGTTATAACAAGATTAGAGAGTGTATAGTGCGGATTTAAAAGAAAGTAACGAAGAAAGTTCTCCGCACAGGCTGAAAGTACTGATTTACCGCTGTTTAAAATAAAAAATTCTTTTTTTATTCCCATACCAAGCCTTGTAGAGAGGCCTCCGGCTGTCAGCACTACCGCATATGACATGATCTATTCATCAGCTTCATCGTCTGCAAGATCTTCGTCCTCTTCTTCTTCCTCTTCTTCTTCGTCAGAAACGATAAAATCTTCATCATCATTGTCAAGAAAGGCTTTATTAAGATTCGGAGCCTGTTTTGCATGAAGCAGTCCAAGCGGTTCAAGCTTTGCATGTATCATTGCTTCAACTTCTTTTACTGTCTTATCCAGTGCAAATGATATTTCATCTTCAAGCAGTTTTTTTGCAGAATCATACAGCTTACGCTCGAGGATAGGCAGTTCTTTAACCTTGCTTCTGTGGTACAGGCACCTGACTATAGAAGCAATATCGGTCACACTTCCTTTTTTTAATAATTCAAGGTTCATCTGGTAGCGGAGTTTCCAGTCGGAAGTAACAGGTTCAAATTCCTCTCCGATCATTGAAAGGGCTTTCTCAGCTTCTTCAGGACTCACAATTGCCCTTATACCCATTTCCTCGCATCTGTCTACGGGTATCATGACGGTCATGTCAGATACTTCAAGATAAATAACGTAATATAGAAGAACCTGATCTTTAAATTTCTTTTTCTTAATATCCGTTATTTTTCCAACACCCTGGCTCGGGTACACTATCTTTTGATTAACTTGATATGCAGTTATACTATCGCTCATATTTTTCCATTATATCATAATTGTCATTTTGATGCTAGAACTAATCCCTGAACAGGTTTTACTTCGTTAAAAAACAGATATTTTAATGGGTGTATATCCAATGCATTATCGTACCAGCCGGCTATATAATTCCTGTCTATAACATTGAACGAAACAGGATGTGAAACCGGCATAATAACTCCTTCATCCAAAAGCAGCTGTTCAGCTTCGGCAAGTTTATCATACCGTTTCTCAGCATCAGTCATCTGCGATGCTTCCTGTATAAGGTTGTCATAGGAAGAATTTTTCCAGTTTGTCACGTTCAGGGAAGAATTGCTGCGGAAAAGTTCAAGAAAGGCAAGCGGATCTGCAAAATCCCCGATCCATGTATAGGTGAAGAGATCTGCATCCCATTCTTCAATACTTTGAAGATAACGGTTTGTCGGAGTCTTTTGAATATCGAGAGAGACGCCTATCTGATCCCAGGCAGCTTTAAGTATTTCCATCTGTTTAAGAATATAAGAATTATCGGGAACGGCACAGGTAATTTTGCGCTTCGCCTCGGGTATCCGGGCCTCTTCTAGAAGACGTTTTGCTTCCTCAATATCTTCATCATTTAACCCTGCAACATCGGGATACCCCTGCAGCTTTACCAATAGCGTGTCTGCAGGAACAATACTGTCGGAACGCAGTTTCTCCCAGGGCACGGCCATGAGGAGCGCATTTCTTGCAGCGGCAGTATTCCAGGGGGAACGGTGTGATTTAAAAAACAAATATTCAGTACCGAACTGCGTGGAAACCACAACAGAATCTTTGTCTATAACCTTGCCGGCATTTAAAGCATCGCAGGCCCAGTCAATTTTTCCGGTATTAAATAAATAGGTATTTTCGTCAAGATCATCCGATAGTACGAGCCGTATGGACGGAAGGGCTACATTCCCGCAATCCCAATAATAAGTATTTTTTTTCAGGATAATCTCAGTTTCTGTAAATGTCCCGAGTGTGAATGCCCCGCTGTATACCGAAGAATTCTCATGTACAACAGAAAATGCATGGTGACAAAGAATCTTTGGAAGGTGTTCAGTCGGATTAATCAGTTTAATTACAAGGGTAAGCGGCCCTGATGCTTTTATACTGACTTCTTCCTTTGTTCCCTTGCCGGTTCTATATGCTTCAGCCCCCTGTATACAGTCAAGAAGCGAGGCGAACGGAGCCTGTGATGAAGGTGAAAGAAGCTTTATCCATGAATCATATACAGTTTGGGCGGTTATAGGCTCTCCGCTGCTGAATTTAGCATTAGATCTGATTGTGAAAGTCCATGTTTTTTTATCACGTGATATTTTATATGATTCGGCTACCGCAGGCAGTGCCTCGAGTGAGTAAGGATCATAGGAAAATAAACCCTCATAGAGTCCTGTGAGAATCTGAGCTTCCGAGCTGTAATTGGCCGTATGAGGATCAAGGTTATATGGAAACTCAGAGTTTAGAATGACAAGCTCTCTTTGAATAGCACTGTTTATCCGTGATTTTTCGGGTGTTTCCTGGAGCAGGTTAAGCGGTATCTGCGATGTCAGTACCAATACTGAAAGCGCTGCGGTCAGCAGCATGAAGAGGTGTTTTTTGTTATGCATGTAAAATTCCCAGTTTTCTCATTTGTTCCTGTTCTTCAATGATAGTAGAATATTCAGCTTTACGCTGATTTGTTTTAACCAGTGTATTTTTAACAGCAGTCATTTCCATTTTTATTCCCCGTATTTTTGGAAGATTTACAGACGAAATTGTTGTTTTAAAATAATCATCGAGTGCATTCAGCATAATCATAAGCTTTTGACACTCAGACAGCTGATTTATAAGTAATTCAACAATCTTGTCGTCTGAAAGTGCTTCTATTTTTTGGTACCCCGGCGTTTTTTTCAGAGAAAAAGACATATAGTAACGGATACGCCTCTGAAGCTCGGAAATAAACTTATCGTATTCTAGTACCTCTGTCCGTTGAGATTTTGTTAAAAAATCAACTATTGTGATACGGTAAAAAACCGGAACAGGAGCCATGTTGAAAAGCTTCCGGATGAACGAAGTAACCTTTGTCAAAAAGCCCGTTTGCTCGCTGTCCAGTATCTTTTTATTTTCCTCAAGTTTCTGAAGTATTTGCTCGAGCTGAGGTACAATGCCCGCAAGCGTTCTTACAGAGTCCATGAGAATTTCTTTGGTATCGATTTCTTTTTCTTTTTTTACTGTTTCAATTTTTTTTACTTCAAGCTTTGCTAAAAGAGCCTTTCTCTTTTCTTCTTTATCGTGACCAAAATCTTCATGCAGCATTTCTTCTATAAGTTCTGTATAAAAAGGCTGTTTACCCATGACTGCGGGGAATATTTTCTTTATTTGCTGAAGATAGGAGGGAATTGATGAACCGAGATTCTCAGAGTAAAAAGACGGATGTTCAAAAACGGTCTTACGTACTTCAATTTTATAGGCTTCCCTTTGAAAATCTGTTATATCCTTCAGTATTGTATTTATTGTTCCAACACACTTTGCGGCATTGCTGATGCTGTCATTCACAACGCTTATAGTCAAAGTGTCGGTTCCCTGTCTGATTGATACGAGACATTCAGCAAGACCGCGGGAATTTGGTCTTGTAGAATTGGTAACGAGAGAATTCCATTGAAAAACATTATTGAGCGCAATCAGTTTTTTTATACGATCCACTGTAAATGTAGCGATTGAAAATTTAAAATAATTACATAAAAAGTCAAGGATTGATTCAAAATCAGACAGTCTCGTTCCTATAACAACATTACGTTCGGATTCAGTATAAAAACTTTCTTCAGGCACTTCTATATCTGATATTTTTTTATCATGTTTATAGGGATCACTGCTTATAGAGCCCTTGTTAAGAAGTGTTGTCAGCAGGTTCTCAACATGTGCATGAAAATTCCTGTATTCTGCAAGAAGACGAGGCATTTCCACCGAATCATACCATGAGAGTTTTTCATCAAAGGCATTAAAGAGAACAGTCTTAAAATTATCAGATGAATCCATAGTACTATTATCGCCTATTATAGTCAAATATTCAACCTTTTTCGATAGAGTATTGATATTACCGGAAATATTGACAGCATGATGTATAGCATGAGATACTAATATGAACGGTAACAGATTTTTATCTAGTATGTGTTATATATTATGTGATGAATTTTTCAGGAGGATGTTATGAAAAGAGCATTAACTGTAGTAATGATAATGTTGTCAGTATTGTTGGTTTTTAGCTGTGCCTCAAAGAGTACAGGTAAAAGAGTAGTCGGCGCTGAAGGTATTACCCGTCCTGATTGGGTACGCCAGATGGGAAAGCAGTCTAAAGATGTGCATTATGAAGTAGGATACGGAAAAATGTCCAATTATGCAACTTCCCTTAAAAAGGCAGAAGCAGATGCACGTAATAAAATTGCGTTCTGGGTACAGACAGATGTAAATACAGTATTAAAGACCTATACACAGGATGCAGGCATCGGAGATCAGAGAGAATTAATTGAATACATGGAAGAAATTTCAAAACAGACCGCTCAGATTTCTATTTCAGGCGCTCAGATTGAGGATTCCTGGGAAGATACAGACGGCGGTGTATATGTATTAATGTCCTATGATGTTAATCAGGCAGCCGAAAATCTTGCAAATCAGATGAAAACCTATCAGCGCAATGAAAGTGCGGCTTTTGCAGAGTTCAAGGCTCAGGAAGCTTTCCGCCAGCTGCAGTATGAGCAGGAAAATAAATAGTAAGTATTACTGCTGAATGAGACCTGAAATACACAGCCTGTATTTCAGGTTTTTTTTTGCTCTGGTGTTTTTTGACCCGGTCTGTGCCTATGTAGTATTGTTCAGATGGTTACCATTTTCGGGGAAAGAAGAACCGGCCCGAGACGCTGAGAAGCGCGCTTTGAATGGGAGAGGAAGAGGGATCATTGAAATTTGAAAGAGGATAATGAGCCCGCGCCTCAAAACCAAAACTGGTTCCGTTTTCAAGCAGATAGTCCCAGGCAAGTATAAGACAAGGATATAAAAAACGGGCTTTTTGCCAGTAATAAGCATTCATCTTCTTAATATCAGGCTTTTCATCTTCAGGAAGAACCGGGACTGCAAAACCCAATCGAGCGAGGATCGACATTCCAAGGCCGAGAGAAAAAACGGAATCACCGGCTGATAGTTTAAAAGATACGGGAATATCGAGCAGGGCATGGAGAGTATACGATGTCCGGTGTTCAACTGGTCCGGGAAGAGCTTTATCATTATACCAGATATAGTATGAAGCCCAGCCTTTAATATGGGGCGTGAAAGAAAAAAACTTCCTGTCTATGGGAATATTGCCTCCCGTACCAATTGAGAGAATTATGGGCGAGGGAGAAGAAGGGATTCCTTCAGCGTTATAAAATAATTGAGGGCCCGCGGTTATGAAAATAAAGCCCTGATTTCCGGATCTGTTGTTTTCAGTTACTGTTTCAGTATTTACGGTGCCGTCTCCGGTTAATAACTCACTTTCCTGCACCGGAATATCGGCAGCATCTGTTTCCTGCAGAAATAAAACCGCTGTTGAGAGGAACAGGAGGAGTATTATAATGCTTTTGCGCATAAAAACCTCTTGTCTTATGTTAGTACAAGATTTCTTTCAGGTCAACCGTTAAAAAGCCGCTGCGTCCTGTTTCATAGAATGAACCTTCCTCCCAGGATACATATAAAATTGATCCGCTCACGCCTATGTTTCCATAGGTAAAACCGGAAGGAAGTTTAGGAAGCCGGAATGCCACAGGCTCTCCGTCTTGTAAAATATAATTATCCGGCAAAGCACCGGCAAAAAAACTCGTTCCGTCTGCAAAAACTGCAAGAGAAAATGTTTCGGCAAGCACTGCCTGTGAAGGCAGTGTAATATCATTATCAACAGAACCGTTCAGGTACGTAACAGCAGAACCTCCGTTGGGAAGAGTTACCGATGCGTAAAAAGGGAATCCGGAAGGAAGTCTTTTATACAGCTCTTTTAAACGCGGCGGAGCGGATGAAAAAGAGGAGGGTGTAAGAAGTTTTCTATATTCCCCCACAGAAAGCGGCTTTGTTTCCAGAACGATATTCCTTTTTGCAGGACTGAACTGCACTAGGGGTTCATAGGAAAAAAAGTTGATATAATCAAATTTCGTTTTATCGTTTGTTTCCGTTTTCAATGATGCCACCCAAACACCGGCCGTATATTGCACGTCAGTTACCTGGGCATCTTCAACTATTTGAAGATCCTTTGTATAGAGAAGGGGAAGAAATATTGAAGTATCAGGGTGAAATTGAACTAAAAAGGGAAGGCTTTCAATTGTTTTTTCTTTTCCGCTGAAAAATGAGTTCTTATAGGTATGAAAAACGGGGAACCCGTCCACACAGACAAGTGATCCTGCGGTGAGTTTTGAAAAAAGCTGGGAATCCCCGGCAATTACCGCTTTTTTTGCTGTATCCGGTTTAGATATCAGTATTCCGACTTTATTGACTGTAAAAAAAACATCATAATCCTTCGATTCATTCTGAATAGAAAGAGAGCTCGAAATCCGGACCGCTTCCGTCCACGGTTTTTTAAGTATTTGGGGTGCATTTTGGGGCGATTCCGCCTTATAAAATGAAGAACCTGAAAAGTAAAACCATTCATGGGAAAGTTTTTTCTGCGTCTGCTGCTGTGTTTCTTGAGACTGCGGGGAAGAATTTCTTCTGGATATCTGATCTAAATCTTTCTGCCTGCTGCATGATAAAAAACAAAAGGACAAGAAGACTATACTTATAATGGGAATAAAAATACGAGGTTTCATCAGCTAGTAGTTTACTGTGACTTACTATTTAAGGCAAGCCTTTTTAAGTGATTTTGAGGTGAATACACCATGAGCTATATCGGAGGCGGCAGCTTCAAGATCCAGTTCATAAGGGTTATCGAATTTTGACAGTGTAATAATCAGCTTCTCCCAGTTAAAACAGCGTGCATACTGAATGCTTTCTTCAGGTGTATTATATGAGCCGGTAAGAACCGTAAAAAAAATATCAGAGACGGCACTGTCAGCTGCCTTCATATCACTTGAAAACGGATACACAAATCCTGAGCGGATAACATTGCTGCAGCGCAATGAGGCGGATATTTTATCAGATAGAACAAAGCGTACAGGAAAAACGCTCCCCCGCGGAAACTCTAAATAGATAGTTTGAGAGGGCGTGTTAACTTCGATTGTATTAATAATGCCCGAGCTGTCTGCATATTCGCAGCACCAATAGAGTCCGTTCTCATATGAAAGGGATTCCGGGGCATTGAATGAATACTGTACGGTATCAGGATGAAAGAGAGACACTTTACATCCTGAGATGCACAGGAGACATAATCCTGCCGACAATACAGCAGCTCTGTATGCTGTTGATATATTTTTTCTCATACCTTCTTTATAGATAGTAACCGGGATTTTTTTACAGCAGCCGTGAAAAAACTTCAGAAATGTTATAAAAAACTTTAATTTTATGTCTCTGTTTTTATGAATACTATCCTGATTATTCTATAAAATGGTATAAATTGCTAAAAAATGGTAAAAAACCGCAAATAATGCAAGTAACCGCTTGCATAAGTTTTATTTAAATGGTACATTAACGTAGAAATTAGTATCACGGTTGAAGTGATGCAAAGAACTGCGGTTGGCGCAGTTTAATATATATGCATGATAAGCACATCTAGTATCGCCTTTAATTTTTCGGCCTTGAGCCGTTCATCTAATAAAATCACACACAGTTTTTTTAGGTTAAGGTTTTCTGCGGTTCCGATGTCATAACATGCAAAGGAAACAGTATGGAAACTATCTCTTTTGAAGACCTTGGTCTTGATGAGGCTACTCTTGCGGCCGTCGAGGCAAAAGGGTTTGAAACACCGTCACCTATTCAGGTATTAGCCATTCCCCGCCTCTTAGACGGCGATGCAAATGTTATTGCGAAAGCACGGACAGGCACCGGTAAAACGGCCGCATTCGGGCTCCCCCTTGTACAGACAATTAGAAACGATACAGGTTTTCCACAGGCTCTCGTTCTAACTCCCACAAGAGAACTCGCTCTGCAGGTCTGCAAGGAAATTGAATCTTTTTCAACAGGAAAATATCCGAGACTGACATCGGTATACGGCGGTCAGTCGATGAGCGAACAGCTGCGCGCATTAAAACGCGGAACAGAAATCGTTGTCGGAACTCCCGGACGTGTTAAGGATCACCTGGACCGCGGATCGCTTAAACTTGAAAACATTTCATATTTTGTACTTGATGAAGCTGATGAAATGCTCGACATGGGTTTTATTGATGATATTGAGTTTATCTTTTCAAAAGCAAACCCGAATAGCAGAATCCTTCTTTTTTCTGCAACAATGCCTGCCCAGATTTTAAAGATTGCCTCGAAGTTTATGGGTGATTACGAAATTGTTGAAGAGGAAGAAAGACCCGAAGAGCCATTACTAACAGAACAGCATTACTGGGTTGTCCGTGAGAGCGAAAAAATTGAAGCACTTGTGCGCTTAATTGATATTTCTCCGGATTTTTACGGACTTGTTTTTACCCAGACAAAAGCTGATGCGGACTCTGTTTCGCGCCAGCTCGATGAACGCGGATACGAGGCGGCTGCCCTCCACGGTGATATTGCACAAAATCAGCGTGAAAAGATCTTGTACCGGTTTAGAAATAAAAAAACACGAATACTTGTTGCAACCGATGTTGCAGCACGCGGCATAGATATTGAAGGATTAACTCATGTAGTAAATTACGCGCTGCCTTATGACGGCCCGACATATGTTCATCGTATTGGACGTACCGGCCGGGCAGGTGCAAAGGGCTTGGCCTTTACTTTGGTGAGACCCGAAGAAAGAAGAAGAGTGGAGTATCTTAAACAGTTTTCTAAAAAAGCAACACTGGGCGATTTACGCGAGGATGTTATTCCAAGCGTGGAGCAGGTGCTTACGGTAAAAAGACAAAGACTGTTTGATGAAATGAAAACTTCTTTAGGTATTAACGGACAGGAAAACGGGGAGGGTGCTGATGTTTCAGCCCGCGAACCTTTCCTGTCTATGGCAGAAGAATTATGCGCTTCAGGTAACGCAACAGAGGTACTGGCGGCGGTTTTAGCACAAAGCTACGGACGCGCTCTGGATCCTTCACGTTACGGTGAAGTTACTTCTATGAAAGCTCAAGCCTCTTTGGGTAAACAGGTTCGTATTTTCGTTCAGCTCGGACGGAAAGACGGATTCAATGCCCGGGAGATAGCATCATATTTCAGCGGTCTATTGGGCATTCCCCCGAGAATGGTGGACCGCATAGATACTGCTCAAAACTTTACGCTTGTAAGTCTGCCCTATCAGGCAGGTATGGATATTCTTGAAAAGTCAAAGAGGGACAATACGCTGCCTCATATGCATCTTGATTCAAAGGATCAGGAATCATTCGGTAGAAGCCGTTCACGCTCTTCTGAGGGGCGTTCCTATGAAGGCCGTTCTTCAGGAGCCGAATTCAGAAGAGGCGGAAGAAGGGGCACCTACGGCGGAGCACAGAAAAGCTATTCAAGCGGTTCGAAGAAAAGTTCTTCTTCCGGCCGTGGTTTTTCTTCTGAAAAATCGAAGACAAGCAACGCATCGCTGTATAAGAAAAAGGCATAAAAATAAGGGAAGGAAAACCATCTTTTGCGATGCGAATGTTTTCTAACGCAGCTTTGCTGCGTACCCCTAAAACCCCTAAGAATATGTGGAGAAAAGAATAGCATCGGTGCTACGATGTCTCGCACCTCATCCTTGCAGCGCTTTAAAATTCTTGGAGTTTGAGAGTTTGCAAGATTGTGCGATGTGACTTTAAAAAAATACAACCGATGTATATAGAGATAAATAATCTATATGAGTAGGTGGTTTTTTTATTTTTTTCTAAAAAATAGTACTGTTATACCGGTTTGGAAAAAAAATCAGCATAAAGAACATAGTAATAATCATTCTACATTAAAAACACAGATGAACTAAAAAACTTGAAGATTGGCAGGGATGCCACAGGAGCTGGCTTTTTCGACTGTCGAGTTTTTGCGAAGCAAAATACTAGGTAAAGTTGGTGTACATGAAGTACACCAACCGACGCTATCTGTGTTAATTTGAGTTCATCTGTGGTAATAAAATTGCAAATAATCCCATTACTTTATAGTTGCCGCCATGAGGTAGACAAGCGGCGAGTTCCAGTAAATACAGATTTCATTAGTTGAAAAACTCTGTTCGTGATCCACATAACACTTTGCAGGAGCCTCTTCACTCAGTACTGCTTTTGCATAGGGATCCTGAAGTGCGCTGTTAGGCCCTCCCACAAGCATTCCGATCATGGGTTTATGCAGAGCTTCCGATGGGCGGTGATGAGGATTTTGAGGGTTCACCGTTCCGAGCCCTGTAACATAGCTTGTCATAAGAGGATTGCGGCCGAAGATATAATGCAGGTGATCTTGTGCATATTCTTTGTTGTTATTGTTTCCTGAAACAATGTCGGCAAAAAGGAGGAGCATTGCATTATTGCAGACATTCATATTGCTCCCCCATGGATATACACTACCCATAGAAATCTTATATCCGTCTTTCTCAATAAGTTCTGTGAGAGACTTAATGCTGTTAAGAATATGATTGTTAAGTTTCTCCGTGAGTGAAGGATCCTGAAGAGATTTATTCATAGTAAGGTAGGCTATAGTTCCGTAATCGCCCACAGTCTGCCATCCGAGACCTGAAGGAATTGATGCAGTAATAATTTTTACCAATGCATCCTCATATTTTTTGTTTCCGGTTGCTTTATATAATTCAGATGCTGCCCAATACCGTTCATCGGTGTCATTACTGTCTCCGTACTCTCCGGTTGCAATGCCTTCAGGATTAACAAAGCCGGGCATTGAAGCGTGTGATTCAAGAAAGTTCCATGCACGTTCTGCAGCTTTTATCATTGTATTTGAAAAATCTTTATCAAAAGGTTTGTAGATGCCGCTTGCCATGGCAAGAACTGCGGCAAAGTCTCCTGTCGCTGCAGCTGATACGGGGCTTACGATGAGTTCATCAGTTTCATCCTGCGGCATAATAAAACCGGGGAAGGCTGCACAGGTGACTTTATGGTAAACACCGCCGCTTGATGCATCCTGCATTTTTAAAAGCCATTCGAGTTCATGGCGGACTTCATCGAGGACATCCGGAATACTATTGCCGCTTTCGGGAAGTCCGGCTGCATCATCGAAAGCCTTCGGATAGTGCATGTAGGCAAGGAGAAGATCTGCTGCAGCTTTCACTCCGGGAACAACATAGCGTCCATAGTCGCCGGCATCATGCCAGCCCCCTGTTACATCGATAAAGGTTTCAGTACCGTAAATGCGCGCTTTGGTATTATGGCATACGGGATGGGCAAAGTCTCCGGCGTGGGATGCATCCAGAGCAGTTCCGCAGCGCTGCAGATAAAGCATTTTCAAGACATCCTTAAAAGCTTCGTCATAGACTGAGTCTTTTATTGTAAACAACTCAGATTTACCTGCCTTATCAGAGGCTATATAGTAGACTCCATCCGCAGTGAGTGAGGAGAAATCACCGTAGGCATTTATTTCCATGGAATTATTATTTCTTTGAGCGTTCTCCACCTTTCCTGAAAACACTTTGTTGCCGTCCTCTGTGAAGACACTGAAGGAAGTATCCAATCCTTCTCCGAACATATTCATTGTTCTAAATACAGCCACCTTTTTATCATTTGGACGGTATCCTAGAAGGTTTATTGAAATATCTGGTTTCTTTGCTGCATTCGTATCTACTTTTCGGTTAGAGGCGTCGGTTAATGTGAGCGATACGTTGTCGATAAATACTTTGTGGCTTTCCATAGGTTCTCCTTCCGGTCTGTCTTTGGGGTACCCCATGTTAAAGGCGAGACGGGGAGCTATATCAGTCGGCTTTTCCATAGTAAAATCAATTATAAAGGTCTGTTTTTGATCAGTTAGTTTTATAAACTGCTGAGAGTAGGCTTCGTAGGTTCCCCCGTTCATCTGAACGCGGTACTCTATAGTCCTCGGCAGTGTTGAATACATGTCAAACTGCATTCTATATTTACATGACTGCTCAACCTGTTTTACATCCTGATACAGCTGAACTGCATAATCCAGTGTACCGGTTTTGGCAATATCAACACAAAGTTCTCCATTCACAACGAGAAGTTTTGCACTTCCTCCCTGTGTAAAAAGAGCCCACGGTTCAACCTTGCCGTTTTCAAAATCTCCGTTTGCGAACAGAGGCTTTTCATCAGGTTCCTGCACAGGAGCTTCAGCTGTTTCGACAACAGCTTCTGGAACGGGAGTCTCAATCTCCGCGGTTTCTTCGCCCTTTGTGGTACAGCCGCTAAAAAATAATGCTGTGCACAGTAAAAAGAACATGACGTATGTTACTTTTTTAATCATAGTATCCCCCTTAATAATCAGCTATCTTTCCATTTTAGTATGCTCTTTCCTGCACGTCAATGAGAAATGGGTAAACATATTCATCGGCGAAGAAAAAGCATACCCATGCGGACCGGGTTTTTCAGTTCATTTGTACTATATAGTAAGATAATTTATAGAACGAACGTTCGTTCTATTTAAAGGATTCTCTCTTTTATACTTTCTGCAATTTCGTGCTGTTTCTTATACGTATTAAGGCGGCTGGGCTTTTTCCTTTTCTTCTGGTATAGTTTCTGTATGTCGTTAAATTGGAAAGAAATTGATGTAATTCTCGAAGAACTCGATATTGCGGGAGCCTATATTCAATCTGTCGTTCAGCCCGGCTATGATTCAATCGCCCTTTATACCTATAAAAATTCTGAGGCGAAGACGGTTTTTATCAGTCTTGCTCCGGGAGCATGCCGGATTAATGAGACCCGGAAAAAAATTCCCAAGAACGATAAGCCCCTGCGTTTTATGGAATTCCTTAAAAAAAGAATCAAAGGCGGGAAGATAATTAGTGCTGTTCAGCTTGATAGGGAACGCATTATAAAGTTTGAGATAATCTGTTCCGGGGAAGTCTTTTATATGTTTATCCGGCTTTGGAGCGGAGCGGCCAATATCATAGTAACTGACGCATCTCTAGCTATTCTCGATGTCTTTTTCCGCCGTCCCAAACGCAATGAGGTTACCGGGGGGAGGGTTGATCTCCCCGAACCTCGCAATACCGATGAAAAAAGAAGCGACTCCTTTTCTGTCCGAACCTTTGATGAAATATCTTCCTCTCCTCAAGCTGATAAAAAGCTCAGTTTTAATGAGAAAGTGGAACTCTGGTACAGCGATCATGCACAAACATTATCCAGAGATGCACTTCTAGAGCAGGCTCTAAAACTATACACCGCGCGTAAAAACCGTATGGAGAAAGCTCTTAAAAAACTTGAGTCAAAGAGGATGGATTTTCAGAAAGCCGATGCATGGAAGCATTTGGGGGATCTTATTCTAGCTTACGGGTATCTGATGCAGCCTGATTCCACGGTTCTAATCTGCACCGATTATGATACTGATAAAGAAATATCAATAGAGATTGATTCTAAAAAATCTATACAGGAAAATGCCCGGCATTATTACGATTTGTACAAAAAATCCGTTTCCGGCATTGAAGATCTCGAGTTTGATATTAAAAAATCAAAAAATGAGATTGCAAAACTCGATGCTGATTATGAACAGGTTGTTACGGAATCCAATCCTATTGCAATACAGCAGCTTCTTCGAAAACAGAATAAGCCGAAACAGCAGATAAAAAAGGAACATCCGGGTTTAGTGTATGAAATTGAAGGCTGGAGAATTCTTGTGGGAAGAACAGCAGGAGAAAATGATGAACTTTTACGGCATCATGTCAAAGGCTTTGATCTATGGCTGCATACGCGCGACTGGGCGGGTGGATATGTGTTTATTAAAAACAGACCCGGAAAGACCGTTCCCCTCGATATTCTTTTGAATGCAGGAAATCTTGCTGTGTATTATTCCAAAGCCCGTAAGGCTCAAACTGCAGACCTATATTATACCCAGGTAAAGTATTTACGTCGTGCAAAAAATGCTCCTAAGGGTACAGTTCTTCCAACAAATGAAAAAAATCTTACAATATCGCTTGATCAGGAACGCTTACGAAAAATGGAAATGTTTCAAAAAATGTAAAAAACTCAAAAACTTACATTTTTTTTGTAACTATAGAGTAAAAATGCTGTTTAACAGGCAAATGTATGAAAGCAATTTTTATGTTTTGCAACAAATCCTGACGGGTTTCCCCTCCTTTTCCCGTCAGGATTTCTTTTTTAAAGAGATTCCCCTTTCTGATAGGGTAAAGTATCCGGTTTTCTGCCCTGAGCTTGAACGAAATCAAAAATAAATTTACAATGACTTCATGAAATTTACTCCTTCTAAAAAAACAGCTGTCCGAGCGTGTAAAGAATATAATGAACAGGAAGTGCTTTCCTGCATCCGTAAACTGCTTAGCGATGTTCCGCCTCCCGATGTTAAGGGAAAGACTGTTCTTCTAAAACCGAATATTCTTTCTCCAAAAAAACCTGAGGCAGCCATCTGCACCCACCCCGTGGTTGTTGCAGCCTGTGTTAAGGCTTTTTACGAGCTTGGTGCAAAAAAGGTTTTAGTCGGTGAATCTCCTGCAGTTGTTCCGTCTTCTGTAGCTGCAAAATCCTGCGGAATGCTCGATGCGGTTATTGAGGCCGGCGGAGAATGGGCTGATTTTTCTGAATCAGTTACGGTAGCCTGCTCTGAAGGAAGCCTTGTAAAAAGCTTTGAGTTTGCTTCCCCCTTTACGCAAGCTGATATTATAGTATCCCTTTCCAAGTTAAAATCTCATCAGCTCATGGCCTATACCGGGGCTATGAAAAACCTTTTCGGACTTGTGGTCGGCTTAAAAAAAGCCCAGATGCATTTCCGATTTTCAGATAAGCACGAATTTGCACGCTACCTTACCGACTTGAATATAGCCGCAGGAGCTCAGTACGCGGTGATGGATGCCGTCGTCGGCATGGACGGCCCGGGCGGACCCGGAAACGGAGACCCGGTTAATCTGGGTTTTTTAGCATCTTCAGATAATCTTCTTGCACTGGACTGGGTTTGTTCATCTTTGGTCGGTTATAACCCCCATGATATTTTAAATTTGCAGGATGCATTAAATAGAACTATCTGGCTGAAAAATGAAAATGAAATTGAGGTGATTGGGGATTCAAAAGAAAGCCTCGGGCCTCTTAATTTTAAAATTGTAAATGAAACAAGCGGATTAACTCATCTGCAGAAAATGCTTCCCGGCTGGGTAAATACGCTTGCTAAGTCTGTATTTGTAAAGACTCCCCGTTTTAAGCATACGGTCTGTACACGGTGCGGCAGGTGTATAGAAATATGTCCTGCACAAATCCTTTCATTTCAAAAAGACTCAACGGTAAAAGCAGGAAAAAAAGTTACTATCGTTAAAAAGGACTGTCTTCACTGTTTCTGCTGCCATGAAATTTGCCCGTCCGACGCTATCGAATTAAAGCGTTTCTAGGACAAACGGAGTAATAATGAAAATATCAGAAGTATTAAACAGGAAAAAATTATCAGTGTCATTTGAGATATTTCCTCCAAAGAAGGATTCTTCCTATGACTCGGTAATGAATACCGCACTCGACCTGAGTTCCTTAAAGCCCGATTTTATGAGTGTAACCTACGGTGCAGGAGGTACAACCTGTTCCTATACAGCCGAAATTGCATCCGAACTGCAGAAAAAGGGAAATACTCCTGCTCTTGCTCACCTTACCTGTGTAGGTTCGTGTAAAAGCGATTTGGACGGAATTGTTGAGAATTTAAAAAAGAACGGCATAGAAAATGTTCTCGCTCTCCGCGGCGATTTTCCTCCGGATGAAGGCGGATCCCGCACTATCAGAGACGAATGCAAACACGCATCGGATTTAGTTCGGTTCCTTAAAGAGAAGGGGGGCTTCTGCATAGGAGGAGCCTGTTATCCTGAGGGACACCCCGAAAGTAAAAACCGGGACGAAGATTTGGAAAACCTGCGGTTTAAAGTCGAAGAAGGCTGCGCTTTTTTAACGACACAGATGTTTTTTGACAACGATATGCTTTACAGTTTCTTATACCGCATGCAATCAAAGGGTATTCATGTTCCGGTTCTTGCAGGAATTATGCCGGTTACCAATGCAGCCCAGATAAAAAAAATGATATCTCTATCCAATGCATACATGCCCCGTAAACTTCTTACCATAATAGACCGCTTTGCTGATAATCCCGAAGCTCTCAAGCAGGCGGGAATCGCATATGCAACTGACCAGATTATTGATCTAATAACAAACGGAGTGAGGGGCATCCACCTCTATTCCATGAACAAAACTGATATTACTTCTGCCATCATGGCAAATATTTCAAGCATAGTTTCTGCAGTTAACGGAGAATCTGATGGCTCAAAGTAAGTTCCGCTCTTTTTTACAGAATTCTATAAGGGAAGGAAAACCTGTTTTCTTTGACGGCGGCATGGGCACCATGATACAGGAATCAGGAATTACTTCCTTCGGCCTTCCTGAAGAATTGAACTTTAGCAATGAAGATCTTATTCTTTCAATTCATGAAAAGTACATTAACTCAGGCTCAAACGTTATTACGTCTAATACATTCGGCGGCAATTCCGTAAAAATGAAGGGGTCAAAATACAGCGCGGGGGAAACTTCTGCAAAGGCTTTAGCGCTCATAAAAAGGGCAATGCAGAAAGCAAAGCCTGAACAGGAAGTGTTTGCTGCAATAGACATTGGTCCCACCGGTCACCTTCTGGAACCCATGGGAAAGCTTTCCTTCGATGAAGCATATGAAGCTTTTGCAGAATGCGCCATTGCTGCGGAGAAAGCAGGAGCTGACCTTGCAATAGTGGAAACAATGAGCGATTTATATGAAGCCAAGGCGGCTGTCCTTGCCGTTAAAGAAAATACGGATCTTCCTATTGTCGCTATGACGACCTTCCAGAGTAATTTACGGACGCTCACCGGTGCCGATGTTCTTACCTGTGTGACGTATCTTGAAGGACTGGGTGTCGATGCTCTCGGGTTTAACTGCGGCGGCTCTCTGGAAGATGCACTATTGCTTTCTGATCAGTTTTTGGAACATGCAAGTATTCCGCTTATTGCCCAGCCCAATGCAGGAATTCCTACTATAGAAAAGGGTAGGACGGTCTTTAAAGTTCTTCCCGAAGATTTTGCTCGTGCACAGGAAAAAATTTTTCAAAAGGGCTTTGATATTCTCGGCGGCTGCTGCGGTACAACACCGGATCACATAAAGGTCATGATTGGGTCTGTTAAAAAAAGTTCAAGAAGAGTTAACCGTGTTCCAAAAAAAAGAACGGCAGTCTGTTCATATGAAAAAGCTGTTTTATTTGATAATACAGCAGGCTCATTCGGACCTGTTATTATCGGTGAACGTATAAACCCGACCGGAAAAAAGAAAATGAAGGAGGCTCTTTTAAACAGCGACATGTCCTTCATTCTTCATGAAGCTGAAATTCAGCTCTCCTCCGGTGCCCATATTCTTGATGTTAACGTCGGTCTTCCCGGCATTGATGAAACGCGGATGATGGTCCAAACGGTAAAGGCAATACAAAAATCCTATGCTGTTCCTCTTCAGCTCGATTCAAGCGAAGCGCCTGTTTTAGAAAAGGCGATGAGGTATTACAACGGTAAACCCCTTGTTAATTCGGTGAACGGCAAAGCTCATAGTATGGACTCTGTTTTCCCTCTGGTAAAAAAATACGGCGGCTGTGTTGTTGCCCTCTGCCTTGATGAGGATGGAATTCCTTCTACCGCTGAAGGAAGAGTCCGTGTCGCAAAAAAAATTCTGGAACGTGCAATGTTCTACGGTATTCCTGCGCATAATATTGTTCTTGACACCTTAACGCTCACGGTAAGTTCCCAGCAAAAAGAAGCCGCTGCAACACTGCATGCAATTACCATGCTTAAAAATGAATGTGCTAAAAATGAAGAAACGCGCGGGGTAAAAACTGTTCTCGGTGTTTCAAACATTTCTTTCGGACTTCCCAGGCGCGACATTATTAACGCCCACTTTTTTTCCATGGCTTTATTCGCAGGCCTTGATGCATGCATCATCAATCCCTTATCGGAAGATATGATGAATGCCTTCAGGACTTACCGTGCAATAGGCGCCTTTGATGCAAACTGCCTCGATTATATTGAGATCTACAGCGGCACTCAGGCGCCCTCCGCTGTTTCTTCTGCATCCAATACAGGACAATCTGCCCCATTCTCCCAGGGGACCGGTGCGCAGTCCTGCATCTGTCAGGGAGGAACCGGCAGTTCTATTGCAGCAAATCCTTTCCCTGCTTCACGATCAAAGACACTTGTAGAAATAATTATAAAAGGCTGGACCGAAGAAGCTTCAAGTGCAACGGAAGATTTATTAAACGGTAAAACATCGCCGGAGGGTAAACCGCTTTCTCCTCTTGAAATAATAAATGATCATATTGTTGCAGCGCTCGATATTGTCGGGAAAGATTATGAGACTGGAAAGAAATTTCTCCCTCAGCTGCTCCTCAGCGCCGAAACAGTGTCAAAATCTTTCGAGGTCATAAAAAAACATCTTGCTTCTTCGGGCACAGAGCAGGAATCGAAGGGAAGTATTCTGATCGCAACAGTTTACGGCGACATACATGACATCGGGAAAAACATAGTGAAAGCAATGCTTGAAAACTACGGATACTCTGTCACCGATTTGGGAAAAGATGTAAAACCTGAGCTTATTGTCCGGACGGCATGTGAGAAAAATATCAGTTTAATAGGTTTAAGCGCTCTTATGACGACAACTGTTATCAGTATGGAAAAAACAATACAGCTCCTCCGCGAAGCAGAAAAGAGCACAGGCAGAAAATTCTCAGTTATTGCAGGCGGTGCAGTACTCTCGGAAGAATTTGCAAAAAAAATTGGTGCGGATTTTTATGCCAAAGATGCTATGGTTTCTGTTGCCATTGCTAAAAATTTTTTCGGAAAATAAGGCAGGATATTTTGAACAATACTAAAACACAGGAATTAAAGCCTCTTTCGCATTACTCAATAGTTAAGGCGTATCTTACAGTACCTTTTCACTGGTCAGCTTTTAAAATGCTCATGAAGTATTTGCGTACAGTTATTTTCGACTTTTTCCTTCTCCAATTCTCGGTGAAATTCGGCTGGAGAAAAATTCCGGTTTTGCCGGTTGATCATGAGCTCGATACAAGAGTACCCTTTGTCCCTAAAAAGGTTGAAGTGTATCTGGATTTTATTAATTTCTGGATACGTCCCATGAGTTTCCTTATTGAAAGATTCGGTGTGAAAAAAGCTATTCCGTATTGTACTGAATATTTACGCGTCATTGAGGAATGCTATACCCAGGCGGCAAGAATGTATAAATTCCGCATGTCCACAACATGGCGCCCTCCTGTCGGTAAAAACAAGCATTTCAGAATGATTCACATAATGGATCCGCACTACCTTTGCGTACCGAGCCTTCATGTGACAATTGTAAGCCTTGCGTATAATTTTTACCGTAAAGTGTTCGATGAACTTGATCTTCCAGAGGAAGAAAAAGATTTTTACAATAAAGAACTGTACGAGGGAGCGCTAGCAATTACAGAAACGGTGCTCTATGTAAAGCAGCACAGTGTTAACTGCATACCGGCTGCTCTCTATATGTGCCTCTATGTATTAAAAGACTCTTTCTCCATAGAAGGGGCTATACAGTTCATAGATGATCTGTTTGTAAACAGTACCGATATCAGTCCGGAAGATAAAAAAGCAATACACGAGTACATTGGATTTTTCTTCGAAAAGCTTCTTCTTGAAGGATGCAATGAGGATGACTGGGTGATTCCCGTACAAAGATGGATTGTATCCTACATTCCCCACCGTTAATCTTCGAAAGTGTCGGAAATATTGCAGTGCTCTTTCAGCTCCGCCAGTTCGGATGCAAGCTGGAGCGTCTTTAAAGTCTGTTTTAATAAACGCTGTGCAAGCAGTTTTGATAAGAAAATGCCATAATGCGGATTCTTTCGTATAAGATTTAAGAATGATACCTTGGGTATTTTTATGAGGCGTCCCTCGCCGACTGATAAAATTGTTGCAGATCTTCTGTCATTCAAAAGGAACGACATTTCCCCGATGAACATGTCATTCGGAGTCAATACCGATACAAGCTTCTTGTTTGTATATACTGCATAACGGCCCGATACAATAAAGAATAAGTCGTTGGTATTGTCATTTTCACGGCAGACAACCTGCTTGTCTCTGTACGTTACTGTGGAGAAGGGCTGCATAATTCCGGGAACCGTATTCGCCGCATTCTGCTGATTTAGAATCTCGAACGTAACTTCATTGCCTTTTTCATTATACGTAAGCGACGTTACCATGCTTTCCGACAGCTTCATTCCTCTTCCGTGGGTTTCCTCGGAGAAATCTGCATTTAACCGTGCTCTCCAGTCAAATCCGTCGCCGTCATCGCGGATTTTAAATCGTGATTTTTCCCTTCCGACTATATACGATATGTGAACTTTTTTGTTGGCTACTTCAGTTTCTTTTGTTTTTTCCCGTATGAGGTCAAGAATATTGCCCCCGCTTTCAAGCCAGCGGGTTTTTTCATCAAAACTTATTTTACAGTTGCCGTGTTCCAGTGCATTGGTAAGCAGCTCCATCAGCGTTGTCTGAAGTTTATACCGGTCTTCCCCGCCGATGCGGTTTGTACTGTAAAGGTAGCTTACCAGAAAGTTGGTATATACCCGTATGTCGAGGGGATCATTGCCGCACACAAAGGCGCCTGTTTCCCTCCCTCCGATGCGTTCCTGAATACCGCGGTTAAAAAGGAACTGCTGGTTGCTCCAGAGAATTCTAAGGAGGCGTGAAAAGTTTTCATAAAAACTGTGAACGGTCTGTACTATAAGTATATTGGAATCTTTTTTATCCTCGAGTTCCTGTACTTCGGAGGATTTAGAGACAACAGCGACAATACCTCCATTATGAAGCCACGGATCGGTATGAATTTCTGCTAAAATACGATTTGCATCAATATCAGCCTTTGAGGTAAAATCGAGAACCTTAATTTCAGGAAGTTCATAGTCTATAAAACTCAAAGCTTCATCGGTATCGGGAAAAAACGTAGGATCAAAATAAGCTGCATATTTTTTGCACGATGCTTTTACTGTATTAATAACTTTTTCATTTGTCGAAGCGACAAGAATCTTTTTCATAATAACTCCAGACTATATAATTCCACAATAAATTATATCACAAGTTTACACTAAAAACATAGTTTTTTTTGCACTGAATCTTGACAAAATAGCGGAGAATGTTGAATAATGCATTCATGAAGGTAACACTTGCATTAAATACAGTACTTCTAGTCTCTGTCGTCGTCACTCTTAAAGACCGCGGGATTACTGTGCTGCAGATGTAAGTTTCATGTATGAAGCCGCAGCAGCGGTAATAGAGCCCCCGGTTTAGTAATAAACACGGGGGCTTTTTTATTTTCCAGGAGGATGTATATGATAAAAGCAACAGGCGCTCAGATAGTAGTAAAACTGCTTGAAAACCAGGGCATTAAAACAGTAGCCGGAATTCCCGGAGGATCTATTCTGCCGCTGTATGATGAGCTCTATAAAAGTTCCATTGATCATATCCTTGTAAGGCAGGAACAGGCAGGGGGATTTTTTGCACAGGGAGTAGCAAGAACAACAGGACAGGCTGCGGTATGCCTTGCGACAAGCGGTCCCGGCGTTATGAATCTGCTTACCGCAATTGCCGATGCCCGGGTG
This sequence comes from Spirochaetota bacterium, assembly GCA_023398165.1. Taxonomy (GTDB): domain Bacteria; phylum Spirochaetota; class Spirochaetia; order Treponematales; family Treponemataceae; genus JAAZLA01. The sequence goes on along the minus strand of JAEWSQ010000030.1, from coordinate 17,852 downwards.
GATTCTATTCCTCTTGTTGCAATTACAGGACAGGTTAATTCGTATCTGCTGGGAACCGATGCTTTTCAGGAGGCCGATACCTTCGGTCTTTCTTTCCCTATTACAAAACACAGTATTTTTATTCACAGTCCGGAAGAGCTTTTAAGTGCAATTCCGCTCGCTTTTGAAATAGCTTCATCGGGACGTCCGGGTCCCGTTCTCATCGATATTCCCCGGGATGTACAGACAAAACAGGCCTATTTTGAACAGTGGCCTCTTCCCGGCAAAAAGATTAAGAAGGCCGTCCGCTTTAGAACAGAAGGAGACATTCTTGTAAAGAAGGTTGAACAGGCTGCTGATATTCTTTCCCGTTCCCGTAAACCCGTTTTTTATCTCGGAGGCGGCTGTAACTCTCCTGAGGCTTCAAAGGAAATTCTTTCTTTCCTTCATTCATTTCCAATACCTGTAGTTACAAGTCTTATGGGTTTGGGCTCTGTTCCGTCATCGCATCCGTGCTTTATAGGAATGGTTGGAATGCACGGATCAAAGGCGGCAAATAAGGCGATGTATGAGGCTGATACGGTTATTGCATGCGGAGTTCGGTTTGACGATCGTGCGACGGGACTGACAAAGCAGTTTTGCCCTAATGCGCAGATAATTCATATTGATATTGATGCAGCCGAGGTAAATAAAATTCTTCCGTCTTCTATCGGAATTATAGCAGACGTTGAATCTGTTATACCTCTCATTAGAGGGCTGTGCGAGGAAAAACGAATTGGCTCAAATGAACCAGTAAACCAATGGACGGAGGAACTCCGCGGTACGCCGAGCGGGTATCCTGATGATATTGAGGCTGCAAGAATTATCAGCGCTTTACCGGATATGGCTGCAAAGGCCGGTTATAAACCGGAAGATTTAATTATTGTAACTGATGTAGGACAGCATCAGATGTGGACAGCGCAATACTATAAATTTGCGTACCCGAGACAGTTTTTAACCTCGGGTTCTCTGGGAACAATGGGTTTCGGACTGCCGGCTGCAATAGGGGCTGCATATGCTAACCCAGAGAAACGTGTTATCTGCATAACGGGAGACGGATCCATACAAATGAATATTCAGGAGCTTGCTACGCTTGCAGAATTGGATCTCAACCTTACCGTAATACTCTTTGACAATGCCTCGCTCGGTATGGTACGGCAGCAGCAGGAACTGCTTTTTGACAAAGCATACAGTGCCAGTATTTTCAAAAAATCTCCAAATCTTGCATCCGTAGCATCAGCATATGGTATTAATACTGGAGATTATAAAGAAAATGAAAATATTCAAGTTTTTACAAAAGCCGACAAAGGTCCAAAATTTGTACGAATTCGTATAAATCAAAATGATAATGTATATCCTTTTGTGCCTGCCGGAAAGAAAAATATAGATAGTATTACTAAGTAAATGAAAAAAAGGCTTGACTTGAATATTTTGGTCATGATACTGTAGTACTCATGTTAAGGAGAGCCAAAAGTAAAAATGGCTCCTTAAAAAAATGAGGAGGCTTTTAATGAAAAAGCAAGTTCTAGTTGTTGCTCTTATTGTAGCATTAGTGGCACTTTTTGCTTCATGCACAACATTCTCTATGGATGGTTTGGCATACGGTAATCTCAAAGGAACCGCTCTCGGCGATTTCTCTGTAGAAGTTGTATGCACAGAATGGTTGGGTTATGCAGGCGGTGCAAATCTTGCCAGCATTACACAGGGTGCAGGTAAAGAAGCTGTAGCTGCTGCAGTTCAGGCAGAAATTGAGAAACTCGGCGGAACCGCTGCGATCAATGTTACTGTAGAACAGAAAGTATCTGCAATCCAGATGATTCTTAACTACGCTTCAGGCTGCATTTATGCTCCCGAAACAATCGTAGTTTCCGGTACAGTAGTAAAATAAGGTAAAGGGGTACAAAAATGAAAAAGAATTTAATTATCGTAGCACTTTGTGCTCTTTTGGTTGTACTTTTTGCAAGCTGCACAACCTTTACATTTGCTAATGCCGGTTACGGTACATTCAAAGGTACAGAACTCGGTACTTTTGACATTACTGTTAAAAGCATGGAATTACTCGGTGTTCCCGGATCTGTTAACCTTGCAAACATTACACAGGGTAAGGGTCAGGAAGCTGTAGCTGCTGCTATTCAGGCTGAAATTGATGCACTCGGCGGAAGTGCTGCTATCAACGTAACTGTAGAACAGAATGTTTCTGTTCTCAACTTCATTCTTGGTTACGTAACAGGCAACATCATTGCTGGTGAAGAAGTTCACGTAACAGGTACTGTTATTAAATAAGTCCTTTTACGGATAAAAAAAGGAGAGGTTTTCCTCTCCTTTTTTTTTACTCATTAGTATGCAATACCTGGGAGTCCGGGACAGAAGTGATTTGAAAATTATTCCTGCCCGGGAAGTGTATTGCTGTATTTCGGGGAAAAAATGAAAAAACTGATGTTTTTTATCTGCCTGTGTCTGCTCACAGTGTCCTTATGTACCTCATGTGTCCAGAACGAAAGGGAGGAGGCGAAAAAAACGCTTCAAACCTTTTTGGAATTTGTTGTAAACGGCGATACAGCATCCGCTGCAGTGTATATGCCTTTCATAAATACTCTTGATGTTCAGCAGAAGGATGCTCTGCTTAGTTTCTTTAAAGAAATAGCTTCAGTGAATTATGTGTTATCGGTTCCGGATCAAAAAGGATCACGGTATACTGTAACATTAAGTATTCAGGGAGAGTCAAATTCGACTGTTCATTATTCTTTTGTGATTACAAATAAGAATGAAGAAGGATGGATTATTTCTGAGAATGTTACTCAAAAAATAACGTATGATTCATTTACTGCGCAATAAAAAAAAGCTGAAAGATAACGTTTTCAATATCTTTCAGCTTTTCCGCAGTGGCAAACTATTAGTTTTTATTTATTAGGAAATTTCCCTTCAAATTCCTGAAGAATTATATCAGTAGAGGGACGTGCGTCAATATCAGTTAAAAGCTTTTTATTGCGGTAATATTCAATCAAAGGAGCCGTCTGGGAGCGGTATACTTCAAGCCGGTGAGTAATGGCCTCAATTTTATCATCATCACGGATAAAAAGTCCGGCTCCGCAGGTATCGCAAATTCCTTCCTTTTTCGGCGGCATGAACTCCACGTGGTAATTCTGTCCGCATGATTTACAGACTCTCCGTCCTGAAAGACGTTTTACAACATCCTTATCTGCAATATCAAAATTTACAACAGAATCGACTAAAATAATTTTATCAAGCGCCTCGGCCTGCGGTATAGTCCTCGGGAATCCGTCAAGTATAAAGCCGTTTTTTGCATCTTTCTGTGAAAGACGGTCTTTTACGAGTTCTACTGTTATATCATCACTTACAAGAGACCCTGAATCAATGATTGATTGAACTTTTATTCCCAGCGGTGTTTTTGCTTTAATAGCCGCCCGGAAGATCTCGCCGGTGGAAATATGAGGAATGTTATATGTTGCTGCAACCTTTGCCGCAAGGGTCCCTTTACCAGCTCCGGGAGGGCCTAGAAAAATATAATTCATGAAATACTCCTTTTAAAACGGATGAAAAATTATATCACTTTTTTTGTGCAGATACAAGCTCAAGTATGACAATGAATGCATATGTTGTCGTCCAGTTTACCGGTTTACTGCCTAATGAGTACAAAAGTTTTTTAATTCTCTCTATTTCTTCGGTATGCAATTCCTGCTGAATAACTGAGCCGTACTGTGAAGTCTCAGGATTAAACCACAGTTCAATTTCTTGTATGGAAAGTATCCTCTGTTCTGTAAAAGTTTGTACTTCGCATTGAACGCGGGAAGAAAATCTCTTCAGTTTTTCTGTTATGGTGTTTTCATCCCATGAAAATAAATCTTTTGTTTCTTCCTTCCCGGCAGCACCGGTAAAAAAGCTGTTCTCGACCGCTTTCAGTTTATCACACAAAGAGGTTTCATCCGGGAAATTTTCAAGCAGAAGTGAAGCTATTCTTTGGCCGTAACAGGGAATCCTTTGAACTAAAAGAAGAAGACCCTTCGGGGTCAGCATAGATACAGTCTGCAGTACTTCAGAAAGCTTCTCATGTAAAGTCCGCTCATTTGTTATGAAATCTCTTGCAACAATGACATCAAACTCATAGTCTGCAAAATCGTTTAAATTGCATGAGAACCTGGGTTTATCTATTTCCTGCAGCGTGGAAGCATATTGAGATAAAATCTCTTTTCCTTTTTGGGTTCTACATAAAGCACAGGTCAGCCCTTCCGGGGCTTTTCTCCAAACTTCCCAGATAAATAAACCGTCATCGTTTCCGCAGATTAAAAAGCGGCTGTGACGGTATACTGGAATTAAAGAAAGTGCTTTTTCGCGTATTTCAAATAAAACCCTGTCTCTGTTTGAATCAAGTCTTTTCTGCCAGGATTTTCTCTTCGAGTCATCAGGGGAAAAAGTAAGGTTTTCCTCCTGCTTAACAAGGCCGCTTTTTTTATGCTGATTAATCCACCAGTCGAGAATGTGCGCATCGGCATCATATTCTTTACTTTCCGTTTCCTCATCTTTATCTTCAAGCATCGCTGCAATCAGAAGTTCTCTTCTCTTAAGAACATCATCCCGTATGCTTTTTTCATAACCCTGACTGCTTGGATTGTAAAATACCTTGCCTGCAAGCGCGGATGGAAGATACTGCTGGGCTGTCCAGTGATCTTTGTACGCATGAGGATAAAGATACCCTGAGCCGTGACCGAATCCTTCCGCATCTCTTGAGCCGTCTTTCAAATGATTTGGAACCTCTGCATCCTCTTTTTCAACAGCACTCAGCGCATCAAAAAAAGCCATGGAAGAGTTTGATTTTGGGCAGGTTGAAAGATACAGAGCAGCGTGGGCAAGATGATATCTTCCTTCGGGCAGTCCCACCTGATCAAAGGCGGAGGCGGCGCTTTGTACCACAACAAGCGCATTGGGATCGGCAAGGCCGACATCCTCACAGGCAAGAATGAGCATCCTCCTGAAAATAAAATGGGGATCTTCTCCTGCTGCAATCATTCGCGCCATCCAGTACATCGCTGCATCGGGATCGCTCCCCCGCAGACTTTTTATAAAGGCGCTGATTATATCGTAATGGTAGTCACCGTCTCTGTCGTAGAGGACAACCTTCTTCTGAATGCTTTCTTCGGCAGTTTCTTTACTAATATATATAACCGAACCCTCAGGAGGGCGGCAGGGTGAAGCTGAAGGATTCCATTCAAGAGGAGTTGTCTCTACCGCAAGTTCGAGCGCATTAAGAAGACTTCTCGCATCTCCGTTGGCTGTTTCAATTAAGTGTTCGAGGGCTCCGCTTTCAAACTGAACGTTCCATCTTCCGTAGCCTCTCTCTTTATCGGCCAGCGCGTTATGTGCAGCTTTTTCCAGGTCTTTTTTTTCAAGAGGTTTGAGCTGGAAAACACGGCTTCTGCTCACCAGAGCCTTATTGACCTCAAAGAAGGGATTCTCCGTTGTTGCGCCGACGAGGATGATTGTTCCGTTTTCGACCCAGGGAAGAAGAGCATCCTGTTGAGACTTATTCCACCGGTGAACTTCGTCAACAAATAGAATAGTCTTTCTACTGTAGAGTTTACGGTGATCTTCTGCCTGTGCTATAGAATCCCGAATACTCTGTACACCAGTTAGCACAGCATTCAGCGTAATAAAGTTGCTTTTTGTATGATTGGCAATAACCCGGGCAAGGGTGGTCTTCCCGGTACCGGGCGGACCGTAGAAAATTACGGAGGTAAGCTGATCGGCGGCAATGGCGCGGCGGAGAAGCCTCCCTTTGCCGACTATATGATCCTGACCAATATATTCATCAAGATTGCGCGGCCTCATTCTGGAGGCAAGAGGTCCTTCTGTTTTCTGCACCGCGCTGTCGAACAAATCCATTGAATTATTCTAGATTCCAGTTATCCCGGGTGGGGTAGTAACCCCAGAATTTTGTACTATTGGAAGAATCTGTTTTCAGTGAAGAAACATAAATATTTCCCTGCGCAAAAGGGTAAGCAAAAATGGAGGGAACATGACTCGTACCAAAACAGGAATCTGCATTGGCACCCGGCAGTACAGAGGTTGAAGAAGCCGGTATGCTGTTTGTAACGGCTATCTGCACAACACCTGTTTTTGTTCCTGCAAGCAGTGCCGTATAGGTACCGTTTTGGAAAAACTCCAGGGACATTGGCGATTCTATAGTTAAAGAAACAGGAGTCCATGAGATAGTATCTGTGCTGTATTCAATACCGTTTTCACTTATTCTGTAAAGGTATGAACTGCGGTCGGATGTAAAGAGTATTGAAGAGGAAAAGTATGTTTGCCCGTTAATATATTCAGAAGTAACGGAAGCAAACGATGCGCCTCCAGAGGAAACTGCAGTTCCTGTATTTCCTCCGCTTATTTCATAGACTGCATCCGCCTTTGTGTAAAAGGCTCTTTTATTTCCACTGCCTAGAGCATTATTATCAAAAAGCTCAACAACTGAATCATCAATTTTTGTCCACACCAGCTCTGTGCTCAGCACAGAACTGTAAAGAACCTTATCTGAAGTGAGCGAGTATAAAAAACTGCTGTCTGAAGCGGTCCGTATTACAAATCCTTCTGGTTTTATGTCTTCGCTCCATCCCCTAATATCCGCCGAATTTTTCGAATATAATTTTCCGTTTGCAGCATAGAGTCTTCCTCCTGCTTCGGTCATAGCGTATACATTTCCGAGAACAACGGGTTTATCGAGATTTATCTCCTGCTCAATACCGTAAAAAATCGGCTCATTTTTACAGGAAAAAAGTAAAAGTCCGAATAATATGCATAATGTCGCACAGGTTATTTTTTTCATGAAGGTCCTCATTTCTTAGAAGTGGTAGCGGACACTTACTCCTGTGTCCAGAATATAACCGGTTCTGTTGTATTCAGTATTTTCATACCATTGCGGCAGAATATTTATACCGCAGTGAATTCCTGCAGACCAGTCTGTCCTGAACCGGTAGAAAAAACCGACTTCAGGATTAACAATCAATCCGAAATAGTAGCGTTCCAAATATGTCTGAATAGCAACTCCTGCTCCCAAACTGAGCGGTATTTCAATGTTTTTTACAGAAAACTGATACATTGCCCGCGCCATAATCGGTACGGAAAAATAAATATTATCTCCTGCAGTAACGGCATATGTCATATTGCCGTCGCCGCCGATCGCAAAGTTCTCCGCCAAAAAGGTATAAAAACCCAGGTTCAAATCCATGCCGAGTTTTAAATTAACAGGAGTTATCGGGAGGTATACAGATCCTCCTAAACGTACAAACCAGTCGTTTTTCTGATTCATTTTATATACAAACTCTTCCTGCCCCTGATCACTCTGCCCTTCAGATTCTGCTTCCTGTGCAGCGGCTGCCGAAAAACAAATGCAGAAAGACAACAGCAATGCGCAAATACGTTTCATACTTCCTCTCTTAAAGAATACTGCTTTATTTACAATGAATTACATCATTAAAAAATAGACGAAAAACCGCCGGATGTGTTTTTAACTATACCGTCAGTATGTTATCCTTCGTATAGAAAAAAAAACCGGTTTTCAGTATACTCTATTTTATTATTAAGTGTCCACAAACACAGAAATTAAACAGACAATTGATCCTAAAAGTTACGAAGATACCGTAAAAGAATAGTATAAAGCAGGTTTTAAAGGGAGGACGTATGAGTGCAGTAATTATTGACGGCTTTGAAATTGCCCGCAAGGTCAGGGAAGATGTGGCAGAAAAAACAAGAGCCCTGAAGCTCAAGGGAATAACTCCGTGTCTTTCTGTAGTTCTCGTCGGCGAGGATCCGGCAAGCGTGTCGTATGTTACCGGAAAAGCCAAGGCTCTTGCAGAAGTCGGGATGACCGATAAATCCATCCGGCTGAGCGCAGACACTGGAGAACAGGAACTGCTTGAAATTATTCATGCTTTAAACAAAGACCCTTGTGTACATGGAATTCTAGTACAGCTTCCTCTTCCGAAACATATTGATGAAGCCAAGGTTATTATGGCGATAGATCCTGAAAAAGACGTTGACGGCTTTCATCCTATAAGCGTGGGAAATATGCTCATTGGAAGAAAATCGTTTTTACCATGCACGCCTCACGGAGTGCTCTTCCTTCTGAAAACTATGGGAATAGAAACAAAGGGCGCTCATGCCGTTGTTGTAGGCCGTTCAAATATTGTCGGGAAACCTGTAGCAGTTCTTTTAGCACGCAAAGAGTACAATGCCACTGTTACAATTTGCCACACCGGTACCCGTGATCTGGCAGGTTTCACAAGACAGGCCGATATTCTTATAGCCGCCGCAGGAAAGCAGAATACCATTACTGCAGATATGGTCAGTGAAGGCGCCGTGGTCATTGATGTCGGCGTTAACAGGATTCCCGATGCATCGAAAAAAAGCGGTTTCAGGCTTGTAGGTGATGTGGATTTTGAAGAAGTAAAAGAAAAAGCCTCCTTCATAACACCTGTTCCCCGCGGTGTGGGTCCTATGACCATTGCAATGCTGATGCAGAATACTCTGGAAGCTGCTGAAAACAGACGGTAAATAAGGACAGGTAATGATTGATATTCAAAATCAGAAGGATACCCGCGACATCCCGCTGCAGAAAGTCGGTGTAAAGGGACTGCGCTATCCTGTTCAGGTACTCGACAAGCAGAAGAAAAGGCAGACAACAACTGCAACGGCAGATCTTTTTGTTAATCTTCCCCATCATTTTAAAGGCACACACATGAGCCGCTTTATAGAAATATTTCATGCCTATCATACCGATTTAACCATGAAAAAATTTCTTGCGATGCTTGATGAAATACGGGTAAAGCTTGATGCCGAAAAAGCATTCGGAACCCTTTCATTTCCTTTTTTCCTTGAAAAAAACGCTCCGGTTTCAGGTCAGAGCGGTATGATGGCCTATGACTGCTCCTATGAAGGCTCTGTTTCCCAGGACGGTCATGAGTTTTTTGTAAGCATCGCGGTTCCTGTTACAACACTGTGTCCCTGCTCAAAAGCAATAAGCGAACATGGTGCTCACAACCAGAGAGGCATTGTCCGGGTAAAGCTGCGCAATACCGGCTTATTCTGGATAGAAGACATTATCAATCTCATAGAATCCTGTGCCTCCTGCGGGGTATATTCAGTGCTGAAACGGGAAGATGAAAAGTACGTTACGGAAAAGGCCTATAATAATCCCCGGTTTGTCGAAGATGTTGTACGGGAAGTCTATCTTGCGCTTCTTAACTTTCCCTGCGAAAAACCGTTCATCTGGTTCAGCATAGAGGCGGAAAATTTTGAGAGCATACATTATCACAATGCATATGCTTATACTGAAGGCGGAGCAGGAGCGTGACCTATTTTTTTGAAACTTACGGCTGCCAGATGAATGTGGCAGAATCAAATTCTGTCGAGAGATTGTTTACAGAGCGGGGGTGGCAAAAGGCAGAGTCAGCAGAGACTGCGGATTTTGTTATCATAAATACCTGTTCCGTCCGTGCGACGGCAGAAAGCCGAATAACCGGGAGGCTCGGCTGGTATGATTCGCTCAAGGCAGTCCGTACCCTTCATCCTGATGCTAAGTTTCATGTGTTTCCCGAGGCTGCAGCGCTTGCCCGGAAAAACCCGGGTAATCCTCCGCCGTTAAAACTTGCTGTAATGGGTTGTATGGCCGAACGACTTCTTGAGACGCTTCAGAAAGATTATCCCGTTGTCGATTACGTCATAGGGAATTTTCAAAAGCAGCACATAGCCGAAATAATTCATGCTGTGGAAAACGGGCGGAAATGGATTCAGACTGATGAAGAGCCTGCATATACCTTTGCACCTGTTTCATATGAGAAAGGTTCTTTTTCCGCGTTTATTCCAATAATGCACGGATGCAACAACTTTTGCACATACTGTATCGTTCCTTATGTCCGGGGCAGGGAAGTTTCCCGTTCTCCGGATGAAATCCTGCGTGAAATTGATGAACTAAGTGAAAATAATGTACGTGAAATAACCGTACTCGGTCAAAATGTAAATTCGTATTCATGGAATGACATCGATTTCCCCTCTCTTATGAAAATGATCGCAGAGCACTTAAGAAAAACTAATTCGTCAATAGGCTGGGTCAGATTCATGTCGAGTCATCCGAAAGACATATCGGACAGACTTATAGAAGTAATACGCGAGGAGAAGGTTCTGTGCCGTCATATTCATCTGCCGGTGCAGCACGGCTCCAATACCATGCTCGCTGCAATGAACAGGCGGTATACCCGCGAAGCGTATCTTGAAAAAATTACTAAAATCAAGGCATCCCTCCCGGATGTATCTCTTTCAACTGATATTTTAGTCGGTTTCCCTGGAGAGACAGAAGAGGATGTTGAGTTAATCCTGGATCTAGTGAAGACTGTTCAATTCAGCACCGCTTTTATGTACTATTACAACCCCAGAGAAGGGACAAAGGCCTGTACCTTCGAAAACCAGATTCCGATGGAAGTGAAGAAAAAAAGGCTTGCGCGTATTATTGCACTGCAGCATGGCATTATAAAAGAGCTGATGATGAAGAAACTTTCTACGATAACAACAGTTCTTGTGCAGTCTGTTTCCCGCGACAATCAAAATGAGCTTCTTGGAAAGACCGAGCAGGACGAACGGGTTGTTTTCACTGCTCCTGTGAGCTGTATAGGAAGCTTTATAAGGGTAAAACTTATTGAATTGACGGGTAATACCTTCCGTGGTATAGTTGTGTAAACAAAAAAAGAGGTGTGTATGCCTTGGAAATTGATATTATTTATACTTGTTCTAGTTCTCGCTACCCTGTTTATCGGGTTTAACCTTGATAATGCATGTAATGTCTCGTTCGGCGTGTATACTTTTGAGCAGGTTCCTGTCTTTATGAGTATACTTTTGTCCTTTGCTGCAGGCATTCTTGTAATGGTACCCTTTCTTTTATTCAGGTCAGGCGGGAGTTCTTCAAAGGGAAAAGCCCATAAAACCTCTTCTGACCGGAAAGAACCTGCCGCCAAGCCGGTTTATACCGATCCCGGACAAAAGTGATAAAACGCTGTATTGCTGTAATAATCTCGATTCTTCTCATCCCGCTGTCATTGTTTTCGTATTCTTCAGAAGTCCAAAAAATAGTTGATTCTCTTAAAGAAAAAGAAATATCGGATGCGCTTGAATATCTTGAGAAACAGATAAACGCATCACAGGACGTACAGGATAAACGCGACTTACTAATAGTTTCGGCTTCTATTCATGAAAATGCCGGATTCTATGAGACTGCGGCTAAAAACTATGAAAGAGCGGCAGCGCTTGCCGCTTCAGCTGCTTCCGAAAGCTCTTCTTCCTTACTGGTTCAGGCTGCACGCTGTGCATTATCATTCGGAGACGAACAGCTTGCAGATACCTATCTCGCTTCAGTTGCAAAAAATTCAGTATCTCAGGAGATCGCTTCCAAAATAAAACTTTATGCCGTGTGGAGCTGGCTGTCAAAAATTTCAGATGAAGAATCTCTTCATGAACCTCTTGTAATCCTTTCCTCGTATGTTGATATGAAGGGCATGGAAGCAGTTCAGAGCTCTATTTTATTAACGCTCTGGTATCTTACCGGTAATAACACCTACAGCAGCAGACTTGTTAATGAGTACTCCTCATCAATGGAAACTGCGGTAGTTCAGGGAAAGATACAGCTTATGCCTTCTCCCTTCTGGTATTTTGTTCCGCGTAAAACTGCTGTCTATGAAAGTGTGCCGGAGGAAAAAACTGATCGGCCTCCTGTTCAGGAGACTTACGGTTCAGAAGCAGAGTCAATAATCCTTCATTATCAGCTGGGTTTTTTCCGAAACCGGGAAAATGCCCAGGAACTTATAGACAGGCTGACAAAGGCGGGATTTACACCTTCAATAAAGGAAGAAGTCAGACAAAGCGGTACGACATATTATGCAGTCATCGTTGCTGAGAATTCAGCCGGCGATGCCGGTGCTAAGCTTAAAAATGCAGGCTTTGAATGTTATCCTGTATTTAAGTAGTTATAAATTCTTTTGTTTTTCCAGTTTTACCGCGGTACCGGAAGGCGAAATAACCCCGTCGGCTGTTACTCTAACCGGCTGCAGATACAGTGCAGAATCCTTGGTCTCAATGGCATAGAAACCTTCAAAAAGTGATGTTTTCAAGTCCGATCTCATCTGTAATAGAATATTTGAATTTACCGTTTTTTGTGAATATGAACCGGTTTCTGTGACAGAGCCTGAAGAGAAAATATACCTGCCCTTGGAAAAGGTAATATTTTCATTATCCATTAACTGCCAGCTCTCATTTGTTTCAAGAAGTGAAAGAATATCAGCATTGCCGGAAGATGCACCGTTTAAGCTCTTCTCCTGAACTTTTTTATAGACACCATCCCACTGAGTATCTGAACTTATAACCATTCCTAAATCGTCATTAATCTTGATTTTAATCTCATCGAGTGAAACAAGGGAAATATCAAAGTATCTGGTAAGGTTGGAAATAGAGGTATTAACCGTAGAAAGATAGACTCCGTTCCGTCTGAGCGTGCTGTTTACCCATGTATATACTTCCTGAGTGCTTTCCTGGGAAAAAATTATTTCCTTTGCGTTATAATCAAAGAAGAGAAATTGAGATGTAACACCGTTTTGAGCCGTTAATGACCACAGTCCGTTTAGAAAACCGGCAAAACTTTCAATAGTACCGTCTTGAATCTTTGACAGTTCTTTTGCTTCAATTTTTTTCCCCGGTACCCTTGTTTCCGTACCTTTCTTATATGAAGCACTACTCTCGTCCCACATATATACCGTTTGAAGCTGATCAAAAGTGTCGCTGTTCTCAGTGACTTCCGTGCTGTATACCATGATTGGATAGGTTACAATTTCTGTATCAGCGAAGACATCCCCCTCTTTAGCTTGAGGCTGCTGAATAAGGATAGTGCCTTCGGAATACAGTGAAATAAGCTGTTTTAGTTCGTATCCCGCAGGATTCGGAGCTAGAGAAAATGCTTCAAGCACAGACTCATTGGAATCGGTGAAACCAGTGTATATTAGATTATTCTGCTGAGTTCCAGTCAGGTCGAGTACCGACAATGAAAACGTTTTAGACTGCGAAACCTTTGTCTGGTACTGGAAAAACCGTTCATAGATCATTTTCGAGGGATTATATAACCCTGTTACAACAATAATATAAGGATTATTTGCCTTTTTTACCGCAACGACCTGATCTTCATATCCGTCGCTGTTAAAATCAAAACTAATTGCATTAATCATAATTTCATCGACGAAAAGAGGAATCAGCGACGTAAGGGAAGCGTCCTCCGATGCGGAAGACTGTTTGTCTGCAGATGACTTTTCCCCGGATTCTGCGGAAGGTACAATTGTTCTGGCTCTTACTGTGGAAGTATCTTTTGTAACAAAAATTCCCCTGCCTAAAAACAAAAAAAGCAGGAGCGCTGCCGTAAGAAAAAAAAGTAGTATGGTAATATTGCGTTTCATAAATTCCGGTTTTGAGCCAGATAAAGAGGCTCTTTTGTAGTATTTTTAATTGTAGTATATATATTTTGAGCTCTTTCTTCTATAGTTTTAAGTTCTTCAATTTGTACTGTTACCTCATACCACAGAGGTTTGTTCCCTTTTTGAGAATAAGCAGAGGTGCTTCCGTCGGTCATATGACTTATTATACGGTCGCCTGTTAAATATCTCTGGGCAAAATCGTAATACGTACCGGCATATTTTGAGCCGTACGGAGCTTCCTGTATGAGATCGGTGAGAATTAACGCAATCTTTGTTCCGGATGACTGGGAATTCTTACTATTCTTCTTTACTGAATCCAATGCCATTCCAATATCGGTAAACACACCGTCGGCACGGCTTTCAAGTACAGCATTTTTAAGTTGTGTAAAATCGGCCTGACCGGAAAGTGTTGATGAGTATACCTTCTTTGTTTCTCCATAAAAAAAATAAATATGGACAGTGTCGCCCTGAATAAGATAATTATCTATAAATGTTCCTGTCAGCCATTCCTTAATATCAGAAAATGCACCGCTTTCTTCCATAGAAAGGGATTTATCTATTACAATATGCAGATCAAGGGGAGTTGTTCTTTCCGCAGAGGGCAGTAATGGTAAAAGCAGCAGCACTATACAAGCCGAAAGAGCCTTTTTTTTCATAACTGTTTACCTCCTTGCTAATCCTCCTATTACTATAACACACAATGCCGTTTTTTAATACAAAAAAAAAAAAATGCTTTACATTCTTAAAACTATGTTTATAATTAGTGTTGTAGAGTTTAGTAGAAGGATGAATTCCTAAGGAGATATTATGGGAAGTATTGATATTCGTAAGAGTCCAAACGTATTTGATCCGACAACCCCCAGTGCTGTAGGTTCTAGAAACTCGCTTGCTCAGGAATACCGAGATCAGCAGGCCGAAGTTAACAATCTGCTTGAAGAAGAAGCAAATAAAATATTAAGTCATGTAACAGCCAAACTGCCGGATGAAGTATTAAATCAGCTCGATATTATGGGCGGTCTTAAAGAAAAACTTTATAACTATTTTAACCAGAACTATCAGAATATGTTTAACCGCTATGTTGTAACAACAGAAGATGAAATGGTTAAAAAGGTTAGAAACTTCATAGATAAAGAAGAAATGAAGGTTCTTAACCGCTATACTCCGAAAGAGATAGCAGCATTGCTCGAAGATGTCGGCGGTGCGGATAAGTTTAATACCGGTGAAATTGAAAAGTCCGTTGTAAATATGTACGGCCACTTGCAGGGACACATTCAGCGCGGAGTTAATGATCTTGAAACACTGACCAACTCCCTTTTGCGCCAGAAAACTGATGTGGGTGCATTCGTACGCGGTGAAAATGCATACTCGATTGTAAAGTGCGCTTTTAAAGACAATATTTACAAACCCAAGACAGTAACCGACGTAAAACTTTCTATTAACATTCTCGATTCAGAACTTATCAGCCCTATTTTCCATTATCAGGTAACGGTAGAGTACTTGATTAAGGATCTGCTCTCAAAACACATAACTGATACACTTGAAAAAGAGATTGAAAATATTAAAAACCAGAGAATTGACGAAGGTCTTGATGAAATGACCGACGGTGAACTGGTATTTGCAAAGATGTCAAAGGTTCCCGAATTAACCGATGATAATACTGATAATCCTAAGAGCCGCCGCTATCAGATTATTGCAAAAGAACTCATGGATAGAATCTCTGATCTCCGTGCGGAAATTGATCCGAATACCTTCGATCAGCTGAATATCCGTGAAAACCTGAAAAAGATTGTCGATATTGAAAATATCCGCAACCGCGGTTTTAACACGGCGATAAACTCTCTTACTTCTATATTAGATACCTCAAAGATGGGGTATCAGTATATTGAAAACCTTAAAAATGCCCGTGAACTCATACTTCGCGAGTATGAGGACACCGATTCCGCACATCTTCCCGATGAACGCTATCAGATTAAACTTAAGTACTACGACAATGCCCAGCTCATAAACGAGCGCGAAGCATACAGAGTACAGCTTGCAAGTTTTGCCACTGAAGTTGAACACCTTTGGGACGTTCTGCATACTGATTATGATGATGCAAAACGCTTTAAGAGAATTGCTGACTTCGAAGATCTTGCCAATGCATATAAGAGAAAGATTGTATCACGCTATAAGTCAAAGTCAGGCGATCCTGTATATGAAGATACTGCAAAGGTATGGGACGAAATTTCTTTCGTAAAACCGCAGGAAACTGAAATTGAGAAGATGAATCAGACCTTCCTTTATGAGAAGGACAAGATCAGAAGCAAGCTCATTATTATGCGCAATAAATTAAAGAGCATGTATGATTATCAGTATCCTATTGAACGCCGTGTTATGGAAGAACGCTTAAGTTTCCTCGAAACAGAATTCAATAAATTTGACTACATGATTAATCCTTTCCATATTCAGCCCGGTCTATTAATGGATATGGATATTACTTCAATTAAGAGAAAGAAAGCTACTCTTGACGGCATGGCAAATGTGCTTAATGAGTTCCTGCACAGTGTATCGAAAGGTTTCCAGGATGCGGCATTTGCTTCATTCTCAAGACGCCGTTCAACAGTACGTGTGGATCTTTCACAGTCATTTGCACCTCCTGAAGCTGAAGAGAACGCTTCTCCTGCCAATGATCTTTTAGCAGAAATAAATCAGGAAGCGCTGCCTCCTGCACAGTCTGCTGAAAAACCTAAGCGCGGACCTAAACCCGCTGCCCGTAAAACAGCATCTAAAAAAGGTGTTGTAGACAGCGGAAAAACACGAAGAGGGCGGGGAAAATAACTAATTTGGTGTTATAATTGTGGTGCGGAGTTGCTGTTAAACAGTTTCTTCGCACCTTTTTTCTTTAGTATGAATCAGGAGGAACTATGCGGGAGTCCGTGAAGCAGTTGGGAAACAATATTGACCAGTTACTAAAATGTGAGCAGTCAGGAGAAAATATTGCTGATAAGATTACGAGTCTTATTGTTAAAAAAGAATTTGCAGAATCTCACTCTGCATCAATCGTGTATGACATTCTTGTGAAAAAGTGGAATTATAGAGCAGTCTCACAGAATTTAAAAGCTTCCGTCGTTGACCCCGATAAAATATGTACCGAGTTTTCGAAATGGAAATGCGCAGATGTAGTTATGGCGTACCATCATCCGGATCTCGGCGTTCAAATAATTAATCCGAAAAATCCTGACCATAAAGAGTTTATGTCTGATTTTCGAAAGAATGAGCTTATTGTAGTGTATGCGGGCTACATGGGTAAAAAAGAGGCCGATGAAGTCTGCGGAACCCTTTTGTCAAAGGCTCTCGATCTTGTTAACGGTAAAACCGCAAAAGCAACAGAATCTATGCTCAAAGGTTCATACGGTTATAAAAAAGCAAAGGCTTCAACAAAGACTGAACCGGCAAAAGAGAAGAAAGCGGTGAAAAAAGCCGCTGTTCCGGCATCATCAAAACCTGCTCCGAAAGCTCAAGCCTCGTTCTCATTTTCACAGCAGAAGGGAGCTGCACAGAAGCCTGCTGCAAAATCATCAATAACCGGGAAGGCTCCTGTGAAAGCCGCTTCTCCGGCACCCGCACCGGCAAAACAGAGTGCAATTCCCGCAGGTAATCCTTCCCTTCGAAAAATGACTCCGATGATTTCAGTTCAAGTTACGAATGAACTTTTTCATAACGGCAATGTGGAAGCTTGGAAGCGGATTATTGCAAGTTATCAGAGTAAATATCCCGATCTTCAAATCTTTGTGTATTATGACGGAGAGCGCATAACTGATATTAACTCATTATTTAAATGGGGAAAGGTAAAGCACGGCAGCTGTATACAGTTCGTTGTTGTAGGCGAGAATATTCAGGATGTTGCAAAGCTTAAACGTTATTTTACACAGGGTGCAAGCAATATGTTTGAAGCATTTCTTCAGGGTGCACCGGGCACAATTCTGCGCTTGTTTTAAGATTTGAGGAGTAATACATGGCTTTTGATAAAAAACATATACACTATTTTTCACAAAAAGTTTCTGTAGCAAAATCTGCTGACAGAGATTTATTCGGTATAAGAGCAAGACTTGCTTTGGATCTTGCAGAAATGACTCTTCCTGTTCTTCCCGGGCTTGTCTTTGACGGAAGTATAGCAGATGATATAACTGAGATAAGTTATGAAAAAGACCTTTCTAAACACTTTGAGCTTTTTGCAAAAGAAGTCGGGAAAAAATACGGGGATACTAATCATGCGCTCCTTGTAAAAATTGTTATTTCTCCGAATATGGCAATTGCTCAGTATCCTATGCTCCATAACAT
>JAEWSQ010000009.1 GCA_023398165.1 Spirochaetota bacterium | reverse complement strand
GTAACCGTCAAATAAACTACCCGCCAACCTGTAAGAAGTTCCAAGGAAGCAGCTTACTCCAATCCTCCTCTGTTTCTGCATTCGGCGCTTTTTCAAAAACAATTCGCAAGTAGTCATGCAGATTCACATTACAGTGTTTTGCCGTTTCCACCAGCGTATAAACCTTCGATGAGGTTTCGGCTCCTGTCGGGCTTCCTGAAAAAAGCCAGTTCTTCCTGCCGACAACAAACGGACGAATAGCATTTTCACTAATGTTATTATCAGGTGTTAAATCTTCGTGGTCAAGGTAGACTATAAGTTTATCCCATTGGCCGAGTGTATAAAAAACAGCCTTTCCCATGAGACTTTTCGGCGCAGTATGTAATGCTTTTTTATCAAGCCAGGATTTAAATCCCGAGAGAATAGGCTCGGTTTCATTTCTCCGGTGCATTAAAAAATCATTCGTATCAGGATATTTAAGCCGTAATCGATCTTCAACATCGTACAGTTTCTTTATCCACTTGATTCCCTCCATCGGACTTGCCGGATTTTTTGATCCTTTCGACGCTTCATAAAACTTTCGCCTCGCATGGGCAAAGCAGCCGACATGCGTAATATCAGGGTGCCCCCGCACCGCAGTTTCATACGCCTGATATCCGTCTGTCTGGAGGTACCCTGAAAACCCTTCAAGAAATCCATGAATATGAGAAGATGCCCGCGTCGGTTTGTATTCATACCAGAATACCTTCCTGCCTTCAGCTCCGCCTGTGCAAAGCCACATGTATGACTTTTTTGTATCGTCACGGCCTTCTTCATTCATAACCTGAACCGTCGTCTCATCCATGTTCAGTACGGTTCCGCTTTTCATGTGGTTTTTGAGAAGGGAGAATAAAGGGTCAAGGGCTGTCATTGCTTTTATCTGCCAGTTGCACATATCCTGTCTGCTGATATGTACACCGATTCGCTCAAATCGTTGTTCCTGTCTGTAATACGGAAGATGATCAACAAACTTATTTACCAGTATGAACGATAAGAGTCCCGGTGTTGCAATGCTTTTAGGAAGAATCGATTTTTCTACTGGTGCAATCTTTACTGCAGGACTATCTTCATCGGCAGTGCCCTCACAGGAAGGACAGGCATATTTTGGCCGGACGTGTTTTTCAACCCATATATGTTCAGGAATTACATTGAGCTTCTCGCTCGTCTCTTCTCCGATGCATTTTAGAGAACAGCCGCATGCGCAAATCTTTTCCTCATCACTGATATCATGCATAACGATTTGTCGTGGAAGTGATTCGTCAATTGCTTTTCTTCCCGTCTTTTTTCTCGTGTACGATTTTATGGTGACGGTCTCATCTTTCGTTTCTGTTGTATCAGGTTGTTCCGAAACTTCTTCTTCAAAAAGCCCAAGCTGTTCCGCGGGTACTGTTTCTGCTTTTTTACAGAACTTCTGGAACAGAACGAGTTTATATTTCTCTTCAAGCAGCTGATACTTTACTTCTAGGGTATTCTTTTCACTTTCAAGATTGTGAATGTATTGTTGTACTTCACATGGTAATGTTGCTATGTTCACAAAAGAATTTTATCAGGTTTTAAGAATAATGTAAATTCCTCTTTTTGCTACACTACCGATTTATATGCAAGAGCTGTATGGGCATTCCAAAAATCAATACCCTTGAGCAGCATTTGTATTTTATCATAATCTATTTCCAGTACGTCCTCTTCTGTACTTGGCCATGGGAACTTGTGTTTCTCAAGTCGTTTCTGCCACAAACAGAAACCGTTTTTATCCCAGTAGATTATTTTCAAAAGGCGTTTATCTTTATTGCAGAACAAATATAAACTTCCTGAAAACGGATCGCTTTCCATCTCTTCCTGTATAAGAATTGATAACCCGTTTATTGCTTTTCGCAAATCGGTATGTCCCGGCCTGATAAATATTCGTACCTTTGATACATCATACAGCATGATTCATTCCTAAGCATTTGATGAGCGATAAAAGTTTTTCATTACTACAGCCGGCTTTGATCTTGATTTCAAAATCGTGTGTTATAATTTGTATTCCTTCATGTTTCGGTTTTTCTACTTTATTAGAAATTTCAATAAAGCAGGGTTTCATTTTTTGTTTGTGTTTGTACCAAAGATTTTGGTGTATCTTTTTTTCTTCGCAAAACTGAGCTGCCGTTTTCCCGCTGTTCTTTTGTTCTTCAAATAATGATGCCCAATCGTGTGTTCTTCTTTGTGCCATACTGTTTCTCCTTTTCTGAAGATGCAGTATACTGGCTCTTGTTTCAGATTAAAAGATGCGGTTCATTTGACGGTTACGGTATGAATATGGATTTTGTATTTTATGGTTTATTTTTATTGTTTGCGGTTTTATTGGTAATGTTACTTATTTTTCAGCAAAAAAAAATAATTTCAATTTTTCTTGGCGGATTACTTTTTTTCGAAGGTTTTATTTTAATGATACTGACAAGCGGTGGAACAATCGGCGGTGTAATTAGTATTCCTTCTATGTTGGGATTAATTGCTTTTGTAGTTCCTATGTTTGTTATATCCGGGTATGCATCTGATTTTTCAAAAGCATTTAGTATCATAATATTTAAGAAACAGAGTTCTTATAGTGAATTAAAAAGAGCAAGTGCATCTTTTGCATTTTTGAACAAACTGTTGTTTTTAAGTTCAGCTTTTATCACTTTTATTGGATGGATAGCAATGCTTAATAATCTTGAAGACCTGAGTCATCTTGGACCAAACATTGCATTTTCCATTGTTCCTTTCTGTTATGTGTCATTGCCGGTGATAAACTTCCTAAAAATGCCGGCGAAGAATTTCCGCTTTTAGGCATATGAAAAGAGGCTTCAAAACCTTAAAATGTTGGTAACCACACCACGTTAAAGGAGAAGAAGCCTCAT
>JAEWSQ010000022.1 GCA_023398165.1 Spirochaetota bacterium | reverse complement strand
GCTGCCAGGCTTTTTTTTATTTAAATGCCTGAGGCGTTTACATAAAAAATGAGCCTAAAGCTTCCTATCAGTTTTGCGTGGCTTATTTCAAGGACAAGGTATCTTTCACCTGAAACTCTACTTCAATGACTTGGTATCTTTCTAGCAAAACTGATGTAGTAAACGTGCTGCGCACGTTTACGTAAGGAAGCAGGAGCGGCAGCTCCGTTGCCGGGCAGGGACTACGTCTTATAAGATTGAGTGTGCAGAGTAAATGCAACGTTCAACCGTTAGGAAACTAACAGGAACGGAATAAAGGTTACAATATATCGGGTTTTATATGTAATTTAGTTACATACACTTGGTAGCTTTTTTAATACTTTAATGATATAGTTTTATTGTGAAGAGTTAGTTTGTGCCTAAGGAGTATTTTACTTGAAAATACGGACAAGACTAAACATAGTAGTTTTTTTTATATTCTTCATGTTTACGTTAGCGTGTTTAATTTATTTTGCGATGTTAATGCCTGTAAATCAGATTGAATCAGAACGAAATAAATTATTATCAGTTTCGGATGCCCTTTCGGATGTTGTAAAAATTTCAAGCCGCTCAATTACTGAAAATCTTGTTAATATTAAACCTCTAATGGATGAAATCCCAAATACACTGCAAAATGCTTTTTCTACGGTAAACTCGCTTTCTGCATTACGCAATAGTGATCCTGCAATTGATGAAGCTGTAAAGAAAATAGTTGGTATTGCGAAAAAAACATTTGAGTCGTATGAGACATTAAAGGTTGATTATGATGATCTTGTTAAAAATGCCCAGGAATTTACCGTAAATTACGATAAAATGTCTCCTCTTGAATTGTATAGAAATGAATCTTATCCAAGTTTTGCATTGGAATTTAGTGTTAATAAATTCTTTAAGTCAGTAAGGTTTGTTAATCAATATATTGAAATAGCAATAGAGGAAATTGATGATCAGACAATTATTATAGATGAAAAGATTGCCGAGCTTAATCAGAAAGCTCTTATTATAACAGCTGCTATTGTGGCTGTGTTGATGATCGGGGCTCTCATAATTTCTTTATTAATTTCTAAATCTGTAAAAAAGTCAATAAACAGTTTAAGTTCCAGTGTGGAAACTTTGTATACAGGCAATCTTACTGTTAAATTCCCCGAGACTACTAAGGACGAGCTTCAGGATTTGGCTCGAAAGCTTAATGAATTTATCGTTCTGCTGGAAAACTCTTTCCGGCAGATTAAAACAGGTTCTGTACAGAATAAACTTGCAAGAGATAATGTAAAAGAAATTATTACACAGATTGGTTTTGTATTAAAGGATACAAATGATTCTGTTGACGGGGTTAATTCGTCCTTTAAAAAACTTCACGAGAATATAGACAGTACAGACAGTTTATCATCTGCTATATGTGCAGATATTGATATGCTTGCAAGTCAAATAACAACCCAGGTTATGATGATCGAAAACTCCATTGAAGCGCTGACGGCGATGGTTAAAAATATTTCCGAACTGCATAGTGTTGCAGAAAAAACAAATCTTAATTCTGTCCAGCTTGTTGAGCTTTCTGTTTCAGGACGTGAAGCACTGGCTGTATCTGAGGAAAGAATTCAGGATATTGAAACACAGGCCTACAAAATTGAAGAAATGGTCGATATTATTGATCAAATTGCAGGACAGACCAATATTCTGGCTATGAATGCGGAAATTGAGGCTGCTCATGCAGGAGATGTCGGACGCGGATTCGCCGTTGTCGCTGAAGAAATAAGAAAATTAGCGGAAGCTTCATCCGAGGGTTCAAATGAAATATCATCTTTCGTTACCGGGATAATTTCTCTCATAAAGAGCGCCAGGGAAGGCAGTACTGAGACTAACGAAGCTTTTGAAAAAATTGATACTACCATCAAACAGGTCAGTAAAGCAGTTGACCGCATTACTGATGCGTTGACTGATACAACCGGCAGAAGTGAAGGCTTAATGCAGAATATGATTCTGGTAAAGGAAATATCAGATGTAATTGATACGAGTTCAAAAGAAATTTCTAATAGATCAACAAATATTTCAGAAGAAATGCGTCAGGTTGATGCTATAAGCAGTTCAGTTCTCGAAAAAATGCAGTCTATTATCAGTAATACAGGAACATTAAAATCTGTTTCGGAATCTGCATCTGAGGTTGTTCAAAACCTTTCTAAAATTGGTATTGAGATGGACAATCGTGTTCAAAAATTTACAACTTTTGAGGATGCCGGTAGCGATCTTACTGTACTTTCCGGTGAGACTGATAAACTTCCTTCGGACACAGATAGCGAGTCGGGTACAGGGGCTGGGTTTTCAGCAGATACTTCCGCACAGGAAGAAGATGTATCGTTTTAATCTTTTACTTCCAAACCCTATTCAAAGATGAAATAAAAAATTATAATACATGGAAATGAGCGGATACTATGATTCTTTTGATGTCGCTGTTGTAGGCGGCGGTCACGCAGGAATTGAGGCAGCACTCGCCTCTTCCCGGATGTCTTTAAAAACAATTCTTATTACTCAATCAATAGATGCAATCGGCAGACTTTCCTGTAATCCTTCAATTGGAGGAATTTCCAAAGGTAATATTGTGCGTGAAATTGACGCTCTCGGCGGAGAGATGGCGCATATTATAGACAAATCGATGATTCAGTTCCGTATGCTGAATAAGAGCAGGGGACCTGCTGTTCAGGCTCCCAGATCACAGGCTGATAAAATTCTGTATTCGTCCCTGGCCAGGCGCGTTTTGGAGACTCAGGAAAATTTATCATTACTGCAGGATACAATTGTTGATATTAAAACTATACCTGATGAACAATCCGGCCATGAATGTATTTCCGCACTCGTAACAGAAAGGGGCCGCACAATTCCGGTAAAAGCAGCTGTTCTTACCACTGGAACTTTTTTAGGCGGTAAAATATTTATTGGTGAATTTGATGCTCCTAACGGGCGTTTAGGCGAGGGCGGAGCATACGGTTTAACTAGTGCGCTAAAAAGACTTGGTTTTACCGTCGGAAGATTAAAAACAGGTACTCCTCCCCGTATTTTAAAATGCTCAATCGATTTTTCCAAGATGGAAATCCAGGATGGAGATAAAGAAGTATTTCCCTTTTCTTTTGACAGATATACAATAGACCGTCCCATGGTTCCCTGTCATCTGGTTTATACCAATGAGCACACTCATAAGATTATCCGCGACAATATTCACCGTTCGCCTCTTTTCGGCGGAAAGATCAGCGGTGTAGGTCCGAGGTACTGCCCTTCTATTGAAGATAAGGTTGTACGTTTCGCGGAGCGGGAAAGGCATCAGCTTTTTGTTGAACCAGAAAGTTTAGATACCGATGAGATGTATTTGAACGGTTTTTCCTCTTCCTTACCGGAAGAAGTACAGGATGCTTTTTTACGCACGCTGAACGGCTTTGAACATGCTGTTGTGACAAGACCCGGGTATGCGGTCGAGTACGATTATCTGGATCCCATACAGCTGTATCCTTCGCTTGAAACGAAGCTCGTTAAAGGCTTATTCTCAGCAGGGCAGATTAACGGAACATCCGGTTACGAAGAAGCTGCTGGGCAGGGACTGGTCGCAGGTATAAATGCCGCTTTGCGTTCAAAATCGCTGCTGAATACTTCTGTTGATTATGAGCCCCTTACCTTATCGAGAAGTGAAGCCTATATAGGTGTGCTGATTGATGATCTTGTAACACTCGGCACAAAAGAACCTTACAGAATGTTTACTGCCCGGGCGGAATACCGTATGAATCTTCGTCACGATACTGCCGATGAGCGTTTATGCGAAAAGGGTTATAAAGTAGGATTAAAATCTAAGGAACAATATGATAGGGTCTGCAGGAAGATTGAAGCAAAAAAAGAAATACGGGAACTGTTAAAGAAAAAACCGCACTCTGAAAATCCCGGTTTTGATAGAGATTTATGGGAAGCGGCACAAATTGATTATAAATATGAGCACTATATAGAAAAGCAGGATAAAAGGGTTGAAAAGCTCAAGAAGATGGAAAATTATCAGATAGCAGAAAATTTTGATTATTCAAGAATTACGGGATTATCCAATGAATCAAGGCAGAAACTGGAAAAAATACGCCCTTTAACACTCGGGCAGGCCGGGAGAATATCCGGTATTCGTCCCTCTGATGTAATGCTTTTGATGATGTATTTAAAATAATTATGTGTAATCGCTTACGGACTTTGAAAGTAAATCGACTACTTCCTGTTTTGTAAAAACTCCTGCATTAACAAGATCCGCACATTGTTCGCTTACAGATTTATTAAAAAACAGCAGGTCATCGGTCGCAATAGTAACTCTAATTCCCGCTTCTACAAGTTTTTTTATGGGATGCTGATCAAGAGACGGAACTGCCGAAAGCATGACATTGCTTGCGGGGGTTATATTAAGCCGTATATCGCGTTTTTTTAAAAACTCCATGACCTTTTCATCCTGGGCAGCCCCTATACCATGCTGTACTTCATCAAGGTCAAAATAGTCAACAAAATCGTGAACAGACTTTGCATCGGAAAACTCTCCGACATGGGCCTTCTTTTTAATTCCCAGTTTTGATGCTTTATCGAAAATATCTTTAAATTCATCAATCCCTTCCATTACTTCAGGGCCGTATAAATCTATACTCTTAAATAAACCGCTTTCCATGCATGCAGGAGCCCATTTTTTTATCTTAGCTTTATCAAATGTTTTCCCCATTCCAAGTTCCGGCAGGAACGTAATTGAATTAGAAAACTTTGATAATAATTTTTCAATCATGACAAGAAATGAATCTATGCTGTTGCTGCAGTGATGTACGAAGCTTATGTCGACACTTCCCTCAAGAACGGTAACACCGTCTGCTATCGCATCCTGTATTGAAAGGGTTATTAAGTCTTGTGCATCTTTTGCAGTTCTTGTTCTTGTTCTTGTATACATACCGATAACATCATGCATTTCCTCAAGTCCGCTCATCTTTCTCGGAAAATCGGGAATATAAAATCCGGCCCACGGTACATATGAGGCATATCTCATGCCCAAATTTAAATGGTTGTGTGCATCAACTTTCGGAAGTGATACAAAATCTGTAACAGATGTCATTTCAACACTACTCCACATAATATTTTAAAAGTATACCATACTTTGTACATGAAAAAAAAGGCTTTAAAGAATAAAAAAGTCAAATTTTTCCATTACCTTTAATTGTGACCCGCTTATAATATTTTTTCAAGCTCGTCAACAATATTTGAGAAGGTTTTTACAGCTGCGAGAACAGGATCTTCAGATTCCATGTTCACTCCGGCGAGTTTCAACGATTCCATCGGGTAACGCGATCCGCCTGAACGGAGAAATTGAAAATATTCCTCTCTCTCTATTTTAGAACCTTCCCGAACCCGCTTTGATAATGCCAGGGATGCCGAAATACCTGTCGCATATTTATACACATAAAACGCATTATAAAAATGAGGTATTCGTAATCCCTCCAAGTCGCTTTCTTTTTCAAAAACCATTTCAGGTCCGAAATACGCTTCTAAGAGCTTTTTATACTCGCTGCGAAGTACATCTGCAGAAAGCGGAACACCTGACTCTACGAGCTCATGTGTTCTTTTTTCATATTCAGCAAACATAGTCTGCCTGTACAGCGTGGCAAGTATATCTGATGCCCGGATGCTCAATAAATATGCCTTCATTTCATTATCGGCAGAATTCGTGAAAAGATAATGAAAAAGTAAGTCCTCATTAAAAGTTGAAGCTACTTCCGCCTCAAAAATGGTATAGCTGTAATTAAGAAAAGTATTCGATGCAGCAGAATAATACGAATGCATTGAATGCCCTCCCTCATGGGCAAGTGTAAATACATCGCGCAGTACATCTTCTTTGTAATTCATTAAAATATAAGGGTATCCTGTGTAGGCTCCTGCAGAGAAAGCTCCGCTCCGTTTTCCTTTATTTTCGTATTTATCGACCCATCCGGAACATAATCCTTTGCATAAAGTTTGAGTGTATTCTTTGCCCAGCGGAGCGAGCGCATCTCGGAGCAAGTCAACTGCCTCGTGGTAAGGAGTTATTTTTTTCACTGATTGGACAAGGGGAACATAGACATCATAATGACGCAGCTCATCGAGTTTTAAAACCTTTTTCCGCAGGGAATAATACTTATGAAGCGGTGCTAAATTATTTCTTATGGTATTAATTACGTTGTTATACACATCTATAGATACTTTATCGGGATACAGAGCGGCTTCCAGCGATGAAGAATATCCTCTTGCCCTTGAGTGATAAATATCCAGATTCACGCTGCCGGTATACAGACTTGATATAGTGTTTTTATGGGAATCAAAGGCTTTGTAGAATTTCTCATATGCTTCTTTTCGTATGCTGCGGTCCGGACTTTCCATAAAAACAGACCATGTAGACTGACTCAGAGGTTCTTCACCATTATCAGTATTTACTGTGCCGTAATCAATATCAACATTGGTAAGCATTGAGAATGTCTTTCTGGCTGTCTGATTGGATTCAATCTGAAGCGCGAAGAGTCTCTCTTCTTTTTCTGATAATATGAAAGGTTTCAGGTGAAAAAGTTTGGATAGAAAAACAGAGAAATCTTTATAATCCGGGTTCTGCAGACGCTTTTTGTATTCATCTTCGCTCAATGACTGAATCTCCGGAATGAAGAAACTCGTTTTCTCTTCTGCAGAAGAAGAAACCATCATGTACCGGCCCTGTTTATTCTGATACTCGGCATTTTCGGCATCGCCTGCAGTTAATAAAAATGCATAGGAACCGGTTTTTTCAGATATTTCCTGGAGTCTGCTGTAAATTTTCAATGCCTGAAGCATGCTTTCCGAACTTCCGGCTATTTTACCTTTGAATTGTTCCAGGGACTGTGCAAACTGTTCAATTTGTTTTAAATCCTGCTCCCATTCGTTATCTGTTTTGTATAGACTCGTTAGGTCCCACATATCGTCTTTGCGCACTTCACTGCGCGGGGGTATTACTTTTCTTTCCATTATAAGGGAAGTATAGCAATTACCGGTTTAAAAAACAAGGATAATTATATTTTACTTCGGCGCTGAATATGTCCAATGTTGACAGCTGCATTTATTGACGCTAGTATTTATACGGGGGTTTGTATGAAAAAATTATTATGTAGCTTTATAATTCTGGCGGCAGTTCTTTATTCGATTGCCGCACAGGATATTGATTCCTCAAAACTGGTTTTTTACCAAAAAAATGATGTAAGCCGGTATCAGTTTATTCAAAACGGTATTCCCCTTACCAATGAAAGGGCGGCAGAGGTTTTTTCAGACTGCCCCTACAATGAGAAAATAATTCCTCTCTATAAAGTATCTCAAAAGACCGGCGAGGTTTTATCAACCTCGGGTATGAGTTTAGTCGCAGGAATGTCTGTTTTCTATTTCGTAACAACTCTCTCAGGCAGAGCTGAAGATTTTAAGGATATTCAATTATACGGAGCCCTTACCGGCGGTATCATGTTTGTCTCCGGCGTACTTTCGCTGCAGACAGGATTGATGCGTTTGAAAACAGCACAAAAAAATTATAACCTTTACATAATGGGTATACCAGCCGCTCAGATCTGGTAAGAAGCAGAAGAATATTTCATACAGACTTGTTTTAGGGAAGTGAATCATGCTAGAATGCTCCAATTTGGAATTTTCATAAATAGAGAGGTTAAAGAATGTTAAAAGGCAGGCATTTGATTGAGCCGGCGGATTTAAGCATTAAAGAAATTGATGAAATTTGTTCTTTAGCGGAGCAGATTCTTGTGGATCCGGGGGCATTTGCGGATGTTTGCCGGGGAAAGATTCTTGCTACGCTTTTTTTTGAGCCTAGTACCAGAACCCGTCTTTCTTTTGAAGCGGCTATGCTCCGCCTCGGAGGCAGTTTTCTAGGATTTGCAGATGCATCTGCAAGTTCGACAACAAAGGGCGAAAGCTTATCCGACACGATACGAACCGTTGCATCATATACAGATGTAATTGCGATGAGAAATCCGAAAGAAGGAGCTGCTTTACTTGCCTCAAAGTATTCAGATGTCCCCATTATAAATGCAGGCGATGGGGGGCATCAGCATCCAACACAGACTTTAACAGATTTATTAACTATCAGATCGATTAAGGGCGGTTTTAACGATTTGACCATCGGGTTATGCGGCGACTTGAAGTTCGGACGCACGGTTCACAGTCTTGCAAAAGCAATGAGCCGGTATCAGCGTATAAAATTTGTTCTCATAAGTCCCAATGAACTTCAGATTCCTGAATACATTACCAGTCAGGTTTTTAAGCGGTCAGGCATCGAGTATACAACGGAAGAAAGACTTGAGGATGTGATAGGGGATCTTGATGTTCTGTATATGACGCGTGTACAAAAAGAACGGTTTTTTAACGAGCAGGATTATATCAGGCTCAAGGACAGTTATATTCTGGACAATGAAAAAATGAAGCTTGCGAAAAAAACACTGATAGTTCTGCACCCTCTTCCTCGTGTAAATGAAATTGCACCTGAGGTTGACGATGATCCGCGTGCAGCCTACTTCAAACAGGTTAAATTCGGAATGTATGCCCGTATGGCATTGATTGCAAAACTTACAGGTGCTATATAAGGAGTCTTATAATGCTTAATGTGGATACAATTAAAAACGGATTAGTCATAGATCATATTCGCGCCGGTTCCGGCCCCCGTATTTTCTCCTGGCTCGGTCTTGATAAGGCGGATTACTGCGTGGCTCTTATTATGAACGTTCCTTCAAAAACGCATGGACGCAAAGATATTATAAAAATCGACAGTATAATAAATATAGACTATTCGGTGCTTGGGTTTATTGATCCGAATATTACAGTCAATGTGGTGGTAGAAGAACGAATTACCAAAAAAATAAATCTGTCGCTCCCTGAACGCGTTGAAAATGTTATAACGTGTAAAAACCCCCGCTGCATAACAAGTACAGAAAAATACATACCCCACGTCTTCCGTCTGGTGGATAAGCGGAGGGCGGAATACTGCTGCGAATACTGCGACGAATTGTACCGCGCGGGAATAGGCGAAGTAATGTAATGAGAACGTTTATTTTTAACGCACGCTTAGTCGATGAAAAAACTGATGAGCGCGGAAGCATCATTATTGATAATGGCAAAATAGAAAAAATCTTTTTCTACCGCGGAGACAACCCAGGAATTACCGATGCCGTCAATACTGATATTGCCTCCTGTGAACTTCATATTAATGCCGGAGGCAAAGCGCTTCTTCCTTCCTTTATTGATATGCATGCGCATTTCAGGTATCCGGGGCAAACTGAAAAAGAAGATCTTGATTCGGGGTTAAAGGCGGCTTCTGCTGGCGGATACACAACGGTTGTTCTAATGCCGAATACCAATCCTGTAATTTCATCGCAGGAGGAAGCTGCATCAGTCATGCAGAAGGCTGAAACAAATGGAACTGCAAAGGTCTATCAGACGGTGAGTATTACAAAACGTTTCGACGGTTCATCAATTGATCACCTTAACGGGCTTTCTAAAGACAGCGTCCCTGTTGTTACTGAAGACGGAAAAGATGTTGCGTCCTGTGAAGTGATGAAACTGGCAATGTCCGTCTGTGCGCAAAAAAAAATTATCGTTTCCTGTCACTGTGAAAAAAACGAATATGTGAGTGCTGCGAAAAAATTCCGCGATGAGGGTAATTATAGGAAAGCTGAAAAAATTCTTAGAAAGGCAGAGGATGAAGCAACAAAAAGAAATCTTGACTTAGCCATTGAAACAGATTGCCCTATTCATATAGCACACTGCAGTACAAAAAAATCGCTGCAGTTTGTTATTAAAGCTCAGCGGAAAGAAAGATATGAAGGGCAGGTGAGCTGTGAAATAACTCCGCATCACGCCTGTTTATCGTATGAAATGAAAGGTTTGAATAAAGAGCTTGTGAATCCGCCCTTACGAAAAAATAAAGACAGATACGCATTGATTAAAGCGCTTGCAAAAGAAAAAAACATAATGATCGGTACAGATCATGCGCCTCATACCCTTGATGACAAGAGAAACGGGGCATGCGGTTTTTCCGGTATTGAAACGGCTTTTTCACTGTGCTACACGACTCTTGTACTGGGCAATAAAGTGGATCTGAAACGATTAAGTACACTAATGAGTGCAGAACCTGCACGCCGCTTAGGATTAAACAAGGGGCTTATTAAAACCGGAATGGATGCAGATCTCGTTCTGGTCGATTTGAATGAGTCATATACTGTACAACCTGAAAAGTTTTTTTCTAAGGGAAAGTATACTCCTCTTTCCGGAAAAAAATTATTTGGGATAATATGTAAAACATTTTATAAAGGTAACGTAGTATACGAATAAACAGAAAAGCTCTGATATCTTCCATTAACGCTCTCTTGACAAAACCGGGTTTATTACGTATATTTATCAAGCATTTCAACTGGAGCGGTGTCCGAGCGGTTTAAGGAGGCGGTCTTGAAAACCGTTGTGCCGAGAGGTACCGGGGGTTCGAATCCCCCCTGCTCCGTATTAGAAAATATGTTATTATGTCAGTATTAGCTTTCTGAAAAGATGGGGATTCGAAACGGAGTTCCCGCCGAACGAAAGAGAGGAAGAGCTGGCATGGATGACAGCGGTAGGGAACAGAGGCGGCTTGAAGAGAGCAAACAGGAAGTTTGCGAACATAAAGCGAATCCCCCCTGCTCCGTATGAATAGAAAGCGTTTGAATTTCAATACTTGTTTAATACAATAATGGGGATTCGAACATGGAGCTGCGCCGAGCAGGTGCGAGGATGAGCGTACAGAATGTGCGTGTCAGCATCCGTGCTGCCCCAGCTTATCGAGTTTTTCCCTTCGAAAATACTCGTCTGTTTAACTAGCCGGTTCCGGTGCCGTTCTTGGCAATCATCGGGTAGTTATATGTTGTTGTTTGAAATGTTTTTATCTTAACTTGGTATTTTGGAGCGGTGCGAGAGAGGCCGAATCGGGCTCCCTGCTAAGGAGTTGTGCCCCAAAAGGGTACCGGGGGTTCGAATCCCCCCTGCTCCGTATTATGTAAAAATGTTGTAATGTCAGAGGTAGTATGTAGTGAAGACGGGATTCGATCCGGAGTTCCCGCTGAGCGAATGCGAAGAAAAGCTGGCATGGATGACAGCGACAGGGAACGGAGGCGGCTTGGAGTGAGCAAACAGGAAGTTTGCGAGTGTAAAGCGAATCCCCCCTGCTCCGTATTATGTAAAAATGTACATTCTTGTACATTTCATTTTTTAATGAGACTATAGCTCAGCTGGATAGAGCGTCAGATTGCGGATCTGAAGGCCGGAGGTTCGAACCCTCTTAGTCTCGGAAAGGCTTAATGCCCGTTTTTTTGATTTCTGGAGAGATGCGAGAGCGGTTGAATCGGGCGGTCTCGAAAACCGTTGTACCGCAAGGTACCGGGGGTTCGAATCCCCCTCTCTCCGTTTTTTGTATCTTGCAGGGATTCGAAACGGAGTTCCCGCCGAGTGAATACGAGGAAAAGCGCATACGATGTGCGCGGCAGGGAACAGAGGCGGCTTGAAGAGAGCAAACAGGACGTTTGCGACCGGAAAGCGAATCCTCCTCTCTCCGTTTTTTGTATATGCTGTTGCCGGTCTTCAATTAATTGTGTTATTAAAGCCCTTTATTATTTTTGGAGAGATGTCCGAGTGGTCGATGGTGCACGCTTGGAAAGCGTGTGTGCTCTAACCAGTACCGGGGGTTCAAATCCCCCTCTCTCCGCTTTATTTAAGTATGGAAGCCCTGTGGATGAGTCCAGGTACTATGCAAAGAACAGCTGTCAAACTCCGTCAGGTTCGGAAGAAAGCAGCGGTAGACGGATTGTTCTTGTGCCGTAGCCCACCTGGGCTCTTCTATGGGGCTTTTTTTATAGATGCAATCAATATTGAAGCATCGTCATGTTGAATTGTTTTTTTCTTGAATGAAAAATAATTCTCAAAGAAATCTATCTTTACTTTTTTTAAGTTTCCCTGATTTTTTTCCATGATTGAAACTATTCTGTTAAGCGGGAATAATGCCGAGTTTTCATCTCTTTGTTCTGTAATACCGTCTGATACAATCATATAGGCCGTATTATGTTTTATATGTACTTTTTGTGTCGTTATTGTATCAAGATTCATAACTCCAATTGGAATATTGCCGGATGATTCAGGAAGCTGAAGTATTTCGGTATCGGTAATTTCATAAAGCAATCCGTGTCCCATATCACAATACTCAATCGATTCATCCTTTTTATTGTATATACAGAAAATGCCGGTAGCATATTTTTCCAGTGAACATGATTTAAGAATCACAGCATTCAGCTTCTGAACTAAAAAACTCAAATTAGGAATATGGGTTAGGCTTTCCATAAATCCTGCTAAGACAGCTGTAATTAAAGCTGCACTTAGACCTTTCCCGGAAATATCGCATAAGCAAAAAAAAGTCTGTTGTTCATCTATCTCTTTTATGAAGTAATAATCACCTCCAATCCTCTGCGACATAATTGACGCGGCAACAATCTGGAGAGTGTTAGTTTCGTATGATAAAAATGGAGGTATCATTTTTTTCTGAATTCCTTCTGTTATCATTGTTTCCTGATGCTGTACTGATGCAATATGAAGAAGCAGATCTTTAGAAGAAAAAATACCTTTGAAATTTTTCTTTGTATCGACAAGCACATAATGCTGAATTTCATCAAGTAAAAAATCTTCCTTTATACGTTCATGAATTTCATTGATATATTCATTATAGAGAAAGGTTCTTGGTTTTATCATGACTTCTTGTGCAGTTTTTCGAAAAAGAAGATCTCTGCCAAAAGGTTTTGCCAGGAGCTGAAATAAGGTCCGGCTTACTATAATGCCGCTGACTTTTCCTGATTCATTCAGAACTGCCGCAGAAGGTATTGCGTTTTCTGTTAGCTGTTGTGCCAGAGTATGAACAGGAGTCTTTAACTGTACATAGGCGGTGTTTGTGCAGATTTTTAGAATTCTTTCGCCTCGAGTATTCATTTGTTCCAATATATTAATCATCTGCATATTCATCTTCTATAAAATCAGGATAAAAACTTTTTGAAGCAGTTATGGTGTTTCCTTCGCTTGAAAAAATAAAGCCCTTATTCCAATACTCTGCTGCTGAAAATAACCCTGTCCCTCCGGAATATTCAGAGGCATATGATCCCCGTTTCTGATAAACGGCAAATAATTCAAATTCCTCAGTTTTACCTGCTGCTTCTAATTCTGTTCGCTTTTTTTTCCATTTATTCCAGTGTTCCAATTCGTTGAAACCGTTTCCTTCATCCTTAATTAAAATGGTAAAAACACTTTCTTTAAAAGCGTACCGGATGCTGACGTTTAATTCTTCCCGGTTTTTATTTCCGTGAATTATTGCATTCTGCAGTAATTCTGATATCTGCTGTTCAAGCAGCTTTTTCTCATGAATCTGCTTTATAGGCAGAGTTTGCACAATCTGCATAGAATAATACCTGATTAATAGATGCTTACTTGGAATCTGCTTAAAAATTATTTCTTTTTTCATTTTTGTATTCCTTCTTTACTTATTCAAATTTACATATTTGAAATGAGCAATCATCAAATAATTCATCCTCATCCAGTATTTCAAGGTATGCTTTTTCGATCATTTCTGCCTGATCAAAAACCGGAAGCCTGCAATTTTTGTTCAGTATGTTTTGAATGAACTCAAGGCCATATGCCTGTCCGTTAATTTTTTTATTATCAACAAGTCCGTCGCTGCAGATAAAAAGAATATCTCCTGCAGATATTTGAATAGATACGGTTTCAGGAGTATTACCTCTAAGCGCTCCAAGCGGATCGCCGTAATTAAATCTTTTTATTTCCCCTATATCATGCTGATATAGTAAAGCTATGCATGAACCGGCTCCGCATAGTTCAAGTATATGCTCTTTCTCATCATAGAGAGCGCAGCTGATTGACACATAGCAGGCGGTAAGTTTATCACACAGCAGATTGTTAAGGACTGCAAGATACTTTGAGAAGGGAATATCAGTCTTTGAAAGGATTGTAACAGAGGCATCAATTAGGGTTAATGCTTCATGTCTTATAGCAGTATTACTGGTAATATCACTTAAACAAAAGAGGATTTTATCGGTTTGAGTTTTGTACACATTCGCAAAGTCGCTCGTACAGAGGCTTTTAGATGCCGGATTTACAATGTGTTTTGTAATGTATTTACGATTAAAAGTCTTTTTTGTGGATAAAAACTTCCGCAGAGAATCAAATTTTCTTGATTCTATATCAGTTTCGAGGTGCAGAAATTGCTTTCGTATCTGTTTCAGGTGTGAAAAATGATCTTTGAGAAAGAGGAATAGTTCTCTTGCTTTGTCCTCATATTCTTTGATTTTCTTTTTTTTCATGCTTATGACAGCAATTACAACAGGCTTTTTCTTAGAGAAGAAAGGAAAAAGAATCTGCAGTTCATTCGTTGCAGCACTGTGTTCAATAATAGAAAAATCCCGGGTATTTGAGACCGCCGATACGGCATCATCAAGCGGTACGGGATATTCCTTGTCTGTAATTTGAAACGGCATATCCAAATACTGCCTGTAAAAAATGCAGGTGCTTGTTTTAGGGAAAAACCGGGGTAAAAACTCGTTTAATAGTAAAGCCATTTGTTCTATTGTCCATGTTTCTGCATTCAATGAACATAATTCTTTGTTTAAGGAAATCAAGGTTTTCATACACGGAGAGTAGCTCTTTACTATTATACGAGTTTAAACACACCATTAAATTATTGTTAAATAAGGAAATTAGGTGAAAGCCCCTAAAAAATAGGACTTTTGTCCTATATCTATTACCATAAGAAAGGCGTATCATTTGATTCTAAAAGTAGTAACTTGCCTGCTTTTTTATTGTTAAAACTGCTGTTAAGAAAAAATTAGTTTGTAAAATCTTAATTAATGCTTTACAATATAAAAGGGGTATGTATCGTACTTTTTTTCTTGCTTTGGTAATTTGTATTGACCTATATAAAAGTCAAACAAAAGGAGGATTTGATGAAAAAATTTTTGAGTGTACTTCTTGCACTCGCCTTGGTTGCTTCTGTAACTTTGGTAAGCTGCAAAAAAGGTGCAGATGCTTCTGTTGCAAAGATCGGTGTTTCTATGCCTACTCAGAGTCTTCAGAGATGGAACCAGGACGGAGCTAACATGAAAGCTCAGTTCGAAGCTGCCGGATACAAAGTTGATCTTCAGTATGCTGGAGATAACGACATTCCGACACAGGTTGCTCAGATTGAGAACATGATCGTCGGCGGATGCAAAGTATTGGTTATTGCTGCTATCGACGGTTCTTCTTTAACTGAAGTTCTCAAAGATGCTAAAGCAAAAAAGATTCCTGTTATCGCTTATGACCGCTTGATCATGAACAGCGATGCAGTATCTTACTATGCTTCTTTCGATAACTTTAAAGTAGGTGTTATTCAGGGTGAATACCTCCGCGACGCTTTAAAACTTGATTCAGCAGCCGGTCCTTTCAATTTCGAATTGATCACTGGAGATCCCGGAGACAACAATGCCGGATTCTTCTTCAACGGTGCTCTTTCTATCCTGAAGCCTTATATGGACAGCGGAAAAATCATTGTTAAATCAGGACAGACATCATTCGCACAGTGTGCAACACCTTCATGGTCAACAGAAGAAGCACAGAAACGCTTTGAAAACATTATTACTTCTGTAGGTTATGGTCCTAACGGTGTTAAACTCGATGCAGTTATGGCTTCCAATGACTCAACAGCACAGGGTGTTACCAATGCTCTTGTAGGCGCAGGCTATACAAAAGACAATTTCCCCCTGTTAACAGGTCAGGACTGCGATATCGCATCTGTAAAGAACATGCTTAAAGGTCTTCAGAGCATGAGTATTTTCAAGGATACACGCACTCTCGCACAGCAGGTTGTTGATATGACCAATGCTATTATGCAGGGTAAAGAAGTTCCGATCAATGACAACAAAACATACAACAATGGAACAGGAATTATTCCTTCATTCCTTTGCGCTCCTGTTTTTGGAACAGTTGATAACTACAAACAACTTCTTATCGACAGCAAGTACTACACCGAAGCACAGTTAGCAATCTAAGCTGACAGCTTTATGTAATCCCGCAGACAGACAGGCTTACTGTCTGTCTGTGTTTTAAACAAGAGAATACTGAAAAACAGTGTTCTCTTGTTTTTCAAAAATGGAAATGAAAAAAGTCCGTTTTATTCATGATGCTTGGAGGAAAAATTGGCTAAAACTCTTCTTGAAATGAGAAATATTACCAAGACATTTCCTGGTGTTGTAGCTCTTGATTCCGTTAATCTGGATATTACAGAAGGCGAAATTCATGCGCTTGTCGGCGAGAATGGCGCAGGCAAATCAACGCTTATGAATGTCCTGAGCGGTATTTATCCTTATGGAGATTACACGGGAGATATCCTCTTCAATGGTAGTGTTTGTAAATTTAATACAATAAAAGACAGCGAGCATAAAGGTATTGTTATAATTCACCAGGAATTAGCGCTGGTACCGTACCTTACAATCGGTGAAAATATGTTTTTGGGTAATGAGAGAGGTACCTATTTTAATGTAAATTGGGACGAAACTCACTCAAAAGCAGATTCCCTTCTTAAAATGGTCGGGCTTACCGAACCCTCCCGTACACTTATAAAAGATATTGGTGTTGGAAAGCAGCAGCTCGTTGAAATAGCAAAAGCTCTTGCGAAGAATGTTAAACTGCTGATATTGGATGAACCCACAGCTTCATTAAATGAAGCTGATTCAAAAAAACTTCTTGACCTGCTCTTGGAATTTAAGAAACAGGGTATGACTTCGATTCTTATATCGCATAAAATTAGTGAAGTTTCTTATGTATCGGACAGAATTACAATTATCCGTGACGGTGCTGTAATTAAGACGCTGGATAAAAGTAAA
This sequence comes from Spirochaetota bacterium, assembly GCA_023398165.1. Lineage (GTDB taxonomy): Bacteria > Spirochaetota > Spirochaetia > Treponematales > Treponemataceae > JAAZLA01. Next base: position 98,662 of record JAEWSQ010000022.1, on the reverse strand, counting down.
GATTCTTATACAGATGATGATATTATAAGCGGAATGGTCGGCCGCAGTTTAGTAGATAGATTCCCGAAACGTACTCCTTCTATTGGTGAAAAAACACTTGAAGTAAAAAACTGGACAGTGTATCATCCGCAGTATGAGGGCCGTAAAGTTTGCGACAATGTATGTCTTAATTTAAGGAAGGGTGAAGTTGTCGGAATAAGCGGTCTCATGGGTGCCGGAAGAACGGAACTCGCAATGAGTCTCTTCGGTAAAAGCTACGGTGTGGATATTTCCGGTGAAGTTTTTATTAACGGTAAGAAAGCGCACTTGAACAGTGTTCAGGATGCAATTACTAATAAGATTGCATATGTTACAGAAGATAGAAAGGGGAACGGCCTTATTCTTTCTACACCTATCTGTGAAAATACTACAATGGCAAAAATGGACAAGATCAGTAAATTTAATATAATAGATAAGGATCTTGAAATTAAAGTTGCCGCTGATTATAAAGAAAAATTAAAAACAAAGTGTACCTCTGTTCTTCAGAATACCGGTAATCTTTCAGGCGGAAATCAGCAGAAAGTTCTTCTTGCGAAGTGGATGTTTGCTGATCCCGATATCTTAATACTTGATGAGCCAACCCGCGGAATTGATGTCGGTGCTAAATATGAAATATACTGCATTATTAATCAATTGGTTGCAGACGGTAAAACCGTATTATTTATATCTTCCGAAATGCCCGAAATATTGGGTATGTGTGATCGAATTTATGTAATGAATGAGGGGAAAATAGTTTCGGAATTGGATAAAAAAGATGCTACCCAGGAAGTTATTATGTCCTGTATTCTTCAATCTGGAAAAAGGAGTTAGTAAATGACACACTCAATTGATATTAAAAATATTTTGAAGAAAAACACTATGTTTTTTGCTTTGATCGTTATTATGGTTTTGTTTCAGGTCATGATTACCGTAGCTGATAAAGGCTCTCTATTCAATCCTGCAAATATTTCAAATATAATCAGTCAGAACGCATATGTTGTAATTCTTGCATCCGGTATGCTTTTGTGCATCCTGACAGGCGGTAATATTGACCTTTCTGTCGGTTCTATAGTTTGTCTTGTCGGCGCTGTCGCCGGAACATTGATTGTAAATATGAATATGAATATTTACCTGGCAATGGCGCTTTCCCTTCTAGTCGGTGTTGCAATAGGTGCCTGGCAGGGATTCTGGATTGCATATGTCCGTATACCGCCGTTTATTGTTACACTTGCCGGAATGCTTTTGTGGCGCGGTGTTGCTATGATAATTCTGGATGGTTTGACAATTTCTCCGTTTCCCGATAATTATCTTGTGTATTTTACCAGTTTCCTTCCCGGCGAGGCTGACAGAAGTGTCATTTATGCCGTGACTCTATCTGTGGCTTTTGCCGCCTGCGCCTTATATGTTGTTCTTCAAATTTTAGACAGAATTAAGAAAATACGGAAAGGCTACGACACTGAATCTCTTATAATGATGATTGTAAGGCTTGCTCTGATTTGCGGTGCCGTATTGGTGGTTTTCTGGTTTTTAGCCCAACATAAAGGTATTCCTGTTGTTCTTATTCTTATAACAGTTATTGTTTTGATTTATAGTTATTTTACAACGAAAACAGTACCAGGCCGTCACTTGTATGCTCTCGGTGGCAATGAAAAGGCTGCAAAACTCTCCGGTGTGAATACTAATAAAGTTTTGTTTTTCGCATATACCAACATGGGCTTTCTCTCTGCTGTTGCTGCTCTTGTTTGTATTGCCCGGTTTAACTCTGCTTTCCCGGCAGCCGGTACAAACTATGAACTGGATGCAATCGGATCCTGCTTTATTGGCGGTGCTTCTGCATACGGAGGAACAGGAACCGTAGGCGGTGCAATAGTCGGTGCTATTTTCATGGGTGTTTTGAACAATGGTATGTCAATTCTCGGCATTGATGCCAACTGGCAGAAAGCGGTTAAGGGTGTTGTTCTCCTTGCTGCTGTTGTTTTTGATATTCTTTCGAAAAAGCGTGCAAAATCGCGCTAAGAAATAGCGTGATGTTAAAAGGAACCGGTCCATATGGGCCGGTTTTTTTTGATATAGAATGGCTTTTCCTGTTTGTTTAGGTAAAAGCCCTTATTTCGGTATTTTTCATGTAAACATATACTTAGTGAAGTAAATGCATTATTTATTTTTATTAAGGAGGATATGCATGAAAAAAATTATTTTAGTGATGCTATGCGTTCTTATCGCTTTCAGTGCTTTTGCAACTGGAAAGAAAGACGCAGCAGCTACCAGCTCGGATCCTAACTCTCCGATGAACATTTCTGTTTTTACTATTCAGCAGAGAGAACAGCCGCCTGCTGACAACAAGACCTACAACTGGATTAAAGAAAAATTCGGTGTAACATTCTCTTGGGATATTCTTGTTGGTGATAAAGACCAGAAAATTGGTTTGCTTATCGCTTCCGGTGATGTTCCTGATCTCGTTGAAGTTGATTCAGAGAAATTCCAGGGCGCAGGATTGCTTAGAGATCTTAAACCATTACTTGAGAAATATGGTCCCAATCTTATGAAGCACTATTCTTCTGCATGGAAGCAAATGGTCTATATGGATTCAGAGAAAGATGCACAGGGCAATATTACTGCAGAGCATGTTTACTCTCTTCCCAACTATGGTGTAAATGATGGTATTCCTTCCGGTACATATTACAACCAGAATGCTTTCTGGATTCAGAAAGCTGTTCTTAAAGAATTCGGCTACCCCACAATTACAACAGTTGATGAATATTTCGATCTTATTGAAAAATATTCAAAGAAATATCCGAAAATTGACGGTGCTCCCACAGTTCCTTTCTCAATCATCACAGCTGACTGGGAAGCATTTAACTTGTGGAATCCCCCTGCTTTCCTTGCCGGTTATCCGAACGACGGTAACGGACACGTTGATCTTGTAAACGGTAAATACGTCTATACAGACAACTTTGCTGATGAAAATGCAAAAAGATGGTTCAAACTTGCTAACGGTTATTACAACCGCGGCTTAATTGATCCTGCTTCATTCACAGACAACCGCGACCAGTACTATGCCAAGATTGCACAGGGCCGTGTACTCGGTATGTTTATTCAGGGATGGCAGTTCATGGGCGAACCGGAACAGACACTCTGGACAGCAGGAAAAGATGAAAGAACCTATGTTCCGCTTCCAATCGTATTTGATAAATCAATTAAACCCCACTACCGCGATCAGCCGCTTCCCAATCTCCAGAGAGGTTACGGTATTACTGTAAAATGTCCTGAAGAAAAAGCTATAAAAATCATTAAATTCATGGATGAAATGATCAAAGAAGAAAACCAGAAAGTTCTCTATTGGGGATTTGAAGGTCAGGATTGGCAGTTAGATGCTCAGGGACGTCCTTCAAGAACAGAAGCACAGCGCACTCAGCAGAAAGATCCAGTTTGGATTCAGGCTAACAAGGCTACACTGTGGGCAGAAGAAGCTCCAAAAATGGAAGGAACTATGCCGAGCGGATACACTCGTACAATGGACGAGCTCCCATGGGAATATGCAGTTAGCCAGAAAAAGATTGATATTGAAGTTTGGAAGGCTTACGGTGTTGGTTCATATGCAGAATTCGTAGATAAGAACCCGCCGAAGAATCCCGGCTGGTATCCTATGTGGCAGACAAACCCGTCAGCAGAAAAAGGCGGATTTGAAGAAGAAGCAGCAGTTGCTATGACTTCATTCGAAACTGTTCAGAGAAAGTATCTTCCTATGATGATTATGGGAAAGACAGCAGACTTTGACAAAACATGGAATGAATATGTTTCATTGGTCACACCGCACACAGCAAAATACAACAAGTTTATGCAGGCAGAGCTTGATAAACGTGTAAAAGCCTTCGGCGGTTTTCCGGATAAATAATTAAGTTTTGACACGAGAAATGTTGACACGTAAGTGACTGACACTTACGTGTCTATTAACAGGTGTTTAACACTGAGTGTTTAGCTTGATCACTGGAGAGGAAATACTTGTATTTCTTCTCCGAAAAAAGTCCAAGGGTTTCCTATGGACTTTTTTTAATCATTTTTTTAACGAGTGATTTTATGAAAAATAAAAATGATTCCAGTTCTGTTTCGGCGGCTGCAGTCCCAGAACTTTTAAACAAGAAAAGTAAATGGAGTATATTAGGTAAGCAAAAACTGCTTATTTTAATGTCGCTGCCGTTTGTTCTTTATATTATTCTGTTCAGATATGTTCCTCTTTTAGGCTGGACAATGGCTTTTCAAGATTACAAGCCGTACAAAGCCTTTTCTGATCAGACTTGGGTTGGCCTAAAATGGTTTGTTCAGCTTTTTACTGAAAAAGAGTTTCTTCGTTCGTTAAGAAACACAGTAGGAATGAGCCTTATAAGTACGGCACTTGGCTATATTACAGCAATTTCGATTGCCATATTCTTAAACGAAGTGCGTCATATTGCCATTAAAAGATTCGTACAGACAGTATCGTATCTTCCGCACTTTCTTTCGTGGGTCATAGTTACCGGTTTAGTTGCGAATGTACTTTCCGTAGAAGATGGGATTCTAAATAGCATATTATTATGGCTTGGATTAATAAAAGAGCCTATACAATGGCTTGCTATACAAAAATATTTCTGGAATATCATAGGCTGGACGTATGTATGGAAAGAGGTAGGCTGGAATACAATCATATATCTTGGTGCAATGACAGCCATTGACCCCTGTTTATACGAAGCCGCACAGATTGACGGCTGCGGACGTCTGCGCAAAATCTGGCATATAACGCTTCCAGGAATCAAGCCTACAATTATTATAATGATGATCATGAGTGCAGGTAGTATTCTTAATGCTAACTTCGAAATGCCGTACTTGCTCCAGAACGGGTTGATTCAAGATGTGGCTCAAACAATTGATATTTATGTATTGAAATACGGTTTTAAACTCTCAAGATACGGTCTTGCAACCGCAGCAGGTATTTTTCAGAATGTAGTAAATATTTTGCTTCTTATTACAGCAAATCAAATTGCCAAGAGGAGCGGTGAGGAGCGTTTAATATGATAGAAGGCGAAAATAAATATCAGGAGTATGCTGCAGCTAAACGACGTACGAGAATAAGTAATTCAATTTTTGATGCGGTTATATATATTGTACTTGGTTTTCTAGTTGTTGCTACGATTTACCCTTTCTGGAATACTATAGCTATTTCGCTAAATGATGGTCTTGACTCATTAAAAGGCGGTATTACACTGTGGCCGAGAAAATTCACATGGAAGAATTATCAGGACTTGTTTATTACTCCGCGTATTTTTAATGCAGGTATTATTTCAGTTTCAAGAACTATATTGCAGACAACGCTGAGCGTATTTTGTACATCAATACTTGCTTATGCTTTGAGCCGCAAAGAATTTATTCTTAGAAAGCCTCTTACAACTATTCTTGTAATTTCTATGTATGTAAATGCCGGTATGATACCCGGGTACATGCTTTTTAAGAATCTTCATCTTGTAGGAAAATATTCTGTGTATATTATTCCTGCACTTGTTGATATTTTCAACTTTATTCTTGTCCGAACATATATAAAAGGATTACCGGACAGCTTTGTTGAATCTGCACGTATTGACGGCGCAAATGAATTTAAAATTTACTCAAATATTATTATGCCGTTAATTATACCTTGTATTGCAATGATTTCATTGTTTACTGCTGTAAATGCATGGAACAGCTGGCTGGATACCTACTTGTTTGCTTCTGATAAACCTAAACTTCATTCATTACAGTATGTTTTGATGTCGATCCTTCAATCCAGTCAAAATCAAAATTCGTCTGCGGCAGATGCCGGTGCAATGGCGCTTGCGGCTGGAGCCGGTTCGACAGCTTCCAAGGCAACACCAATTGCTATTCGTTCGGCTATTACTATAGTTGCAACGGTTCCAATTTTAATTGTTTATCCGCTTGTACAGCGGTACTTTGTTGTTGGTATGACAATCGGCGGTGTGAAGGAATAAGGGCTACTTATTCGAAAAAGGCAGGTGATGAGCCTGCCTTTTTTATAAGTAAAAGTGCTTATGTTTTGAGATATAGTCAGGTGGTATACTGCTATGGAAGTTTCATGATGTTATTCTGCTCTTGTATATGAAACGGTACAAACAGGGGAAAGAATTATGCCGTCAAAAAGTAACCCGGTTGCCGGGGAAAAATGGCTTGATGCAGGCTTTGAGAGACCTGCGGTTGACAGAGAAAAACTCTTGGATGCCTCACATAAAAAACCCCAATGGCTGCATTTAGGTGCTAACGACGGCTGTATGATTCCCTCATATTTATTGCAAAAACTTATAGAAAAAAAACAAATAGAATGCGGCGTTATTCTTGCCGAGCTGAAAGAATATTCATGTGTAGATGAAAGTTTTACGTCAAATTATAATGAAGGAGTTTACATCCGAGTAAACTCCAAGGCGGATATAGAAAAGAGAGTAATATCCAGTGTAGTGGAAACAATAAAAGCTGATAAAGCATTGTACCCAGCCGATTGGAATGTGCTGGTTAATATAGTTAGAAACCCTTCTTTACAGGTAATAAGTATAACACTTGGTAAGGAAATTAATACTATCTGCACATCGGCAGGGAAACTGAATGCTCATTGTGAGAGGGATTGTGAAAATGGCCCCGGACATACTGTTACAAAAATAGGGAAAATAACATCATTATGTTTAGAACGGTTTTTAGCGGGCGAGTATCCTATAGCACTTGTGAGTTTTGATCAATGTCCGGGTAACGGCAGTAAACTTAGCGAAGCTGTGGTGAGAATGGCACGTGAATGGGAAACGAGGAAAAAAATATCAGGCGGTTTTTTAAGATGGCTTAATGAACCTGAAATAGTTACTTTCCCTTGGACGAAAATAGATCATGGTATAGAACGGGACTCATTACCAGAAGATTCTGTACCTTCCGTACTGCCGGAATCTATTGTAAAAATGATTTCTAAAACCCGGGTGCCGAAACTTATTACCGGGAAAACAGCTGCTTTTATTTTTGAAGATGATTTTCCCAATGGAAGGCCGCCCCTTGAAAATTCAGATGTTATTTTAACAACGCGGGATAAACTTGGTTACATGTAATAATTGAAGGAGTTAGTATGGTTCGTTCAGACGGATATAATACCTGGCTTTCATATTCATCTGTTCCTGAAGATAAAGCTCAGAGATATAGAAAGTTTTTTTTATCAACTTGTATAATTGTGCCGGATAAAACGGTTAATGATAATGAATATAAAAAGTGCGTACATATTGAACAGGAAATAGTACTATGTATGAAAGCTATGGGCTGTAATCCGGCAATTTCACTGTGCAGCAGAAAGGATGATTCTGTCATCAATGCGGCATGTGTTTTTTCTATTTATGAAGATGACATGCCTCCAAGTCTTTCACTGCAAAGAAAGGAGTTAACAAAAGAAGGGTTTTCCATAGTATCTGACAAGTCAAAAATGTTTGTTTATGCAAAATCCTATACAGGGCTTTTATATGCAGCATTCTGGTTAACCCGGAAAATTCAAACGGGAGACAGCCTGGATACTATTTCTATTTGTGAGAATCCTTCTCTTAAATACCGTATCTTGAATCACTGGGATAATTTGGACGGTTCGATTGAGAGAGGCTACGCGGGAAAAAGTTTGTGGAAATGGGCCTCCTTGCCGGATACCCTGGATTCCCGGTATGAAGATTATGCAAGAATGATGTGTTCAATAGGCATTAACGGATCTGTTTTAAATAATGTGAACACCCAGCCTGAAATTTTGTCTTATGATTATATACAAAAGGTTTCCGCCCTGGCTTCAGTTTTTCGCTCATGGGGCATAAAAACATACTTGTCTGTTAATTTTGGTTCTCCGGTATCTCTCGGCAAATTGAAAACGGCTGATCCCTTGGATTCTGAAGTCATTGCCTGGTGGAAAGCAAAAGTCGATGAAATTTATAAACAGATTCCAGATTTCGGCGGATTTCTCATAAAAGCTGATTCAGAAGGACAGCCGGGACCGTTTGCTTACGGCAGAAACCATGCAGAAGGCGCAAATATGATTGCTTCCATTCTGGAGAAACATGGGGGAATATTGATTTGGAGAGCCTTTGTATATGGTCATGGTGAAACAGACAGGGCGAAAAAGGCGTATGCCGACTTTAAGCCCCTGGACGGGAAATTTTCATCTAATGTCGCCATACAGGTTAAAAACGGTGCAATAGATTTTCAACCGAGGGAGCCTGTTCACCCGATGTTCGGCGGCATGATGAATACAAATATTTTTATGGAATTTCAAATTGCTCAGGAGTATTTAGGTCAGGGAAATCATCTTGTGTATTTGGCTCCGATGTGGAAAGAAATTTTAGAGTTCGACACAGCAACAAGAAAAGAAAATTCCAAGGTGAAGCAGTGTATTACCGGAATTGCCGCGGTTTCGAATACAGGTGACAACAGGGACTGGTGCGGATCTTTATTTCATCCTGCAAACTTATACGCATACGGCCGTTTAGCATGGAATTATGATTTAAGTCCGGAAGAAATTGCCCGCGAGTGGACACTTTGTACATGGGGACACAATGAGAAAATATTCAAAATTGTAACCAGTATTTTAATGAATTCATGGGAAGCCTGTGTAAACTATATGACGCCGTTGTGTCTGCATCATATTATGAAATATCATCATCATTATGGTCCGGATCCTGCATGCGACGAAGGGCAGCGGGAAGACTGGAAGCCGCGCTACTATCACAGGGCCGATAAACAGGGGCTGGGCTTTGACCGGACAAGAAAGGGTTCCTGCGCTGTTGACCAGTATGCGGCTCCTGTTGCTGATATGTTTAATTCCTTACAGACCTGTCCTGAGAAATACTTGCTGTGGTTTCATCATGTGCCCTGGGATTATGTTCTTTCTTCCGGAAGAACACTCAAAGATGAACTTGTATTTCTGTATAATAAAGGTGTTTCCCAGGCAGAGCAGCTTCTGTCATGGTGGAAGAATACAGAATCTCTTCTTGATAAAGAACATTATGAAGCTGTATTGAATAAATTAGTAATACAGGTTTCTGATGCCCATGAATGGCGCGATGTCTGTTTACAGTATTTTTTAAGTTTTACGGAGTAATATAATGATTAAAAATCCAATTCTTTCAGGCTTTTACCCTGATCCGTCTATCTGCAGGGCAGGAGATGATTTTTACCTTGTTAATTCTACCTTTGCCTATTTTCCAGGTTTGCCGGTTTTTCACAGTAAAGATCTGGCATCATGGGAACAGATTGGTAATGCTATTGACCGGGACAGCCAGCTCGATTTCAGCGGGGACAGAACGTCGCGGGGGTTGTTTGCTCCGGCTATAAGGTATAATAAAGGGGTCTTTTTTATTACCTGCACCAATGTTGATAAAGCCGGCAACTTTGTTATTACCGCGGATAACCCTGCAGGCCCATGGTCTGATCCTGTTATATTAGACGCCCCCGGAATTGATCCTTCCCTTTTTTTTGATGATGACGGGAGTGTCTGGTATGTAGGAAACAGGCCGGCACCGGAGGGTGAAAAATACAGCGGAAACTGGGAAGTTTGGATTCAGGAAGTTGATATAGATCTTGTGTTAGAGAAAACAGGACACAGGAAAGTTTCAGGGAAAAATACTTACAAAACCCATACAGTTAAAAACGGTAAGCCGCTTATTGGGGAAAGAAGAGGTATATGGCGGGGGGCTTTACGCGAATGTATATGGCCCGAAGGTCCGCATATTTATAAAATAAACGGATGGTATTATCTTCTTATTGCAGAGGGCGGAACGGGACCTGATCACGCGGTAAGTATTGCGCGGTCGAAAACACTCGGCGGAGTGTGGGAAGGTAAAAAATCGAATCCTGTCGTAACACACCGTCACCTGGGTAATCTGGCTGATATTGTCAATGTGGGGCATGCGGATTTATTCAGCGATCCCAAGGGTTCATGGTGGATGGTTCTTCTTGCAAGCAGACCATACGGCAGCGGCAGTGAAAACCGCGTGTCGAATCTTGGAAGGGAAACATTTTTAGTTCCCATACGGTGGCAGGATGAATGGCCTTTCGTTGGATGTAAAAGCGGCATGATCGATGCGGAATATGAATCCTTCACAGAAGACAGAAATACTGCCCTTCAAAGAACTATGTATGCATGTGAACATTTTGATTATGAAACACTGCCTATGCATTTTATTCATCTGCGAAATCCTCAAGACAGGATGTACAGTTTAAAAGGGCACAAGGGCTGTCTCCGTTTATTTACTTCCGGTGAATCACTGAGAACGACAGGAAAAACGAGTGCTGTATTCAGAAGACAGCAGCATTTTTCATGGGCAATATCGGCTTCTATGATGTTTGCGCCTGTTTCTAATGATGAGAAAGCAGGATTGGTACTGTATCAGAATGAAGACTTCCAATACCGTTTGGAAGCGGGAATTGAAGACGGCAGAAAAAAAATTGAACTCATTTGCGCTTCAGGCGGAAAAGATGAGGTTAAAGCAAAAGTATTCTTTGATTATTCGTCTTTAGTATTGAAAATAACAGCAGATAAGCAGAATCTTTCGTTTTACTACGGCAGCGGACAATATAATTTGTCTGTGTTGTGCGCGGGGTGCGACGGAAGCATACTTAGTACCGAAAAGGCAGGCGGATTTGTCGGTACGGTTTTGGGTATGTTTGCAAGCGGGAAGAAAGAATCAACGAACGTTGCGGATTTTCAATGGTTTGAATATTTACCACTGTAAAATAAGAAAAATTTTTTCAACAAATAAATATACGCCTATTGTGTATTTTTATGCAATTATGTTACAATACAAAACACTCGATACTGTTTTTTTGGGGGTTATATGAAAAACGCGTACGTAAAAAGCGTATTTGAGCAGGTAAAGGCAAAAAATGCACATGAGCCGGAATTCCTGCAGGCTGTAGAAGAGGTTCTTGAATCACTTGAACCTGTTGTTGAAAAAATGCCCGAAATAGAAAAGAATGCTATTTTGGAGCGCATTGTTGAACCTGAACGTGTTATAATGTTCCGTGTTCCATGGGTTGATGACGCTGGAAAGATGCGTGTAAACAGAGGTTTCCGCGTTCAGTTTAACAGTGCTATAGGTCCTTATAAGGGCGGACTCCGGTTCCATCCATCAGTAAATCTCGGAATACTTAAATTTCTTGGTTTTGAGCAAGTTTTCAAGAACAGTTTAACTACTCTTCCAATGGGAGGCGGTAAAGGCGGTTCCGACTTTGATCCTCATGGTAAAACAGACGGCGAAGTAATGCGTTTCTGCCAGTCTTTCATGACAGAGTTATACCGCCATATTGGGGCTAACTGCGACGTTCCTGCAGGGGACATTGGTGTAGGCGGACGCGAAGTCGGCTACATGTTCGGTCAGTATAAGAGACTTCAGAATGAATTCACCGGCGTATTAACCGGTAAGGGACTGGCATTTGGCGGTTCATTAATTCGCCCTGAAGCAACCGGATACGGTTGTGTATACTTTGCTGAAAATATGCTTGCTGTTAAGAAAGAAACTTTTAAGGGCAAGGTCTGCGCTGTTTCAGGTTCAGGAAATGTTGCACAGTACTGTGTGGAAAAACTTATTGAACTCGGTGCAAAGCCGGTTACATTGTCGGATTCATCAGGCTATATTTATGATCCTGATGGTATTACAACAGAAAAGCTTGCCTATGTTATGGAGCTTAAAAATGTAAAACGCGGAAGAATAAGCGAATATACTGCAAAGTATCCTTCTGCAAAGTTCACTGCAAACGAAAGACCCTGGTCGGTAAAAGTCGATTGTGCTTTCCCCTGTGCAACTCAGAACGAACTCAACGGCGATGAAGCAAAAGTATTGATTAAAAACGGCTGTAAGCTCGTAGCTGAAGGTGCAAATATGCCTTCCACACCGGAAGCTGTTGAAGCATTCCAGAGTGCAGGAGTATTATTTGCTCCCGGCAAGGCATCAAACGCCGGCGGTGTTGCGACATCCGGTCTTGAAATGAGCCAGAATTCTATGAGATACTCATGGAGCCGTGAAGAAGTTGATGCTAAGCTTAAGGGTATTATGAAAGATATTCATGATAGTGCTTATGCAGCGGCAAAAAAATTCGGAATGGAAGGTAACTATGTTGCCGGTGCAAATATTGCAGGTTTCTTGAAAGTTGCCCAGGCAATGATTGCACAGGGTCTTGTGTAATACATGATTTAATTTTATTTAATACATAAAGTTCACAGTATTTACAGGATAACGAACGGCAGATTATATGAGTCTGCCGTTTTATTTTTAAAGGAGGCTGAGTATGGTATTGTTTTCGAGTAAAAAGAATTGTGAGGAGCAGCAGGTTGAGCATTCCTATATGGCTCTTCGTCAGGTAATAGGGATCCTGGGCATGTTTTTGCCTTTTGCGGTTGTCTTTTTTGCAGCTGTTTTCGGAACGGAAGACTGTCTTCCGCAAAACTGCTTTTCTACTATAAGTGCAACCTATCATACAAATGCCGGTCCGATTATGGTCGGTCTTTTATTTTGTGTCGGACTATTTCTTATAACCTATAACGGTTATGATAAACAGGACAATATTGTTTCCACGGTCAGCGGTATTGCAGCTATGGGAATTGCATTTTTCCCCTGTACTTTAAAAGTACTTTCTATAGATCCTTCGGGACATTCACTCGGCACCAGAGTTGGAATTCTGCATCTGCCGATTGAGATTTCAAATATAATTCATCTTTCCCTTGCGGCAACGTTTTTCTTCCTTCTTGCCTATAATTCCTTTTTCCTTTTTACAAAAACAAAAGATAAGGAGAATATGACAAAGGAAAAGAAAAATAGAAATTTACTGTACCGTATATGCGGTCTGGTAATTTTTGTTTCAATGATCTGCATTCTGGTTATTAATCTTTTATATACCTTTGTTTTTTCTGTAAATCCGCCTGATTTTTATGCGTTTGAATATACCCCTTACGGTATTGTGTTTGAAACTATCATGCTTATAGCATTCGGCCTTTCATGGCTTACAAAGGGCGGTGCAATAATGGGCGATATTGCTAAGCCGGGTGAGGAAAAGATAACTGTTCTTGGAGCTGAGAAGAAGTAGAATATTTTAGAATTTGACTAGAAAGGAGAAGCGCATGCTTAGTATACCCGCAATTTTTAGTGATCACATGGTATTGCAGAGACAGAAAAAAATACATTTTTGGGGTTCATGTGACGGGAATCCGGCATCAGAATCTTTTGTGACTGTCTGCCTTGAAAAAGAAGGCGGAAAAAAATTTACAGCTAAGACAGAATTGGACAGCAGCTTATCATGGGCATGCGCTTTGCCTCCTCAAAAAGAAGGCGGCCCCTACACAGTGAGCATATCGCTCTATTGTGACGGGGTAAAAAAAGAATCAAAGAATTTTACCGATGTAATGATCGGTGAAGTCTGGCTTGCGGGCGGCCAGTCAAATATGGAATATGAGCTTGGCAACGATACCGATGGGAAAGTTCTTCTGGAAAATCCTCCTGATCTTCCTATACGTTATTACTATACACCGAAAATCTCTTTTCTGGGCAAGGAACTGGAAGAAGCAGAGCGGACTACTCAATGGCAGACAAACGGAAGCAGCGGTATGAAACACTGGTCTGCTGCGGCCTATTTTGCAGTACAGAAAATGTCTGAAGAATTAAGAGGCATAGCTTTCGGAATTATCGGTTGCAACTGGGGCGGCTCGTATGCGGTTAACTGGATGGACGTTGAAACGTCAACAGCGCGGAGCGACACGGCAGTGTATTACTCGGAATTTGTTGAGAAGGTTAAGGATCAAAGCGATGAGGAAGAGGAGCGCCTTACTGCTGAATACCGCGCCTATAATGAGCAATGGAGCGCAAAGGCGGATGAGTATCAGAAAATAAAACCGGGCTGTTCATGGAAAGAACTTTTGTCTTATGCAGGCGAGTGCAGATGGCCCGGACCGATGACGAGAAAACATGAATTCAGGCCGGGCGGTTTATACGAATCGATGATTAAAAGAATAGCTCCCTATTCATTACGCGGATTTTTATATTATCAGGGTGAAAGCGATGACAAAAAACCTCATCTGTATTTCGATTTATTATCAGCATTGATTTTTTTCTGGCGGAAAATTTGGAAAGATGAGGAATTATTTTTCCATATTTTTCAGCTTACGGTCTTTTATAAGGATGATGATGCGCTCCTGTGTTCCTGGGCTTATATACGCCGGGCGCAGGAAGCTGTTTTTAAGCAGATCCGGAATACCGGACTTACTGTCATGACAGACTGGGGTGAGAAGACCGATATTCACCCGAAAGCGAAAAAAATTCCCGGACAAAGGGCTGCCTCTCAAATTCTCCATGCGGTGTACGGGAAACCCTATGCCGATTCGTACAGCCCTCTTATCCGTTCTTTCGATATTCTAGAGCATGCAGTGAAGATGCATTTTTATAATGCAGATGGAGGTCTGTATCTTGGCATGAGTAAATCACTGATGTTAAAAGCAGATACAATGTGTGCGGAAGAGAATCCATTTTGCATCTGGAATGATAAAGGTGAGAAGTATCCTGCTGATGTGAGTGTGGAAAAGGATGAAAACACCGGATCGTATGTACTTGTTTTATCTTCCGCCAGTGCAGATAATCCTGCAGGGGCCTCATACGGCTGGGATAACTGGTTTACTACAATGATGTATAATTCTACCGGCTTACCCTGCAGTCCGTTTAATACAAGCTTTATGTGAAAAATAATAATTGACCATGTTGTGTAATTTTGTCACAATAGGATATATCTCCTGGAGGAAATAGATGAATCTGGAAACTCAATGTCTGCATGAAGGGTATACTCCGAAAAACGGAGAACCCCGTGTTGTACCTATTATTCAAAGTACAACCTACCGTTTTGATTCGACTGAGCATATTGCACAATTATTTGATATGCCGACGGAGTTTATGTATTCCCGTTTTGCAAATCCAACCTGCGATGCAGTTGAAAAAAAATTGGCAGCGCTCGAAGGCGGCAAGGCTGCCATGCTCACTACAAGCGGTCAGGCTGCGTCTCTCTTATCAATTTTAAATATCTGCAGAGCAGGCGACAGCTTTATATCTGTTTCAGGCATTTACGGAGGTACTGTTAATCTATTTTCAGTCACCCTCAAACGATTCGGGATTGAATGCATCTGGGTTTCTCCCGGTGCATCGGAAGAAGAAATTTTAAAAGCTTTTAAACCCGATACTAAAGCAGTGTTTGGCGAGACGCTGACCAATCCTGCTCTTGCAGTATGCGACATCGAAAAACTTGCACGCGCTGCGCACTCAAAAAATGTTCCGTTAATAATTGATAATACCTTCGCTACTCCCTATTTATGCCGTCCTATCGAATTCGGAGCCGATATTGTAACGCACTCCACGTCAAAATATCTTGACGGACATGCACTGCAGTGCGGAGGCGTCATTATAGATTCCGGAAAATTCAACTGGACAAACGGCAAATTTCCGGAATTTACCACTCCCGATGAAAGCTACCATGGTGTAGTGTATACCAAATCGTTCGGCGATATTGCCTATATCATAAAAGCCCGCATGCAGCTGATGAGGGATTTCGGCTGCTATCCTGCGGCCCATTCTGCTTTCCTTTTAAATCTCGGTATTGAAACGCTTCCGGTACGGATGAAGCAGTATTGCGAAAACGCACTTACCGTTGCAAAGCATTTTGCTTCTTTGAATAAGATAGCTTCGGTCAGGTATCCGGGTTTAAAAACAGACCCGTATTATGACCTGGCACAAAAGTACCTGCCTAAGGGAACGAGCGGGGTTATTACGGTTTCTATAAAAGGCGGAAGAGATGCTGCCGTAAAATTCATGGATTCTCTTAAGCTTGCATCAAATGTAGTTCATGTTGCAGACATACGCACCTGCGTTTTACATCCGGCTTCTGCCACACACCGCCAGCTTACAGACGAACAGCTTGTCTCGGCCGGCATCGACGGCGGTATGATACGCTTCTCCTGCGGTCTTGAACATGTTGACGATATTATTGCAGACATTGATCAGGCGCTGACCGCAGTTTAAAATGTCAGCCGGTAACCAATAAACCGTACTATTGTTTTATATTATACAGGGGAGGCTTTATTGAGTTTAAAAAAAAGTGTGGTATCTCTTTTCTTTCTTGCAGCAGTCCTGTATGCATATGCTCAGGAAATAATGGTAACGGTTATAGACAGGGATCTTGATTTTCCTCTTGAGGGTGTGACCCTGTATTTTACACAGGATCCTGAGACCGTGTATTATACTGATATTGACGGTAATGCGCTTATACCTTTCCCTCAAGAGGCTTCTGCTCCGTTTCTTTGTGCCGTTATGCCCGGCTACGCTGAAACACGTATGCGTATTCTCCAAAAACAGGAAAAAGTTACGATGTATCTTTCTATCTCGGAAATAATCGAGGGGAAAGAACTGGTCGTTGAAAGACAGGCGCCGGGGAAAACTGATGAGAAAAGCGGTATTTCCATAGTTGTGGATAAGCGGCAGATGGAGACCACTTCGAGAATTGGAATTCTGCCTGATATAATGACTACTATAAAAACGCTGCCCGGTATTATTTATACGGGTATGTGGTCCGCACAGCCTTCAATCCGCGGCGGCTACCCGGAGGAGATGGGGACTGTACTTGACGGGGTCTATGTGCTTTCACCTTTCCATTGGGGCGGTTCAGTGTCAATTTTTAATCCGTCAATGGTTGAATCGGTAAAAATGTCCCATGGTATTTTTTCCTCCCGTTACGGACGGGCTACTTCGGGACTTCTTGATGTAACTACTATAGAACCGAAGTCGGATCAGATAAGGCTCGATGTCAGCATATCATCTATTACCACCGATGCTTTTGCACAAATACCCTTTACAGATAAAACTGCTCTCTTTATCGGCGGCAGTTTAACGTATCTCGACACGATCCCTCTTCTTTATGATGCGCTTCCATTATCAGAAGTAAAAATAGGGAGCATTATTAAGCAGATGCCGTTCATCCGGGATGCTTATTCAAAGTTTTCATTTAAACCTTTCGACAGACTTACTTTCGGGGCTAATGTATTTTTCGGAAGTGAAGGATTATCAATTAAGGTGGATACCTCAACTGATACAGTTGATGCGTATATTAGTGCGGACTGGCTCGACATTCAATCTTTTGCATCTGTCAATGCTTCATGGCTTCCGACAGATAAAATACAGCTGAAGCTGAAGGGTTCTTATAATCTATACAGGGATTCCATAACCCTGACAGTAGATAATCATTCCATAGATACTGAATTGGATATGGATAATACAACAAAGGGCGAGTTTGCAATACTTGGAAACACTCAGCTTGTACAAGGAAAACTTGATACAGATATTCAGCTTAATGATAAGCACATTATTGGATTCGGCGTTGAAGAAGTATTTCAAACAGTAACTGATACTACAAAAACAGATTCTGTTGTTGAAATCAGACAAGGCACGGAAATACAAAATGAGGAAGATCATAAAGATGAATCTATAAAAGCAAATAATACGCTCAATTCTGCAGGGTATGCTTTGTGGAACTTCGGCAATGACAGTTCTGCGGTTCAGGGAGAGCTCGGTCTGCGGGGTGAGCATACCTATATTTGGAACAGTGCGAAAAGTTTCGGACTGCAGACGCTTCCTGTAATTACTCCCCGGTTTTCCATGCAGTGGGCCGCTGTAAGAAATAAAGGTTCCCTGGATTTACTGACGCTTTCTGCCGGATCAGGTCTTTTTTCCCAGATTCCGGAAAGTTTTTCGTATGTCACCTCTGATTACGGATTTTCCAATTTTCAGCTCATTCCTAATAGAACAGTATTTCAAGTAGCCGGAATTGATATTAACTGGCTCGAGACATGGAATTTTAAACTCGAAGGGTATTATAAGTATTATATAAACCGCAGCTTCGGTATTACAGAAATAACCGGAATAAATGAAATTAAAAAAACTCTTTCTTCCAATGGAACAGGACATATAACCGGTTTTGATTTAATACTTCAAAAGAAAACGGGACTGTATTTTGACGGCTATCTATCCTACTCATTCAATTACGCCCGCTTTCTAAATACCTATGAAAACCCCGCTGAATCAATAAAAACAACGTCCTCGGGTGATCCTCTCAATTCATATTACTTCCCTGATTTCCACCGTTTTAATACGCTTAACCTTGTAGTAAACTGGCGGCCGGTATCAGAAATTGTCATAACGCTCAATACTTCTTTTGCAACCGGTGTTCCAAAAAAAGCGGAACTTGAGGACGGAACAAAACAATACAGCGATACACTGAGGACAGGCCCTTCGTATCCTGTGGATCTGCGTTTCGCCTACTCTTCTTATTTCTCTGGAAGCAAGATTAAATGGGATGTCTATTTTGGAGTTGAAGATATTTTTGGAATGCTGAATAAGGACTCTCTTGTAGGTGCTTATGTCTTCGGCGATCAGCAGCCTTCGCTTGAGACTGTTGCTAATTTCAATTTTGGACTTCCAATAGTTTCAATTGGAGGTAAAATATCATTATGATAAAAAAGTACTGTATGTTTTCTTTGAGTATAGTGTCGCTTTTCCTGTTGTCTTCATGTCTTTCCCAGGGGGTAAAAAAAGTTTCAGATTCTTTTTCAGATGAAGAAAATTTGGTGATTTTAAAAATACAGGAAAGTGATTATGGAACGGTGTATATTGGGGGGCTTACATCTTCTTCTCCGAAAGGATTCGGCATGGATGTCGTGTCTTTATACTGGTTCGGCAGCTGGGCTGAAGGATGGACTGAGATCCGGTTTAATGCTTCGGGACACCTGGATGCGGTTCCTGAAGGTAAGGAGGCTGATATTTTTATTGTGTCTCCTATTGAGCTTATTTCTATTGAAGATGTAAAAATCCGGTATAGAGATACAATAATTGAGCATGATGCTGCTATGAGACAGTTTTTAGGAAGGAACGACAGAATTAAAGCCAGTGTTGAAATAATAAAGGAAAACGCTTCTGTGCTATGGAAAAGTGAATCGGCAGGAAAATCTCCTTTTTATGTAGTCACAGGGGTGCACAAGAATGAAAGTTTCGTTAATAAAGTACAGCAGTTCTTATTTCCTGAATTCTATTCGTATTTGGAAGGTTATTCTCCTTCAACCGAAACAGAATTTCAGCGTGACGGAGAAATTAAATGGGACACCGGGTATACAAAAAAAGTCTTTCCTGAGCATTTTCAGGAGGTTAGAAATTCAGGAACTATATACAGGGACTGGATAGAAACAAAACGCTATTTTTATTTTTTATATATGTTTGATGAAGATTTTGGAAAAAATGCTGCAGGAAAGGTATTTTCTGCACAAATAAAGTAAAAAGGAGATTGTATGGAAGAACAATGGAGTTTAATTGAATTATTTAAGTTAGGCGGAGTGTTTATGTGGCCGCTTCTGTTATTCTCAGTTGCAACTATGGCTCTTCTTATAGAGCGGACCGCATATCTCCTGTATCACGATATTAAAGTAAAAAAAGTAACCGATTCCGTTAAGGATTTACTGCTGCAAAAAAAAATTGCTTCTGCCGTTGAACTTTTGCAGTCTCTTCCGCGGCGGCAGACAGCGGCATCTATTCTTCTTACGCTGCTTCAGAGCTCGAAATACGGTGAAGCCCGTATGGAAAAGGCCGCTGAAGGGGAGGCCTATGAACGCATACGGCGTATGGAAAACGGATTTACCTATCTTACAGCCTTGTCTTCTATTGCACCGTTGACAGGATTTTTGGGTACTGTTTCAGGAATGATCGGGGCATTTAAATCCATCGCAGCAGCCACAGATGTGAATGCGCAGCTTGTTGCTAACGGTATTTATGAAGCACTTATAACAACCGTGTTCGGTCTCATAATTGCAATCGCCGCTTTAATCGGCTACAACCTTCTGGTTCAGCGGGTCGACACGTTTACTGCGGAGATTACAAAATCTGTTAACGAGCTTGTTCCGGTTCTCATAGACTATAATGCCGGTTCTAAAAGTGAAGAAGAATGAACTTAAAGCCGAAGAGAAGAAGTTTTGATGATCCCGGAAGTTCCGGTTCTCTCAATGATCTTTCTTTTTTACTAATAATTTTTTTCATTGTTATTGCGGGATTTAACACCACAAAAGGTTTTCTTATTACTCTTCCCGATTCATCACATCCCCGTCTTGTTCATCAGGAGGACTTGATGCGCTGTACACTGCAAAACAGCGGTGCGATCATTCTTGACGGAAAAGAAGTAAGCCTTGAAGATCTTGGTTCTCAGGTGCAGTCAAAACATGAGAAGTACCCGAATATGACTTTTTTACTGGTAATCGGAAGCGATGTACAGTATCAGTCGGTGGTTGACATAATTCACGAAATACGGCGGCTTGATGTGGAAAACTTTTCTTTCAGGATGGACAGCGATGTTTAATGTTAAAAAGAAAAGGAGAAAACCTGTTATTGCCACTGCTTCCATGTCTGATATTGGATTTTTATTATTAATCTTCATTATGGTTATTTCATTAATCAATCAGAAATATGAAGAGAAAATTGAGTATACCGAAGCTAAACAGATAGAGAAAACAGAGGCTGACGAGAATTTTGAAATATGGATACGCAGAGACGGAAAAGTCAGTGTGGAAGGACAATACGTGAGTCCTGAGTATTTGGAATCTCTGATATCTGAGGCTGTTATTAAAGATCCCCTTGTTAGAGTTCATATAATTGCAGACAGAAATACTCCTTACAAGTATGTTGATACAGCGGTAAAAATACTGCAGAAACTTCAGCACAGAGTGGTCAGTTTTGTGGTGAGGGAGGAGCTTTGATGATTCCCTCTATAAAACTTGCTTCCTTTCAGCGTTACATTAAACCCCTTATTATTCTGTCGGTGCTCGGCCTTCATATTTTTGCTCTGCTTTTTATTAAATTCCAAACTAAGATTCAGGAGCAGAAAAAAGATGAATCATATGAGGTATTAAAACTTGTCGATATTGAAGAATTCGTTCCGCCTCCCCCTCCTCCGAAAATGGAAGTAAGAGAAGTAATTCCCCAGGAGACTGTCCAGGTTGCCTCCTCCGAGACTGTTATGGTAACTGATGAGGAAATCATCGAAACAGCAGAAGAAGTGCCTCCTGTCTCAGTTCCGCAGGAAATTGAGTATGTACCCCAGCATAAGATTTCCACTATTCCGCAGATACCGACTGCACAAATTCTTGAAAATATAGTATATCCTGCAATGGCCTTACGGCAGGGAATAGAAGGCGTAGTATATCTTGAGCTTTTTATTGACAGTGAGGGCGTAATCCGGAAGATTGAAGTGTTAAAAGATCCCGGCTACGGATTTGCGGAGGCTGCGGTTGAGGCGATGAGAGACGTAACATGCGTACCTGCAACTGCGAACGGCAAAACAGTTGCTGTCCGGTTCCGTTATCCGGTAAGGTTTTCATTGAAGTAGAAGAGCTTGAAAAATCACTCTTTTTATGTCAAAATAACAATAATAAAGTAAAAAGGGGTTTTGTATGGCTCATTGTGTTATTCCCGAAGCAGAAGCAATACTGGATAAAGAATATAAAGTGCTGGATAAGGGTTTTATACGTCTGGTGGATTATCTGGGCGGAGATGCCCGTATTGTTCAGTCCGCACGCGTTTCGTACGGTGAGGGTACTAAAACTATCCGGGAAGATGCCGGATTAATAGATTATCTTTTGCGTCATGATCATACATCCCCGTTTGAACAGGTTGTTCTTACCTTCCATGTAAAAATGCCTATTTTCGTCGCCCGCCAGTGGATCAGACACCGGACAGCCCGGTTGAATGAAATCTCGGGAAGATACTCTGTTATGAGGGATGAATTTTATGTTCCTTCAGATACCGATATATGCAAGCAAAGTACCGATAATAAACAGGGCAGATCTGAAGACTCTGTTACTCCTGAATTTCGTGAAATGGTAAAAACAGGTCTTGAGCAGGGGCAGAAAGCGGTATATGCCGATTATTCCAGACTCATTGACAGCGGTCTTGCCCGCGAAATAGCCCGCGTCAATCTTCCTCTTGCTTTGTACACTGAAATGTACTGGCAGATCGATCTTCATAACTTGTTCCACTTTTTACGTCTGCGCCTCGATTCCCATGCTCAAAAGGAAATCCGCGATTATGCAGAAGTACTGCTTGAAATTACACGAAAAGTTGCACCCCTGGCAGTACGGTCTTTTGAAAACCACAAACAGAACGCGGTGAATTTTTCCGCTGATGAAATGAAAGAACTGAAAGCTCTTTTAGAGGGGAAAAAAGGTTCTCTTGAAGGGAAGGAACTTGACCGCTTTAAGGAAAAGATTAAAACCGGAAAACAGCTTTAAAATATAACTCAATTTTGATGCTCTAATTCTCTTGAAGCTGTTTTTTCCTTCATTTTTTGCAGGAAAAGACTGTTCTGGTCATTCCTGGTTGGAACAGAGAAAACGGGGGAACCTGTCTCGAGTGAAACGCGGTAGGGAATTTTGCTTGCTTTAGAGTATCCGGGGCTGTCAGGATTATTAATCCACCAATCGAGTACTGCAACAATACAAAGAGTATATTTTAGTAAATTAAAGTTATTCGCATTTTTTGATTTTTTTCCGCCCAGAAGAACATCGACTCTTCTTGATGTAATGTTGGGTACATCGAAACGGTAGGGTGCAAAGAGATTTGCCGCCCCGTGCAGATCTTCGTTAATTTTTGAAATATCGCTGTTGAGTGAATCAATATTCTGTTCTATGCGTGAAATGAGCAGAGAAAAAACTGTTTTTAAGTATTCCACGCGTTTAGGCATAGGTTTATACGTTGCATCTTTATCGGGACGCTCCATGAATATAAGCTCAAATGACAGATGGGGTAAAAATAAATACTTTGTCTGCCATAAAAGATTTGAAAGTTTTTTCTTGGCGTAGGGTGAAATTCCGAAATCGGACTGGGTATAAATATGATTAACATAATCCTTGAGTTCCGCAAGGTAGCTTCTCTCGCAGACATGTTCGCGGTATAATGACCATTCAGAAAAAATATCAGATAGGGTATCTTCAAGAACCATAAAATCGGGTTCTTTATCTATGCTGAATTTAATATTTCTGCATGCCTGGAAAAGGTCTTCCAGAATTCTCTGGAGTATGATGGTTATCTGCATGGGATTATCAGGGGAAATAAGGTTAAATCCATCGCTGAAGGAATACAATGTCTGGTAATACGGGTACATGTCGGGCAGGCTTTCCAGTGTATTCCACCCGGCTTCGGGAAAGAGTGTGTCGAGAAGCGTAATCCCCCGTTTAATAAGTTCCGCCGGCTCTTCTTTTACCGGGGCCGGCATTGCTTCCTGTATGGGCTGAAGTCCGGTTTCATCTTCTTTTTCAGGAAGTGAAGCTGTTTCTGTTTCCTGTACGGTTTCTTTTTCAGAGGTCTGCAGCGATGACAGATCAAAGGCTTCCGTTTTCGGCTCATCCTGATCTTTAGAGGGCAGGATTAAATCGTACTTGGTTATTTCCAGGAATGTTAAAATTTTCGATATACGGGCTGTGAAAAAACTTTGAAAATCCTCATACTGAGCAGACGACATCCGCAGCAGAAGAGGATACATTCCTTTTACGATCTGACCGTTAATATACAGCCATTCGGAGGCGGCATCCTTAGCATACTGGAAAAGGGTTTCATGCGAGGATGAAATTGACGGCAGTATGTCTCCGTATGCCTTTTTTATGTATGAAATGATTTTCGATTCACCGAGAAAATAGATTTTTAAAAGTGAGCGGTACAGGGTTCTTGTGTATGGTATGAGCATTGTGACCGTGCATTCATCGGCTTTACGTTCAAGTTCAGTGTAGCAGTCTCTTAAGGCGGTCAAATCCCATTCTGTCATAAACTTTATTGCTTTATAGTATGTTCCCGGATTCTGCTGCAGCTGCTGTTTATAAGGTTCGCCTGCAGGACTGATCAGATGCTTCATCGATGAACTGAATTTTTGCAGATGTCCCAGCTGATTGTGAAGAGTATTAAGGATGAAGTCGCTTAGTACCCGTTCGGTTCCTCCTTTTCTCAAATTCAGGAGAAAGGTGAAAAACCCGTAGTTCGGTTTTATTCTATATTCCTGACTTGCCATTAATTTGTCGATCAATGCCTTCTCTTTTGACGATATTGAGGGAAGCGTATTTCTTTCCTGTGTTTTCTGCTGGAGCAGGGGGGATAGCGGTGCAGAGGTATTCGAATTTTGCGGTGCAGAGGTGTCAGCGCTTTTTCTATGCGCATACGTTCTTCTTTTTTTTGCGAGTGTTTCGGAAGTGTCTATTGATTTTTCAACACCTACTTCACCTCCAAGAAGTTTTGCAACTCTCATTGCTTCTTCTTTGGAGACCTCTCCTATATTCTTTCTTGTTTTGTCGAGCTCGCCG
Source organism: Spirochaetota bacterium (assembly GCA_023398165.1). Lineage (GTDB taxonomy): Bacteria > Spirochaetota > Spirochaetia > Treponematales > Treponemataceae > JAAZLA01. Next base: position 74,217 of record JAEWSQ010000022.1, on the reverse strand, counting down.
GGATTATATACTGCTTTAGGCTTATTTTGTTTTTGATCGCTCACGTGCATCTCCCTACAGACGGATACGCTGCTTTCCGGCAATACCTGTAAAATCTTTTAAGTGAATTTCTTCTCCCTTTCCGGTCAAAAGAACACCGTCAAAAGATCCCTGTGTTGTGTGAAATCTTGCGTGGAGTACAAAAATGCTGAAAAGCCGCAGATCATCAGATTTTGGTGTAAATGACAAATCTATCATGCTCTCTGTGTCCTGTATTACCCATTTACCCTGAAATCCTGAGGGTCTTGTAATTTTTACAGGCGGAAGCAGTGTTTTTTCGCCGTCGACAATAAGAATATTATCATTATACATATCGGGAACGAAGGCATCATTATTGGCCGCTGTTATTCTAAAAACAACATGCTTCCCCTTAATGATTCCCTGTGCCGTAAGACTATCTTCGCTGTGACGTAAATTATAGTAAGCTCTCTTTATACCGAATAAAAAAAGACCTTTCTGTTCGTATATATCTTCGCCTTTTTTTCTCTGACAGCTTGAAACAGTACCCTTGAACTCATTAGTCATCTGAAACAAAGCAGAACACCGTCTGAACGATGGAGCGGGGTTTACCGATGTCAGTTGTGAAAAAAGAGGTCCGTTAAATGACGATATAAAGGTGCCGGAAATACTCGGCCTCACGTCATCTCCTTTCATGCTGAATATACATGAAAAGCGGTTTATTCTCCGATCCCATGCGAGGCGGACATAGCGGTTTTTATTGAATGTTGCGCATACTGACGCGTTGAGATTTTTGGGAATGAGTCTTCTGCGTAAGCCCATAAAATTATTGTATGCGTATTTCTTTCCCGTTGAACGGTCCCAAATGACAAATTTCATATAGCCGAAAACCTTTGTATCAAGAAGTTCGAGGCTTCCGGTAAATGTTTCTGTTGAAAATTCAAAAAAGAGTGTGCTTCTAATTCGTAAATTGGTAATAAAAGGCGGAAATGGAAGAACCCCGAACGGAAACCATACGCCCCTTATATCCAGGCTTTTAGGAGGTTCCTCAAATGAACCGAATACGGCTTTACCGTTTCTTATGAGTTTTTCAGGTGTTTTAAAATATGTTCTTGAATACAAATCTGAACCTCGAATTTGATTATATCAAATGAGAGGGTAAAAGCAAAGGTTTTTTTGTGTTTTTACTTGCGATTTTAATAGTTCGGTTGTACTATTAATTCTAGTATTTTTTAACGAGGAAGGTTTTATGAGCGTAACACTGTATTCTCTGGGAGCTGCTCAGGAAGTTACCGGGTCAAAGCATGTTTTTGAAATTGACGGACGCATATTTTTAATTGACTGCGGTGCTTTTCAGGGTAAAAGAAGCGATGCCGACACTAAAAACAGGGAATTTGACCTTGCAGCGGATAAGCTTGAATCGGTTATTCTGACTCATGCACATTATGATCACTGCGGACTATTGCCGGTTCTAATAAAGAAAGGGTATAACGGAAATATATATGCAACCCCTGCAACCCGGGATCTTGCAAACCTCATAATGATGGATAGCGCTCATATACAGGCGCGCGATGCTGAGTATTTAAGAAAACAGGCTTCCAAAAAGGGTGAATCTTTTACCTGGAAACCCTTATTTACCGAAAAAGAGGTTGTAGATACTTCAAATCAAATCGTCACAGTTTCCTATAACAGGAAAATGTTCATAGCTCCCGATGTACAATTAGAATTTTTTGATGCCGGGCATATCTTAGGCTCATCTTTTGCAAACGTTACTATTAAGGGGCAGGCTCGAAACGGAGACGACCTTACTATTCTCTATACGGGAGATCTGGGACGTAAAAATAAACCCATCATTCGGGATCCTGTGACAAATGTACCTCCCCCTGACTATCTCATTATTGAGAGTACTTACGGTAACCGGCTGCATGAAGATGCTCAGGTTGCGATGGATGAACTGGTACGGATTGTAAGAAAGGCCGTTGATCAAAAGGGGAAAATAATTATTCCGTCGTTTGCAATTGAGCGAACACAGGAGCTTGTCTACTATTTCCATCTCCTTGTTGATAAAAAACGTATTCCTGAAATCCCGATTTATGTGGATTCTCCTATGGCAACGAATGCCACCAGTATTTTCCAGGTGCATCCGGAATGTTACGATCAGGAAACACATGAAGCATTTATAACTCATCATAAAAATCCCTTCGGATTCAATTCTCTTTCATTTGTTACCAGTGTTGATGAATCCAAGTCTCTTAACAAGCGGTCAGGCCCAATGATAATTATCAGTGCAGACGGTATGTGCGAAGCCGGCCGCGTTCTGCACCACCTTGCCAACAATATCGGCGACAAAAAAAATACCGTTCTCCTTGTCGGGTATATGGCGGAGAACACACTCGGCCGCAGACTGCAGAACAGGGAGGAAGAAGTCCGTATCATGGGGGACTGGTACAAGGTTAAAGCCGATATTGAGCAGATTAATGCGTTCAGCGCACACGCCGATTATGCAGAAACCATTGAATGGATGAAGGCAATCGATACTTCCAGATTAAAGAGAATTTTCATGGTGCATGGTGAACATGAGGCGCAGATATTTTTTAAAGAACAGCTTGCTTTAAACGGTTTCAATGATGTCGAAATCGTTGAATACGGTAAAACCTACGATCTGTAAGAGAAGTGATTGTTCAATGGGTTATTTGAAAAAGTAGAATGATTATATAGAAAAACCTTGCGGGGAACGGTGAATGTTCTACACAAGGTTTTTTGTTTTATTTGGGGTTTACCATCAGCAGGGGCTGGCCTGTTGCATCAATCGCATCGCGCCAGAGCGAACCTTCCGGGTTTACCTTATTGCGCCGGGCTGTAACAAGTCTTGTCGGAAGATGAACGAATTTATCATGTACGAGACCGATGACAATTTTTGTTTTGCCTGCCATTGCAGCGTGTACTGCATTGTTGCCGAGTCTTTCGCAGTAAATTGAATCAGACGGAGTGGACGGGGCGGAACGTATCTGGTAGCTCGGATCAATATACTTCAAGTTAATATGTATTTTCCTTTGTTTGAAGTACTCTGTTATTGTATCCTTGAGGAAAATACCGATGTCCGCGAGTTTAATGTTTCCCGAAGCATCTTTTTCCCCGGTTGCATTTATGAGATCCTGAGCCGCACCTTCAGCTGCAATTACTACGGCATGATGCCTTTTTTCGAGACGCAGTTCGAGTTCTTTGAGGAATCCCTTTTCGCCTTCGAGGTCAAAGGGAACTTCCGGAATAAGACAGAAATTTGCTTCATGGGAGGCAAGGGCGGTTGCTGTTGCAATAAACCCCGATTCTCTTCCCATCAGCTTTATGAGTCCAATGCCGTTAATATGTGAATGCGCTTCCATATGAGCAGCCGAGACTGCTTCTGTCGCCTTTTCGACGGCGGTTTCAAAACCGAAAGAGCGTTGAATAAAAACAAGGTCGTTATCAACTGTTTTAGGAATTCCTATAACGGCAACTTTCAAGCCTCTTTTTTCAATTTCCTCTGCAATTTCGAGCGCACCTCTCTGTGTGCCGTCTCCTCCGACAATGAAAAACATATTCATGTTAAGCGACTCAATGGCATCGACAATTTCAATCACACGGTCGCCGCCGCCTCTGCTGGTGCCGAGAAATGAACCGCCGACTTTATGTATGTCATCGACCATATCCGGTGTAAGATCTATAGGAGAATAGCCCTGATCGGGCAGAAGGCCTTTAAAACCGAATCGTATTCCGCGGATACGCCGTACACCGTAACGGTTATAGAGACACCTCACTATTGCCCGTATAACATCGTTAATGCCCGGGCACAGACCTCCGCAGGTGCAGATTCCGGCATTAACATGAGCCGGGTTAAAATAAAGAAGTTCTCTGGGGCCTGCTTTCTGTATAAGATTATTCGCGAGCAAGTCTGAATCTGCTTCGGGAACATCGCCGCAAAAATCTATGTTGTAGCGGACAAATTCGTTGTCTTTTACGTAATTGGCAATGTAGTCACCCTGCACCGTTGACAGTTTTATTGGGGATGGAACCTTGCATGGTCCAAGTTCATCTACAGCAAAATTGAATTTTCCTTTCATAGATTCTCCTTGCTTCTTTAAATAAGAATACCGCTGTTTTTAATAGAGCAATACCGGGATCATTGTACAAAAAACATACCGTTAACACAAGCCGGGAATACCGGAATTTAAGCACTGCCTTTACCTCGCAAGTTTATCTATGCTATACTAAATGCCTATGAAAACTGATAAACCTTTTACAATTCTCTATAATGATGATCATATAGTCGTTTTAAACAAAAAAAGCGGTCTGCTTGTCGCTGCCGACCGTTACGATCCGGATGCGCCCCGTCTTGACATCCTTGCTTCACAGGAACTGGGCAGACTTTGGGCCGTTCACCGCATAGATAAAGATACGTCGGGTATTGTCATCTATGCAAAAAATGAAGACGCTCACCGTATTTTATCAACGGCTTTTCAAGAAAGGGAAATCTATAAAACCTATCATGCGCTTGTATACGGCAGACCCCTTTGGGATGAAAAAACCGTTGATTCTCCCCTTCAGATAGACGGGGATGCAAGACATAGAACCGTGGTATCAAAAAAATTCGGTAAACCCTCTGAAACTCATTTTACGCTTATAGGCGTGTGCGGACCGTATTCATGGATTGAAGCCTCTCCGGTAACAGGCAGAACACATCAGATCAGGGTTCATTTAACAGACTGCGGATTGAGCATCGTGTGCGACCCTCTTTACGGCGGGAATCAAAAACCCGTAAGACTTTCTGAGATTAAAAGATCCTGGAGGGGAGATGTTTTTGAAGAACGCCCGCTTCTTGAAAGGCTTGCTCTCCATGCGTATAGGATCGAGTTTAACCATCCTTTCACAAAGGAAAGAGTACGTATAACAGCACCCTATGCTAAAGACATGGAATCGGTTCGAAAGCAGTTTTCAAAATTATTTAATGTTGATCCCCTGAATAGAAGCGATGATAACGGAGAGGACAATGAGAATACAGAAACGTAAAAATATAGGCTTTATGGTTACCGTATTTATATCAGCATTGCTTTATGCTGCTGAAAGCGCGGATACTTTTTCACTCGAAATTCAGCCTCTTTTTCAATACAGGAAAACAACTATCGGTGAATACGTTTTTACGAAGGAAGGCGAAACTACAACGTTACTAAGCGATCTTAACTGGTCTTTACAGAATATATATTTGGCCGGCTCTGCTGTTTCGTATTCGAAAAACAGATTTACTGCACATCTTTCCGTGCTTTTGGGGATTCCTTCGGTTTCGGGGACGATGTCGGATTCGGATTTTTATACATCTTCTCCAGAACCTTCTCTTTTTTCTTATCATGATGCGTCAATTAAGGCGCTCCTCGATGTGAATCTAAATGCCGGTTACGAATTCGTCAACGATGAAAAAGTCTCAATCACCGGTTATACCGGTTTTCAATATAATGAAACAGGGGCAACTTCATACAACGGATATTTTATTAACTACTTATATGAAATTCCGGTGATTCAGAGAATGTCGGGGCAAATGATTTCCTACACTCAGTATCTTCTCTTTACCTGGCTTGGATCTGTCTGGAAAATCCGTCCGTCCGATTCCGTACTGGTTACTTTTTCCGCAGCCTATTCCCCGTTCTGTTTTGCAAAAGGATGGGACATTCATCATCTGAGGAGCGTCGAGTTTCTTGACAGCATGATGTCTTTTTATGCTTTAAAAGGAGGCATTTCTTTGTCCCTTTTCGTGACGAAATGTCTGTCGCTTGGTATAGGTGTGGAAGGTCTCTATCTTCCGCTGTGCATCGGGGTTACTGGAATGAAGGAAGAAAACGGGAATGCTTTTTTTGAACAGAGCGGGTATGCAGGCGGAACAAGGCTGTCTGAAGCCCGTTTTTCAGCCTCCGTTCAGTATAAATTTTCAAAATAACTAGACTGATAATCTGATGCTTCTGATTCTTCTCTGGGACATTTCTTCCACAGTAAAAATCAGTTTTTGCTTTTGAATACTTTCTCCCGCGGAAGGAAGATACCCGAACTGCTCTAAAAGCCATCCTCCCAGAGTGTCAAAATCTTCAGAAACAAGCTGGATCTTAAAAATCTGATTAACCTCGCCAAGATGCAGATCCCCCGGAATGAGAAACTGTGAGGGAGAAACAATAGTTATTCGTTCTTCAGCAGGAATGTCCTGTATACTGTATTCATCAGTGACGCGTCCGAATACTGCCTTCAAGATGTCGCTCATGGTAATAATTCCATGATTACTGCCGTGTTCATCCACAACAACGGCAAAATTCTGTTTTTCTTTTTTAAAAAGTGATAATAGGGAGACAACAGATTTTGTTTCCGGAACAAAGGGAACAGGTCTTATAATGGACTTCAGATTGAATGGTTTTGACTTATTAAAAAGAACATCTTTAAAATGTACTATTCCAATAATACTGTCCAGATTCTCTTCAAAAACGGTAAGCCTCGAATAGGATGAAGAAGTAAAGGTATTCAAAACTGTATCATAATCGGCTGAAAGAGGAATTCCCTTTATGAGGGAACGGTGTCTCATAATATCGCGTACTTTAAGGTCTGAAAATTCAAATATGTTGTAGAGCATTTCTTTTTCACCGCTCTCAAGCGTGCCCTCGGTATCCCCCAGATCTATGAGTGTTTTTAACTCGTCTTCGGTTATAAGCGGCTCAGAAGTTTTCCAGATAATGCTTTCAGCCTTGTTTATAAGTCTCTGCAGATGTAAAAACAGCCATTCCACAGGAGAGAGAATAATTCTGAACAGATTAAGAGCGGGGGATGTCAGGCAGGCTGTTTCTGCCGGTTTTCTTGTTGCCGCTGTTTTTGGAAGAATTTCACCGAAGAGAATTATTACAACAGTCATGATGATTGTTGCGATTCCGGCACCCTTTTCTCCGTATAATGAAATTGCCAAGGCTGTAGCCGCGGATGAGGCGAGTGTGTTAACAAAGTTATTGCCGATGAGAATTATTGTTAATACGCTGTCCATTTTGCTTTTTAATAAAGTTACTGTTTTAGATCCTCTGCGCTTTTCCTTCATAATTTTCTTTAGCGTGATACGTGAAATGGATGTAAGCGAGGTTTCCGAGGCGGAGAAAAAAGCAGATGCGCATAATAGAAAGACAAGAAGCACAAGATATAAGGCAATCATACCTGCTCCTTCTTTAGAAGAACCTGAAGAACACGCCTGTCTGTCATCGACAGCACGGTAAGGCTTGCCTGTTCATTCTTTACAACGCTTCCTGTTTCGGGGAGGGCATCAAGCTTCTCGCTGATATAGCCTGCAATTGTTTCATAGTAATTTGATGTCAGGCTTATACCTGTTTTCTCTGCTATATCTATTAGTCGTGCATTTCCCGACAGCAGGAATTCAGTATCGCTTTTCTTTTGAATTTCAGGGGAGGCTGAAGAATCATACTCGTCGTACATGGTTCCGAATATTTCCTGCGCAATGTCTTCAATTGTCAATAATCCGGCAGTTCCCGAGTATTCATCAAGAACAATAGCGATTGTCTGATTGTTTTCACGCAGTATCTGCTGTATTGAAGACATTTTTCTCGTTTCGAGAATAAATAACGGCTGCCTCATACAATCTTTAACAGAGAAAAGCTGCCTGTTTTTTGCATAGCGTATCATATCTTTTACATGAAGTATGCCCTGAATATCATCTATATCGTTTTTATATACAGGGAATTTTGAGAGTCTGGTTTTCTGGGACAGTTCAAGAATACCGACATAGGTACTGCTTAGATCGATTGCGGCTATCTGGGTGCGCGGGGTCATAATCTCTTTCGCAGAAAGATCGGTGAATTTGAAAACCCGGTGCATCATTTTTTTTTCGCTGCTGTCGAGTATTCCTTCCTCCTCTCCGATCTCTATTAAGTGTTTTATCTCCTCTTCGGAAAAGGTAGCTGATTTTTCAGAATTTTTAATGTGAAGAAGTTTCAGTATGAATGATGATACACTTGTGAAAAATAAAACAAGGGGTTTTAATATAATTGAGAAGAAACGGATTACTCCTGAGAAAAGAAAAGCTATAGTCTCTGGATGATGCGAACCGACGGTCTTTGGTGTAATTTCCCCGAATATAAGAAGTATTAAGGTAACGATTCCGGTTGCTATTCCAATACCTGAATTTCCAAAAAAAGAAAGTGCAATTGATGTTACAACCGCTGATAATGCAATATTTACAATATTGTTGCCGATGAGCAGGGTATTGAGAAGAAGATTTTTTTTGTCGAGAAGTTTCCCTGCTCTGACAGCCTTTCTATCTTTTTTATTTCTTAGAAACCTTAAGCGCAGTTTATTGATAGATAAAAAAGCGGTCTCCGAGGCAGAAAAAATTATTGAGAGAAGAATGAGGACTGCACACAGTATAAGCAGTCCCCATATGGAATTATGAGGGGGCTCCGCCGTATTCATTTATTCGGCAGCAGATTCCTCGGAAAGAGCCTGGGAAGCAGCCTGTTCTGCAGCTACGCTGTTTTCAATATAGGTGATAGTCTCAAGAATCTTTGGTGCATTATCAGATTCTGTGTCAATCTTATATGATTTTTTCAAATAATCAAGAACAACAGTATTATCGCTGTCTGCCATCTGGGCATACAAATATGCAATCGTATAATAAGCTTCCTGAGTGTCGGCAGTATTAAGCATGCCTCCCTCAGCAATATCGATAAGCATTTTTATTGCACCGTCTTCATCCCCGTTGGTAAAAGCATTCATCGCTTTGGGGTAGGTTAATTGAAGAAGATATTTACCGTATAATTTTGATTTGTTTTCAGGGTCAAGATCGGGAATCTGGGAAAATAAATCTGAAAGCAGGTAGCGGTATGAAGCATCGAGGAGTTCTGCAAAAGCATCGATCTGTTTCACTTTTTCCACGCCTTCTGCTGTTTCCAGTTTTTTAGAGGTGGAAATAATTTTCCCGGAATTTTTATTATTGGCGGTTATCAATTTAACATATTCTGCAGCATCGGTAATATCTGCCTTTGTTTCAATGGAGGAAATTACATATCCTTCCTTTGTAACTAAAAGAACGGTGGGAAGACTCTGCAAGGTAAAGGAGTTGGCAACATCGTAATTCTTCATGAACTGCTCTTCATTAATGGATCCTTCCGCCTGGGGAAAGTCGAGCTGTGCAAGAATATAGTTAGGTGCTACTTTTTTTAAGAAAAGGTCAGAGGTAAACACATTAGATGCTAATGACTGACTGATGGTGTCCCAGTCAGAACCCGTGAAAAAAAGCAGAATGTTTTTACTCTGTTCTGCCGCAGCTGTTTTTGATTCTTCATAGTCATGGTACCAAACAGCTTCTGTTGCAGCCTGTTTACAGGCAAAAGATGAAGCAGCAATAACGAGAACTGCTGCAAGCAGTAACACTTTTTTTAGTGTTTTTTTCATTTTAATCTCCTAGAATAACCTTGTCCCGGTTATTTAAAATATGAAACACCGGCGGCAAAGATGTTTTGGCATTTATTTCCGCTGATATTTTTGAATATATCTTCTGAGTGTCCGCCTGGAATTGTTCCAATTGTACGTTCATTATGACCCATTTTCCCGAGTATTCGTCCATCCCGGCTTGTTATTCCTTCAATAGCATACATGGAGCCGTTGGGATTATCGGGCTCCTTTACCGCAGGTTTTCCCAGTTCATCAACATACTGTGTAAAGATCTGCCCGTTTCTGAATAATTCTTTTGCCGTTTTCGGCGAGATAATAAGTCTTCCCTCGCCGTGTGAAATCGGAATAAGCTGAATAGAATTATCAATGACAGTTTCATGTTTAGCCCACGGCGATAATGACGAACACACACGGGTTCTGCATACCCGTGATATATGGCGTCCTATAGTATTATACGTAAGCGTCGGCATAGTCTCATCTGTTTCCAGAATCTTTCCGTATGGTAACAGACCAACCTTAATTAAAGCTTGAAATCCGTTGCAGATTCCAAGAATTAAACCGTCTCTATTATCAATAAGGTTCATTATTGAATCTGTTATGCGGTGTTCACGCAGTACATTGGCTATGAATTTGCCGGATCCGTCGGGTTCATCGCCGGCTGAAAATCCGCCTGATAGTGCAAGGATTTGGGCTTTTTCGAGCGAGTGTTGTAGATTCAATAAAGAATCTTCAAGGGCTTCCGCCGTATGATTCCTGAACACAACTATCTGTGTCTGAGCGCCTGCAAGATTAAAGGCGCGGGCCATGTCGTATTCGCAGTTTGTTCCCGGAAATACGGGGAGTATAACGAGCGGGGAAGCTTTTCCCATCGTGTAAAATCCGGCCGGTTTTTTTGTATATTCTTTTCTTTCACGGCTAAGAGAGCTGTGGATGGTCCGGGCAAAAAAGGGCATTCTTCTTCCCCCGGGCAGTACTGCTTTTTCTGCAGGTGTTCCGGACACAGAGGGGAAAACTGATACCAGCGTGTGTTCCCATGCTGAACGGGCTTCCTCCAGCGGAATAGAAGTGACTGCTTTTTCATGCATATCACCGGCTTTATAACAAGCAAGTGTAATATCAATACTCTTTTTCTCCTGTGTAGTCCCTGTGAAAAGCCATTTATATTTAGTTGTATCGATTTTTTCAGATGTTTCAATCACTATTGTACCATACATGGGAACAAAGAGAAGTTCCTGAACAGTACTTTCAATAGAGCATCCTATGCTGTTTCCGAAAGCCATTTTTGAAAGCGCTTCTGCAAGACCGCCGGCGCCTACAGGGTACATTGAGCGTATAATTCCGCCTCGTGCTAAATCCTGTATGAGTTTTGCATTTTCTTTAAAAGATTCAAAGTCGGGCTCTAAAAGTTCAGAGTACGGCTGAATTGAAGTATAGATGTATGAACCGGCTTTTTTAAATGATCCCGATATAATATTTTTCGAGTCTTCTGTTGCTACTGCAAACGAAACAAGGGTCGGAGGAACTTTCAATTCCTGGAAGGATCCGGACATGCTGTCTTTTCCGCCGATTGCCGCTGTACCCATTGATTTTTGAGCAGAAAGCGCTCCCAGGAGGGCAGCTGCAGGTTTTCCCCATGCCTCCTTTGAAACAGTTCTTTCAAAGTACTCCTGGAAGGTGAGGCGTGCCTTATCAGGATTCCCTCCCATTGCCGTAAGTTTTGCAAGCGACTGAAGAACTGCAGTCTGGGCTCCGTGCCAGGGGCTCCACTCTGAAACTCTCGGATCATAGCCGAATGTCATAATGCTTGCAGTGGTTGTTTCTTTGGGACTCATGACAGGAATTTTTGCAGCACATCCTGATTCAGGTGTACTCTGGTCACTTCCTCCCATGGGGAACAGGACAGACGATGAACCGATCGAGCCGTCGAACCGTTCCGTTAAGCCGCGCTGAGCGCAGCAGGCAAGGTCTTTGAGGTTTTCGAGCCATGCTTTTTTTATAACTTCTGTTTTACAAATTCCGCGTGATTCCTCATTAAGCATGAGCTGAACGGAATCGAGCGGTCTGCAGAGAGGGGAGAAAATTCTATTCGGGTTTGTTATTTTTGCCTTTGCGGAACGCCGGGCGCCCGCAGTATCGAGAAATGCCCTGTCAATATCGACTATGGTTGAGCCCTTCCATTTCATGACGAGACGGTTGGTACCGGTTACCCTGGCAATGACTGTGGCATTAAGGTTTTCTTTTGATGCTTCATCAATAAGAAAAGAAACATCTTTTTCGCGGACAACAATTGCCATTCGTTCCTGCGATTCTGATATTGCAAGTTCAGTGCCGTTCAAGCCCTCATATTTTTTTGGAACGGCATCAAGGTTAATTTCAAGCCCCGGAGCTAATTCCCCGACCGCTACTGCGACGCCGCCTGCTCCGAAGTCGTTGCATCTTCTTATGATTACAGAAACTTCCGGGTTTCTAAAGAGTCTTTGTATTTTACGTTCCTCTACGGCATTCCCTTTTTGAACTTCCGCCGCAGCAGAGGTGACAGATTCTTTTGTATGAACTTTTGAGGATCCTGTTGCCCCTCCTATTCCGTCTCTTCCTGTTCCGCCTCCGACAAGCACGATGCAGTCGCCGCTTTCGGGTGTTTCCCTCATGACCGTATGAGCAGGAGCGGCTGCAATTACCGCACCAAGCTCCATCCGTTTCGCTTCAAATCCCGGATGATATATTTCTGCAACCTGACCGGTTGTAAGACCAATCTGATTGCCGTAGGAACTGAATCCCATAGCGGCTTCTCTTGTGAGTTTCTTTTGGGGGAGCTTTCCCTCCCGGGTTCTGGAAACAGGAACGGTAGGATCCGCAGCTCCTGTAACACGTAAAGCCTGATAGACCCATGAACGGCCTGATAATGGATCGCGGATAGCTCCGCCAATACAGGTTGCGGCTCCTCCAAACGGCTCTATCTCTGTCGGATGGTTATGGGTTTCATTCTTAAACATCAACAGCCATTTTTCAACGGCTTTTATTCCGGTTCTACAGTCTTCCGTATTAACATCTATATAAATAGAACATGCATTTATTTCTTCGGATAATTCTATGTCTTCGAGTTTGCCGTGTTTTTTAAGGTACTTTGCACCGATGACTGCCATATCCATGAGAGTTACGGGCTTATCAGTCCTGTCTGCATAAAGCTCTGTTCTCATAGTCTCATAGTTTTCAAGAGATTTTTTAAACAGTTCGCTGAAGTATCCGTCTTCAATTTCAATGGTTTCGAGTACTGTGTTAAAGGTGGTATGGCGGCAGTGGTCGGACCAATAGGTATCGAGAACCTTGACTTCTGTCTCGAACGGATCCCGTCCTTCTTTTTTAAAATAGTCTCTCATGAACCTGACATCCGCATTGTCCATCGCGAGACCCATTTTTATGCGGTATTCTTCGAGTTCACTGTCTGAAAAACTGATGAAGCCTTTCTGTACTTCTATGGGCCGGGGTTCGTCTGTTTTCATAACAAGGGTCCCAGGAATTTCAAGAGAAGCTTTTTGAGAATCCACCGGATTAATTACGTATTTTTGTATTTTCTCAACGTCGGATGCGGCAACATTTCCGCTTATTATGAGCATTTTAGCACACCGGACTAGAGGTTTATTGCCGTCTTTTTCAAGTCCGCTCATGAGAAGGCTTAAACACTGCTGCGCAGAATCAGCTCTTTGATCGTACTGTCCGGGTAAGTATTCCCATGCAATAATGCTTTCCGCATCCTGGAGCGGTATATGGTTTTTATAGAGAATATCGCTTTGAGGTTCGGAAAAAATCCTTGAACAGGCCTGATCAGCAATATCTGTACTGATATTTTCTATATCGTAGCGGTTTACATACCGTATGCGGGTAATACCTTTAATTCCAAGAAAATTGGTAAATTCACTTTCATAACGTTTAGCTTCATTCTCAAAGCCGTTTTTTCTTTCAACATAAATACGAAACATCCTTCAATTATAAATGAAAACAATAGAATTATCAATGATATATGCAACGGCTGGAAAAAAATAGCCGTTACTGTACATAGAAAAGAAAAATGCTTGACGTCATTATAGAGCTACTCTATAATTTTGAGATAATGCATAAATGGAGGAGAGATGATAATTTCCCGGTTTTTTCTTTCAAAGTTTGATAATAAGGATTTCATTACAAAGCGGAAGGCCCGTGTATTTCTATACTACAGCGGATTAATGCTGATATTGCTTTCGCTATTATTCCTTTTATATACGGTTATGCCTATATCGCCTGATCTTGCAAAGAAAGGTTATATTGGTGCCCTGGCAATTAGTGTACTTGTCATCATAAGCTTGTGTTTTCTGAGGACGGGCAGTTTAAATCTTGCCGTATGGTCTTATGCAGTGCCTACAATAATCGTCACGATATTACTGCGCATGATAAACGGTCCTGCGGCTCCCGAGACAGCATTCTCTACCTACATCTTTTATATGCCCTATCTCATAGTCTATGTAGCGGTATTTGGAAAGAAATGGCACGTGATTTTTGTAACATTTCTTTTTGCGTCTACCAACTGGATAGTATGGGCTATAGTCCGTGATGCCGGCCCCGCTCTCGATGCTACTTCTTCTACAGGAATTATCAACAGTACTATGGGGCTTTTAACAACGGGAGTGCTTTCATATTCCCTTATCAGCATTGTGGAAAATTATGCGGTTATGCTGCGTTCTGACGCAGATGAATCCGCCGGAAAGGTTGAACGTATAAAGTCTGCTCTGGATACCGCACGTTCCGGTCTACAAACGGGGGAAACCTTAATGAAGGAAGCAGAGTCTATGACGAATGCAGCATCCGTCATAGGAAAGGGAATTGAAACAATGCGCGTAGATGTTAATTCTCTGCGCAATGATGTCTCGAGTACTGCATCAGCGAATGAAGAGGTTTCCCGTTCGGCGGCAGTGCTGTCGCATTCCACCGAGCAGTACTTGTCAAAAACAATGCACTCTTCATCAGCTGTTGCGGAAATGACTGCCTCAATAGGATCTATAAAAGAGGTATGCATTAAAACGAGGGACAGTGTTGAATCTCTTGCAAAAAGTATTTCTGACGGAATTCAAAGTGTTCAGGATTCGGCTTCAACGGTGGATTCTCTCATTTCAAGCGGAACCGCATTGCAGGATGTAGTTTCGGTTATCACTTCAATATCTGATCAGACAAATATTCTTGCAATGAATGCGGCCATCGAAGCGGCTCATGCCGGGGAAAGCGGAAAGGGTTTTGCCGTCGTTGCAGAGGAAATACGCCATCTTGCAGAAGAGACAGCCGCCAATACAAAGACAATATCTGACGGTCTTAACAATCTTTTCAAAGAAATAAGCAAGGCTGAGAAAGCTAATACAAATATAGACTCTGCATTTAAAGGAATATCGGCAGGGATCGAGCATACCACTTCTGTATTTAACGATATTTTAGCCGGAATGAACAATCTTGCTTCCGGTACAGCCGATATTAACTCTTCTGTTTCCGAGGTTGTTTCCGCATCTAAAGAGATGTCAAATTCAATATTAAAAATTAATGAGATGATTGAACATAATACGGCGTCAATAAAAAATATAAATGAAAAAAGTCTCCGCACGCTGTCAAGCCTTGAGAGCATTACACAGAATTATAACAGTATTACTGTTCATACAAACGGTGTAAGGGATCTTGGGAAACAAAGCGATTCTGTGTTCAAAGCTCTTGATGAATCTATACGGGCTATATAATTAAGTATTTACAAATAGCTGACGGTTCTTGTTTGACATCTTTGTTTTCCTGATTTACCATGTACTTATTGCAGACTATGCACTTACGTTTCAGAAGAAACAGTCTTTCTGCCGGAAAACAGTTCAGGAGGCAGCATGAGCGAGCATCAAGGTTCGATGTACCGCAAAATGAAAGCATGTGCATTTTTCATGTGCATGCTGATTACCGCAGGAATTATCACAGCTCAAGATACACGTTCTGCCCCAAGCGAAAAAGTGCTTGAGAGTATTTTACAGTGCGCTCCGGCCGGCATCGGTCTTGTTAGAAACAGGGTCATAATACAGGTAAATGATTATATTCTGGATTTAACCGGGTATACAAGAGAAGAACTAATCGGGAAAGATGCCGGAATCTTATATCCTACTCAAGAGGAGTACGAGTATGTTGGAACAGAAAAATACCGCCAGATTGCAGAGAAGGGAACAGGTTCTGTAGAAACAAGATGGCTGCGCAAGGACGGAAGTATACGAAATGTGCTTCTTTCCTCAACCCCTCTTGATCAAACTAATCTGGAGATGGGGGTTACGTTTACTGTTCTCGATATTACTGAAAGAAAAAGTATTGAAGATGCTTTACTAAACAGGACTCTTTTCCAGGAATCCCTTTTTAATGCCATTCCGGTATCTGTCTATGTTAAAGACAGTGAGGGCAGGTATTTAGGTTGTAATGAGAGATATACAGACATCATGGGGCTGAAAACAGATGATATTAAAGGACTGACTGACTACGAAGTACTCCCGGGAAAATCGGGTGAGATAAATCATCAAAAAGATATTGAACTAATGGACAATCCGGCATACACAGAATATGAAGATGTCATAACCGACAAGGAAGGAACAAAAAGACCGGTAATTGTAAGCAAGCAGGTGTATTATGATTCTAATGGTGAAGCTGCCGGTATCGTGGGCAGCTTCTTAGATGTAACCGAGCAAAAGCAGCTTCAAAGATCTTTACAGACGAGTATTGCGGTTTTCATTTTTTGCGCATCTATGTTTTCACTCATACTTCTCTATGTTCTTTTACGCTTATCACGAAGTCTGAAAAAACAAAAAGAAGCCACCGAAGAAATGGAGTCATTTTTCTCTGTAAACCTTGATCTTTTGTGTATAGCTGATCTTGAAGGTAATTTTATAAAAACCAACAATGCCTGGAGTACCATTCTCGGCTACTCGAATGAAGATCTAAATGCAAGAAAGTTTATTGAATTCATACACCCCGATGATATACAGGATACGCTCAATACCATGGCGGATCTGGGCAGGGGAAATGATGTCCTAAATTTTACAAACCGCTACCGCTGCAGTGACGGTTCATACCGCTATATTGAGTGGCGCTCTCATCCCAGAGGAAACCTTATTTTTGCGGCAGCTAGGGATATAACGCAGCGCATCCAATCGGAGCAAAAACTTAAAGAGAGTGAAAAGCGCTACCGTATGCTTTTTGAAAACATGAATGCAGGCTTTGCACTGCACGAAATGATCTATGATGAAAAAGGAAAACCTGTTGACTACCGCTACATAGAATTAAATCCTATGTTTGAAAAACTCACCGGTGTGAAGGGGGATGATTATATAGGACACACTATAAAAGAGATGATGCCCGGAATAGAGCAGTATTGGATTGACACTTACGGCAGGGTTTCGCAAACAGGAGAATCGACAGCGTATCAAAATTATGCGCGTGAATTAGGCAAATACTTTGATACCTTTGTTTTCTCCCCGGAAAAAGGAAAATTTGCCGTATTTTTTATTGATATTACAGAGAGAAAACAGGCAGAGATAGCAAAAGAAGCAGCACAAAGGCAGCTTGAATCAAAAAATAAAGAGCTTGAGCAGCTGTTATATGTTGCCTCTCATGATCTCCGTTCACCGCTCGTGAATGTTGACGGATTCAGCAGAGAACTGGAATTGTCAATTCATACGCTTATAGGTTTAATGGAAAATAAACCAGATCCTTCATCAATTGAAGAAACCTGTAAAGCCGAATTCGCAGATATGGAAAAATCTATTTATAGAATAAGATCCAGTACACGCCAAATGGATAATCTTTTAAAATCTCTTTTAAAGCTCTCCAGGGCAGGAAAGGTGTCTCTGCAGATCACAATAGTAGATATGTATAAAATAATGGAAATGATAGCATCTTCTTTCGCCTTTCGCCTGAATGAGAAAGGTATAACTTTAAAGTATGAAAATCTTCCCTCCTGTATGGGAGATTATGTTCAGGTTACTCAGGTTTTTTCCAATATAATTGATAATGCGGTTAAATACAGCAGAAACGAAGTTGAAGGATTAATTATGGTTCGGGGTGAGCAGCGCGGTGATTATGCAGTATACACTATTGAAGATAACGGTATAGGAATTGAAAAAGAGTATATAGATAAAATATTTGAATTATTTTACCGTGTGAATTCAAAAAAGGCAGAGGGAGAGGGGCTGGGGCTGACGATGGTTCGGCAGATTCTTAGCCGAATGGGAGGTGATATTTCTGTATCATCGAAACCGGGAGAGGGCAGTATTTTTTCTGTCTCATTACCCGCTGTTAAGGAGAACGATGCATGAAGACTGCAGTAAAGGAAGACCAGCAAATGACGAATCAGGAAATAACTATTTTAATCGCAGAAGATGACGACGGTCATGCAGAGCTTGTTCAGAAGAACCTGCGGAGAGCTGGCATAATAAACAGTATAATACGTTTTAGCGACGGCACAGAGGCTCTAAATTTTCTCTGTAAAGAAGGCGATTCTCCTCATCTCATTGACGGCAATGCGTATGTATTATTACTTGATATTCGTATGCCGGGCTTAGACGGCATTGAGGTTTTAAAAAAAATTAAGGGAGACAGCAGCTTAAAAAAAATTCCTGTTATCATGCTTACAACCACAGATGACCCAAGGGAAGTAGCAAAATGTCATGAAATAGGATGCAGCAGCTACATTACAAAACCGGTAGCGTATGAAAGTTTTGTAGATGCCGTTCATAAACTGGGACTTTTTCTAACCATTGTTAAAGTACCATCAATAAATGGTACAGCCTAGGAGGGTGTATGTCCGGCAAGAAAGGTTCCCTGTATAAAATACTTATTATTGATGATGATGATGTTTTACGCGAATTAATTTTAAAAAGGCTGGGAAAAGAGGGTTACAATGTTGTTTCTGCAGCTGATGGTTCAACCGGTATAGAAACTATTCTACATGAAAAACCGGATGTAGTTCTTCTTGATCAAAAACTTCCGGATATGACAGGTATGGAAGTTATGAAAGAAGTGAATACAAGGGAAGCTTCAGTTTCATTTATAATCATGACGGGGCAGGGTGATGAAAAACTTGCCGTGAATATGATGAAAAACGGAGCATCTGATTATCTTATAAAAGATACAGACTTTTTAGACCTGCTCCCCTTGTCGTTGGAAAGAATTCTCTCAGGAATAAATACTTCACGTAAATTGAGGGAATCAAATGAGGAAAATGAAAGGCTCCAGCAGCAGCTCATTCAAAATCAAAAAATAGATTCGATGGGACGTCTCGCCGGCGGAATAGCGCATGATTTTAATAATATGCTCGGAGCGATTCTTGGACATACCGAACTGGCATTGGAGATGACGGAAGATGGAACTCCTATTCACAAGGAGCTGTTTGAGATAAAAAAAGCAGCATTGCGGTCGAGCGACTTAACAAGACAGCTTCTTGCTTTTGCAAGAAAACAGATGGTTAAACCGTCAGTCATTGCAATAAATGATGAAGTAGAGCTGATGCTTAAAATGCTTCACAGGCTTATAGACGAACAGATTACTCTACAATGGAAACCCGGAAAAAATGTGTGGAATGTAGTAATTGATACTTCCCAGCTGGATCAAATTCTCCTAAACCTCTGTATTAATGCCCGTGATGCAATACAGGGAACAGGAACAATTACCATAGAAACAGATAATATTACGTTTCAAAATGATTTTTATAACAATTATGAGAGAATTTCCGGCGGAGACTATGTTTTGCTTTCTATAAAAGACAACGGCTGCGGGATGAGCGATGCAGTAAAGGCCTCTCTGTTTGAACCTTTTTTTACAACTAAGGAAAAGGGAAAGGGGACAGGATTAGGTCTTGCAACTGTGTACGGCGCGGTTAAACAGAATAAGGGATTTGTGGATGTCGTCAGCGAAGAGGGTAAAGGAACAACAATGAAGATATTTCTCCCCCGCTGCTTTGATGAAAAGAAAAAAGATGACATCAGAACCGAGCAGGCTCTTATTACGTATGACAATGTTACTGTTCTTCTTGTTGAAGATGAACCTATGATACTGGAAATAGCCGAGACACTGCTTAAGCGGATGGGTTTTTCTGTGATAACTGCCGATAATCCGAAAGATGCTCTTACTCTGGCTCACTCAAATTCCGGCTTAATAGACATTTTAATGACCGACATCATTATGCCTGAAATGAACGGGCGCGACCTTGCTAAAAAAATTCAGTTTTTTTATCCGCATATCAGGGTTCTGCTTATGTCAGGTTATACAGCTGATATTATTGATCATTATGGTCTTACTCATGAAAAAGTACATTTTATAGAGAAACCTTTTTCCATGAACTCTCTGTCAGCAGTTCTGCAGGAAGTCTTGAAAAACGAAGCATGAAATTGATTAAAATGCTGTTATCTGAGGTCTCTTGACACAAAGAAGAGGGAGTTATATTCTAATAAATAGAGGCTTTGACGGAGACAAGTAGACGGACTACCTGCGCACAGGAAGAGGATACCGAGACTGAGAGTATCCCTGCGTAAAGACCGGAACGAAGACCACTCCCGAGCTGTTTTGAGGAACGCTAAAAAATAGCAAGTATTTAAAACCGGATGTCTACGTTACAGACGATGAGCGCAGACGCTGTCGCGGCGTTTTGAAGCAGGGTGGAACCGCGGAGGAACCTTTGGATCTTTCGTCCTTGCCGTTTTTTTGGACTATGTCCGATTATCGGCTATGACGCATGGTCTGAAGGTTTTTTATTTTTTAAACAGCGCGGACAGATTCTCTTTTACAAGGTATGTGCTGATGCGCAGGAGGTTTTTATGAGTAAAATTGAAACAGAATTGGAAACAGTACGGCACTCGCTGTCGCATATTATGGCAGAAGCGGTGAATACTCTTTTCCCCGGAACACAGTTCGGCATAGGGCCGGCAATTGATGACGGGTTTTATTATGATATGGCTTTACCCCGCCCAATTACTAATGATGATTTAAGAGCGGTTGAAGGTCTGATGAGAAAGATTATTAATGAAGGAAGGCAGTTTGTACGCCGCGAGGTAAGCCGTGAAGAAGCAAAGAAACTCTTTGCCGATCAGTCCATGAAAATTGAACTCATTAATGAGCTTCCGGAGGGAGAGGTAATATCAGTCTATGAGCAGGGGAATTTCCGCGATCTCTGCCGCGGTCCCCACGTTGAATCAACCAAAGAACTTAATGCGCAGGCTTTTAAACTGGTAAAGATTGCAGGTGCGTACTGGCGGGGCGACGAAAAGCGTCCTATGCTGACCCGCATCTACGGCTACGGTTTTAAAAAGCCTGCAGAGCTTGAGGCGCACATAAAAATGCTTGAAGAAGCCGAGAGACGCGATCATAGAAAGATAGCACGGGAGCTCGATCTGCTGCATATTGATGATGAGAACCCCGGTGAAATATTCTGGCACAATAACGGCTGGATTATTTATCTTACTATTCAGAACTATGTCCGCCAGAGAATCAGAGCAGACGGCTACCAGGAAGTAAACACTCCCTTTGTTATGCCCCAGAGTCTATGGGAGCGCTCAGGCCATTGGGCTAAATACCGCGAAAATATGTTCATTACCGAAAGTGAAAAGAGACTGTTCGCTCTAAAGCCGATGAACTGTCCGGGGCATATTGAAATTTTCCGCCAGGGAATTAAGAGCTACCGCGATCTTCCTCTTCGAATATCAGAATTCGGTTCCTGCACGCGTAATGAACCTTCAGGATCCCTTCACGGAATAATGAGGGTTCGCGGCTTTGTTCAGGACGACGGCCATATTTTCTGCACCGAGGAACAGATTCCCGGTGAAGTGTCCAAGTTCTGCGAACTTTTAAAAAGCATGTACCGGGACTTCGGATTCGATCCCGACACGATTCTTGTAAAATTTTCAACCAGACCGGAAAAACGCGTAGGCGATGATGCAACCTGGGACCGCGCAGAAGCAGCGCTCGCAGATGCATGTAAAAAAGCAAATCTTACCTATGAAATTGCACCGGGAGAAGGCGCATTCTACGGACCGAAACTTGAGTTCACCCTTGTCGATGCACTCGGCCGCCAGTGGCAGTGCGGAACCATCCAGGTGGATTATCAGCTTCCGTCAAAGGAACGACTCAATGCCGAGTACATAGGTGAAGACAATGCTAAACACAATCCCGTAATGCTGCACCGAGCCGCTCTTGGTTCATTGGAACGGTTTATTGGAATTCTCATTGAAAACTACGCAGGCGCCTTCCCTGTCTGGCTTGCACCCCAGCAGGTTATGGTCATTCCCGTTGCTCACACATTTGACGACTATGCCTCCTCTGTTGTTGAACGCCTGAAGAAAGAGGGAATCAGAGCTGCTGCAGACCTCCGCGATGACCGCATGAATGCGAAAATCCGTGAAGCTCAGACTCAGAAAATTCCATACATGCTTGTAGTCGGTCAGAAAGAAGTCGATGAAGGAAAAGTGGCTCCCAGAACAAGAGGCAATGAACAGAGGCCTGCTGTTTCTGTTGACGAGTTTATTGCATCGATTCTTGCCAAGATTGAGAGTAAGGATCTTACCGTCTAAGCTTTCCTGAACAGGCGATCATAATGTAAGTAAAAACACGGTATACGCTGACACAGTGCGGTACCGTGTTTTTTTATTGATTCATTGTGATTGTAAGGGCAGAAGCTGCGGAAGCAAGTGCAAACTTGACAAAAGACATCTTGACCCATAGACTGAAACTAAACTGTTATACGTATTGAACGGCAGAATAATTTCTAATAAAGGAGCCTTATCCTGAACGAATATAGAATTACCAGTGCAGAACAGCTTGCAGAGTTATGGAAGAATGTCTACAAAGAAAAGGGTGTAATTGAGTGGAGCGGAATGCTTCTCTACTATCACGATGACATTTTTTTTAAGGATTCTATACAGGAAATTCGGGGTATGAGGGAATTTTCTGCAATGACAGACCGGCTTGCAAAACGATCAAGGGATCTGGAATACCGTATTCATAATACAGTAATGGACGGGAATATTATTTTCGTTGAATGGGAGATGGTACTATCGTATAAAAAATATCCTAAATCGTCTATTTATGGGAGCTCCCGTATAACGCTGAAGGATGGAAAGATTATTGAGCAGCGGGATTATTATGACCTGTGGGGCGACATTTTTGACAATATACAGTTCATTAGGAAAGGCTACCGGCGATTTATGAAAAAGAGGTTCGGATGATTAAACTCATATCATACCTGCTGCAGTACAGAATAAGCGAAATGACCGATCTTGTGAGGAATTCAAAAAAGAGTCCTCTTCCCTGTTACGAGTCTTTGTCAGGAAAAACGGCAGTCATCACAGGATCTACCTCCGGTATAGGACATGAAACGGCTCTTCTCTTTGCTTCAAAAGGAGCTGAGCTTATCTGCATAAACCGGAGTGCGCAAAAGAGCCGTCTGCTTGAAGAGGAAATTACGAGTAAGTACAATACCCGGATAACGACCATAGTATGTGACTTCTCATCCCTCGCTGATGTAAAGAAGGCGGCTGAGATTCTTATTGATAATGGAAGAGAAATTGATTACCTCATTTTTAATGCAGGTGTATATTATGAGAATAGAGAATACAGTAAAGACAATATTGAAATTGTTTTTCAAGTAAATCATCTGGGTTCATTTTTACTGACATATCTTCTCATGGAAACCCTTATTCAGCGTAAAAAAGGGAAAATACTCTATGTTAATTCCGAGGGTCACCGTTTTGCTTTGGCAGGAGTACATCTTAATGATCTTGACTGGAAAAGACACTTTTACTCAGGACTTAAGAGCTACGGAGCTGCAAAAACCGCACAGCTTTTGACCATGATACAATTTGCAGATCGTTTAAAAGACTATGGAGTAACGGTTAATGCAATGCATCCGGGCAACGTAAAAACAAACATAGGGAACAACAACAGTGAGGCGTACCGTTCATGGAAAGAGACTCATGTACTTAAAAAAGCCCTTCATCCTTCGGTATCAGCGGAAGCTCTATATTACCTTTGTTCTTCTCCTCAGATGGAAGGTATAACAGGACAGTACTTTAATCTAACCTCACGAGAGAGACCGGCCGTGCATGCAAGGGATGTAAAAGAAGCAGAAAAGGTATGGCAAAAAAGTCTCGAGCTGTGCGGTCTTACATGAGGAAAAATTTTTTTAGAATATAGGTGCTGCAGTTCTGTTACGTATTAAGCAGAAGCATTAAGAGTATGATATTTGCCAATGCCGATAACGCCGTCATCAAAAAAAGCTGCAGTTTTGTACCTCTCGCGCAAAAAGTTTTCAGCTTCGGCTTTTCTGAGAGAGCATTATATTTTATTATCATGTCATCAGGATCTTTCACAAAGGTGCGGAGTCCCGGGCTGTCGGCAATATAGTGCTGGGCATACGGGAAGCACACTGCCTTAACAAGAGTATTATCGGCCCAGTCCGGTACAATAGTGTTTGAAAGAATAGTTATGTCAGTAACGGGAATGTCGAGCGCCTGCTTAACTTCTGCCGGATCAAAGATAACTGCAAAGGGATCCTCTCCTTTTTTTACATAGTTACGGCTGAATGCGACGGACGCATTTCCCATAATCCATAAATCCTGTTCAAGCGGACGCAGTTTTCCATTCGTGAATTTCCCTTTGAGACTTAAGCCCGTATGCGACTTTTGCTTTAGAAAATCAAGAAAGACTTCCCCTTTGGAATTGGTGGTATATAAAGCCTTTACCGTGTTCGGATCTGTGATGCCCTTTGCAGGATGTGAAATAATGGTGTTGCTCAGAATATCAAGAAATATCCATGAAGTAATATCTGATGCAGTATCTTTGGCAATGAGGTACACTTCCAGACGGCTGCCCCAGAAGGTTGTCGCCTTTGTATTAAACACGCCCATGCCGAAATAGTAATCCGGTTCTTCATCTGCAAAAACACGGGACTTCATGAGTTTATACCGGTCCGGGAGCATTGCCTGTGCCTTTTCTAAATCCCGTATTTTAAAGAAAAGAAAAAGACAGTAGGGCTCAATGACAAATCCTATGTGAGGATTTTTTTTAGAAGTTTTATAGAGAATTTGTTTGAATACTGATGATGGAAGCAGTTTTTTTAAGGAGCTTATACAGATGAGATCTGAAACATCTGAGGGTTCTATCATGTCTTCAACATGACGAATAAATTTTTCATCATCGGTAATCACCGGTTTTTTATTCTGTTCTTCCTTTCTCATG
Organism: Spirochaetota bacterium; assembly: GCA_023398165.1. Lineage (GTDB taxonomy): Bacteria > Spirochaetota > Spirochaetia > Treponematales > Treponemataceae > JAAZLA01. Next base: position 49,503 of record JAEWSQ010000022.1, on the reverse strand, counting down.
ATACCCGCTTTAAAAGTATATCTATTTTTTCCCAAGCGCTATAGATTTTTCAAAGGCAGCCTGTGCGGCTTTTATAATAGAAGCCCTGAAACCTTCCTCTTCAAGAACCCTGACAGCTTCAATCGTCGTTCCTGCAGGAGAGCAAACGGAATCTTTTAATTCTGCCGGGTGTCTTCCGGTAACAAGTACGGTTTCTGCAGCTCCTTTTAAAGTCTGGGCTGCATAAATGTAAGCCTGTTTGCGGGGGATGCCGAATGAGACTGCCGCATCTGCCAGGGCTTCAATGAACATAAAGCCGTAAGCAGGACCAGAACCGGACACGGCAGTTACTCCGTCCATTAGGTTCTCGCTTACCTGTTCAACTTTTCCAGCTTTGGAAAGAAGCATTTTTACCGTTTCAATTTCTTTTAAATCGACATCGCTTCCTGCGCAGAGAGCTATCATCGATTCACCGGCAATAGCCGGAAGATTGGGCATTAACCGTATGCATTGAATTTTTTTCTGATTGCCGGGAATAGTAAGATTTTCTGTTAGTACACAAAGATTCACACCGGCTGCAATAGAAATAATAACCGGCATATGCGACAGTGAACTTGCCGGTCCGAATATGGGGGCAATTTCTTTCAGTACCGACGGAATTACAGCCGGTTTAACTGCTAAAAAAATATGGGTCGATTTGAGCGCTATTTCACCGGCATTTTTTACCTGTGTGCAGCCGAGTTCTTTAATTAATTGTGATGATTTACCTGCGTCAGTATCAAATACAAAAACCTGACCCGGATTAATCTGTTTGCAGATTGCGCGGATGAGGGCTTCGCCCATTACACCGCAGCCAATAAAACCTACTCTTGCACCTTTCATAGTATATTCTCCAAAATAGTGTTAAGAAAACTTCAGTTATATCTCATTCACGACGGATAAAATAATGTCGCTTTTTTACTTCCGTCTGCAAGTTTCTCAAGAATTCTTTCATGAGAGCCGTTTGCAAGTATCATAGGGATGCCGTATTCAATTAAACGCTCGGCAGCCTCCAGTTTTGTGGTCATACCGCCTGTGCCGAAAGCGTTTGTTGTTCCTATGGTAATTTGAGAGCGGAGATCTTCCATATTGGCAACTCGCTCTATGAGTTTAGCATTCGGATCTGTTTTTGGATTGTTGGTAAATACCCCGTCAATGTCGCTGAAAAGAATAAGCACGTCTGCGTTCCACAGTATTGCCGTTAATGCGCTTAAGTTATCGTTGTCGCCGATGCGGATTTCATCAAACGAAACAGAATCGTTTTCATTAATAATGGGAATAACCCCTTCATCGACAAGAGTGAATAAAGTATTTCTCATGTTGAGGGTGCGGTGATCATCTTGAAAGTCATCTTTTGTAAGAAGAATCTGCCCTATATGCAATTCCTTTTTATTAAAGACATCGCGCCATTTATCCATGAGTTCAACCTGCCCGATTGCACACAGCGCCTGCCGGTAGTGAATATCTTTTTTCCTTGCCCAGCGGTCGAGCGTCGAGACCCCGGCTACTTGTGCCCCTGAAGAGACAATAACAATCTGTTTGCCTTTTTCAATGAGGCGGGCACACTGATCGGCGAATTCCTGCATAAAATCCAGATTCATTTTACCGTCGGCTTTTGCAAGCGTATTTGAACCTATTTTTATAACAATTTTTCTTGCCTGAGCAATAATATCCTGAATGGATAAGTCTTTTTTTTCTGCTGCTTTTTGTTCCATGGTAGTTACCGTATATGTCCTTCTCCATCGATGAGGTATTTTGTTGTGGTTAATGCCGATAATCCCATCGGTCCGCGTATATGAAACTTCTGCGTGCTTATTCCCAATTCCGCACCAAATCCAAAAACGCCCCCGTCAGTGAATCTTGTCGAAGCATTTACGTAAACACAGGCTGCATCGACTTTTTTCTGAAAAAGAGATGCATTATCAATATTTTTTGTCAGGATGGATTCCGAATGCTTTGTATTATGCGTATTAATATGCTCAATCGCTTCATTTACTGAATTTACTGTTTTTACCGCCAGTATGGTGTCCAGAAATTCGGTGTTAAAGTCGTCTTTTCCCGCTTTTACCGCATCGAGCCCTTCGACTTTGGAAAGTACTTCATACGATTTACTGCAGCACCTGAGCTGTGCCTTTCCCTTGATTTGCTCTGCCAGCATTGGTAAAAATGCATCCCTTACCGCCTCATGCACTAAAAGCACTTCGATTGCATTGCATACTCCCGGGCGTTGGAGCTTTGCATTAAGGGCAACTTGAACGGCATTGTCCAAATCGGCTGTTTCGTCCACAAAAAGGTGGCAGATTCCGCTTCCTGTTTCTATTACCGGAATACGGGCTTTTCCCACAACCATTTTTATGAGATCCGCTCCTCCTCTGGGAAGTACAACATCAATTTTCCCTACCGCATTGAGAATCTCATCGACTTCGCTTCTCTGTCCTGAATCTGCAAGTTCAACAGCATCGCTTATGCCGTCTTGCCCTGCATTAACTAGACCTTCTTTTATTGCTTTTACGATTGCTTTGTTGGATTCAAGGGCGGAGGAACTGCCCCGTAATAATATTGCGTTGCCGCTCTTATATGCTATTGCGAATGCATCAACGGTGACATTCGGACGTGATTCATAAATTATACATGCAACTCCGAGAGGGACGCGGATTTTTTTAATACGTAAACCTTCGGGACTTGTCCATCCGTTTTCAACAATACCTGTTGGATCTGTCTGATTAATAATTACATGGATGCTGTCAATAATAGCATCGAGTCTTTTTTCATTGAGCATCAGGCGGTCAACAAGGCTTTCTTTCATTCCTTTTACACGCGCCTGGTCTACGTCACGTTCATTTGCTTTTAATATACTGGTCTGATGATTCTTTAAAGACCGGGCAACAGACAAAAGCGCCGCATTTTTACTGCCTGCGTTTAATTGGGCGAGTTTATCCGCGCCTGAACGCAGACGTATAAAACTGTTTTCCAGGTTCATATGAAACCTCTGTTAATAGTTTGCTAAGAAAAACATCCCAAGCAGCAGTGCAAGTCTGATTTTCTCGGATTCCCATGCGCATGTTTGAGGGAGATTCTGCAGATACCACCAAAAAACCCCAAATCCCGGATCTATTCTTAGTGCGTATTCTGAAAAATCGTCTTTCTTTGCCTGAGGTCCGAACATTAAGTACACTACATCGTGCAGTACCGTATTGAACGATTCGTAGGACTTAACATAATCAATCGCATTAACATTTTCACAACAGTGATTCAAGCGTTCCAATACCTGTTCCTTTAAAGCCTCGTCGGATTTCTCCACCCAGGTTTTTTGAACAAGCAGCTGTAAGTTATTATGGAAACTGGAAATAAGTCTTTTTTCTGCATTGTCTTTTACAGACGTATCATTATTAATTAACAGGCTGAAGTCTCTCTCATTTCCGAAAACACCTGCAATCACAAGAGCCGCTGAAGATACAGAACCGGTGTCTGCATCTGTAATAAAAGCGGCCATTGCATCGATGATTTTTTTATCAACAATCTGCGAAAGAATCTCGGTGTTTTTATCTTGTAAAATTTGCATACCTATAGATGCCCTTTATTAGCGATTTTGTCAAGAACCTGAAATGGCAAGGAAAGGCCTTTCTCCTCCGTGTACTTCACGTATACGTTAGGATTTGACGTATAGGATACAGCAGCCTTATTAGTGCGGCAATTCCGCGTAAAAATATTGAATTTACATACATTTAACATTAGTCATCGAGTGTTTTTACATTACTGCCGTACTTTAGTCGTGAAAACGAATGACAGTATCCGGTTTTACGAATGAGGTCATGGTGTTTTCAAAAAATACGGATTAAAAGTCCTGGAGGATGAACATGAAAAAAATCACCGCACTCGCTGCAGTGTTATTGGCTTCGGCAATGATTTTCGCCGGAGGGAAAAAAGAAGCGGCAAATGAAGAAATTACGGTTATATCACGTGAAGAGGGGTCAGGCACAAGAGGAGCCTTTATTGAGCTGCTCGGAGTCGAACAGAAAGATTCATCGGGAAAAAAAGTCGATTACACAACAGTGACTTCTTCAATTTCAAACAGTACTTCTGTTGTTATGACCAGCGTTGCGCAAAACACCTCGGCAATCGGTTATATTTCGTTAGGATCGCTTAATTCTACTGTAAAAGCATTGAAAATTGACGGAGCAGAACCGACGGTTGCAAATATTAAATCCGGCGCATATAAAATTGCCCGCCCTTTTAACATTGCAACAAAAGGAAAGGTAAGCGAAATCACGCAGGATTTTATTGATTTTATTCTTTCAAATGAGGGGCAGAAGGTTGTTGAAGGGAAAGGATATATCTCTGTAGAAACAAAAGGTTCTTACAAAGGCCTTAAGCCTGCGGGAAAAATAGTTGTTGCAGGTTCTTCATCTGTTACTCCTGTAATGGAAAAACTCAAGGAAGAATATCTTAAAATAAATCCGAATGCGCAGATTGAAGTCATGCTCAGCGACTCGACAACCGGTATGAACAGTGCCATTGAAGGCATCTGCGACATCGGTATGGCTTCCCGTGCGGTAAAAAGCAGTGAAATTGAAAAAGGTTTAACCGCAACAGCAATTGCCATTGATGGAATTGCAATAATTGTTAATAAAGAATCAGGTGTAGAAAGTCTTTCTTCCGAACAGGTTAGAGACATTTACATGGGAAAAATAACTGCATGGTCACAGATAACCAAATAAACGAAAAGGGAATGCAGGCGGTCTTTATGCTGAGCGCCTGTATTTCGATCATAGCGGTAGCGCTCATTTGCTTCTTTATGTTCGCAAACGGCGTGCCTGCTATGATAAAAATCGGCGTGGGGAAATTTCTAAGCGGGACTGTATGGAGGCCCGGCAATGAAATATTCGGCATACTGCCGATGATCCTGGGGAGTATGCTGGTAACGGCATTCTCTCTGGTGCTGGGTATACCGACCGGAGTGCTGACCGCGGTTTTCATGGCGAGGTTTTGTCCGAAACCGTTGTATAAGCTCATAAAACCTGCAGTTGATTTACTGGCTGGAATTCCTTCCGTTGTGTACGGTTTTTTTGCGCTTATGGTCATAGTTCCTTCTATACGGTATGTATTCGGAGGAAGCGGAACAAGCATGCTTGCAGCCTCTATAATTCTGGGTGTAATGATTCTGCCCACTATTATCGGGGTTAGTGAATCTGCGTTGCGCTCAGTACCGGAGACTTATTACGAGGCTTCCCTGGCACTTGGTGCGACACATGAGAGAAGCGTTTTCTTTGTACTGCTTCCGGCTGCAAAATCAGGCATAAGCGCAGGAATAATTCTCGGAATAGGAAGAGCGATCGGCGAGACCATGGCAGTTATTATGGTTGCAGGGAATCAGGCTGCAATGCCCAGGGGCTTACTAAAGGGCATCAGGACAATGACTGCAAATATTGTTCTTGAGATGGGTTATGCCGCGGATCTTCACCGCGAGGCTCTCATTGCAACGGCGGTTGTTTTATTCGTGTTCATACTGATAATCAATATCAGTTTTTCACTGATAAAACGGAAGATGTTTAAATAAACAAGGAGATATGTAAACAGCACTATGAACGGTACTTCAAGGTTTTTAAGAATACTGGTGTACGCTGCGGCATTTTTTACACTTGCTGTTCTTGTTTTCATTGTAGCATATATTCTCATTAAGGGTGTTCCTCATATTTCTCTGGAACTTTTTTCTGCAAAATACACGACAGAAAATGTTTCTCTTTTCCCGGCTCTTGTAAATACCATAACGGTAACAGCTTTGTCCCTCCTGATTGCAGTTCCGCTCGGAGGCGGCGCGGCGGTGTATTTAGTCGAGTATGCTAAAAAAGGAAATAAATTTGTTTCACTGGTCCGCATTACTGCAGAGACGTTATCGGGCATCCCGTCGATTGTGTACGGGTTATTCGGCTACCTTTTATTTGTTACTTCACTGAACTGGCGGTTCTCGCTGATTGCCGGTTCTTTTACCCTTTCAATAATGATTCTTCCGGTCATTATGAGAACAACAGAAGAAGCGCTCCTTGCGGTATCGGATACCTTCCGGGAAGGAAGTTTTGCACTCGGAGCCGGAAAGCTTCGTACTGTTTTCAAGATAGTGCTGCCTTCCGCAATAAGCGGAATAAGCGCCGGTATAATTCTTTCTATAGGAAGAATTGTGGGCGAGACAGCTGCATTAATCTATACGGCGGGCACCGTTGCTCAAATACCCGATAGTTTATTCGGGTCAGGGAGAACTCTTTCGGTGCATTTATTTGCGCTTTGGAATGAAGGAATGAATGTCGAGCAGTCATATGCGACTGCTGTAATACTGCTTGTTATTGTAGCCGGTTTAAATGCAGTATCTGCATATGTTGCAAAGCGGGTGAGCTCCAAATAGGAATGGTAATGGAAAAAATACACATAAGCAATTTGAACTTATACTACGGGGCGTTTCACGCACTGAAAAATGTTTCGATGGATATTCAAAAAAATGAAATAACCGCATTCATAGGACCGTCAGGCTGCGGAAAATCGACGCTTTTAAAAACGCTCAACCGTATGAATGATCTTGTTGAGGGCTGCAGGATTGACGGAACAGTTTTACTGGATGGTGAAAATGTGTACGGAGAGATTAACACAAACGTACTGAGGAAAAGGGTAGGAATGGTTTTTCAAAAACCAAATCCTTTTCCCATGAGCGTATACGATAATGTTGCCTACGGTCCCCGGACTCACGGCATTAAAAACAAGGCCCAGCTCGATGTTATAGTGGAGAAGTCTCTGAAGTCCGCCGCAATCTGGGATGAATTGAAAGACCGGCTCAAAAAAAATGCGCTTAGTCTTTCAGGGGGGCAGCAGCAGAGACTGTGTATTGCGCGTTCTCTTGCAGTGGAACCCGAAGTACTTCTCATGGATGAACCCACGAGCGCTCTCGATCCTATATCAACATCGAAAATAGAAGATCTTGCTCTTGAACTGCGTGAACGGTACACAATCGTAATCGTGACGCATAATATGCAGCAGGCAACAAGAATATCAGATAAAACGGCGTTTTTTCTTTTAGGCGAGGTTGTTGAATTTGAAAAAACCGACAATCTTTTTTCGTTTCCAAAAGACAAGCGCACAGAGGATTACATTACCGGGAGGTTCGGTTGATGCGTGCAAAATTCGAAAGCCAGTTGGAAAAACTGCATACAGATTTAATAGAAATGGGTTCTCTTTGCGAACAGGCAATATCGTTTGCTGTGGGCTCTCTCATTCAGAACGATATAACGCTGGCTCATAAAGCAATTGATATAGAAAAAAGTATTGACGATAAGGAAAGAGAAATAGAAAATCTTTGTTTAAAACTTCTTTTGCAGCAGCAGCCTGTTGCAAGAGACTTGCGCCAAATCTCCGCGGCATTAAAAATGATAACCGACATGGAGCGCATCGGAGACCAGGCGGCCGATATTGCAGAGATCGTAACATTCATAGATCTTTCAGAGGGAAGAAAGTTTGTGCACATTCCCGAAATGGCAGAAGCTGCTGCAAAAATGGTTACCGACAGCATTACCGCCTTTGTACGCGGCGACATTGACCTTTCGCGTCAGGTTATCTGCAATGACGATATTGTAGATAATTTATTCAATCAGATAAAGAAAGAATTGAGCAGTGTAATACGCAAAGAACCGGAGATCGGAGAACAGGTTATTGATATTTTAATGATTGCAAAGTATCTTGAACGTATAGGGGATCATGCGGTGAATATTGCCGTCTGGGTCGAGTTTTCGATTACCGGCCAGCATGCTCAAAAATGCACATCCCAAAATTTCTCCGGTAATCTGCAGGAGAGTCCATGATTTATTGTGTTGAAGACGACAGTTCCATCCGCGGCCTTCTCGTGTATACGCTGCAAAATACCGGTTTTGAGGCAAAGGGTTTTGAAACCGGCCAAAAACTGTTTGCGGAACTAAAGAATAATAAAAATGAGTGTTCCCTTATTCTTCTCGATATTATGCTTCCCGATGAAGACGGCATAAGTATACTCAGGCGGCTTAAACAGGATTCGCATTATGCTTCAATTCCTGTAATTATGCTCACTGCAAAAAGCGCTGAGTACGACAAGGTCATAGGACTCGACAGCGGCGCGGATGACTATATTCCAAAACCCTTCGGAATGATGGAACTCACATCACGCATTAAGGCGGTATTGCGCAGAAGCGGCGGTGATGTTTCAAAGGCAAAAAAGATAGTAAACGGTCCTATACGTATGGATCCTGTTTCATATACGGTAAGCGTAACAGATACAGCTGTTGAACTTACGCGAAAAGAGTTTGAACTTCTGCGGCTTTTTATGGAAAACACCGATATGGTTTTTACAAGAGATACTATTTTGGAACGGATTTGGGGCTACGATTTTGACGGTGAAACACGAACTGTCGATGTACATGTAAGAACGCTCAGGCAGAAGCTTGCCGAAAAATGCCCGGAATGTGAATCGTATATAGAAACAGTACGCGGAATCGGCTACCGCATGGCGAATCATCAGGATGTAGTATGAAAAAACGAATATTCTTAAGCATCTGTCTTACATCGATCGCAGCACTTCTACTGACGCTGACACTTGTAACCGTAGTATTGTATAGAAACTTCATTGAAGAAATTAAAAAGGAAATAATGTCCGCCTCCGTGTATATTGCGCTTGCTCTTGATTACAGCCAGGATGATATTCTTTCTCTCGCTTCATATAAAACAAAACACCGTATAACCTACATAGACACAGACGGGAAAGTGCTGTTCGACAATTTTTCGGATATCCGCACTATGGATAATCATCTGAACCGTCCCGAAGTGCAAACCGCACTAAAACAGGGAAGCGGAGATGCGACAAGAGTCTCAGATACTCTTCTAGAGCAGACGTATTATCATGCGGTGCTTCTTAAAAACGGTAAAATAATACGGCTTGCAAACACTACCCGGAGTTTTTTCGGCATCATAGAGAATGCCCTGTTTCTGCTGTTTTTTATACTGATAATTGTTGCAGCCATAGCGGTCGGTGCTGCACGCTTTCTTACAAAACTCATAATGACGCCTATTTATAATGTTGACTTAGATTCCCCTCTTGATAATAAGGCCTACGATGAGTTTTCTCCTTTATTTGTAAGAATAGACAAACAAAATAAGGAAATTAAAGAGAAGATTGCACAGCTTGAAGCAAAGACAAATGAGATGAGCTGTATTACTGAAAACATGAGCGAAGCCTTATTGATTCTAGGAAAGGATAAAACCGTTCTTTCTGCAAATAAGAGCGCTAAACAGCTTTTTGCAATAGATCATCTGGATCTGCATAAAGAACATTATCTGTCTGTATGCCGGGATCCTGTTTTTTCTAAAACCGCAGAAGAGGCTTTGAGCGGTAAAAATTCTGCAGGAAAACTGGAAAAAGACGGAAGAATATTTCATATAATTTCTTCTCCAGTTACAACCGGCGGCTCGTCAATAGGCGCTGTGTTATTTATAGTCGACAGTACCGACAAGGAAAGGGCGGAAAAAATGAGGCGGGAGTTTTCTGCAAACGTGTCTCATGAATTAAAAACTCCCTTAACCTCGATTATCGGGTATGCAGAAATAATGAATAATGGAATAGCCAAACCTGAGGATTCTGCGAAATTTATATCGCTCATTTACACAGAAGGAAAAAGACTTTTATCTCTTGTCGAAGATATTATTAAAATATCACGGCTTGAAGAAAGTTCGCTCAAAGATAAAAAAGAGTTTTTCGAAAAGACTGATATCAGCATGATCTGTACCTCTGTCGTGCAGGAGCTTATGCATAAAGCACAAGAGTTTAATGTAACGGTGAAAACCCGCCTTCCGGAAAATCCTGTGATAATTCAGGGTATTCCTGAAATTCTTCATGAAATGATTTTCAATGTCTGCGATAATGCAATTACGTATAATAAACCCGAAGGATCTGTCACCGTTGAAGTGATTCAGAACTATGAACGGGAGGATATTGAAGTAATAATCAGCGATACCGGCATAGGCATTGCGCCTGAACATCAGTCCCGTATTTTTGAGAGGTTTTACCGCGTGGATAAAAGCCATTCTAAAAAAACAGGCGGAACAGGGCTCGGCCTTGCAATTGTGAAACACGGTGCCGCACTAATGAACGCGAAGGTTTTTCTATCCAGCGAGGTGCAAAAAGGTACAAAGGTGACGTTATTATTCAGGTCATAAAAGCCCGACTCCTCTGCGCTTGAAATTCGTGTAAATTTATCGTATCTTCTATAGTATGAAAGTATATATTATGGGGGAAGATGTTCTCCGGCAAAAAGCTGTGCCTCTCAATGAAGTAACTGATGAAACAAGATCTCTCATTAATGATATGTTTGACACCATGATTGCAGAAAACGGAGTAGGTCTTGCTGCTCCCCAGATCGGCAAATCTATACGTCTTTTCGTAATCATGTCGGATGACAATATACGCCGCGTTTTCATAAATCCTCAAATTACCTCGACGTCCGCGGAGACTTCCTCTTTCGAAGAAGGATGTCTTTCCGTCCCGAAAATTTGGGAAACTATAGTCCGTCCCTCAAAGGTTTCCGTTCAGGCGCTTAATGAACAGGGAAAGCCTTTCGTTCTTGAAGCAGACGGATACCTCGCCCGCATAATACAGCATGAGTATGATCATCTTGACGGTATATTGTTTTTAGACCGCGGGGATCCGGAGTTTAAGAAAAAAGCTGAAGAGACTCTTGAGCGCCGTGAAAAGCGCCGTGCAGAAAAAGAAAAAGAAAAAGCTTTAAAACAGGCAAAAATAGAAGCCAAAAAGGCGCAGAAGGAATAAGCCTATGCGCATAGTGTATGCAGGAAGTCCGGATATATCAGCAGTGCCTCTTGAATTTCTTCTCAAAGAGAAAAAGCATGAGGTCTGTGCTGTTCTTACCAATCCTCCTTCCATGCAGGGGAGAAGCAAAGAACTTATTCCCACTCCCGTTGCACTGGCAGCGATGAAGTATAATGAAAGCTGCAGTCCCGGGAAGGCGATTCCTGTTCTCACTCCGTTAAAACTGGATTCATCAGTACGCGAATCTATAAGCTCGCTTAATCCCGACATTCTTGTCTGCTTTGCCTACGGAAAACTATTCGGCCCAAAGTTTTTAGCTCTTTTCCCGAAAGGCGGAATTAATCTTCATCCCTCTCTTCTTCCAAAGTACCGCGGATGCGCCCCGGTTCCTGCAGCGATTCTTAACCGCGACAGCGTTACAGGCATTACCGTGCAGAGACTTGCACAGGAAATGGACAGCGGCGATATTCTTCTGCAGAATACAATTACACTTGACGGCCGCGAGACCGCGCAGACATTACTTGAAAAAGCCGCTGGAATGGGGGGAGAGATGCTTTCCCGTGTTCTTACTCAGATCGGGGAAGGCACGGAGAAAGCGGTAAAGCAGGAGCATGATAGTGCCTGCTACTGCACCATTCTGTGTAAAAATGACGGATGTATTGACTGGAATCAGAGCGCTCCCGATATTGATGCCCGTATTCGCGCCTTTACTCCGTGGCCGGGGGCTTTTACTACCGTGCAGAAAACTGTATTGCGCATACATGAAGCCTTTATATATGACAAGACTGATATTCCGGAATCTGAGGGGAAACCCAACGGCACAATACTTGCAGTAGACAAGACGAAAGGAATTCTGGTAAAAACAGGGGACGGTATTCTAGTCCTTACCAATCTCCAGTGGCAGGCGAAGAAAGCAATGCATTGGAAAGATTTTATAAACGGAACAAAAAATTTTATCGGTTTACAGTGTGAATAAGAAGGAAAAAAATGAAGCTTTCAAATTTTAGAATCGATTTAGAAGATTTTCTTGAATCTCTCCAGACAAGCGGGAAAACATTTATTGTTATGGCCGTAACACTTGTTATTATGATGGGAATAATCTGCATGGCTGTCTTTTTTCTTGCCGTGAAAGGGCAGGAGGAAGTTATGGTTCCCAACGTTACAGGGAAAGAGCTGGCTTCGGCTCTCATAGATATGCAGGTAAAAGAACTGTATCCGAAAATTCAGCTGCGCTATTCAAATAGTATTGATGAAAAAGGAAAGATTCTTGAACAGAATCCTCCTGCCGGTTCTATTGTAAAGGCCGGAAGAAGAATAAATCTTGTCGTAAGCCGCGGTGTCGTTATTGACAGGGTTAAGAATTATGTCGGACAGAAAGTTGACGACATAAAAATAGACCTGCAGTCGCTTTTTACCGGTTCGGCCCGCGCTCTTATTATTCTCGATGAGAACTATACCTATGAATACAGCCCGGAAGAGGAAGGTACTGTTTTGTGGCAGGATCCCGCTCCCGGCACCGATATTGCTGATCCCGTTGTATTAAAAGTCGGTATTAGTAAGGGACCCGAACTCGATAAGATTAAGATTCCCCTTCTTACCGGATTAACCCTGAATGATATGCTTCTCCAGATGAACAGAACGAAGGTTGTCTATGACTTTACATCGCGAGACCCTGCCGGAACAGATATTCCCGGTACAATTGTGTCGCAAATTCCTGCTGAGGAAACATGGGTAAATGCATATTCCAGAGTCTCTGTTGTGTTTGCCTTTGCGCAGGATGTAAATGCAGACAATCCTATGGTTTACGGCATATTCTCAGAGATTCTTCCCGAGTATCCGTATCCTGTTGAACTCAAATTTGAAGCTCTTACAGAAGAAGGAGAGCGTTATACTATTGTAACTTTTAATCATATAGGCGGCCAGCTGACCATTCCTTATGCTGTTGAGCACGGTACAGAACTTATACTGTCCATTCTCAATAAGGAAGCAGTCCGTTACATGGTTCAATAAAGAGGAGGTTACTCATGCAGAGACCCAAAATTTGTTTATGTCTAACCTGTCCTACAATAGCAGAGAATCTTGCTGTTCTGGAAAAATACAGAAATTGGGTCGATGTTGTTGAACTCCGTGTGGATTTTTTGACAAAGGATGAACGTCTTTATATACGCCAGTTTCCCGGTCAGGCAAAAATACCGTGCATATTAACTATCCGCAGAAAAATAGACGGCGGAAATTTTACAGAGGGGGAAGCTTCGCGGACAACGCTTTTAGCCCGTGCTCTTTCCTTTGCCGATCAGGATACCCGTAAAAACTTTGCCTATATTGATCTTGAAGATGATTATCATGTTCCCTGCCTGCAGGATGCGGCTTTTGCGTTCGGAACACGCGTTATCCGCAGTTTTCACGATATGAACGGTACAATCCCGGATATTGCCGGAAGAATGGCAAAGATGAGGATTACCGGGTTTGAAATACCTAAGATTGCTGTAATGCCTCATACCCTTACCGATGTTACTTCACTATTTAAACAGGCTGAACAATTAAAGGACATGGAGCACATTCTCATCGCCATGGGATCTTTAGGTCTTCCTTCGAGAATCCTGTCAGGAAAACTTCACTCATTCATGACGTACACCTCTCCGGTGGAGACTATTTCAAAACTTGCAGAAATCGGTCAGATAGATCCCGTTACACTCAATCAGGTATATAATTTCAGAAATATAGATGATTCTACTTCTCTTTTTGGTATTACAGGGTATCCTTTGAAAGCTACCGGCAGTCCTCTCATTCATAACAGCGGCTACCGCAGTCACGGCATGAATGCAGTGTACATACCGGTCCGGGCACAGAAAATAGAAGAGGCTCTCGAGTTTGCCGAAGCGGTCGGAATTCAGGGATTGTCGGTTACCGTTCCCCATAAAGAAACTATTATACCCAACCTTCAGCAGATATCTGAGGAAGTGGGCTACATAGGGGCATGCAATACCGCTGTAAAAAAAGGGAATGAATGGAGAGGGTACAATACTGATGCCGGAGGTCTTTCGAAAGCGCTTCTGGAATTCATGGAAGTAAAAAACCTTTCAAGAATAAAAATTGGTATTCTCGGTGCGGGAGGAGCAGCCCGTGCGGCTGCGCAGATTGTCAAAGACTTAAGGGGTAAAGCCTGCATCTTTAATAGAACAGTTTCCAAAGCGCGTTCTCTTGCAGAGCATTATGGCTTTAAATGGGCCTCCCTCTCTGCAGATTCCCTTGATCTCCTTGAAGAGTATTCCGAACTTATAATCCAGACAACATCAATCGGGCTTGGAATATCAGAAGAAGAAAAGAATAAGCCGGAACATGATCCTATTCCTTTTTATACATTTCACGGACATGAGGCGGTCTACGATATGATATACAGCCCCGAAAAAACTCCGGTTTTGGAACGGGCCGAAAAAGCACACTGCAGAATCTGCAACGGAAGAACAATGCTTGAGTATCAGGCACATGAACAATTTGAAATATTTACAGGAGAGCCCTATGAGTGGCCGAACATTGACGCAGAAAGAACAAAAAGAACTGGTTGGAAAAAGCATAATTGATTACTTAATTGATCACAAGAAATTAACATCAGGAATGAAGATCGGACTGGGAACCGGTTCCACTGCGATGCCTGCGGTAAAACGGCTTGCACAGCGTATTGAAGACGGCACTTTGAAAAATATTAAAGCAGTTCCTACAAGCTTTCAGACCTCTCTTGCATGCGAGGATTTGGGTATTCCCTTATTCAGTTTAAACTCAAAAGAAATCGGGGGGGAGCTCGATCTTGCCATAGACGGGGCGGATGAAATAGATCCGCATAACAATGTAATAAAAGGCGGCGGAGCCGCACATGTCCGCGAAAAAATTGTGGAGTACAGCGCTGCGCTGTTTGTTGTCATTGCAGATGAATCAAAACTTGTCGATACCCTTGGACATGTATTCCCTCTCCCGGTGGAAATTATTGCCGATGCCCGTGTTTCTGTAATAAAACAGATCGAAAAGAAAGGCGCTTCATGTACGCTCCGGGAAGGCGTTAAGAAAGCGGGTCCTGTTGTGACCGATAACGGAAATTTAATACTCGATGTATTATGGCCCTTCAATATCAGTGTGGATCCTGCAAAAATGGAAGATGATCTTAACATGATCGCAGGTGTTGTTGAAAACGGTTTTTTTACCAAAAAAAGACCGCTCGTAATGACTGCACATGCAGATGGAAGTATTACAGTACGGGAGTAAATGAAAAGGCTTCGGGAAAAATCCCGGGCTTTTGTTATTTTAATAGTTTTACTAACACAGGATCTTTTTGCCGCCAGTTTTTATTTACTTTAACCTGCAGATCAAGATCGATTCTATATGAAAAAATTTTACGCAGTGCTTTAATCGACTCCACCCTGATAGTTTTAATCATACTAGCACCCTTACCGATCACCATGCCCTTTTGACTCTCGCGTTCAACGACAAGAAAAGCCCGAACCCAAAGTTCTTTGCCCGGTTTTTTCCATTCCATGTCCGAAATATCGACATAGACTGCATGGGGAATCTCCTCGTGAAGCCTCATTATAGCCTGTTCCCTGACTATTTCTGCAATGCGGAAATCCACTTCCTGATCAGTATAATACTCTTCGGGATACAGTTTATCCGCTTCGGGAGAAAGATCGTAAAGGGCTTTTAGCACATCATTAATATTGGTGTCTTTCTCTGCCGATATGTCTATAACGCGGCTTGCAGGAAGAGACGGGAACTCTTTTGCAATAAATATGCGGGCGGCTGCCGGCTTTGCTTCGGCGCAGTCAATCTTATTTACCGCAACCACTGTTTTATCAAGGTAGGGCTTAACAAGGTTTGCTGTCATTTCTTCTTCTTCACCGGGACTGCGAGTTGAATCAATAATATACAAGACTGCATCTGCCGTATCGAGTTGTTCGGCAGTAATGCCTTTTAATTTAAGATTGAATTTTTTATCGGAATCATGGTAGCCGGGAGTATCTATAAAAACGAGCTGTCCGAGCGATGTGTTTACAATACCGCGTACTGCATTCCGTGTTGTCTGCGGAATAGGGGAAACAATCGAAATTTTTTCACCGCTTGCGGTGTTCAAAAAGGTGGATTTCCCGGAGGAGGGCCGCCCGACGATTGCAACAAGGGCTGTTTTACTGCCGACGGGAAGCTGTTGTTCAGTTTCTTTTGAGCTGATATTCACAGCCTGTCCGGGGTTTTCTGCAGGATTTTTACCTGTCTTTTTAGTATCTGTCATAGAAGCACACTATATAGGAAAAAAGGAAATTGCGGTAGGGGACTAAAGAGTATAGAAACTCTACCAGCGGAATGTTTTGTAAAATTTCACCCTCTACCTCTTGTAATATTTCTAACTTATGGTAGCATATAGCTAGGTGAGCGGGAGATAAGTAACAAAAAACATTCGGGAATGAATGAAGAGTTACAGCTTACCAGGCTTGCGAGAGCGCTGAAGTTGAAGAATTCCTTTTGGAGTTTCAACGGTGATCAAGTGCTCTATATACTAAAAGGCTTGAGGGCAATCAAGTCTTACCTGTTAAAAGCTGCAGGAGGCCGTTATGGAAAATCCGCCTGAAATACATGCTCCGCAAGGAGCTAAAATTAGACCCTTTCCCTGTTCCATGAGGAACAGGATATTAAAGATCGACCGTCATTAGAGTAGAAAAGACTCGCGGTCAATACAAGCCGGCAACAGGCCGGCTTTTTTTTATGTTCATAATAGTATATTCTTAATACATGTCCTTAGTTTCATTAGATTCATATACTACCTGCAGACTCTGTCCCCGTTTTTGCTCTGTTGACCGCAATAAGGGGGGAAAAGGCTTTTGCAGAGAAACTTCACAGCTGCGTATTGCCTCTGCGGGGCTCCATTTCGGCGAGGAGCCTCCAATTACTGTCTCAGGCGGTTCGGGTACAATTTTTATTACCGGCTGCAACCTCCGCTGCGCATTCTGCCAGAATTATCAGATTTCACAAAAAGAGATGGGCAGTGTTGTCTCTGAGGATGATTTTTCGTCTATGTGTCTTGTCCTGCAGGAAAAAGGTGCTGAAAACATAAACATTGTAACAGGTTCACATGCAGTTCCTTCAGTAGTACATGGTCTGGAAAAGGCAAAAAAAAACGGGCTTGTAATTCCAGTGTGCTGGAACTCGTCGGCTTACGAGACTGTGGAAACGCTTTCCATGCTTGACGGACTTGTAGACCTGTGGCTCCCTGATTTGAAAACACTTAATCCGATTATAAGCGAAGCTGTTTTTAAAGCCGAAGATTATCCTAAATATGCTAAAAAAGCAGTACGCTGGATGGCAGATCACAGCCCTCTATCGTTTACATCAAAAAAAGATAAGGAAGGGAATCCTATTGATAAAATGCTTTCCGGTACTATTGTCCGTCACCTTGTGCTTCCCGGCCGGCTTGACGACACGATCCTCGTTCTGGACTGGTTTAAAAAAAATCTTGACGGCAAGGCGTATTTATCGCTTATGAGCCAGTATACTCCTGTTGAATCCCCGGACGGATTGTATACAAAAGAGGAGCAGTGCGAACGCTGTACATCTCTTTCTTCTTTTCAAAACAGATTTCTCAATGAGTCCGAATTTACTGATATTATTTCACTTTTAGATTCTTACGAATTTGAACAGGTGTTTTATCAGGAACTTACCACTGATACTGACTGGCTTCCCGATTTTAACCGTGTCCAGCCTTTTTCCAATGCTCTTGCAAAACCCTTATGGCACTGGAAAGAAGGTTTTTCAGGGCTAGTTTTTTAGAAATATTATCTAATCTATGATATACTGATATACGGAAAGTTGTTTTCAGCTGAAATACGTCGGCTGAGTTAGGAGAGTTCCGAATGGACAGTACAGCATCTTCATTAGAGAAAAAAACCGGAACGGCAGTCCCTGTAAGCGCTTTACGCGCAAAAAACAGCCTAATGTGCGGCGAGTTTTTGGATCTTATTCCCTTTGCAGATTTTTGCAAAAAATCAGGATTATCAATAATTCAGATACTGCCTGTTAATGACACAGGCACCGAGAGTTCCCCCTACAGCGCATTATCTGCTTTTGCGCTTCACCCTATATATATCAGTGTATGCGCTCTCCCCGAGTTCGTTTCGGAAAGCGGGGCTGCTGTAAAAATATCAGCATTGCAGAAAAAACACGTATCTGACAAGCGCTTTTCGTATGCTGAAGTGCGAAAAGAAAAACTATCGCTTTTACATTCAATTTTTAACAGTAAAAAAGAAAGTATTATAACTTCAGCCGAACTCCAAAACTGGATTGATAAAAATGACTGGATTAAGGTATATACTGTTTTTTCATATTATAAAACGAAAAACAATGAGGCTTCATGGAAAGAATGGAAATCTTTCACTAATCCCGGTATTGAGCAGATTAATGCCGTGTGGGCAAAACCTGAACTGAAAGAGGAGCTTCTTTTTTTTGCATGGGTTCAGATGAGACTGGATAATCAGTTTACAAAGGCATCCTCATACTGCAAATCTCTCGGTATTGCCTTGAAAGGCGACATTCCCATCATGATGAATGAAGACTCAAGCGATGCCTGGGCGTATCCTCAATTTTTTATTCAAAGCCTCCGCGCAGGTTCCCCTCCCGACGGTCCAAATCCTGTCGGACAAAGCTGGGGTTTTCCTATTTATAATTGGGATGCTCTTGCAAAGGATGATTATTCGTGGTGGAAAAACCGTCTTATGGTTTCATCCCGGTATTATTCAATGTTCCGAATAGATCATGTTCTGGGCTTTTTTAGAATTTGGGCTGCAGGCGAATATGACTGTACTTCTGCTGCAGGGTTCCCGATTCCAAACGCGGGTATTTCTGTTACGGAACTTTATGATGCGGGGTTTTCTGACGACCAGATACGGTGGCTCAGCCTTCCCCATGTTCCAACACGCTCAATAGAAGATGTCAATAATAATGATTACCTCGGCACCCACGGGCTTCTTGCAAAGATTATGGATCGTATAGGAAATGAGGAATTGTGGCTTTTTAAACCTTCCGTTCGCGGCGACAGGGATATTTGGTCAAGCAGTCTTCCCCATCCTGTGAAAGAACGGCTGGCTCAGCACTGGAGGGACCGCTGTTTAATTTCGCTGGATGATATATCATTTTGCCCTTCATGGATCTATCAGGATTCCACGGCATGGAAGTCGCTCGATTATACGATGAAGGAAAAACTCGCTCTTATTTTTGAAAATAAAAAGAAGGAGATGGAGGTGCTCTGGGAAAAACAGGCAAGGACACTTCTTTCGGCATTAAAGGATACGGGAAATATGACTGCCTGTGCGGAGGATCTGGGGGCGTTGCCCGATTCTGTTCCCCGGGTGCTTCAGGATCTTGGAATTTACGGATTGAGAGTAATACGCTGGTACAGACTTTGGAATGAACAAGGACAGCCCTTTATTCCATTTAATCTTTATCCTGAATTAAGTGTTGCTTCAACGTCGGTGCATGACTCATCGACGCTGCGGATCTGGTGGCTTACAGAAAACGATGCCCGGGACTTTTATACGGCATTTCCTCCTCCGCCTTCAATTACACCGGGTGTGTATAATCCTGAAACTGCGCGCTATCTTTTGGAAGAAGCGGCTAAAGCTGCGAGCGCCTTGTGCATTCATCCTGTTCAGGATTTTTTAGCCCTTTACTCAGCATACTATGCTGATGATCCCCAATCCGAGCGGGTTAATATTCCGGGTTCTGTCTCCGGTTTTAACTGGACATACAGGCTCCCCTGTTATATTGAGGAGCTTATACAAAATGTGCAGCTGCAGAAATCCATTTGTTCAATTTCTGAAAAGCATGCAAGGAAAGAATAATGAATAAACTATTTGACACAGTATTTACCGGCGCCTCCTGTATTTCCGGAACATCAGTCATAAACGGTATCTATTATACGCTTAATACCAATCCTCTGATGGAGTTTCATATCAGCAGGACAATCCGTGAGAAGTGCGGTTTTGATGATGCTCTTTTTGCCTCATCGGGAAATGTTGTTCTGGCAAATTTTAAGCAGGTAAGGGTTTTCGCGAAAAAAGTTAATGATCTTTTTGACCCTCTTTTAGAAAGCAGTAAGATGATAAAGGCAGGCCAGCTCAACGCGATGGCTCTCATTGACGAAATATTTCATTATGTATGTTTTTTATTCAGAAAGCAGGAAAACCCGAAAGCCTTCGAGGAACTGTATTCTGCTTTGGAGATAAAAATCGGGCAGGATAAATTATCAGCATTGCTCCTTGCCTTTGTGGAAGAATTTCCTCCTTCTCCGGTGTATAAAGGGAAAATGAGCGCCGAAGAGTATTTAAACTCAAGTTCACCTGCAAGTTCAATTCTTTTCGGCAATGTTAAAAAAGCTGCACAAGAAGCTGAAGCACAGACCCCAAATAAGGTAACAGTTCTTGAGGAACTTTTTTTACTGCATCTTGCAAATGAAAATCCTGCTTTTGATCCGTTCTCAATGCTTTTTTCAAATGAGTCTCTGGAAAAAAATTCTTCGTATGCAAAAACCTGGACAGAAATCAAAGCCTTTTTTGTAAAACAGCCTCTTTTCGGACCAAATAAAACTGATCTGGTGAGTATGCTCAAAGAGCCCGTTAATGCAAGTCCTGCGAGTTTAAAAGGGCAGCTTGACTATATCCGGCAGCACTGGGCGTCCCTGTTGGGTGAATGGCTTTTACGGCTTTTATCCGGTATAGATTTAATACAGGAAGAGGAAAAACCGGGCTGGAGCGGAAACTTTTCAGGACCGCCTCCCATGGAAGCATATAATTACGACTTTTTAATGAATGAATATGAACGGTTCAGTTCAGACCGGGAATGGATGCCGCGTGTAGTTCTCATGGCAAAAACCGTTCTTGTCTGGCTTGATCAATTAACAAAGAAATATAAAAAAGATATAACACGGCTCGATCAAATTCCCGATGCGGAACTCGATGTGCTTTCCCGTCAGGGTTTCACCGGCTTATGGCTCATAGGTTTATGGGAACGTTCATGGGGTAGCAAACGGATAAAGCAGATAAACGGAAATCCTGAAGCAGCTGCAAGCGCGTACAGTCTTCATGATTATGATATAGCTCAGTCTCTGGGGGGCTGGGAAGCTCTGGATAACTTGCGGAAGCGTCTTTGGTACCGCGGCATCAGGCTCGCTTCCGATATGGTTCCCAATCATACCGGTCTCGATTCCAAATGGGTTGTAGAGAAACCCGATTTATTCCTTCAGTCACATGACTGTCCATTCCCTTCATATTCTTTCCGGGGCGAAAACCTTTCATTAGATCCGCGGATATCGGTGTATTTGGAGGATAATTACTACAATAAGAGCGACTGCGCTGTTGTGTATAAACGTGTCGATAATTCTTCAGGCGATACTCGGTATATTTACCACGGAAACGACGGCACAGGACTTCCCTGGAATGATACCGCTCAGATCGACTTTCTTAATCCCGAGGCGAGGGAAGAGGTTATTCAAAAGATTCTTCATGTGGCCCGGAATTTCCCGATCATTAGATTTGATGCAGCTATGGTTCTGGCGAAAAAACATATAAAGCGTCTGTGGTATCCTGAACCGGGTCAGGGGGGCGACATTGCAAGCCGCGCTGAACACGCATTATCCAATGAGGAATTTGAAAAACGCATTCCGAATGAGTTTTGGAGAGAGGTTGTTGACCGCTGTGCTGCAGAAGTACCGGACACCCTTCTTCTTGCAGAGGCTTTCTGGATGATGGAGGGCTATTTTGTCCGCACCCTCGGCATGCACCGTGTGTATAACAGCGCATTTATGAACATGCTTAAAAAAGAGGAAAATTCAAAATACCGCTCAACGGTGAAGAATACGCTGGAGTTTGATCCGCAGGTATTAAAGCGGTTTGTCAACTTTATGAATAATCCGGATGAGGAAACGGCTGTAGCTCAGTTTGGAAAAGAAGATAAATACTTCGGCGTTTGTACTCTCATGGTCACGATGCCCGGACTTCCCATGTTCGGTCACGGACAAATTGAAGGCTTTACCGAAAAGTACGGCATGGAGTTCACCAGGGCTTATTGGGAGGAAACGCCTGATCAGATTCTTATAGAACGGCATGAGCGCGATATTTTCCCGCTTATGAAAAAACGCTATCTTTTTGCCGAAATTGAAAACTTTAGATTCTATGATGTATGGAACAACGGCAGCGTGAATGAAAACGTCTTTGCATATTCCAACAGATTTAAAGAGGAACGAGCGGTTGTCTTCTATAATAACGTGTACGCACAGTCATCCGGATGGATTAAAGACTCATGCAGATATGCGGTAAAAAATGAGGGAGGAGATATTCATTTTGAGACGCAGACAATAGCACAGTCTTTAGTTTTAAGTAACGACGTAAACGCATACTGTATTTTTCAGGAGCACCGAACCGGCCTGTGGTATATCAGATCAAGTAAAGAAATCTGTGAAAGCGGTCTTTTCGTACATCTGAACGGTTTTGAGTATCAGGTACTGGCGAATATTAGCGAAGTAAAAGACGATGAAACCGGCGAG
Organism: Spirochaetota bacterium; assembly: GCA_023398165.1. GTDB lineage: Bacteria > Spirochaetota > Spirochaetia > Treponematales > Treponemataceae > JAAZLA01. Next base: position 27,082 of record JAEWSQ010000022.1, on the reverse strand, counting down.
TGGGCGCTTCTTTGTTCAAACCTCAACGGGCGCGGTGTTATAGATATTGATATTGCCCTTAAAGAAGTGTTTCTTAAAGAGCTGTACAGCGCATTAAGGCTTTTTGCCACAAAAGATTTTTTTGACCGGATAGCCGTGGTATTTACCCCCATAGTGCGTAAAAAAGCAGGCAAGATTAAGGATATTTCTCTTAATTCCATCTTAACGAAGTCAAAAGAGGCTGGAATTCACTACTTCGAGACATTACTAAAATTCATTGAAGGGAATTACGGATTTTCTTCAATACTGGATAAAAATAAAACAGGACTCTCCGTTGATTCTCAGATTGTGTGGGAGCGGTTTAAAAAAAGGATGACTACGCTCGTTAAGTTTGCACAGACAGCGCAGGGGAAGAACAAAGCTGCAGAGAATACAGTATCGTTGTCTGCATTTTTATATGAGGGAATGCTTTCGTATCCGTTCATGGGTGAAATCCTTGCCGCCTATACAATGCTGTATTCAGTACGCGATGTAATCGGAGAAAAGGCAACAGCCCGGGACAGCAAGGAACTTATAAACCTGTGGTGTCTTGATCGAAAGATCCGGGATTTGTTAGTGGAGTACGGCAGGCCTTCAAAAGATATGTGCGAGGTATTTAAAACACTTCTTGAAGTTACAAAATTCTGCGATTACCCGATTCTTACAAAAGATCTGCAGATGACCGCGTATCTTATGTCGGAGGCAATTGTACGGTCACCCGAAGCCTCAATTATATTGGGAGCTAATATTTTTGACAACATTTTGTGGATTAATAAAGAAAGATCCGAATTTGCAGTCTGGGCAGCTGCTATGGTATATGCTGTATTTACCGCAAAACCGAACGAGCATATTCACCTGTTATCACTTTTTTCAATAGTCATGAGGTCTTTGAATGCTTCCGGGTACGATGCGGACAGATTCATAGCTGCATTAAAACCGGATGATGAAAAACTGATACAAAAGGCTTTAATAAGACTCGGTCTTGTTCAGCCGCCGTTTGGTGCAAAAAAGAAGGCTGCAGCAAAACAAAAGACTGCTGCAGTTAAACCAAAGGCATCAGGAAAAGTGAAGATGAATAAGTGATACATCGTCTTCAAATTGTCCGTTTTTGCTCAGCTGTTCGATACGGCGGGCAAAACGGACGCATTTTTCCCCGTCCTCATTTCTTCTAAGTGTTAAAAGTTTAGTGAATTCTTCAAGCTGCATCATGGAGCCGTCGTTTTTCTGAAGTTCATAAATACCGTCGCTGAAAAGGTAAAAATCCGAGCCGTTCGGGATGGTAATAGTTTCTTTTCTATATTCGGCATCTTCATCAATACCGATAATCATTCCGCCGGAAGACAATGTTTGAGCTTTTCCTTCTGATATTAAAACAGCAGGCTGCGATCCTGCGCTTGAGTAGGTCAGTTTGCGTTCTCTCAGGTCATACACGCCGTACCAGATGGTAAAAAACATATTATTCTGGCTTTCGATGTCAAAAATACTGTTTAATCGTGATAATACGGCAGCAGGATTTGAAAAATCTACATGACCCAAGAGTTCTTTTTTTAGAAGATTCATAACCGTAACGGAATACAGCGAAGCTTCAAGTCCATGACCGCTCACATCCAGAAGGTAAATAACGAAGGTATGAGTGTTGAGCCATTTGTATCCGAAAACGTCTCCGCCCAGCTCCAAAGACGGCAGGAAAGCCCAGTCGACAGATAATGATTCCGATGTGAAAGGTTTGGGCAGAAGGTCTGCCACATACTCTGCAGCTTCTTTGAACTCTTTTGACGTACTCAGGGAATTCATTTCCAGAGCCCTTATATACAGCTGTCTGTGGTAATTATTCTTTGCCCTTATAATTGCCGCCTGAATCCGTGCGAATAAAACGCGTTTGCTTTTCGAGGTTGAATAATAATCAATCGCGCCCGACTCGATAAACTGCATTGCCAACAGGTCGCTGTACTCTGAACCGCATATGAGTACGGGAATATCAGTTGAAACAGGATTATCAACAAGAGACTGGAGGGTGTCAAATCCTGTTTTTGTATTTGCCCCGCAGTCAAAGCAGATAAGCGAGACATCATAGGTTAGCAGAATATCAGTTAATGTATCATAATCTGATAACGAGACCGTATGAAAAGCTGCATTCATCAGCAGCTGCTGAATTTCTCTTGATTCATTACCATTGACCCCTGCAAAAACGATGGTGCCTGCACTTGCATTTTTTACCCTGTCGGACATTCCAGCAAGATACCGTGAAAGCGAATAATCCGATGCATGCTGCAGTTCATCGAGAGGAATATTATTGAGACTTTCTGTTGCAATATCAAGATTCTGTTCAAAGAGGGACTGCAGAGTAAGGCCGAGTTTGGATAGAATTTGAATATCAGATTGCATCTCGGGGAATCGTTCAATTGTTATTACTTTATTCATGTCCAAAAGAAGCCTGTGAAAAATATGACAGCGTCTGGAAATTTCTTCTTTTACTACATCTTTTAATACATTATTTTCATCGGATGAAGGAAAGGATTGTACGACAATTCTTTTCACTTCCGAAACATGAGCAAGAATATCACGCCAATAATCTGCAAACTCGGAAAGATCAAGAAGAATTGCTTCGGAATAAATCATTTCTGCATAAGAGTTTATTTTGTAAATCAGGCGTTTTGCTTCTGTTATAAAAGATTCATTTATAACCATGCTTACGTACTCCTTTCCAGCTTCACAATATTTATGATAATTCGTGCAGAATATTAACTATTGCATTTCTTTCAGGATCGATAGTTCTCTTCGGCAGAACAGGGGTATACAACGATTGAATCTCTTCGGGCATCGGTACAGTTTGTCCGCACCAGCGCTTGATCTTTTCGGCCTCTAGCGAAGGATGATTTCTTGCAAGAAGAACAACGGCGCCTTCATCTGCTTCAATAACATCGTTTCTTTTTTTTGCTGCCGCCCATGCGCTGGCTGTTGAAGGATCAATTATGCGCTTATACTTGCTGAAAAAATCTTTTACAGCCTTTTCTTTTTCCTGTTCCGCTACCATTGCGGGGTAAATAAGTCCGCGTATGACAGCAGGATTAGCAAAAAAAACTTCCTCCAGACGTTCTATATTTGAAGGATTTATGGGATCTGAAGGTCCCCGTTTTGAAAGAGGTATTCCGGAATCGAGAATAATGCATTTGCCCTGCTCATCTGCAGATAAGGATGCACTGCTGTCGGTAATGAAACCGTTCACGGGAAGAGAAAATTTCCAGCTGTAAAGACCTGCTACAAGGTTACCGTAGTTGCTGGCAGCCAGGGCATAATAAATATCGCTGTGAACGACTTTCTTTAACCGGGTAAATGCATAGGTATAGAAAAAAGTATGAGGAAGAACTCTTCCAATATTTAAAGTATTGGCGAGGGTTAAGTTATAACGTCTTATTAAATCCTGGTCGCTGTAAATTTCCCTTGCCGTTCTAAAACAGTCTTCCTGTGTTCCGTTAACTTCAACAGGATATATGTTGCCCCCGTTCCATATGCAGTCGCTTTCTTTAAAACCGCGCATACTGCCCTTTGTATAAAGAAGAATTGCCTGAAGTCTTTTTTTATTCCTGAATGCATGGGCAAGACAAGAGCCTGTTTCACCGTTTGTTACTGCTAGCACCGTGGCCTTTTTGTCCTGCATAAGCAGAATATGTTCAAGACAGGATGCAAGGAATGAAACGCCGAAATCTTTATGGGAGCCGGTAGGACCGTGGTAGAGCTCAAGAATAAAAAGGTTATCATCGAGCTGAGTAAGCTCGGGACTGAAGGGAAAGGCCTTTGCGGCTATGGTTTCTGAAATTATCGGGCTGAGTTCATCTTTAAGGAGAGCTGATGTAAGCGAACCTGCAATGGAACTGAAGGGAGTTGTGCTGTCCATATGAAGAATCCACGGACGCAGATTTTCTTCATTTGCAGGTGCATACATTCCCCCGTCTCTCGGAACGGGCTGAACAATAGCCTGGGCAAAACTGACTTTTTCTTTAGAATTTCTGGTGCTTACAAACTGCAAAATATCCTCCAGTATGAATGATTCTAGCACATTTCAAGCACTTAGACGAGACTTTCCTGCATTTTAATTTTTTGCTAACATAAGGCTAAAGACTTTTCTTGGGGTTGATTCTGTATTTAGTCACAAAACCGCAGGGTCTGTATGTCATTTTTGCCTGGCGTAAACCCTCATCGCCCAAATCCTGTTCCCTGTTGATATAGAGAACATCAGACGGAAGGGACAGAGCCGTAGCCCTGTTGACATACTGATACACCCCCTTATATGAACTGATGCCTTTCTCAAAATGAACGCAGAATGAATTTCCTCCTGCAATTCTCTCTCCAAGCGACCATCCTACCGGTTTACCGTCGGCATATACGACAACTCCCGTGAAAACCATACATGATTTTATCTGCTGAAGATTCATGCTGTCCAGAGCTTCTATGCATTGTATATAATCTGTGGGAATCGAAGGATCCCTCTGCGAATTCCACTCATCGAGGACTATTCTTGCATCCTCTTTAGTATAGGCATCGAGGGGTTTTACATCCGGGGTATAGGACGCTTCAAAAGCATTAACAAGATTCTTTTTTTTGTGAAAGGCTTTTCCCGGAAGGAGGGCAAGATCTTCCCGGCTGTATAAGTAATCGGCATTATCTCTGTCTTCAATAATATCATATGAGGACAAAATCCATTCCTTCATTGACGGGGACAGCGCCTCATACTGGGACGTACTCATATTTTTCCAGTAATCATAGTGCGAAAGGAGTTCTTGAACTTTGGGTTCATCTTCCATTGTCATTAAGCCCAGAAGGGAAAAGAACGTTTTTCCATGATACGTACCGCTTACCGCATAACAGTCATGCGAGAGACGGCTTGCTTTATACGTGTATTTTGTCCGGTGGAGATAAAGACTTGGGAACGTAAATTCAGATATTCCGTCTTTCTGTTTTTGTAAAAAAGGATGAAGCTCGTCGAAGAGGGCACAGTCAAGATGTATGAATTCAGGATACATTGGTACATTCATTACTAAAATGTAAACAGTATCAGCACAAAAAGCAAGAAAAATAAGATGAAAAGAAGAGTAAAATACTAGGAAATTAGTATAACTTACTTGACAGTATTTAGATTATTTTATAATATGAACATATGAACAGACGTTCATATGTAAAGGAGCTAGTATGAATACTGATGAATACCGGGATGCTGATATAAGTGAAGAAAGAAGCGACACAGATCAGACATTGCTGTTTGATTTAGCAGAATTCTTTAAGGTTTTTGCAGATTCAAACCGTATTCAGCTTTTGTATATGCTGTCCAAGGGCGAAAAGTGCGTCAATGATTTAAGCAGCGGTCTTAAAATGAGTCAGTCTGCTGTTTCGCATCAGCTTCGTCTGTTAAAAAGTGCACGTCTTGTACGGTTTAAACGGGAGGGGAAAACGCTATTGTATTCCCTTTGTGACAATCATATTTTAAGCATTCTCGATCAGGGAATGGAACATATAAGCGAGTGAGGAACATTATGGCATGCAGTCATTGTGAAAAATGTGCAGATTCACATAATCATACTGAGTATGAACACGAAGAGAAAAACTATGTCGTGAAAAAAATTGTCCGGCTGGTTGTAACAGGAATTTTCTTTACAGCAGGAATGCTGCTTAGAAGAAACGGAAGCGAAACAGAAGCCCTCCGTCTGCCGTCATCTTTTTCAGGGTACCTAGAGCTTTTCTTATTTATTGCGGCATGGCTTGTCAGTTCGTATGATGTGCTTTGGAATGCGTTAAAAAATATTGCCAGGGGCAGGGTATTTGATGAGAACTTTTTGATGACTATTGCGACTCTCGGTGCTTTTATTATAGGCGAGTACCCGGAAGCTGTGGCGGTAATGGTATTTTATCAGATAGGAGAAAGTTTTCAGGAAAAAGCCGCTATGAAATCCAGAAATTCGATTACCGCGCTTGTAAATATAAAGGAACCTTTTGCTCACAGATTACAAAACGGCAAAGAGGAATATATTGAATCGGATAAAGTACTTGCAGGTGATATTCTTCTTGTGAGAAGCGGTGAACGTTTCCCGGTAGATGCTATCATCGTTGAAGGAAATGGTTATATAGATACTTCCTCTGTTACCGGTGAAAGCATGCCGGTTACTGTATCCGAGGGCGATGAAGTATTAAGCGGCTCCATTAATTCCGGTATTGTGGTGTTCAGGGTGAAAGCTTTAAGGGAATATAAAAACTCCCAGACGGCAAAAATAATTGAGCTTGTTGAGCACGCCTCTGAAAGGAAAGCAAAGACAGAAAAATTTATATCTTCTTTTGCACGCATATATACTCCCGCAGTAACCATTGCCGCGCTTTTAATTGCTTTTATTCCGCCCCTTATACTTAACAGAGGATTAACAGGACTATTTGAAAGCGGAATTCTTGAACAGTGGATATACCGCTCATTAGTATTTCTCGTCATTTCCTGTCCCTGCGCCCTTGTTGTTTCTGTACCGCTGGGCTTTTTCGGAGGTATAGGAGCATTTTCGCGTTCCGGAATTCTTGTAAAGGGGGCAGACTTTATTGAGGTACTTTCACGTGTGAATACTGCCGTTTTTGATAAGACCGGAACGCTCACAGACGGTACTTTTTCAGTACGCATGGTTCATCCCTTTTCAGGCGGAGAATCCTCTTTAACAGAAGAGGAGCTTCTTGCCGCAGCCTCACATGCAGAAATGCACTCGAATCATCCGATTTCCCAGTCCTTAAGAAAGGCTCATTCAAAGGAATGCTGTTCTTTGGTGCGGGTTGAGCAGGTTGAAGAAATTGCCGGCAAAGGTATACGGGCCTTAGTCGATGGCAAACGCGTTATTGCAGGCAATGAGAATTTTATGAGAAGTGAAGGGGTCGATGTCTTTGAGAAAGGATTTACCTGCAGTAACTGTGAAGATTCCGGCATCTGCAGCGGCACCTGCATTCATGTGGCGGTAGACTCAGTCTATGCAGGTCATATAGTTATAAGCGATGTATTAAAAAATACTGCCCGGTCTGCGCTAGCGGAGTTAAAAAAACTCGGAGTTAAAAAAACCGTGCTTCTAACGGGCGATACTGAAGATACTGCTTTACATATTGCACATGAAGCGGGAATTGATGAAGTTCATTCATCTCTTTTACCTGCCGATAAGTCAAAAATACTCTCGGGTATTATTCAAAACCTTGAGGAAAACAAAACCGGTAAAAAAAGGGGAAGCGTTATTTTTACCGGCGACGGAATTAATGATTCTCCTGTACTGGCTCTCAGCGATGCAGGCATTGCAATGGGAGGTCTCGGTTCCGATGCTGCAATTGAAGCTTCTGATATAGTTATTATGAATGATGATTTAGTAAAACTTCCGCTTGCAGTACGCATTGCGCGCAGGACGCTCTTAATTGTCAAACAGAATATAGTATTCATTCTTTTTACGAAGACTATTGTCATGGCGCTCGGTGCTTTCGGTTTTGCTCCCCTTGCACTTGCCGTCTTTGCCGATGTCGGGGTTTCTCTTCTTGCAACGCTAAACTCAGTACGGACTCTTTCGGTAAAAAAAGCCTAGAAGGGTATGTTTATTACATTCAATTGCATCAAGGCTGAATTTTCTATATAATTCAGCCTTATGATTAAATTAGCAGCCTTTTTGGGTAATTACGGAAAAAAATACGCTCAAAACCGGCACAATGTTGCATGGCTTTTTGCAGATTCAATAACAACAGTGAGGAATCTCACATTCAGTAAGAAATTTAAGGGTGAATACGCCCTTGAAACAAATATACATATTACGGAGAAACGGCAGGAACCGCTGTACTATCTGAAACCCGAAACCTATATGAATCTTTCAGGAGAGAGCATTATTGAACTTGCAAACTTTTACAAGATAAAACCTGAAGAAATACTTGTAATTCATGACGAACTTGAGCTTCCCGTAGGAACCATAAGCTTAAAATGGTCCGGGGGCTTAGGCGGCCACAACGGGCTCCGCTCTGCCAAAGCATGCCTTGGAACTGCCGACTTCTGGCGGCTGCGGTTCGGCATAGGACGCCCCGATCATGACGATGTGGCATCGTATGTTCTGTCTGATTTCACGGCAGATGAAAAAATATGTCTCTCACAGATTTTCCCCGGTGCAGAAGAGTTATTCATGAAACTTATAACCGGGGATCCAAAGAAACTCGAAACTGAGTGGAAAAAGAAAAATCTATTACCGTGAGCTACCTCCTAAATTAGGAAATTCTAGCTTTAATAGAACGAACGTTCGTTCTATTAAAGATGCAGCTAAAAGTTTTTACTGTATTTTACAGCGAGCCGCAGCGCTTCAATCATGCTTATTTCGCTTGCTTTTCCCGTTCCCGCAATATCGAAGGCTGTTCCGTGATCAACTGAGGTACGGAGTATTTTCATCCCGCAGGTAATTGAAATAGTCCGCTCAAAGTCGAGGGTTTTTGTGGCGATGTGTCCCTGATCATGGTAAAGAGAAAGGACGCTGTTGTATTTACCCTTCAAAGCCAGATAAAACACTGAATCTGCTCCTATAGGACCTTCAACCTCAAAACCTTCTTCCTGTAACGCCTTCACGGCAGGTTCAACTTCTTCGACTTCCTCATTGCCGAATAAGCCGTGCTCGCCGGAATGGGGATTAAGGCCTGCAACGGCCATTGTTCCGCTTTTTATACCCAGCTGTTTTAACGCTTCTGTACAGCGTTTTACATAATCAATAATACGGTCCTTTTTCACGAGTGAGCAGGCCTGCTTCAAGGAGACATGGCGTGAGAGAAAAAAAACGCGGAGACCTTGAACTTCAAAAAGGGTGAGAGGATCAGGGATACTGGTAAGTTCACTTAAAATTTCTGTGTGTCCAATAAACGGTATATGAGCACAGCGGAGTGATTCCTTATTGATAGGAGCAGTACAGAGAGCATCAGCTTTTCCTTCAAGGGTAATACTCACTGCTTCCTCAATATACTCATATGCGGCTTTTCCGCAGGCGGCCGAAACTTTTCCTATTTCAAATGAGCCTGAGGGGCAGTTTTTCATATCTATAATATCTACAAAGCATTCATCGAGGATCGACACCGGTATTCCGCAGACAGTACAGGCCTGTTCAAGTACAGAACGATCGCCTGTTACTATATAGGAGGCTTCCTCTTGAGTCCGGGGATTTGCAAGAGCTTTTACGATTATTTCAGGGCCTATGCCGGCAGGGTCTCCCATACTTACGGCTATTACTGGTTTTGTGTTCATAGGACTTGAGTATACCACGGGATAGGAAGATATTAAACCACGAAAGACACGAATCGAACAAAATGAAAGCTCTCAGGCGGGAGAAGAAAAAAACACACATAAACAATGATTTATAGCGGGCAGAGCCGAAGTATAGATGAACACAGATGGTGAAAGAGACATGGGCAGTAACAGTAATACATAGTCCGGCCGGTCGGATCATAACCCTTATAATACTGTATTTGCCGGCAGCTTTCTCTCTGGATCCAGTTAATACGGAAAGCAGGTTTTCACAGTTTACTATTGAAATTGCCTTGACATTTATCAGTTTAGCAGGTAAACAGATAATATGATAACGAACATTGCTGATATATCAAAAATCCGCATTGAAGTTAACCGTTTTGTTAACAAATACAACAAAATAGAGAAAATTCCCTTTACTACTAAGGCAGGAGATGTGCTGTATCCTTCGGAAATCAACCTGCTTGAATCTATAGGAGACGGAACAGGATCTACGGTTACGGCATTAACAGGGGTTTTCGGAATTACAAAAGGCGGTGTCTCCCATATCGTATCGAAACTGGAAAGAAGAGGGTATGTGCGAAAAGAAAGAAGTAAGGTGTATGCAAAAGAAATTGAACTAAGTCTGACTGATAAAGGACGGGTTGTTTATAACGAACATGCTGAATTTCATAATCAGATGGAGAAGTCATTATTTCTTACCTTGAAGAATATTCCCTCTGATAAGGTAACAGGTTTTCTGGAAATATTGGCAGTGGCAGAACAGCATCTTGATGCCTATTTTTCTTTTGAAAAAGAAGGAAAATGAAGCTTTTTTTACTTTATCAGTTTAGTAGGTAAACTGATAAACTGAGGAGGAACTCAATGGGGAAGAAAATGAAAAGACTTCAATCGGTACTAAAGGACGAACGAAGCGGAAAGGTTTTATTTGTATCGCACTGCATACTGAATACAAACGCCCGGTATTTAGGAGGTGCATTTAGGGGCTGCTGTGTTAAAGAAATACTTGATGAAGCTGTAAACCGCGAGATTGCTCTTGTACAGATGCCGTGCCCGGAGCAGAAAGCGTGGGGCGGAATACTAAAGAGCTATATGTGGCTTGCATTTGAAGGGAGAAAAAATGGAACGTTACGGCTTTTAAAATTAGTATTTCCTCTCTTTATGGCATACACACGGTTCATCTTCCGCCGTACCGCACGATCTGTGGTTAAAGAAATTATTGACTATGAGAACGCAGGATATGAGGTAACAGGAATTCTAGGAATTGACGGTTCTCCCACCTGCGGCGTGTTAAAAGCTATAAATATGAAGAGGGCATTTGATTTTTATGCTTCATGTTCCCTTGAGTCTTTGAACAGGGCAGAGTTCAATGAGAAACTGTACGGCTTATGTCTGGGAGATATGAGCGGAATTTATATATCAGAATTGAAACGTCTTCTAAAAAAGAACGGGAGAGAAATAAATTTTTATTCCCATAGTTTAATTGATGAAATGAACGGGAAAAAGACGAAAATGCAGGAGGAAAAGGCATGAGTTTTGAATTTAAAAAGGGTGTCTATTATTTCCATAAAGACCCGAATTTTAATTATCAGCTGAACAGATGGATGACTTTCGGGAATATTCCCATGGAAGACATTCAGGCTGCCGCACAAAAGATTACCACTCTCGCAGACTGGTATAGGGAATTTTATCAGCTTGCAGCAAAGGCCAACAAAGAAGGAAATGTTTTAAAAGAAGCCTGCTGTCTTAGAGCAGTGGATTTTTTCCTTAATTACTCTGATAACAATAAGGAAAGCAACTATGACAGGCTGACTGCCTTATTTCGGGAGGCTTATAAAAAGTGTTTTTCTGAGAAAAGAATCATTGAGCATTCTGTAGAATATGACGGTGTTACTCTTCCCGTATGGCATGTCATTCCTGTTACAGGTTCTGAGAAAAAGGGAACAATTCTTATGACGGGGGGTTTTGATTGTTATAAGGAGGAGTTAGTTCCTGTAATGCTGTATTTCTCTGATCTCGGTTATGACTTTTATTATTTTGAAGGTCCGGGGCAGGGCGAGGTTCTCGTTAAAAAGCATTACCCTATGACGCCTGAATGGGAAAAGCCTGTTATGTGCGTGCTCGATGCATTTAAGCTGTCTGATGTAACTATTATCGGGCTTTCTCTTGCCGGCTACCTTGCTCCCCGTGCGGCAGTTTATGATCAGAGAATTACGAGGGTAATATCCTGGGGAACTATGTATGATTTTTACGATGTCGTTTCGACCCGTAAAGGTCCTGCAATAGCATGCTTTATCCGTTCCATGGTGGCACTGCACTGTGCTCCGGCTCTTAATATAGTTCTTGGAATGGCCATGAAAAAAGATCCGTACATTTTCTGGGGTATTGATCACGGTATGCATGTTATGGGTACTCCTTCACCGTATACATATTTTAAAAAACTGAAGCTGTTCTCATTGAAAAAAATTGCTTCAAAGGTAACACAGGATTTTCTCTTGATGACCGGAACAAAAGATCATTTTGTGGATATGAAAATGTTTTACCAGATGCAAAAATCCCTTACTCATACAGCATCGCTTACCTCTCGTATTTTCACTGAAGAAGAGGGCGCCGAAAACCACTGCCAGTTCGGAAACTTGAAACTTGCACTCGATACAATGAGTTCATGGATATCTGTGATGGATGCTTCACGCGGAATATAGGCTGATACTATCAAAGGAGATAAAAATGGGATCACGGATTTTAGTTTTTGGAGCTGGTGTAATAGGCAGTATTTTTGCAGGAGCATTATATAAGGCGGGTAATGATATAACGCTTCTGGCAAGGGGGGAGCGGTATAATGAACTCAAAGAAAAAGGTCTTATGCTTAAAGATGTTAAAACCGGTAACCTTGAGGTATTTAAAATAAAGTGCATAAACACTCTATGTGCTTCTGATGAATATGATTTTATTATTGTTGCGGTTCAGAATAAACAGGTTGATAGTGTATTGCCGGTATTAGCGGACAATGTGTCAAAAAATATTGTATTTGTGGTGAATAATCCGTCCGGATATGAAAAGTATATATCAGCTATAGGTAAGGAAAGGGTTCTTGCAGGTTTCCCCTCTGCCGGAGGGGAGAAGAAAGACGGCGTTGTTACCTATTTTATAGGCCGCGGAATTGCCCGCGTGATGCAGACTACAACGTTTGGAGAAGTTGACGGACAGATTACGGAGCGGTTGAAAAGGCTGGTATCGTTATTCCGTGAGGCTGGATTTGCCGTAACCTATTCAAAGAATATGGATGCCTGGCAGAAAACTCACATAGCCTTTGTTGTTCCTATAGCATATGCATTATGCCGCTTTAATTCAAATAATTATCTGCTTGCGAAATCGGGAAAAACAATAAAGACAATGATACTGGCTATGAGGGAAGGTTTTCAGGCAGTAAAAAAGAACGGCAACCCCGTTGAACCCCGTAAGCTTTTATACCACTACCTGCCTCTTTTTTTATTGGTTCCCTACTACAAAACTGTCTTTAGTATGAAGATAGCCGAATATGCTCTTGCAAAACATACAATAACCGCTAAAGGGGAAATTGATGATTTGAATGCAGAATTCTTATCTATGTACGGTAAAGAAAATCTCGCCAGTTGGAATGAATTATGTGATTAGGGAGAGAACACGAAATATACTACAAGGTTCCATCCGAAGATTGCGCAGATAATTATATGGCAGACTGAAGCCTAGATGAACACTAAAAAGGTGGTACGGTTAAATTAAATAGAACGAACGTTCGTTCTATTTAAAATGATTCTTGCAGGATCCCGGGATCATGTTTTCTTATGCCGCATGCACTGCGGGAGTAATCCGCCCCCTCGTCCCAGGAAGCACAATAATGCCAAACTGCGCTTAGCTCCTTGGTTCTTTTTCAGTGATGTGAATAATTTTAACAAGACTCCTGCACAGGGGCACTGGTTTTTCTCCAGAAGTAATTATGTTTCGCATTTTTTTCTTTTCTTTTTTGGACTCTCGTTGTATACTTTTCGTAGATACACCATAAGAGGAGGTGTTTATGCCAAAAGGTAAAGACAAGGGAAAAGCAGAGGAAAAGAAAAAACCTGTGCTTTCATTAAAAGAAAAACGTGAGAAAAAACGCGAAAAGAAATTAACAAAAGAAGCTTAAAAACGCGGGGCGGGACGTATGTGTCCGCCCCTTTTTTTGCTGCATTCCTCCCTATGCATCATAGAGAAAATATCCTAGAGCGGTCTCTTTACTTGTAGTGTATAGTACGTATGCTAGTATATCAAAAAATTAGGAGGATTTATGTATTCAGGAGGAAAAAAGTCCAATAATGGACGGCGCGCAGTACTGTTTTGCGCTTTATTAGTGTTTTCAATGCTGCATCTGACAGCTGCAGAGAAAATAAAAATAACAATTGATTTTTCAGATTCATCAGTGCAGAATCAATTTACCGCTAATGCATCATCAAAAATAGAGTTAGTCAGCGATTTTGGAAACGGCGACAGCAAGTCGCTGAAAGTAAATCATATAGAAGGGACATCGTATACCGGAGCCGATAATGCAGTACGGCTTACATTAACAGAACCCCTTCCTGCCGGGACTGAGTATACTATTGCTGTATCTTTTTTTGCTCCGTCAAAGGGAAATGAAGGTAAAAGCACCTTAACAGGTCCAGGTGTTGTGTTAAACGGCGCGTATCATCTTTCAAAGTATAAAATGCCTGCGGATTTCGGCACAATGCCTGTGGACTCATGGAAGGAAGTAAATGTTACGACACCTTTTATGGAAGAACCCGTAACATCAATCGATTTCCGTTTTGTCATTAACGATAAAGAAAAACACGCTGATATGTGGTACATCGACAGTATCAGCATCACTCAAGTAAGCGATATTAAAGCTGTCGCTGTAGCGGCATGGGATCTGTCTCTTCCCTCTATTGCTGAAAAATATGCAGATAAATTTCTTATAGGCAACATTCTCGGTTCTGGCGATCTTACTAATTCAAAAACACTGGAAATGTTTAAAAAACAATATGTTGTAGTCACTGCTGAAAATGAATTAAAGCCTCAGTATTTAGCTCCTGCAAAAGGAATATATGATTTTAAAAAAGCAGATGCTATAGTTTCCTGGGCACAAGATAACGGAATTAAGATTAACGGTCATACTCTCGTCTGGCATTCACAGTCTGCAAAATGGCTTACAACGAATACTAACGGTTCCATTCTTACGAGAGAAGAAGCGAAAAAAAACCTTGAGGACTATATTACAACTGTCGTAACGCACTTCAAAGGAAAATTGATATCATGGGAAGTTGTAAATGAGGCTTTTGACGGAGGATCTGATGTTACTTCAGACTGGAGATCCGTACTTCGAAAGGATTCCCCCTGGTATAAGGCTTATGAAAACGGCGCCGATAAAACGAAAGGTGAAAGCGGAGCTGATTACTTGTATGATGCCTTTGTGTTCGCACGCAAGGCAGATAAAGACGCAGTTCTATATTATAACGACTACAATTTAAATGAACCCTGGAAACGTGAGGCAGTAGCACTTATGACAGAAGAGTTTAATGCAAAATGGAAGAAAACAGGGTTTAATTTCCTTTCAAAAAGGCCTCTAATCGAGGGAATCGGTATGCAGTCTCATTACTGGATCGGCGATCTCTCTGTTGCACAGGTTGAGAACTCGATTGAGCGGTTCCGTAAAGCCGGCGTACGTGTTTCCATAACGGAACTTGATATTCCTGCAGGAACATACCAGAATAAGGCTAAGCCTCCCTTATCAAAAGAAGATGAGGTGACTCAGGCCAAATTGTATGCGGGACTTTTCAACATTTACATCAAATATGCTGATACTATAGACCGTATAACATTCTGGGGAAAGGCCGATTCTCAAAGCTGGAGGGATTTTGGAAGTCCTTTACTTTTTGACCGTTACTTTGCCCCGAAAAAAGCATATGAAGCAGTGATGGATCCTGAGAATTTTCTTAAAAATAATTAATTAAAAAGCCTTGTAAAAAAAGTACGGCTGCCGGATTATCAGTTACAATTGATCCGGCAGCTCTTTTTTTTGAGAACTATATAATTATTGTACAGTCGTACCATTACTGCACCATAATCAAAAAAAAGAATTTTTTATATCAAATAGTAAAATCTCATGCTATTATATAGGCAGGATAAGGTATATGGAAAAAGCAATAATAATCGCCGATGACGATGAAATAAACAGAAGTATACTCCGCGAACTTTTTAAGAATGATTATGACATTCTTGAAGCCGCAGACGGCCGGCAGGTTCTTTCTCTTCTTGTACAGGAGAAAAGCCGTATACTTGTTATTCTTCTCGATATTATTATGCCGCATATGACCGGTATTGATGTACTAAAGGTTATGGCAGAAAAAAAGTATCTGAATTCCATTCCTGTAATCTTAATTACCGGATCTACCAGTAAAGAAAATGAAAAAATCTCATATGAAATCGGTGTTTCAGATATTATTACCAAGCCTTATGATTCGTACATTGTTAAGCGGCGTGTGGAAAACGTTCTAAGTTTGTATATTCACAAACGTAATCTTGAACAGATGGTTACCACGCAGACGCTGAAAATACAGGAACAGGCTGCAAGGCTTAAAAAAACGAATGATTTCGTTATAGACACTTTGAGTACTGTTGTTGAATTCCGCGATCTGGAATCCGGTGCGCATATTTTCCGTATCCGGACCTTTACGCGTATTCTGCTTAAAAAAGCTGTCGAAAAGGGTTTGTTTAAATGCGATTCTTCAGAGATGGAGGAAAAAATAATCAACGCTTCCGCCATGCACGATATTGGGAAAATAGCGACTCCTGATCACATTCTTTTAAAACCTGGAAAACTCACCCCCGATGAATTTGAAGTAATGAAAAATCATACGCTTCAAGGCTGTTCAATCCTTTCAAGGCTCCACTACATAAATGATGCTGAATTCTATAAGTACTGTTATGATATCTGCAGATTCCATCATGAACGCTATGACGGTTCAGGGTATCCTGATCATTTAAAAGGCGAGGAAATACCGTTCTGGGCTCAGGTAGTTGCGCTTGCGGATGTGTATGATGCTCTTGTAAGCGACCGCGTATATAAAAAAGCCTATGCTCACGATGAGGCTGTTAGAATGATAAATAACGGAGAATGCGGCGTTTTTTCAGGACCTTTATTGGAATGTTTTAATGATGTTAAGGATTTATTCCAGGAATATGAAAATACAACGGTAAGACTCGAATCAGTTTTTTCATAAACTCCAAGGGGAACTGTAGTGTGAAATACCGGAGAAGCCTTTGCTTTGTGCTTTATTCTCTCATACTGCTTCACAGCCTGTTTTCCCGGCAGGTTCGGGTTGGTTATTTTCTGTATGAAGGGTATCAAAACCTTGTTAACGGCGAATATTCCGGTTTCGGATACGAGTACTTGAAAGAAATACAAAAATATAACACCTGGCAGTATGAATTTATTACGGAAGTTCCCTCTCTTGACGGCAAGGGCAACCCTACTGGCTCATATATACCTCTGTCTTATGCACGGGCTTTGGACATGCTTGAGGAAGGCAGTCTGGATATAGTTGGAAGTGTAAGAAAAACACCTGAAAGGGAGCAGCGGTATCTATTCTCTAATTTCGGCTGCGGTATTGCGTATGAGATGCTGACCGCATGTGAATCAAAACAGGAGATCGAAACCGGAAAAAAAATTGTAATAGGATTGAGAAGCGGCTGTGTCAGAGAAGAAGAATTTACAGAAATTTATACAAAAGCCGGTTTTTCTGATATTTCCCTCCGCTACTTTGACTATGATAATGAAATGCTTAAAGCCTTGAAAGAAACAAAGGAGATTGATTATATACTTTCAAGCAGTCTCCGTAAAACAGAAGGCGAGCAGCTTGTGTATAAGTATAATCCTAAAGAACACTACTTTATTTTTAATAAAGACAGAAGCGACATTGCAGATGAATTCAACCTTGCGCAGGAGCAAATACTGCTTCAGAAAACAGCTTTTGCAGAAACCTTGACGGCAAAGTATTACAAAGGTACAAAGAACTCGACAGTATGGATTTCAAATACTGAAAAAAAGTACGTAGAGGAACATCCGGTAGTTCAGGTTATTCACGATTCATCCTGGTTTCCTGTCGATTATGCCGATGGAGAGGGAAACCCAAAAGGTATTGTTTTCGATATTTTTTGTATTTTGGAAAAAGATACCGGAATCCGGTTCAATTTTGTTCCCGCTGAAAATTATGAATCGGCAATTACCCTTTTTAAGGAGAAAAAAGACACCATACTTGCAATTTTTGCAAATGATTATACCTGGGCGGAAAAAAATTCAGTAAAAATAAGTTCCTCATATATTAACCTGCCTATGAGTGTTGTTTCCCGTGAACGCGTGGAAAATATTTATGAGCCGTCCTTGAAAGTTTCAGGTGTTAAGGGATACTTTTTTAACCAAAAATACTTAAAAGGCTATGATACCGTACTGCTTGTGGAGAATGTGGAAGCCTGTCTTGAAATGGTGCGGACAAAAAAAGCTGATATCACGTTTGTCTCCTCGTATTCGGCGGAACGTCTTTTACAAAAACCGAAATATGAAAATATGTATTTTTATACTCTCGCAGACATGAACTATGATGTGGGTATAGCCTTTCACACCGATACCGATCCTGAGTTGTATCAAATACTTAATAAGGCTGTAAACAAT
Source organism: Spirochaetota bacterium (assembly GCA_023398165.1). Lineage (GTDB taxonomy): Bacteria > Spirochaetota > Spirochaetia > Treponematales > Treponemataceae > JAAZLA01. Next base: position 9,077 of record JAEWSQ010000022.1, on the reverse strand, counting down.
CTGTCAGAGGTTGAAGTTGACCAGTGTATTTACGACAATACCCTCTACTACATGGAACCTGAAAACTTTTTCTACTTTGCTGAAAAATACGGAGAAGGTTTGATTGCGGGGTTTATTATTTTATGTGCAGTAGTTATTTTTATTATCTATTTGTTTTTGATGAACACCCGAAGTAAAAAAATGAATGAAAAGCTCGCTTTGTCAAACAGCGAGCTTCAGAAAGCTTTTTCGTATGCTGAACAGGCTAACAGGGCGAAAACGGAATTTCTTTCCCGAGTATCACACGATATCCGTACTCCCATGAATATTATTACCGGCATGACCGACATCGCGCTTGAAAATATTCAGAATCAGGACCTAGTCAAGAAATCTCTGAGAAAAATACTTAATGCATCAGATTTTCTTTTAAAACTTATTAATGATGTCCTCGATATGTCGAGAATTGAAAACGGAAAAATGATAATAAGTCACGATTATTTTTATATTTCCGGAATAGTTAACCACTTGATTGATTTTTTTGAGCATAGAATGCGCGAAAAAAATCTTTCTTTTACAATTGATACTTCATCAGTAATTCATGATTATGTACTGGGTGATGCCGTGCATATTGAACAGGTATTGATGAATTTGGTGAGTAATGCTTATAAATACACCGAAAAAGGCAGTGTTAATATTACAATTACGGAAGAAGATAGAGATGATTCCTACGCTCTTTTCACTTTTACGGTGAAAGACAGCGGAATCGGCATTCAGAAAGAGTTTATTTCAAAGATATGGGAACCTTTTGAAAAAGAAAGAGACAGTAAATCATCTTCATCGACGAGTTTCGGTCTCGGTCTTGCCATAGTAAAGAGTCTTGTAAATCTAATGGGCGGAACAACAGGAGTTCAAAGTACTGAAGGAGAAGGAAGCTCTTTTACGGTTAAACTTCCGCTCGGACGTTTTATGGGGGATGAACCTCTTAAGGCATCTGACACAATTGAAGAGCAGAAGAATTATGAGTTTCATAATGAATTAATTCTTGTCGTTGAGGATAATGAACTTAATATGGAAATTGCGCAGATTCTTCTTCATACAAAAAACCTCAGGAGTGAGGCTGTATATAACGGTGAAGAGGCGGTAAAAAAGTTCAGTCAATCAAAATCCGGCACGTACAGTGCAATACTGATGGATATTAGAATGCCCGGCATTGACGGAAGGGAAGCAACAAGGCGTATTCGTTCACTAAATAGAAAAGATGCTTTTACTATTCCAATAATAGCTATGTCGGCAGATGCATTTGCAGAAGAAATAAAAATTTCACAGAGTGCCGGTATGAATGAGTACATAACTAAGCCGGTAAAAAAGCAGGAATTATACAGGGTTCTTGATAAGTGGATTAACTTCCGAGAGAAATAAGAAAATCAAGCTTCCAGAGTGTTTCATCGACAATGAGGTAAATAAGATTTCCTTTTTTTACTGCTTGTAAATTTTCTTTCATAGCAAGCTGGTACACAAACGAATATTCATTTAAATAGTCCTGAAGAACCCGTACTGCAACCTCATAGGTGTTTTTACCTGAACTGGTGAAAAGCATATAGAAGGTTTCTTTTCGCAATGTACCGTTAGCCGTATATTCCCTGTCTCCTGTACACAAAAAAGAACCGTCTTTATCCGGAGTGGAAAAGTACAGGGTTTTACAGGTCTCGAGGACATTATAACCGTTGACTGTAAAACGGAGCAGCAGACTTTCCTTCGTGGCATCGGGGTTATCCGAAACAGAATTCGTTTTATCTATAAATGCTGCACTCGAGGAAGAGGATGCAAGCTTTTCAGACAATGCTGTATTTTCTTTTTTCAAGAGTTCAAGTTCCCCGTTAATTTTAGTCAGCTGTTCAAGAATTTTGTTCAGTACAATGAGAGACGTCCCGCTGCCGGCTGCAGAAGCAGCCGTTCCTGATGCTGTTTGATCGAGAAGAGAGTTAATATCGGTTTTGCCTGATACGAGGCTGCTGAGTGATAATAGAGATGTCAGACTTGTTGACCCTGTTTCTTCCCCTATCAGAGATGAAAGCGTTCCATCAGAAAGCAGCGAGTTTATACTGCTTAAGGAGCTTGCAGTAAGCGCTGTTGAAAGACTTTCCGCCTCTGATGTCTTGGAAGATGTTGTGTTTTTATCGGACTGAGTGTTTCCTGTATTTGTGATTTGGGGCCTGGAAGGAGAAGTAATGGACGGCGCGGATACCGACGGCATTGACGGCATTGAAATCTGCGGAGCGGCTTCTGCTGCAAAAAAAAGCAGCAGAAGAATACAATAATTCTTATACCGAAAAATATAATTACAGTGTAGCAAGGCTCTCTTCAATAAGTTCGAGCCGTGAAGTAAGCTGGCTGATTGTTTTTTCAATACGGTTTTTCTCCTTTTCCAACTGACCTTTAATATCAGTTTCTTCCGCTTTCTTTTTCATAGCCGAACGAACGGTATCAGGACTCTTGCCGGAAAGAATCTGCCGTTCCGCTTCCTCCCGTTTTTGCGCATTGGGAATGGATGCTATCATTTTCATATTTTCAAAACCAACTGACGGATTAATAGGGACAGAGCTTATTTTTGTAATAGTTTTTGCGGCCGTTCTGGGAAGTTTTAAAACACGGTCTATGTAGTCCTCATAGCGTATATTTGCAGCGAGGCATAATTCATGGGCCTTAACAAGCAGTTTTCCGAATTCGGTCATTAATTTAGCATTCTGTTCAAGAAAGTTTTCCTGAATCTCCTTTGTCAGCGATGCTAGTTCGGGTGAGTCATCCAGACCGATTACGTACAAATCTTTTTTTTCAGCAGTTTCAAGGAGCTCATGAAAAAGCGCCCAGAATTCTGTTGTGTGGCTTCTGCAGCTGGTAATTTTTCCCAGACCCTTTGTTTTTTCAAGGAGTTCCTCATTTAAAATATGGTGGGTATACTCGTGTACTGCAGTATACACCAGCTGATTATCGCTTTTAAAATTTTTATTATGCAGTATTATTTCTCTTGTTTCAGGTTTGTAAAGGCCGTTTACTTTTTTACTTTCCTTTCCGCTGAGCGTTACCGTAAATTCTATAGAGCTTTCTTTAATAGAAAGAAGCATTGTCTTAATATCATCATTATTCATAGTATCCCCAGTTGTGATAAAATTATTGTAACAGCAGTTGTTGCTGCAGTTTCTGTACGCAGTACCCTTGTTCCCATGAGTGTGAGGACAAACTTATACTGTTCTAAAAGTGCGCGTTCATTATCAGTCCAGCCCCTCTCGCTTCCTATTGCAGCATACACTTTAGGTCCGTTATGCATCTGATCCATAGACATATAATCACGTATGGAATCCGCTGCACCGTAATTATGTGAGAGCAGTGCATTGAGAGAACATGATGAGCGGACATTGTCGAGAGCTGTTTTTATTGAAGAACTGTGATTAAAGCATAGATCTTCTTTTGTCAGGGTTTCGAGACAGTTTTTAACAGACGGATACACAAACAGCTGCGGAATATACGTGCTTTTAGCCTGGCTGGAACCGTCTTTCAGAGCCTCATATGCGGCACCGCGTTCCACAATAGTTGAGTCCATATATGATTTCTCTCCGAGCTCTGTCCCCGCAAGGTGAATTTCACAAACACCCAATCCTGCCATGTCTCTGAACAGCCGTTTGAGCTGAATGGGACGAGGAAACCCGATGATTACAGAAACAGGATACAAAGGCCTTCCGTCGTTGTTCGGCGTAAAATTAAATGCAATGCCCTCATCATTAATCTGCATTATAAGAGCTTTGCCGGCCATAGAACCTATAATGCCGGCTTCAAATGTGTCGCCGACATTTTTTTTGAGAACTTTCAGTATGTGGGATGCCCGCTCATCATACAGGGGAAGCGGCTCTTCAATTTCCTCACTGTCAAACAATACAATGTTCATAAGTATTCCCGAGTATATCCGCTCCGCAGTCAATATTCAAGTTGTTTTCTGCAGAGTTTAGCGGGATGGTATGAGGAAAAGCTTTCGTTGACATTACTATGGTGCTGTGCTAGGATTTAAAGAGCTACCGGCAGATTACAGGAGACATACATAATGGTAAAAAAAATTATCCGGACGACGGTCTTACTTTATATTTTTTCTCAATTATCAGGCTGTACGCTCATGTATGAAGTATTCGGGCCTCCTGTTCCTGCCGATTTAAAAGTTGATAAAACCACTTCATTTACTGTCCATATCAGCTGGAAAATGGATCAGAAGTTTGAATATCTGATTTCCTATACATCTTCCGACGGAACAGATACTCAATCTGATATTCCTGCAGGAACGCTCTCATCATATGTGCTTGATAATTTAAAACCCTATACGGAATATACTATAACATTGAAATCATCGTTTAAGGATAAGATAAGCGATGAAAGCCATTTTGTTAAGGCAAAAACTTTGATCAATTATCCGTCCTCCATTTCTGTTTCTGCCGAGAGTAAAGATACGGCATTAATTTCCTGGTCTTCTGTACCCTTCGCTGACGGATATGTATTGTTTTACGACACAAATTCAACATTTTCCAACAACCTGAGCATTGACTGTAAGGCTGATAATTTTTATATCCTGTCAGGCTTAAAAGAATCTACCGAATATTATTTTGCGGTCACAGCGTATACCGGTGAGGGAAACGGCGACAGAAGCCCTGCAGAGTTATTCAGTACTGTTGTCGCAGATTATGTTCTCGGTTTTTATGAGGTGCCTCCATCCGAAAATTCTTTGGTACTGAGTAATTTAACAAACAACCGGATTTTTATGGTAAAGATGAATCCATCCGCCTCTCTGGTACGCGCGTCGAATACCAGGTACATACTTAATGATGCGTCGTCAAAAAATTACCGGTCAATAACCTCAGATCCGCTGTTAGATGCGGCCGTTAAGGCATCTGAAGCCGGGAATGCGGTAAGCGGAATCTGGGATTCGGGTTTTATACGGTATGATAAGACTGAACCGCAGGATTTTCTAAAAGAATTACCTGAAGTACAGCCTCTTCTTTCTTCACACACTGATAAAACGAGTGCTGTTAATGCCCGCGCGGTTCTTAACGATGTCCGGAGTTTCTGGGTGGAAAATGCATCGGGCCTATGGGTTCAAAAAAATGCAGTACTAACTGCTGTGGGAAATTACTGCTATGTCTGGACAGCACAGGAAAATATTGATGAATCTTCTGTTTCGTCAACTGATAATAAACTGACTTCAGCACAAAGTAAGGCTGTATCGGATAAATTCGACGCCCTGTATCTGCCTGAGACAACAATTTTTGGAAACAAATATTCTTCCCAATACCCATCCTATATTGCTCCAAAAGAGAAAATTTCTATTCTGCTGTACGATATTGACGAAGATTATACGGCAAGTCAAAACAGCGGTATTTTCGGCTTTTTCTGGGCAAAGGATTTTTACACGGGCGGTACTGACGGTTCAATTCCCGGATACAATATTAAAACAAATGAAGATGAGCTTTTTTATTGTGATGCTCATTTTCTCGACAGTTATGCCCAGGGTATATACTCGACGCTTGCTCACGAGTTTCAGCATATGCTCGATTTCATACAAAAATCTATTGTAAACAATGCATCACCTGATTTATGGTATAACGAAATGCTTTCAATGATAGGCGAAGATCTGGTGTCTTCCTATATTGGAATAGGAGAGGAAGACGGTCCGCAAAGCCGTATGTATGATTTTGTTGCATCGTATTATGAGTCGGGTTTGACCGACTGGCTTTCCGGACAGAATGTATTAAAGTCTTATGCCGGTGCATATGCGTTCGGCGCATTTTTGACACGAAATTACGGCGGCGCGAAACTGATTAACGATATTGCACTCAATTCATCGGTAAATCAAACATCTGTCACCGCTGCTTTAAAAATTTCCTCTGCATACTCAAATGAAACCTTTGAAACCGTTTTTAAATCGTACGGCCGTGCTCTGTGTTATCCTGATATTCCATCTTCATATAACGTTCCCTCTCTTAATGTTAAGAGTTCTGTAACCGTGGGTTCTTTTTTATACACGGTATTTCCCATAAATCTTCAGAATTATTACTACTACACTCAAACAGGGAAAAATACCGGTCTTTTAAAATTTGACACTTCTGTCAACGGCAGTGTTGATTTACGTCCTTATGGTTTCTCCGTTCACTACTGGGGAAAAGGTTTGAATACCGTCACGTTGAATTTTTCACCGTCACTTTCTTCAACAGAGAAAGTATACATAATCGTAGAATAAAGGAAAAAAAATGGATATTAAGCAGTCTGCAGATGTAGTTATTCAAAATGTGTGCAGGGTAAAAAAAGGCGAGAGTGTATTAATTGTAACAAATCCCTCTCCGGACGTAGAGCAAATAAGCAGAGCTCTCTATGAAAGCGCACAAAAAGCCGGAGCTTTTGCGGAGCTTGTTTTTCAGGAGGAAAAATCTCTTCTTGATTACGCTGATAAAGCCGTGATTGAAGCTCTTAAAAAAGAGCCGTCTGTTTTTTTCTCAATTTCTGCTAATAAGCTGGGAAAGGATGAGCATGCAATTGTTACTCCTTACCGTGATGCCGGCGGCCAAACGCATGATCACATTTTTCATTATCTTATGGATGGGAAAAAATCGATGAGGGCTGTTTGGACTCCTGGTATTACTGTCGATATGTTCAGCCGCTGTGTCTGCATTGATTATGACGAGCTGAAGAAGCGCTGTGATAAACTGATGTCGGTAATGAAGGGGGCAAAGGAAATTCATGTTTCTGCTCCGTCCGGTACCGACATTCGCGTCCCTGTTTTAAACAGAAATCCAATGAGCGATGACGGCGATTTTTCTCTTGCAGGAAGCGGAGGAAATATTCCTGCAGGCGAGGTTTTCATTTCTCCCGTAGTCGGATCAGGCTGCGGAACAGGCTGTCAGGGGAAAATTGTCTATGACGGTTCAATAACGCTTAATTCCAAAGATATTGTGATACGTAATCCGATAGAAGTTATTGTCAAAGACGGTTTTGTCTGTTCAATCAAGAGTGTCAATCCTGAAGTGCCCGGCATTGAAAGTGATGCTGCTCAGCTTCTGGATACTATAACACAGGCTGAGAAAAAAGCAGTTCAAATGGAAAAAGACGGTAAACTTCCGCCTTTATCCGGTAAGAAGTATGCTGAAAATGCACGGAATATCGGCGAGCTTGGAATAGGGCTTAATCCCGCAGCGCGTATAACGGGTAATATGCTCGAGGATGAAAAAGCGTTTAAAACATGCCATTTTGCAATCGGTTCGAATTATGACGGGGATGCACAATCCCTTATTCACCTTGACGGCATAGTTAAGAATCCTACCATAACGATTGTCTATCCTGATAATAGCACCCTGGTCATTGAACGGGACGGAGAACTGCTGGGCTAGTTTTTAGCACCTGACTATTCCGACAGTTCTGAAAAATGTTTTCGCGTAAGTTTTTCACTGTCTTTTAAAAGTGCTGCGGGAATTCCGTAGGCTTTTTCAAGATCTTCAGGTATAAGAACTTCTTCAGCTCTGCCGAAGGTCATATCTCTATTAGGAAATATGAGCAGAACGTTATCAGCGTATTTTCTGGTTAACTCAAGTTCGTGCATGGAAATGTATACGGGGATTTTTTCTTTTTCAGAGTAGTCCTTAATAAACTCCAAAGAGGCTTCTTTTTGTCTCTGCTCCATGGCAAACATCGGTTCGTCCATAAAAATACTTTTTGATCCGTACAGCATCGAGAAGGCTAAAAGAGTGCGCTGAATTTCACCTTTGGAAAGACCGTTCAGTTTGCGTGACTGGAGGGCAGTAAGTTCAAATACAGATATAATAGATTTATAAAATATGTCATCTTTTTGTTTCCTGCCTCCCGATGCATACACCTGATGTAAAAGAGTTTCAAGATTATCATCCTGTTCAAATTCCATATTCTGATAAATAAACGAAGATAAAAGATTCCTCTCATTTTCATCACGTATGTGAGCAGTATCCCTGCCGAAAAGGGTTATGTTCCCCCGCTGCGGGAGCAGCCTTCCAGAGGCAAGAAGCATAAGGGTGGACTTTCCGCATGCATTGGGGCCTATGATGCTCACAAACGATGAAGGAAGAGCGGCGGTAAAATGGTCAAAGAGAAGAGGCGGAATTATCTGATTCCCCTGTTCATCAAGATCTCCTTCCGACGCGGGATATGCAAACGAAACATCTTCAAATTCAATAAAACTCATACTGATCTTCCTTTAATAAATTAATAATATACAATACTGTACAGCGAATCAAAGATAAAGCCTGCTTTGAAATATGCCTTTTTTGCACTGATATTGGAAGTACGGACAAACAGGCATACCTTCTTTCCTCTTGCATGGAAACTGTGAGCTACGTATGAAACCAGAAGCCGGGCGAAACCTTTATTGCGGTATTTTACATCGGTATAAACTCCTCCAATCTGTACCCAGTTATATCCATGGGCATTTGTTCCTGCCTTTGCGCAAAACTCTGAATTCGTTATTATAGAATAAATTTCCTGTGTTTTAAGAAGTCTTGTAAGGTTCTGTCTGCACACGGCTGTATTCAAACTATCACCGTCGGGAACAACTTCAACCTTGTCATATTCAATCTGCAGGGGAAGAAGCGCTCCGCAGTCTTTTTCTGTACAGTGTTTGATCGAAAGAGACCCGCTTATTTCTTCGAAACCCCCGTATTCCGTACCGGAATAGACTAAAAGTTCATATTCCCTTCTGCATCGCACCGTTTTCCCGTACAGTTTTTGAACTATTTCTGTACCCTCCCGGCTGCCCATGATGCAGTAAAGAGCATGAGATGAAAGCAGCTTCCGGACTTGTTCTGAAAGAATTGCATCATTTTCGAAAGCGGCAGCGGAAGCATGAGGTAAACAATGCAGGACAAGACCGGTGCTCGAGATCATGAGTACGCCCTGTACTGCCGAATGCGCATCCGTAATAATCCAATACGGAAATTTAAGCGGCGGCATTGAAGGCTGCCCTTCATGTATGAGATGACTCATTAAAGCGACACACGTATGTTCATATTCTGATAAAAAACTGACAGCAGCATTTAAATCGT
>JAEWSQ010000013.1 GCA_023398165.1 Spirochaetota bacterium | reverse complement strand
CCGCAACACAGATCGAAGGCGGAGATACCAACAACAGCTGGTATGACTGGGCAAAAAGCGGCGGTGTTAAGGACGGTTCAAGTCCTGTTCGGGCGAATAATCATTATGAACTTTTTGCATCTGATATTGAACTTATGTCTAAGATGAAGATGCAGATATACCGCATGGGTCTGGAGTGGAGCAGAATACAGCCTGAACGGAACAGCTTTAATACGGCTTCTATTGCTCATTACCGTGAAGAAATTCAGCTTCTTAAGAAAAAGGGTATTAAGGTTTTAGTAACCCTGCATCACTTTACGAATCCCTTGTGGTTTGAATCTATGGGTGCTTTTAAGCATCCTGAATCTCCGGGAATATTTTTAGAATATGTACGCTATACAGTCGGAGCGCTTGGGGATCTTGTGGATGAATGGATAACCATAAATGAGCCCAATGTATATACCGTGCACGGATATTTTTTCGGTTCCTGGCCGCCGGGAGAAAAAGGGAAATTCAGCAGTATACAAAGGGTGTATACTAACCTGGCCGTAAGTCATATTTTAGCGTATAGAGAAATACACCGCATACAAAAGGAACAGGGAATAAAAGAAACCAAAATCGGCTTTGCTAATCATCTGCGCGTTTTTAAAGCCTATCACTGGTGGAATCCCTTTCACCAGATCAGTTCCTGGTTTTTTAACCTTGCTTTTCAAAAAAACCTTACAAAAACCTGCATGACAGGAATCCCTCTTTTTCCTATTCTAAAAAAAGATTTTGTATCTCACGGTATTCTTCCGGGGCGGTATTACGACTTTATAGGTATTAATTATTATACCCGCGGTGCCGTCCGTTTTTTTAAGGAAGACGTCTTTCTAGGTAAAAATTACAGCGACTTGGGTTGGGAAATTTATCCTGAAGGCATTGTGAAGTTTGCTAAGGAACTGTATAAAACCTATTGTGCACCCATTTACATAACTGAAAACGGCACCTGCGACCGGCAGGATTCTTTTAGAAGCAGGTTTATCTATGATCATTTAAAGCTGCTGTGCGAGTCAGGTTTACCTGTTGAGCGTTATTACTACTGGACCTTTATAGACAACTTTGAATGGGCAGAGGGGGAAACCGCCCCTTTTGGTCTTGTGGAGCTTGATTGGGAAACTCAAAAAAGAACGGTTCGTAAAAGCGGGGAGTTCTTTACTTCGATTATTGAAAACTCAGGCGTAACCGGGGAAATGTACGAAAAATACATACGCCAATAAAGCTTTTTCCTGATCAATAAAAAAGGGACTGCCGGAATATTTCCAGACAATCCCTTTTTTCTGTAAATTTTATTCCTAGGCTCTCATAAGATGAAAGGCAAATCCGCCGACTTCCTTATCGAGGTAGGTGAATTTTAAAGGAGATTGTCCTTCTTTCCCGGTGTATTTTAGAGTTTCTTTAACCGGTTTGAAGCCGAACTGTTCAAGATAGGCCAGAGCCCGCTCAATGTCCCATGTTTTTAGACCGATATGGCCGTTTTTGCCTCTGACAACAGATTTCATAACTTCAAATTCATTGCCTGCAAACACCGATGTTTCTCCGTCGCGGTTAAGGGCAAAGCCGAATGCTGCAAAGAGGGATGCTGTTTCTCCTGCTTCCTGTACATTCTGTTGATTGATGCCCATGTGTGCAAAAGAAAACCCGTGAACGGCGCATACAGCTTCTTTACTAAGTTTAGTTATTTCATTCCTGTTTTCGCTCTCTATTAAGTCCGCCTTTACCATCCAGCTTCCGCCGCAGGCTATAACATTTTTTCTTTTAATATAGTCGCCTAAATTTGCAGAACTTATTCCGCCTGTGGGCATGAAGCTTACTTGAGAGAAGGGACCGCCGAGGGCATCGAGCATGGAAACGCCGCCTGACTGTTCTGCGGGGAAAAACTTTAATTCGGTTAATCCTTTTTCCAGCGCCTGCTCAATCTGACTGGGAGAAGTAACGCCTGGAATAATCGGCACTTTTTGCGAAATACAGTAATCAACAACTGAGGGATTAAAGCCTGGTGAAACGATAAATGCAGCTCCTGCTGATATTGCTTTTTTTGCAAGTTCTACATTAATTACAGTACCTGCTCCAACAAGCATTTCGGGGCAGGATTGAGAAATTCTTTTAATAGCTTCTTCAGCTTGTGCTGTTCTAAATGTCACCTCTGCACAGGGAATTCCGCCTGCGATGAGAGCCTTTGCAAGCGGTACCGCTTTAGCCTCATCATCAATTTTTACAACAGGAATAATACCGATATTCCTCATTTTGGATACTATAGGATCCATGGAAGCCTCCACCATTGAATTGTTTTTTTACTGTGTTAGGTCTTTGTATACTACTGCTTTAGCGCTATTACTTCAAGGGGAAGGGAATAACAGCATCAATTGTTGATCTTTTTGTTAAAAGCATCAGCAGCCGGTCAAATCCGAGTGCAACGCCTGAGCACCGGGGAAAACTATTGAAAATTTTCCAATAGTCGGCATCAATATTATGAGGAATACGGCTTTCCCTCTGTTTTAAACTCCCTTCTTTTTCAAAATACTCTTTTACAAGAAGGGGAGATGTTTCTTCTGAGTAGCAGTTTGCAATTTCAAGCCCTCCGCCATACAATTCCCATCTCTGTTTATGAAAATCATCGGCATTTTGGGCAAGGCAGGGCACTAACGATGGATAATCGGTAAGAACTGTCATCCTGTTTTTTGGAAGTGAGGGCTCAAC
>JAEWSQ010000024.1 GCA_023398165.1 Spirochaetota bacterium | reverse complement strand
GTGCATGGTCAACGACAAAGATTCCTATGCTCATTTTCGAAATGCAGGCCATAGGCTACCGTTTTGCACTTGCACGCCTTTTAATTGATATTCCAGGAATCATCATTATTGCATTTGCAGTTAAGAAATTTCTTTCTAAAGAAGATATTGATAAACTCTATGTAAAGGCTAAGGAATTCTAACAACAGGCTGATTTATAGATCAAGCTATCTGACGAATAAGTATGCCCATCCGCAGTCTTTTCTCTTGATTTTATATACAGGATTTCGTATGTTCAACCGGATTGCATTGCAATTACAAGTATAATTATTTGAGGTATGTTCATGTTTACACAAGAGCATGTTCTAACAGCGCTCATAATTTTTGCAGCGCGGATAGCAGATGTTTCACTGGGGACCTTCCGCCATGTGATGATTATTAAACGAAAAAGGCTTCATGCCTTTCTCATTGCCTTTTTCGAGTCACTCATATGGGTGTATGCAGTCTCGCGAGTAATAACCTCCCTGACAGATCCTCTTACGTCTATTGCCTTTGCGCTTGGGTTTGCATCGGGAACCTATACAGGAATAACTATTGAAGGTTTCTTTAAAATTGGAGATCAGGCAGTAAGGATCTTCAGTTCCAAGGGTGATGAAGTGTCGTGCTGCCTGAGAGAACAGGGGTTTAGAGTTACTGTTTTTAACGGACAAGGAAGAGACGGAGTTGTAAAAATGCTTTTTGTACAAGTAAAAAGAAGAAATGTAAAAAAGGTTTTTATCTGTGCAAGGAATATTGACCCGTCCTGTTTTATGGTTGTTGACGACATAAGCAAGGCATACACTGCATAGACAGGCATACAAATACAGGTACCTTCTTCAAAAAAGGGTACTTGTATTTTACTTATAAAAATTCATCTCATAAGCGGCGGCTAAATCGATTGCTTTTATTTCTGCGTGACGGCGCACGGTAATCTCATTTAATTTAGGATTGTACCATACAGTAATGCCAAATTTACCGCCTGTTATGTCGCGCCGTATTATATAGCCGTTTTCCGCCAGAACTTTTTTTGCGACCTCGATATTTTTGGCTCCTACAGCGAATTGAGAACCGGTATCACGGAGAACGCCTGCACCTCCTAAGAGACTTACATCAACAGAGGAAACCGGTATATTGCTTTCACGAACCAGCGTCATCATTTTTGCAAGTACAGTATCAACATGTACGTATCTTCGCTTATCATTCGGATCGGCATTGAATTGACTTGCCTGAAGAGCCCTATTTGAAAGCGGGAGCTGCGCATGGCACATGAGAGAGAAATAACCAGGTATATGGAATATAATGGAGACGCAGGAGCCCAGAACAGTCCAAACGATTGTATCGTTATTATATATCTTTACAAGATCACCGATTCCAAGCATCCTTTTTTCCATACTATTCCCTCAAAGCCTAATGATATTCCATATTCCTTCTTTTGCATAGATTTTTCTCTGCAAATCCTGTTGCAGAATGTATAAAAAAAGAGCCTGTAAAAAACAGACTCTCATAAAAAAATTCTACTATTTTCAGTACACTTTAAATCTTCCGCCGAGAGCAAGCAGCGCAAAGAAGTACAGACAGTTGTCATAATACCGGCGTTCTCCGGTTCGTAAGGGTGTATCCCAGAATCTGCGGACAAAGGTTTCTGCGTTTGCAGCAGCGGTTGGATCAGGATCATCCCAGACGGCCAAAGAAGCCTGAGCAAGAGTTGCCAATAATCCGACAGGATGCAGCGCTTTTTGATCAACGATCGTGCCGTCAATCTCATAGGTCATGTATTCTTCCGGTTTCAAATGTATGAAAAAGGACTGCATATTCGCAGCAATTCTTGACATCTGGGGAGTTTTACCGCACCAAAGTGCATCAAGACCGAGTGTTGCAGCTACACGGTAGGCATCGCTGAAAAAATAACCGTGCCCGTCAGGAGGTCCGTAGGGATTGGGTTTTCCGTCATCGTAGCTGTACTCAGGTGCAAAGCCGGTCTTCGGATGACAGCATATACTGAAAAATTTTCTGCTTTCCTCTGCTGCTTTTTTCCAAAAAGGAGTATCCTCATCATTGGTAAATTCTGCATACAGCTCATAAAAATGAGGAAGGTGATACGAAGGATCGGTAAAATTGCAGCCGGGAACGAAGCGTATATACGTGTTTTTCTTTTCCCACATAGGGAGATTCCCGTGGAGGCATCTTTTCATCAGGGTTCTGGCTTCCTGCGAATAATTAAAAATTCCCTCCCCGTCGCCCCACAGACGCGATGCAAAAATGAGGTCCATTATGTAGTATTCTTCACCGTCGGGAGCGGCCCCCCAGGCATTCTTCTTTCCGTCGAGAGCGCATGACCATGCAAAGTAGCCGGCCTGTCTTCCCTCTGTCATAAACATATACGTTTTACTCCATTTCCAGAGCCTGTTAAATACATCCTGCTTATTCATCTGAAGAGCCATCATCATGCCGTAAGACATACCTTCAGTTCTTGCATCTATATTGCCCGTATCGATCATGTATCCGGTATTATCGGAGGCATTATCATAAAAGCGCTCATCTTTTGAACCCTCAAAAATTGTTTTCCATGCCTGCTCAATTTTATTATCGATGTCGGACTGGGAATACCCATACTGTTTAAATAAGTTAAAATCATTTTTTACCGCTTTCATATTACCCCCGGGAAATAACTATAATTAAGTATAGTTTTTGCACAGGGATTATGTTATCAGTATTTTCACCTAAAAGCTTTTCGAGCCGGAAAAAGAATAAGTGATTGTAAAAGAGGCAATGTGTGTTATACTTTTCAGGTATATTATAAAGAGGATACTATGAATCAATTAAAATTTGTAAAGTATGTTTGTTGTCTTTTTATACTTGTTCTATGCCTTTCAGCTGCAGCCGCTCAGCCTTCACACAAGCAAAAAGAAATTTATGATGCAATTCTTGAAACACAGGATATTGTTAAGTATCTTGATCAATGGGAAGGAAAAACAAGTCAGGGATTGCCTCCTTTAATAAAGACTAAATCATTCACTCCAAAAGAAGTCGCCGGTATTAGCCATGATGAAGCCGTACAATGGTATACAAAACTCGCTCAGAGCGGAAACAGTTACGCGCAATGTGTATTAGGCTATTATTATGAAAACCTTGAGTATTCAAGGGACAATGTTCTTACTGCATTTTCATGGTACACAAAAGCTTCAAAAAATTCATATGCACCTGGCGACTATCTGCTTTCCTACTGCGCATATACACATAAAGCCTTAATGGAAAACTCAGAAATTAAAAATCTTGCAAAAAAAGCAAGCGATCAGGGTTTTCCGCCTGCACAATACTTTTATTCAATACTTTTATACTATGATTACTCAAATCCCGGAATTGAACAGGCGATTATGGATTTACAAGAAAAGGCAGCCTCTTCAGGATACAGAGATGCCTATATGAGTCTTGCCAATTTATACCGCTACTCTTACTCAATTGAAAATGGAGAGGAAAAAGCTTCATTCTATGAACAAAAAGCCATACAGGAAAATGATCCCGGTGCATACAGATCTCTTGCGGTAAATTACAACTATGGATACAGCAATTATGAGATTAACCTTCCTATGGCTCTAGAATATTATTTAAAAGCTGCAGAAAGCGGCGACACATATTCTATGGAAGATGCCTCTCTTTTTTACCGCGGATATTATGACACATTACAATATAATCAGGAAAAGGCTGCCTACTGGTTTGAAAAAGCTGCGGAAACCAGATTTTTAGAAGATGAAAAGCTGCAGAAAAAGAATGCTGTCATATTTTCAGCCCTGCAGAAAAAGGCTGCTGAAGGTTCGCCTACAGCAATGATTGATCTAGCTTCTGCATACTCTTATGGCTACGGTACCCCGGTAGATGAAGAGCAGGCACGTTACTGGTTTGAAAAAGCCTGCGCTCTCACTAAAGATTTTGATCCTCAATATTATCTTGCGCATTATTACAATACAGGATCAGGCGGGAAAAAAGATTTAAAAAAAGCAGTGTATTGGTTCAAACAGTCTGATACACAACAGGATTATTCAAAAGGCGCAATCTGTTATATATACAATGCCGTTCTTGGAATTCAGGACTTTTATAGAGAAATAAAAGCAGAGGATTATTATTCATCACAAAACGATAATAAGATTCTGCCAATGTATGTTAAAGACATTTCAAAAGAGGAAGCGTTCACATGGTATAAAGAACAGGCAGATAAAGATGATTTTATATGTCAGACTGTAACAGGTTTTTGTTATGAAACGGGACTGGGAACTGCAAAGAATGAGAGTCAGGCGTATGTTTATTACACAAAAGCTTCCGATGCAGATTTTTTACCGGCCCGCTATGCTCTTGCTCTTTTATATGAAAGCGGAAGGGGTGTAAAAAAAGACACAGCAAAAGCCTACACTCTTTTCCTTGAATGTGCAGAATCGGTTTATGAAAAAGCATACTTAAAAGCTGCATCCATGTACCTTCTTGGAGAAGGTGTTAAGCGGAGTTCAGAACAAAGCACATACTATGCAGATGAAGCCGAGTACTATGATGTAAAGTCTATTTCCTTCTATACAGATACAGAAGTATTCGACAGGCTTGAGTCATATACTAATCTTTATAATGCATCTCTCTCCGGCAAGGCAGAGGATTTATATAATCTTGCTCAATTCTTGGATAATGAAACTGATTATTACCAGGTTTTCTTACTTTACGAAAAAGCATCTCAGCAGAATTATGTTCCTGCAGTTAGTTCTCTTGCATACTGCTATGAAATCGGTTCAGGTGTAAAACAGGATGTTAACAAAGCCTTCGACCTTTATTCAAAAGCAGCAGAACTTGGTTCAAATGAAGCATTGTACGCTCTCGGGTATTTCTACTGGACAGGAATGCTTGGAAAAAGAGACAAGGATAAAGCCGTAAGCTTCTTTGAAAAAGCAGCCGAAAACGGAAACAGTGAAGCCGAAATGTATCTTGTGCAGATTACAGGAGCGCAGGAGGAATCGTCAGACGATTATTACGACGATTATGACTATTATGATGATGATTACTACGGCGATGATTATTATGATGACGGCGGTTATTACGACGATGATTACTATAATGACAGCGATTATTATTACGATGACTACTACGATGAAGAGTATGAGGATTATTATGATGACTACACTTCATATGAGGATTATGAAACAAGCATTGCAGAATTAGGAAAAAGAGTAACCATTTCCTCCGGGGAATCTTCTTTATATACAGCATTTCAAAATAATGCAGAATCGATTGTCTGTTTCTTCTTCTCCTCTTTTTTACGCGGAGATACTGAATGGAAAAAAGTATGCGATAAAGGCGACACTGACTACTTTGCAGAAACCTATGCAAGCTCCTATTCATCTGATTCAGGAATTACAGTTTTATCATACGATATTTTTCCCGACACACTGGTCGACACAGGTGCTAATTACTATGAAATGACAATCGGATTATCGTATCAGTATGGAGATGAAACCTTTTCAGGAACAAGAACAATAGAAGTATATAAAAACCGCGGATTATGGCAAATATGGGACATCCCGGAGTAGGAAAACTGCATGTTTATTACGAAACGTTTTGACGGGAAACTCATAAAAGATCTGCCGCCCTTTACACGCTTTATGCCTTACCTAATGAAGGATAAAACCGGTTCTGTTATTTACTATGAGCAGGACATTGACGTTACAAAAGCTTTGCAAAGTATTAAACAGATTAACAGGGAACTGATAAAAGAGAAAACCCTCATTACCTTATTCGGCGTAGTTATAACTGCAGCAGTACGGACACTCGGGCAGAGGCCGAAGCTGAACAGATTTATTTCGGGCAGGCGTTACTGGCAGCGCAACGAGATTCAAATTACCTTTGTTGCAAAAAAAGAGATTACCGATGACGGCAAAGAGGTAAACGTTAAAATAACTTTTACCCCCGATGAAAATCTTGCGGGCGCGGCAAAAAAAATTCATACAGAAGTAAAAAGGGCTATATCCGAAGACGGCGTTGAGAATGAAAAAGTTGTCGACACCATTATGAAGCTGCCTTCTTTTCTCGTCAGGCTTCTCGTAAAAGCGATGAACTTTCTTGATCAGAATAATCTAATGCCGCGTTCATTCATTGAAAGCGATCCCATGTGGTGCAGCGTGTTTATGACAAATACAGGCTCCTTCGGTCTTGACGCGCCGTTTCATCATTTATTTGAACGGGGAAACTGCCCCGTATTTCTTTCTGTCGGAAAGGTTCGTGAAGAAGTGAGAATCACGGTTGAAGGAAAACCCGAAAAACACTCCATGCTGCATTTACGCTATACCTTTGACGACCGTATTTCAGACGGAGTATACATGGGGAAGACATTACAAATGATGCAGCAGTACGTGGAAAACCCGGAACTACTTCTTGGCGGTGTATAAGTCCCGTATGATCGTTTCAATCTCGGGATTCTTTATGGTAATATCTGCAACAGGATAGGCGTTTGTAAGCTGCGCGATAACGGAGCCGTAGCTGTCCATGTGACCCGGAAGTTCCCATACCGCACTCATTCCGTCTTCGCTTAGTTCGAGTGCATCCTTTATTTTTTTTGCTTCCATGGGCTGCGTAAAACGAACCGACAGCAGTTTTGATCCGCCGTAAGCAAAACGCAGATCGTCCATGTTTTTATCGAACACAATATTTCCGCTGTTAATAACCGTAATTCTTTTACACAGGTTTTCAACGTCTCCCAGATCATGCGTCGTTAAAATGAAACTTACCTTTTTATCTTTATTCACATCGTGAACAAAACGGCGCACTGTTTCTTTTGCAAGAATATCCATACCGATTGTAGGCTCATCAAGGAAAACCAAAGCAGGTTCATGAAGAAGCGCTGCGACAAGCTCGCACTTCATTCTTTCACCAAGCGATAAACTGCGTACCGGACGCTCCAATACATCGGATAGTGCAAATTTGTCTTTGAAATATTCAAGCGAGCGTTTAAATGTCTCCTCGCTTATTTTGTAAATTTTCTTATTCAAAAGAAAGCTGTCTGATGCGGGAAGATCCCACATGAGCTGCGTCTTTTGTCCGAATACTGCACCTATTTTTCTCACGTACTCAAGTCTCTGTTTCCAGGGTTCTACTCCCAGGCAGGAGAGCTCGCCCGATGTCGGGTACAGCACTCCGCAGAGCATTTTTATGAGCGTGGATTTTCCGGCACCGTTCGGCCCGATGAGAGCCCGTATTTCGCCTTCGGGAAGTTTAAAATCAACATTTACTACAGCATCGACCATTTTATATTCCGGCTTAAAAAAAGCCTTAACAGCGGCGCCGAAGCCGTCTCCGGATCTCGAGGCAACTTTAAAAGTCTTTGCAAGTCCTTTTGTTTCAACAACATAGTTTGTATTCATATCAGCCTCCGCCGCTCACATACGATTTTAATTGATGTCTCCATAACAATACTGCAGCAAACACAAAGAGAACTGTTCCGCCGAGAGCAGTAAAGGCCGTCCATGAGACAGGACCAAGCAGAGCCTTCGCAGGCCAGTAGCAGGCAATAGCAAAGGGTAATGCAGTCGTAAAAAGAGTTCTCAGCACAATCGGATATATTTCCATCGGATAATTTCCGTAAGCAAGAATTTTATCGGTTATTTCATCAAGCCGCATCGGGTATATCCAGCGGACTGTGAAAAAGCAGTATAAAATGTGAACACCGGCCTGTAAAAGAATACGTGCAAAAAGGAAAATAAAAAAATAAAAAAAACCAAGTCCTCCTGCCGGTACTCCTATTCTGACAACCGCCCAAACAGTTCCTGCAATGCCTACGAGTACTGTACCCAAACCATAGGGTTTAAAACCGCTTGTTAGAAGCATCATTAACGGGGGATAAGGTTTTAAAAGAAGCCTGTCAAATTCCCCTCTTTCCATGAGATTATCGATAGTCCTGCGGACAGAACCGAATAAAATATCAGTTAGGCCGTTGACTAAAAGAAGAACCGCTTGAAACAGAAGCATTTGATCCCAGTTCCAGCCGGGGTATCCATTGGAATTTGAGTACAGTAAAAATTGTGCAAGAGGGCCGAGCGCGGAAAAACCGAAGGCAACCAGCAGCCCCATCATGAAATTAAAACGGTACTGCATCATCCTCATTAAAAGCATTTTTGAATTAAAGAAGAATAAATTAACAGCTTCCCCTGCGAGCTTTATGAGAACTTTAACTTTTTTCATTTATCCCCCGAACCCTGCAAAGCGGCGGACGGCTCTTTTCCATAAAAGAACATTTATAAGAAGGAAAAAACCGAGCCAGCACAGACTTGTTGCCGACTGCACAAGAAATTCAGTCCAGCCGTTTCCCATGCCCAAGAAGAACCTCAACGGCCAGTGAAATAATGAGGCAAAGGGCAGACGAATAAGAACAGAGGTTACTGCATCCGGGAAAAATTCCAGGGGTATTAAAGAACCGCCCAAACTTGCAATTATAATATGTTTAACGGCCGACAGTGCATCGGTATTCTGAAGATAATTGCCTAAAAGACCGATAAAAAAATTCATAGCATAAAAAAGGAAAAATGCAATAGAGGCCGAGATGCAGAATTGAAATACGGTTGAAAACGTCATTAACGGATACGGCACAAAAATAGAATAGAGAATAAGACTGGGAATAAACTCGAACACTATGCCGGACAAACGAAGGCTGACAGCACGGGAAAGTTCGAACGTAAAAAGTGAAACAGGACGTATAAGATCAAGAGTAAAATCGCCTGATATAATTCTCTGACCTACATTGTAATCGGTAAAATTCCATATCCAGTACCAGATGAACTGGACGCAGGCATAATACCAGACCATTGCTTCAAAAGTATAGCCTGCAATATCAGCCTTGCCTGAATAAGAAAAAAGTGTTTTAAAAAGGAAAATATTTAATATGAGAAGAAAGGGGTCAATGACGAGAGACATCAATAAACCCCACGGATAACGGAACATGCGTTTAAGGCCCATGAGGACCATCGTTGGAAAGACCATTGTATTGTACTGCCTTATTACAGCATTTTAGTGTCCTTCTTCTTTTTTGTCCATCACTTTTATTAAAAAAAGAATCTAAACCCTCCGCCTAATAATACCGACTGCAGCTTATATGTATCACTGGATCTATACACTGGTGCAATTGCACCAACTTCGAAAAAAACTGAAGCATGCGGGTTCACGAACAACTCACAGCCTCCTTTACCTCCTAAAGATATCTGCAGGGATTTGTCTTTAATAATACTAAAAGAAACTTGAGGACCTCCATATATTCGTGCAGAATTGATTGAAGGTGCAACACCGAAGAAAGCTCCGGTATTTATGATTATGCCTTCGTATGAATCCCTCAAGAGCGACTGAACATCGACAGTGATACGGGCAACTTTCCCAGCCTGAAACCCTGCGCCAATCCCGATTGAATGAGTATTATAATAAAGAGTCCCAAACGTAGAGACACTAATACCTTCTCCGTACATTACTTCCTGTTTGATTACATTGGTTTTTTCTGCCTTCTGAGTAAATATACCCTCTGCAAATACAGAAAAACCTGCCGTCAGCATAAAACAAACTATCATCGCTTTTTGTATCATTTTTTCCTCTCTAGTATTAATCTACTCGATCTTCCCTTTTCTTGTCCATAACTTTTATTAAAAGAATTTAATGCATCCGCAGAAAACTATTCACCGGTTCCCGGCTCTAGTATTTTTTCCATTTCTGCCAGCGTTTTATTCTTATCATTTTTATAAAGGAAATACGTGATTGTTGAAGTAATAAAGGCTCCAATGCTGTCAACAATAAGATCGCTCATAGTATCGCGGAGCCCGCTTCCCTGATACGGCTTTCCCAGAAGAATTGCAGTATCGGGTAAATTCCACTTTTGATTTGCCGTACCCAGAAGAACATCGGCAGAAAATTCCGCAATCTCCCAGAAAACACCGATAGTCACTGCAAAAGAAAAAGAAAACACTGCAACTAGAAGAGGACTTATATCCATGCTGTGTTTATGATTGATGGTATAAATTAAAATGAATCCTATGAAACCTATGATGACGCCTGAGAGCATGTGCAGTAAATCATCCCACCACCAGAGCCTGTAGTAAAGATTAAATGTGTTGCTCAAAAAAATTCCGGCAAATATAAAAAATACGATGACAACTTCAAGAATATCGGGAATATCAATTTTACGGTTCCGTTCAATATATTCCGTCGTATAGGAGAGTACAAAAGTGAGCACTGCCCAAACAGCATATTCGCCCCTCTTACTCAGCTCGCTGAGCACCTCGGGTTTACTCACGTCTTTATCGCGTACTACAATGAAAATTCCAATGCCGATATTTATCAGTATTGAAAGAACTAAAAAAAGACGAAGCAGGAGAAAAAACCTGCTTCTAAAATTATGATTTTTTTTCATTAATACTCCTGTCAACCCTGGACGGCTTTATCAGCTCCTTTATAATATGGAGCATCATCGCATTCTATAATTTTTATAACAGGTTCTGTTCTTTCCATTGTAAGCGGAAACTGCTTCGGATGGAGCAGATGAACTTCACCATCCATCTGAACCAGAATATACTCATTATATGCGATCCGTATCTTATGCGCTTTAGAAAACAACGATAAAGGACAGTTAACATGCTCACCGGTTTCAAATGATTTTAAGTATTTCAATTTTTGAAACAAACTCATTTTCATTGTCGCACAAAAGGTGTCGTCTGCCGGAAGTATCTTATGATTGCTTCCATACGTTCTATGCCCCGAAACACCCAGAAGACAGAACTCGAGCGGACTGTCTATGGTCCTCAACTCCTGATCTTTATCATCGAGAACTTCCACGAACATGGAGCGCTGCGGGAAACGCAAAGCATAAAAAAGAGCGGCAAGATTAACCCACAGCTGATAAAAATTTCCCGGTAAAATTCCCTTTGTTTTATTGGTCATGTGCGTAATAAAGGCATCGATGCCCACACTTGCAAGATTAAACGAATACCACGGGGGATCGGCATCGAGACTGCCGTATTCGGCAATTTTTTTACCGTCTTTCTCTATTTCCTCTTTTGAAACCTTTCCTTCATACATAACCTTAACCGCCCTCTGCCATGAAAAATGGGCAGGCTCTGTTAAGCGTCTTAAGGTATCGTCCAGGGTGCGTCCGTCAGAACCGTCGTTGCCGGTGCCGAAAGGAAGGCGGAGAACTGCAATCTTGTGCATAACAACTTTTTTAATTTTTATGTCTGATAAAGCATTTTTTAAAAGAACGGTCTGCACTTCAAGACTTGTCCCGTCGCCGCCTGCAGTAATGACAAGGAATTCTTCATTTTTACCGGCATCTTTGGCAAGATTAACGACGGATTGAGCATATTCACCTGCGTGTCCTGCATACCTCGTTTCCCAGACAAGCATTTCCAGGGAAGCAGCTGCATCCTTTTTTTTCAAGGCTTCTTCTTTAAATCCTTGTAATATAGGGATTTTTTCTTTAGCAAGTCTTTTAAGCGTAAAGCCGCCCGCCCTGGGGTTTGCAATAATAATTACCGTAAGTTTTTTCTGATCCCAAAGGGAACATGTTTTTATAAGGGGCTCAAGATAGTTTTTTAGAAACTGTGCGTTTAGTATTTCCGGCATAGAACCAGTATCCGCGTGAATATGGGACTTGTCAAGTAATTAGGGGAAGGGGTACCATCTTTTGCGATGCGAAGTTACCCCTTCCCCTTAAACCCTAAGAATATGTGGATAAAAGAATAGTATCGGCGCTTAACGTATCGCGCCTCACCGCCTTGCAGCGCTTTAAATCGTTTGGCGTTCGAGATGACGCCGGATTGTGCGCGGGTTTTTACCGCAGATACACGCAGATACATAAACCGCAGATAAATGTCAATAAATAAAAAGATAAAACGAAGAATTATGACCACAGATGAACGCAGCTTAACACAGATATAAAAACGGCTACTGAACGTTAAGAAAAAAGTTGTCGTTGAGTTTTCTCACGACATGCCGCATCGCAGCCGGATTCATCTAATTGCTGGATGTATTTCATATGGCTTACCTAATAAGTCTCAGAATGAGCGGTATACTTAGTCCCAAAAGATTGAATAGAAAATGTACAACTGTATTCAAAATAAGTGAATTGTATTTTTTATAGCAATAAGCAAGAATTACTCCTAACAGAAATACATACGGCATTGGAATAATATGTGCAAAAGAGAAGATTACTACATTAAGGGAAAAGGCATGTTTTACCTTATTAATTTCACAATACTCAAAATAAACTTTTCTAAAAATAAATTCCTCGAAAATCGGGACAAAAAGGAACGATAATTCCAAAAACGGTTTCTTGCTTGGATATATCCCTATTTTTCTACTGATATAATCAGAAAAAAAATACCACATGATTACAATTATCACAAATAAAGCGATAATCAAGATGAAAGTTTTTTTATCTTTCTTTACTTTTTCATATATATTTTTCTTTTCTGTCCATTCTTTTTTTATCGACTCTCCCAATCGATATGAAAAATTACATTTTGAAAGAATTGTTTTATACATTAAAAAATATAATGAGCTGTCTGAAACAAGAATCAAGAAGTTAAACAGAACCTGAATAATTTGCGGATTTTTTGTTTCAGGATTTCCAAGCAAAGATACTGCAATTTTTGTTTCAAAAACGGATATCACTGCCATTAGTAATGTAAAAATAACAGGAATTCCTAAAAATACTTTAAATAATCGTTTCGTCATGATGTATCCTCTTCCTAATATATAATCCCGATAAAATATAAATTATCCAACAGACAAAACAAACAGCCGAAATCATTACTAAAGTGATGTCTAAATCTGTATCTTTTGCTTTAATCTGATAGAAATAAAACACGATAAAAAAGATATTTGCAGCCGTATAAATTATATGCTCAATTACAGTTCCCCAGTTTGTTTTCGAAATACAGCTGATATTATTTTCTTTGAGCCAATCAACAAGCATTGACTGCTCTTTTACAGAAACCGTTCTATACTTTCCATTGAGGAGATATAACGTTAAGTTTCATAACTTCTTTCTCCTCTTTATAATAACTTTTTTATTAAAACATTAGAGGTTATAAACTTTTTCTTTAAAATCTTAAGTACCGTACTGCTCAGGTACTGCTTTGTCAATAAAAAATATTTATACTATCATACGATAGTATATCAAATTGAGTGAGAGAGTTTTGTATTGAATATGTCTTGAATGTGCCGGTAACTCTCACTAAACCGGTAATTCCATAATACCACGTTTTGAACTTTTATTAAGTAAAAGAAACAGATAAAGGCTGCCGTTGAAATCTCTCAACAACAGCCTTAATTCTTATTTTATAGGAATTCCCATTACAGAAAGATTGTAATTATCTACTGCTTTGTCAAGATTACATCTAAACAACGATCCAGATAAAATGCTTGTTATACCACAAGTGACTATTCCTGATGAGAAAAAAATCGTACCTTCTCTAGTTAATGATCCTGTATGGTGTTTTACAAGCATTACTCCCGAAAAACCTCCAACAAGTCCGCTTGTAATGATTGATACAATTCTCCAAGTAATAGCATTTTGAATAATTCCTTTATTTTGAGGAACAGTTTTTAAAATCGAGTACAAATTAATTTCAGATATTTTTTGAGTATCGTCATAAAACCTATAGGTATATGGATTAATCCCTGTATGTAAAAGTATTTTTATATCTAGTGCCTCATTTAATAAGGTGTTTTCAAAGGCAGTATTCACTTCTTGAGAAAATCCCAAACTCATTAATACTAACAGGAAAGAAAGCATACAGATTATTCGCTTCATAATTAGCTCCTTGATAATTATCTATCTTTATTTTCCTAAAATCCTATCAACAAGACCTTGAATATCAATAATACAGTAAAAACGACCTGTATCCCATGCCATTCCAGAGGAATAGGCTCCACAAGCTATAGAGATTAGCGCAGTTATTGTTGGATCTACTTTCATAATTAACCCAATAGCAGCTCCTGCTGTTGCACCTGCAGCATCAGATAAAGCAACAATACCAGCTAAACGAAGATCATCTTGAATACTTCGACTTGAATTATTTTTTGAAAACTCAGACATCCAATATGATAGTGATGACTTTGCTGTCTCAGCATAACTCATAACAACATTTAAATCGTCTCCTGATAGTATGTTGATTGCATCTGTCTCAATTTGAGTAATATCATTTACAGCTTTCTCATCTGTCCCATTTACATTCTGAAGAACTGTCTCTATACGTTTTAAGTAAATCTCAACATTATCTGTAAATACTTCATTTGAAAAGATACCTTCATCCGATAAAGCCTGTACCAAGGATGGATATACGGCATTTCTAGACAAAGCTGAAGGCTCAGGATAATCAAATGAAATACATTTCTCATCACCCTCAAGGCCATAATACTCAGCTAATAGTGCAATCCGCTGTTCTTTTGTTTGTAGAGCTACTCTCTGTGAATTTATTTAAGCATAAGCATTATCCAAAGACTCATTGTGCCCCTTCCCAATTTCTGAATACTTTTCAATAATCTGCGCTTCCTGCTCAGTTAATTGAATTTCTTCAACAGCTGTTTCCATTTCCTGTTTACAGGAAGTCACCATAGTTATAGAAGCTATAACTAAACCAAGAAAAATAACCTTTCTTACAAGGCTTTTCATAAATCCCTCCTATGTATTTAAATCTTTCTTTCCTTCTTAATTCTCATGCCGATAAACCGCGGCGTAAAGCCGATGCTTTCATAAAATTTAACTGCATTAGCATTCCACGCCATAACTTCAATATCGAGCGCGTCAGTCTTGTACATGTTAAGGAGCATTTGTATTGCCGTTTTTCCGTACCCCTTACGTCTGTGTTCTTTTTTCACAAACAGATGACGCAGGTAGAGCGGTGTTTTAGTTGTGTCGACGAGGCAGTATCCGCAGTGAGAGTTTTCATGAACCATAAGATAGCAGTCATAGACAGAGCCTTGAATAAAATCCTTCATGCGCTCGATCATTTTATCCTCTGGAAGAATGACATCATACTGCTCATCAATGACAAGCTGAGTATTCATCCGGACAAGTTCATCACAATCTTCTATGACTGCTTTTTGTAATTCCATGTTAATTCTTTACAGTGAAGCCGAGTTTTGTATAAAGCGCTTGAGCCTGGGTGTTTCCGTCTATAAGCGTCAGCTCTATCGTCTTATGCCCTTGAGAAAATGCATAGTTTACTGCATATTTTACGAGCTGCTCTCCATAGCCTTTTCTCTGATATTTTTTTGCAACAGCGAGACACTGAATGTAATTACCCAGAAGAAGAATACTGCCTATACAATTTTCAGCCGTCCGGTCTTCTCCGTCAAAAAGAAAGAAGAAGCTGGAACTGTTGTTTGAAAAGAACTGCTTAATCTCTTCAAACTCAGAGGGAGTGCTGTCCTTTAAAGCAAAGGGCCTTATTCCGTTTTTTTTGCGCAATTCATAAAAGACCTCAGACTCAAGATCAATTTCCAGCTGGAAAAACTCGCTCGTATAGGTGACAGGACGAATTGCGACATCAGAAAATTTTCCTTTATTATACATATACCGGATTTCTTTCATACTGATATTTTATCAACCTTATTCAAAAAAAGTAAGTGTCGATCCATCGATTGTTTTCACCGAACAGGTTTTTCCGCCCCAGTTTTGTTCTTCCACCTCTGTTATTTCGTTCCAGCCCGACTTTTTTACAAATTCATAAAGCTTTTCAATACCGGAAACTAACATGAAACCCGCAGTGCGTTTTTCGCTCTCGCCCCGGAATAAGTGGATACCGGTAAACGGTGCAATATGAAGGGCCTCCAATTCTATTGGTATATTATTCACACACCCGTAAAGCCCGTTCCCATCTTCATCGCGCTGTTCAATCTGACCGTACCAGCCCAGATGCTTTTTAAACCACTCGATCGAAAAATCCATATTCATCGTGTAGTACACCGCGCCTGTTTCTTTTACAACGTAGCCCCGTTCACTAATTTCATTCATAAGTACCTTTCCTCCTGACAATGTTTTAGAAAGACTGACAGGTTTACAGACTTTTAGATTTGCTTTTTGCTTTCGTGCGGCAGACGGCGTTATACCGTGAAACCGTGTAAAAGCCCTGCAGAAACTTTCGCCTGTTTCATACTGATACTTGAGCGCTAAGTCTAGAATACTGATATCGTTTTCTATTACTTCATAGCCGGCACAAGTTAATCTGCGGTTACGGATGTATTCACCCGCTGTTACCCCGCACAAGAGCGCAAACATTTTTTGAAAAATAAAGCTCGATGTATACACCTGCTCTGCAAGATTTTCAATACTGATATTTTCTGTGAGCGAGTTTTCTATTGCCTCAAGCGATCTTTCAATTCTTTCAAGCCAGTTCATATCAATCCTCTATAAAAAGGTATACAATACTTTGCAATCTACTTCCTGATATTTTCTGCACAGTTTTGTCATTATGTATACATGTAAAATATCGGTTTATTAATTCCCCGAACTGTGGTAGTGTTTTAAGCTGAAACGCCAGAATACGTAAGACGCAAGATACAATACAATTCCAACAAAAGGCGCAATGTACATATATGATGTCGGGAATAATTCCATATCGCTCTTTCTAAGAAGAAACTGTACCGGGAAAAAGTTTACAAAGGCAAAGGGTACAATATACATCATGAGAATTTGTAAAACCTTTGGATAAATGCTTATGGGGTAGCCTGCAAAAAGCCGGGTGTCATAATAGAGAACATTACGCAGGTTGCCGACCTTCATGATGAAAAAACTCAAAGAGGCGATACATAAAAACAGAGCGCCCTGAATGAGGACTCCGCTTATAACTGCAAAAATAAAGTAACTGATATTGCTGAAAGTCCAGACGACGCCTATGCTTTTTGCAGACGTTAAGAGAAGCACGAGACCGAGGGTGCCGTGTCCAACGGCTGCAAACCAGTCTGAGTTTGACGCGAGAACCTGGAAAAGCACTCCCCGCGGACGAAGCAGAAATCTGTCAAGAGTTCCATTATTAACCAGGTGTTCAAAATCCCTGAGCCCGGTAAAAAAAATGATTAATATGCCGTAGGTTAGAAATACAAGGCTGTACAAAAAAAACAGTTCCTGTGTATTCCAGCCGTTGAGCTGATTAAATGATTTTAAAGTAAGGTAAATAATAATGATCCCTGCGGCTTCCCGTATAAAGACGGTAAAGGAGCGGAGGCAGGCATCGAATCTGTACTGGAACCATGCCTTCATGGTAGTGCGCACATAGATACTGTACATATGTAAGGCATCAAACATTGTTCATCCTCCCTGTATCACAATCTTTTTACTGCCGCGGTGCCACATGAAGAGACTCAGCGCATACAATACAATTATCCATACAATCTGTTTTACCATACACAGGGCTATATCAGTGCGGTTTATTGTTCCTAAATATATTTGGATCGGAATATGATAAATCGAATCAAAGGGCGTTAAGCGGATAAGCTTCATCACCGGCTCCGGCATAAAAAACAGCGGGAGGGCTGCGCCTGATAATATTCTTATAATAACATTCTTTGCAGTCGATACGCTCCACACATTAATAATCCAGAAAGAAGTCATTTGTACCATTAGGCTGATAGTCCACAGTACGCAAAAACCCAGAAAGATGCTTATTACATAAAAAATAAATTCAATGACGCCTGCAGGCGGAAGAATACCGAACACGGCCGCTGTTATGATGAGAGATGGGAGAAAATTGCTGACGAGTTTAAATAAAAGATTTCCCAGAGTTTGTGCAAGGAGTATAAGACGGAAGTTTACAGGCTTTAGTAATTCATGCGCTATAGAGCCGTCATTAATTTTCCATTGAATGTAAAAATCATCTGTGGTAAAAATATTACTAAGACCAAGCGAAATAATAAAGTTTGTGGTAACTACCGAAAATGGAATTCCTTTAACACTATCTGCATTCCCATACAGGGCTCTCCAAATTGCAATCGAAATAAATATTTGAATAACACTATTTAAAATTCCCAAGAGCCACTCAATACGGTAGGCAGTGTTCTGTTTAAAAGAAAGTTTAAAGTATGCCAGGTAGGGAGTATGTAAAAACCTCATGACAGTTTTATATCTCCCGTATATATACTTCTTACAACTGCCTCTATTTCCATCTCTTTTACCGTAAAGTCTGCAATCGAATATTTAGAAGCTATAATCTGCAGAAGATCTTTCATGTTTACCTCGCCGCAGTCAAAGGTAAATGATTTTTTATTAAAACCTTCACGTGCAATAAGAACATTATCAATCGGCTCTATTTCTGTGTCGGTTTCAAACACTACAATCAGTTTCCGCTCCTTGCCGTATTTTGAAACTATATTCTTAATACTACCGTCGTATAAAAGCTTCCCCTTGTCTATAAGAATCATACGTTCACAGGTTTCTTCAATGTCCTTCATGTCATGAGTGGTAAAAATCATAGTTACTTTTTTTTCTTTATTCATATAGCGGACAAACTGGCGGATTTTTTCTTTTGCAAGGGCATCGAGTCCGATCGTAGGCTCATCAAAAAAAACAAGTTCGGGAGAATGCAGGAGGGATGCTGCAATGTCGGCTCTCATGCGCTGACCGAGAGAAAGCTGGCGGACAGGCTGCTCAATAAAGTTTTCCATCTCAAGTAAGGAGGTGAACATTTTAACATTCTGTTCATACTGCGCCGTTGGAATTCTGTAAATATGACGGAGGAGTTCGAAACTGTCTATAACCGGAAGATCCCAGCTGAGCTGGCTTTTCTGTCCGAACACAACACCAATATGCGACACATACTGCTTTCTCTGTTTTTGAGGATCAAACCCGAGTACTTCTATGCTTCCGCTTGTAGGATACAGTATGCCCGAAATCATTTTTATAGTCGTGGATTTTCCCGCTCCGTTTGAACCAATAAAGCCTACGGCTTCGCCCCTCTCTATTTCGAAGCTGAGTCCGTCTACTGCTCTTTTTTCTGTGAACTTCGGAGCAAAAATATTTGCTATGGTTCCGGGAAGGCCTTTTGAGCGTTTGCTTACTTTAAATGTTTTGTGAAGATCCTGAACTTTAATAATTGCCATTTTTTCTATCTGCTTCCTTTTCCATCTTTTTATAATCCTTCCACGAGGAAAAGGATTGTATTATTTTTTTATACCGGTTCATCCTCTTTTCTATGAGATTCATTTTCTCAACAGAATCGGCGTACCATGGAGAATCGGGGTATTC